>CBIGPO010000018.1:0-80763 GCA_966191635.1 uncultured Luteibacter sp.
ACAGGAGTCGCGTCGAAAACCCCCAGTCGGAGCCCGACCCGGCCCGCAGGGCAATCAAGTAAACGGCCGCTTTTGGGCGGCCCTTCCAAAGCGGGTCGCCGCAGCGTGGCCCCGAGGGTGAGACCCGCCGGCTCTTGCAACGCAAAGCGAGCCGCGCAAAACGCGAGGCCGAAGGCGAGCCCATCCCCCCAAAGAACCGCGCGATGCGCCCTTTATGTCAGCCTTCATGTGCCTGTGATCCTGAACACGCCACACTCCCCCGGTCGTCCCCCGGTACCCGACCCCATGCACATCCGCTATCGCCGCAGCCTCTGGATCATCGGCGTCATCGCTATCGTGCTGATCGTCGCGCGGATCGCCCTCCCGTACGTGGTGCTCAACTACCTCAACGGCCGCCTGGCGAAGATGGGCAACTATTCGGGCCACATCGTCGACATCGATATCCACTTGTGGCGCGGTGCATACACGATCAACCGCATGACCGTTACCAAGACCGACGGCAAACTGCCTGTGCCGCTGTTCGACACGGCACGCGCGGAGATTTCACTGAGCTATACCGCACTGGTCAAAGGGCGGCTCCGCGGCAAGATCGACTTTTTCGACCCCGTGGTGAACTTCGTGGACGGCAAGGGTGAGGGCGACACGCAGACGGGTAAGGGTGTCGACTGGCGTACCCCGCTGAAGGCACTCGTGCCGACGCGCCTCGAGGAGGTGAACGTCTTCAATGGCACCGTAACCTTCCATAACTTCGTATCGAGCCCCAAGGTCGACCTCAAGATGACCGAGGTCAACGGCACCGCTACCAACCTGACCAACGTGCAGCGTGAAGGTGGTTCACGCGTAGCCCACATGCATGCCACGGCCAAGGTACTGGGCGACGCACCGCTGGAGACGACCGCTGAGTTCGATCCGCTCGAGCGTCTGGGTGACTTCCACTACGAGCTGAGCGTCCGCAACATCAAGCTGGTCAAGGCGAACGATCTCGCCCGTGCCTATTCCGGTCTCGATTTCGCTGGCGGTGAGGGCGACTTCGTCATGGAACTGCAGGCAAAGGACCGCAAGCTCAGCGGCTATGCCAAACCGCTTTTCCACGGGCTGCAGATCTTCAGCTGGAAACAGGACGTGGAACAGGATCACAAGGGTCCGGTCAAGCTGGCGTACGAAGCCCTGGCCGAAGGCGTCACTAAGGTCTTCAAGAACCAGTCGAAAGACCAGTTCGCGACGCGCGTGACCATTTCCGGCACCATCGACGACAAGGACATGTCCGCCTCGGACGCGATCATCGGCATCCTGCACAATGCATTTGTCGAGGCTTATAAGCCCAACCTCGAACACCTGACCCATCGGTCCGACGACAAGTAGCCGACTTGGCAGGGGAGATAAAACGCGCGACAGTGCGGCCCTCTCCTTTACGCCAGGCAAGAGCCCCCATGACCGCCACGCCCCTTCATGTCCTGATTCTCGCCGCGGGTGAAGGCAAGCGGATGAAGTCCGCGTCCGCCAAAGTGCTCATGCCGCTGGCCGGGCGTCCGCTGCTTTCTCACGTGATCGATGCGGCGCGCACGCTTGCACCCGCGGGCGTGCATGTCGTCTATGGCCACCACGGCGAACAGGTGCGCGCGGCGTACGCTACGGACTCATCGCTGGGCTGGATCGAGCAACGTGAGCGCCTGGGTACGGGTCACGCGGTGCGTACCGCGCTCGAAGCCCTGCAGGCTGCCGGCAAGCTGGAAGGGCGTGTGCTGATCCTCTACGGCGATGTGCCATTGATCCGTGGCGAAACCCTGGCCGCGCTCACGCATGCCGGCGAAGGTCTCGCCATGCTCGCCACACGCCTTACGGACCCGCGGGGTTACGGACGTGTCGTCCTCGATGCGACGGGCAACGTACGCCACATTGTCGAAGAGAAGGATGCGAGCGCGGCACAGCGTGCCATCGACCTGGTCAACACGGGCATCGTTGCCGGCGATGCCGTGCGCCTGCTGGCGTGGACGCAGCGCCTCGGTAACAGCAATGCCCAAGGCGAGTATTACCTGACGGATGTCTTCGAAATGGCCGCGGCCGAGGGCGCGCCGGCGGCTTGCGTGGACTGCGACCCGGTGGAAGCCTCGGGTGCGAACGATCCGTGGCAGCTGGCCGGGCTGGAAGCACTTTATCGCGAGCGCATGGCGCGCGAACTCGCGCTCGGCGGTGTGCGTCTGGCCGATCCGACGAGACTCGACGTGCGCGGTAAGGTCACCACGGGGCGTGACGTCGAGATCGACGTTAACGTGATCCTCGAGGGCGAGGTCTCGCTGGGCGACGAGGTGCGCATCGGTCCCTTCTCGCGCATCCGCAACGCAACGCTCGCGACCGGAACCGTCGTGCTCGCGCATTGCGACCTGGACGGCGTCGTAACGCATGGTCCGTGCACGATCGGTCCGTTCGCCCGCTTGCGTCCGGGAACGGACCTCGCGACTGGCGTGCACATCGGCAACTTCGTGGAGACAAAGAACGCGGTGATCGCCGAAGGCTCGAAGGCCAACCATCTGAGTTACCTCGGCGACACCGTGATCGGCAGCAAGGTGAACATCGGCGCAGGCACCATCACCTGCAACTACGACGGCGTGAACAAGAGTCGCACCACCATCGGCGACCGGGTGTTCGTCGGTTCGAACAGCTCGCTGGTTGCACCGGTGACCCTGCATGCGGGCTCGACGATCGGTGCGGGCTCGGTCATCACCAAGGACACGCCCCCGGATGCGCTGACCATCTCGCGCGCCCGCCAGACCACGATCGATGGCTGGCAACGGCCGACGAAACGGTCCTGATCAGGCGCGATAGCGCCAGCCGTCGATTTCGACGAGCAACTCCGCGCGGCAGATGTCACCGTGGACCAGTAGCAACGGCGCATTCGGGAGATGCTTCGCGGCGAAGGCGCGAACCACGGCCTCGTCCTCGGGATGCCGCACGTAGATCTTCAGCGGAGCGAGGCCATCGAAGCCGGCGGGAAGGCCGCCGGTTTCCAGCAGGGCATCAAGGTTTCGCAAAGTCTCGCCGAGCTGCGCCTGGATATCGCCGGCATGCGCGGATGCATGGCCGACGACTGCCGCCGTTCCCGAAATCGCCAGAACATCGTCCGCCGGCAGCAGTGTCGCGCGGGCAAAGCTAGGCGGGGTGCGGCCGTACTGACGCGGATAACGCCAGGCACTTACCTGTCGCGGATTCTCCACCCGCGTGCCTGGTCGGTCGGTGGCGAGCAGGTACACCTGTAGCAGGCCCGGATCGGCGTGATGACCGATGGCCGTGGCCGCTGGGAAACCCTGGGCGAAGACGTCGCCCATGCCGCGGATGCGGCCCGTGCAGAAGTGTTTGTAGCGCTCGTCGTCGCCCGTGCCATTGTTGATGGCGCCCAGATAGTTCCAGATGCGCTGCACGTGGCGCTCGTCGCTGGCCTCCACGAAACGCGACAACATGGCGTAGGCATGATTGGCCGACGCCTCGGTGCCGCCGTGATCGCCTTCATGGCATTCAACGGCGGCGAACGTCCAACCACCGCCCCGTGACCATCGCAGGTCGCCTTCGCGACCAAAGGTCACCTCGGTGTCGACCTCCCATACCTCGGCCGTGCTCGGGCCCAGTGGCTCGAGCGCCACGCGCAGCCAGCGCGGATCGTCGTGGTGGGCGGCATCGGGCCCGAAGCCAAAGGCAGCGAGGGTCTGCGGCGGCAGTGCCCCGGACATGGCCCTATAGCTCACCGTGGGAGCGGGATGAGCGGTAAGCGGCGAGCGCTCGCGCATTTGACTGCCTGGGGGCATCGCATATTCCGTAAGCCTTTCGTCGATCCCATCATATCGTTCCATTGTCAGCGCGGCGTGTGGGTGACGACCGATTCACGTCCCTGAACGGCCTGGGCACAGCCCGGAGGAGGCCCTGTGGTAAACTCCGCGGCCGCTGCCATCCGGGGGGAGGCAGGTATATCCAGGACCTGGAACGACCACATGGCAACGCAAACCGCAACACAGAAAGAACTGGCAGAACTGATCGTCACGAGCCTCAACCTCGAGGCGGTGAAGCCGGCCGAGATCGATCCCGAGGCGCCCCTGTTCGGCGGCGACCTGGGCCTGGACTCGATCGACGCCCTCGAAATTGCGCTGGCCGTGTCCAAACGCTACGGCTTCCAGTTGAAGTCCGATAACCCGGACAATCGCACTATCTTCACGAACCTTCGGTCGCTTTCCGAGCACATCGAACAGCATCGCGCCGCGGCCTGACGGTCGTTCAGGTCGCACTTGCCCCCGTCGTGTTCTGCTGCGCGCAGATCCCCGGGGCGACGACCGACACATGTCGCCGTTCCTGCCAAGGCCCGGAGCCAGCCGTTGACCGACACCGCCGACATCGCGCCCTACGTACGTCCGCTGCACTTCGATGTGGCGCACCGCAGCTTTGCCGGGCACTTTCCGGGGCGGCCCATTGTCGCAGGCGTGCTCCTGATCGAGCAGGCCGCCGAGGCGCTGCGTGATTGGCGCGGGCTGGGCGTACGCCAGGTGATCGACGCGAAGTTTCTCGCGCCGCTGCTGCCTGGCGAAGATGCCGAACTGGAACTCTTCGCCCTGGCCGACGCGCGCTATCGCTTTACCGTTCGTCGCGGTGTCGACACCCTGCTGCGCGGCACCCTGGAAGCCAGCGCATGAATCATTGGAAGCAGCGCGAAGGCGGCGGGCATTTCGCCATCTGGGTTATCCGGACGATCGCCATGCGGCTCGGGCGCCACGTTGCACGCGTCCTGCTCTACCCCATCGCGTTCTACTTCTTCCTGCGTCGCGCCGACGAGCGCGACGCCTCGCGCCGCTATCTGGCGCGTGTCCTGAATCGCACGGTCACGTCGTGGGATGTCTTCCATCACATCCACATGTTCGCGACGACCCTGCTCGACCGGGTGTTCTTCCTCGCCCGCGGCGAGCGCGACTTCGTCGTCGATGTCGAAGGCCTGGCTATCCTCGACAGCCACCTCGATGCGCGTCAGGGTGTCCTGCTGATCGGCTCTCATCAGGGCAGTTTCGAGGCGCTTCGGGCTCTCAGTAGCCGCCGCCCCGACGTTCCTTTGCGCGTGGTGCTCGACAAGCAGAAGACACCGGCACTGACGGCCATGCTCGAAGCGCTTGCTCCGGACGTTGGCGCGGCCGTGATCGACGCGGCACTTGGTGGCACCTCGGTCGCCCTGGCGATGGCCGAAAGCGCTCAGCAGGGCGGCATGGTGGCCTTGCTCGCCGACCGTGGTCACCAGAACGAAACCACGCGGATGGTTCCGTTCCTCGGTACACCGGCGCCGTTTCCCGCCGGCCCCTGGCTGCTGGCTTCCGCGCTGAAGATTCCCGTCGTGCTGTGCATGGGTATCTATCTTGGCGGCAACCGCTACAAGCTGATTTTCGAAGCGTTCTCCGACGGCATCGACATTCCGCGGGCCAATCGCAAGCCTGAGCTTGACGCCGTGATCGGTCGCTTCGCCGCGCGTATCGAACACTATGCACGCGTGTATCCCTTCAACTGGTTCAATTTCTATGACTTCTGGCAAGAAACTGGCCCTGCTGACGAGCATGCTGGCGCTGCTGCCGCTCACGTGTCCGGCCACTCAGACGCCTGAACCCCATGCTCGCCAAGACTGACTTCATCGACCTCATCCCGCACGCCGGCGACATGTGCCTGCTCGACGGCGTTCTCGCCTGGGACGACACATCCATCCACGCGACGAGTACCAGCCACGTACTCGAAACGCATCCGCTGCGTGGTGAGCACGGGCTGCACGCCGTACACTTGGCCGAGTACGGCGCGCAGGCCATGGCCGTACACGGGGCGCTGCAAGCACGCGGGCAGGGCGCCACAGCGCCGCGGCCAGGCATGCTGGTGAGTCTTCGCGGGGTGAAACTAGCTGTCGATCGCGCCGATACGCTGCCAGGTACGCTGCACGTGCATGCTCAATGCCTGATCGCCGACGATACCGGTGCGCAGTACACGTTCCAGATCAAGCATGAAGGCGTGGAAATCGCCTCGGGCCGCGCGGCCGTCATTCACCCGAAGGCGTGATCGTCGGCCCGAAGGGGTACCTGAAAGGGGACTGATGAGGAGCCTGACCGCTCCCTTCGGGCCGACCAGAGCAGTCTGTGCCATCACCGTCTCAGAACCCGCGACTCAGGCCACCCGTGCAAACAGCGCCGTGCGCTCGCCTTCGATGTCGACCAGATCCCCGGCGACCTTGAGCAGCGACGGGTGATCGTCCGCGGCGCGCTCGACAATGCTGGCTGCCAGCAATCGCATCATCCTGACGGTGTTTCGCAGTCGTTCCGCCAGCGTGTCGTCGTCCATCACGTCGTGCAGCGTGTTATTCATGTCGGCAAACCAGGCGAGGTCGCGCTGGTCGAGCAGGACCTTGCGGTTGCGCCCATCCGACACGGCGTGCCAGGGCTGGAAGAAGGCCTGCATTCTGGTGTTCAGTTCGGCGGCGGCGATCAGCTCATCGCCCATCCTGGCGATGAAGGCGCTGTCACCCAGGCGTTTCTGGAACACGAGCTGACAGAGCACGCCCCAGTAGTACGCGTAATCCCAGATCACCTTGATCGGTAGCACTTCCGCGTCACCGAAGAGGTTGTACTGGCCACGATACATCTTCAGCGTACCCTCGTAGAACGAGAAGAACAGCCGCTCGTAAAGGCGAGCATGCGGCGCAACGTTCTCGCCGCGGCGGTCATGCCCGATCAGCAGTGTGATGTACGTGTTGGCGATGGCGATGAAATCGCTGCCGGGCGAGTAGAAGGGGTCGAGGAAAGCACCGGCTTCACCCGTCATTGCCCATCGATCGGAAGAGAACATCCGCGAGCAGCTGTACGAAAAGTTGCGGAAGAAAGCGAAATCCAGGAGCTTCTCGCGACGCTTGATCACTTCGCGGGCGACCATCGGCTGATGCTTCTGGAGCCAGTCCACGGCGAGATCGAAGGTCTTCATGCCTTCGATCGGGTGCATGGCCGCGTCAACGACGATGCCCACGGAATGCGCGCCTGAGGAAAGGGGAATCAACCACACCCAGTAGCCTGGGCCGCACAGATGATTGGTTGAGCGCCAGCGTTCGGGCGGATGACAACGCTCCTTCCATTCCGCGTCATCGCACCAGTCATCGATCTCCAGCCGGTCATCGATTCGGAACCACACGGCATTGGCGTGATGGCCGTTGTCGCGCGTGAAGTCGAACTTGCGTCGGATCATGCCGGCGCGACCCGACGCATCGAGAAGCCAGCGTGCGTGCAGCACCAGGTCGCTGCCGTCCGCTGCGCTGGCCCGAACCGTATGCGGCGCCTCGCCCGCGCCGATGTCGAAGCCGCGAACAGTCACGTCGTCGCGAAAGTCGATGCCACGTCGCCGTGCTTCGTCGCCGAGATAGTTTTCGAGGATGCCGCGATCGATCTGGTAGCTCGGTGTCGGCAGCACCGCGCTGACGCCCAGCTCCGTTACGTCAGCCAGATCGTCCTGGCCTTCGGAGAAGAAGAAGCGAAAGCCGAACTTGCGGATATGCGAGCTTTCCAGATGGTCGCGAAGGCCGAGGGTATCGGCGAAATAGTGTGCCGCGATCTCCACGGTAGACTCGCCCACCTTGTGCGCTGCCTCGGGCAGCGGACGCGCTTGCCGCTCCAGCACCACGATATCCATGTCCGGGTATTCGCCCTTGAGTTGCATGGCGAGCGTGAGCCCGGCAAGGCCTCCTCCCAGGATGACGGCGTCGTGCGGCTTACGATCCATGTTCGACCTCGGATGTCAGTGTGCGGTGCCTGGTTCGATCGATTCGGTGGCGCCGACGATGGTTGGTTCACTGCGTGAGCGTCGGTAGCTGGCCAGGAAGTTGCCGTAGTGGAAGACCCTGCCGACGGTATAGACGGTGATCCGGGTGACGTCCCGGACGGGATTGAAATGGCTGAGCCTGAAGTCGCCGTGGTAACGCGAGGCGATCGGCACCGAGACGACGCGCGTGCCGCGCTCGCGACAGGCGGTGATCAGCAGTGCGGCTTCGAAAACGAAGTGCTCCGCAGGGATATCGACCAGATCGAGGACGGCGCGTGGATACAGACGCTGACCGCTCTGCGTATCCGCGATGGGCTGCGCGCATGCGCAGGAGATGCCCCAATCGGCGACCGCGTTGGCGCGGCGGCGACCTGGCGGTTGCTGGTCGCGGTCGAGGATCCGCGCACCGATGACGATGCTACCGGGGTACTCCCGACTCGCGGCAAGGATGGCCGGAACATCGGAAGCGAGGTGCTGACCGTCGCCGTCCATGGTGACCACGGCATCGAATCCCTGGCGTAGTACTTCGCGAAATCCGGTACGCAGGGCCTCGCCCTTGCCACGTCGTGTCGGGTGGCGAAGCAAGGTGACGGGAAGGGTGCCGACGATGTCGGGTGTGCGATCGTCCGAGCCGTCATCGACGACGATGACTGGGAGCCCCAGCGCCAGTGCTTCACCGACTACGCGCCCGATAGCTCCTTCCTCGTTGAGGCAGGGGATCAGGACGCAGCATCTTTCGACGTTCGCGTTCACGCATCTGCTCCCACGTCGACATGAAGATCGAGCTCATGGGCCGCAGGAATACGTAGCGCGGTGGAGCGCGACAGCGCAAGCGCGTGCACCAGAGGAATAGCCTGTGCCGAGGGATTGCTGGCGGCAATGCCGTCCAGCCACGCATCTCCGGTCGGCTGGCTGCCGCTGTTGCCAGGAGACGGCGTGAGGTCGAGGCGTATGGCCGCCGCATCCGCGCGAGGGGACAGCACCAGGGCGACGGCGAAGGGGCCGGTGGTGGCAGTCATCTCGCCCAGCGGCCCCGCGCCCGCAATGTCGTAGCTGGCCAGTAGCACGTCGCGGTCGTCGGCGACGGCAAGCGTTGCCGCTTCGAGCAGTCCGGCGCCAAACGTGGTCTCGCCACCGGACACGGCACTGGAGCTCGCGTGGCAGTGTGTGGCGATGGTCCAGTAGCCGGCCGGTGCGTTGTGCACCGAGTTGTGGAACTTCGTCGGCGACAATTCGGTTGGCGTGCCGGCGAGTGTTGCGCACATGTAATCGGTAATGGACTGGTCGCCATGGGCGGAAGCGAAGACGCAGGGCAACGAGGCGGCATCGAGGCCGCTCATTCGTACCGCCTGACCGGCGACGGCGGCGGCGAGCAGCACACTCTCCGGCGCACGTCGGCGTTCGTTGGGCGGGAGCAGGTCGGCCGTTGGGCGAGCGTCGGTAGCCGGCCCCGCACGACCGGCGGCGATGTCGCAAAACGCATCCCAGTCGGCAGCACCCGGGGCCCACACGCCGATGCCTTTCACCCACACACTCAACGCGGCGCTCATGCGGGTTCTCCCGCCTGGGCGAACGCCAGGCAGGCATTGTTGCCGCCAAAGCCGAACGAGTTGCTCAGGGCGATGCGTACGTCGCCTTGTTCGGCTGTCCAGGCCATTTGCGGACCGCACAGGGGGTCCGGGGTCGTGGCGCCGAGGTTGCCCGGGATGCGCCCGTCCCTCATGGTGAGCAAGGTGATTGCCGCCTCGAGAATGCCGGCGGCGCCGAGCGTGTGGCCGGTGAAGCCCTTGGTCGAGCTCGCACGGGTGCTCGCGGGAAAACTACGCGCGACGAGTGCGGCTTCCACTTCGTCGTTCTTCTGGCTCGCAGTGCCGTGCAGGTTGATGTAGTCGACGTCGCCGGCTTCGATGCCCGCGCGGGCGAGGGCGTCGCGCAGGGCGATCTCCGCACCGAGGCCTTCAGGATGTGGCGTGGACATGTGGTGCGCGTCACTGGCTTCGCCATAGCCGATCAGCAGCGGGCCGACCGTGCCGTCGGTCGCGCGTTCGAGCAACGCGAACCCGGCGGCTTCGCCGATCGAGATGCCGCTGCGGTTGGCGTCGAAGGGCCGGCAGGGCTCACCGGAAACCAGTTCGAGCGAGTTGAAGCCGAACAGCACGCTGTCGCACAGCGTGTCCGTGCCACCGACCACCGCCGCGTCGATCAGGCCCAGGCGGATCATGCGCTCGGCATTGCCGAAGACCTTCGCACTTGACGAGCAGGCGGTGGCGACGGTCAGGCAGGGACCTTCGAGATCGAACGCGGCGGCGACGAAGCCGGCGAGCGAATGCGGCGTGTGCAGGACGGGGCGATGAAGGTCTTCCGGCATGCGGCCATGGTCGAGACGGCGGTAGCCTTCCTCGGTGGCGCCGATACTCGAGGTGGATGTGCCCAGCAGTACCGCCACGCGAGAGGCGCCATAGCGTTCGCGCGCATCGCGCACGGCGTCCCTGAAGCCGTCCTGACGCAGAGCCAGCCAGGCCAGCCGGTTGTTGCGGCACTCCCATTCGGCGAGTTCCGGCGGTAGCGGTTCGTCTTCCAGGCCGGCCACACGGCCGATCCAGCAATCGAGCGACGCCGAACTGAAGTCGTTGGGGGTGAGGCCGCCACGTGAGGCGGACAGGGCATCGGCATGGGCATCGAGGCCGCGACCGAGGGCTGAGGTCGCGGTATACGCGCGAATGGAAAGAGGCGACATGGGATGGGGCATACGCGCGAGCCTATCCTTTTTGCCCGATAGCGTCTCGTGAACGCCGAGTCCCGGTTCAGCCGATTGCGCCCTCGCGAGCGAATGGCACAGACTGCGGGTCTTCCCGCGGACCGCCTCCCCATGTCCGGTTTACTCAAGCCCCTGCGCCGAGGCGTCTGGCGATACCTCAGCGATCGCGACATCCTGCTCGCCGCCCTGGTGACGGCGATCGCGTTCGTCGGCAGCCTGGGTCTGTTGTATGTCGTGCATGCGGTGCGTGTCTGGCGACTGGCGCAACACAGCCCGGTGATAGCCGCCCGTCCCGACACGTTGCTGATCTTCGGCCGTCGCCTTGTCGACGACCACCCGGAGTACGACTTCATCAGTCGGCTGATACGCGGCCGCGATAACGCCCTGGCCGGCCGCGCCAACCGGGTACTTCTTCTTGGTGGCGTCAGCGGCGGGTCCATCAGCGAGGCCGAGGCGGGACGGCGATGGCTGGTCGCGGAGGGCTGGCCGGACGACGTCCCCCTGCTGCTCGAGCAACTGTCGATCGACTCGCTCGAGAACCTTCGCCACGCCCGTGAGCTGCTCAGGGACAGCGCCGGCGCCGAGCTGCCGCCGGTCAGCCTGGTGACCAGTCGCTACCATCTGGCGCGTTGCATGTACCTGGCTCGTCGCCTTGGCTTCGATGCCTCGCCCATCGGGGCGGAGGAGCGCCTCCCGCTCAACCGGCGCTATGTGCTGCGCATGCTGATGGAGGCGGGGTACCTGATGTGGATCGATACGGGCATGCGGTGGGCCGCGCTGATCGGCAACCATCGCATGGCGGCGCGCATTTCCTGAACCGCCTGCGGCGCGCGGCGGCGTGCCGCAGAGGGCAACCTCGGGCGTCTTGCTAAGCTCTGCCTCATCGATACCCGAGAGGATGCTCGCGCCCATGTCCGAACAAGCCAACCTTGCTGAGTCGTTTCTGCGCGGTCTGCAGGACCGTATCTGTGCCGCCATCGAAGCGATCGATGGCAAGGCGAGGTTCGAGGAAGACGCCTGGACACGACCGGCCGGTGGTGGCGGACGCACGCGGGTGCTGCGCGAGGGCGGCATCTTCGAACAGGCCGGGGTCAATTTCTCGCGTGTCTCGGGGTCGCCATTGCCACCCAGCGCGACGGCACACCGCCCCGATCTGGTCGGCGGCAGTTTCATCGCCACCGGCGTGTCGCTGGTGCTGCACCCGCGTAACCCGTACATCCCGACCACGCACGCCAACGTGCGCTACTTCGAGGCGTCCAAGGAAGGTGTCGAACCGGTCTGGTGGTTCGGCGGCGGGTTCGACCTCACGCCGTATTACCCCTTCGACGACGACGTGCGTCACTGGCACACCGTCGCCAGGGATCTTTGCGAGCCCTACGGGGACGATGTCTACGATCGCTACAAGCGTTGGTGCGATGAGTATTTCTATCTCAAACACCGCGGTGAAACGCGTGGCGTCGGCGGACTCTTCTACGACGACCAGAACGAAGGCGGCTTCGACCGCTGCCTGAACTTCATGCGCGATGTCGGCGAGGGCTTCCTCGATGCCTACCTGCCGATCGTCGAGCGTCGCCGCGACACACCGTACGGCGAGCGCGAGCGCGAGTTCCAGCTCTACCGGCGTGGGCGCTACGTGGAATTCAATCTCGTCTATGACCGCGGCACGCTGTTCGGCCTGCAGTCGGGCGGTCGCACCGAGTCGATCCTGATGAGCCTGCCGCCGCGCGTCCGCTTCGAATACGGTTTCACGCCCGAAGCGGACAGCCCGGAGGCGCGGCTTGCCGAATACCTCAAGCCCCGCGACTGGGTGTAACGCTCACTTCTGTGACTGTGGGAGCCCCTGTAACGGTGGGAGCCTCCGCGACGGTGGGGCCTCTATGACTGTGGGAGCCGAGACTGTGGGAGCCGATTCATCGGCGATGCCGCGGCAGCGGGCCAGGTTGCCGCAAGCACCCATCGCCGATGAATCGGCTCCCACACAGATCGCCCCCCAAGGCCCTCAGTGTTTTAAGGGGCGCTGCCGGAGAACTTCTTCGGCGTCGCGCCTTCGATCTTGCCGACCGTGGCCGAATCGCTGACGTAGAGCTCCACATCGCGCTGGAACGTGAGGGTGCCCTGCACCACGGCATGGGGGCCGATCACGATCTTCGGGATCCGGTCGTTGCTGCTGAAGAAGCTCATCGAGGGCTTCTTGACCAGCAGGCCGCCTTCGACCTTCGAGGCCTCACCGATGGTGACATCCGCGTTTGTCGTCTCGATGCCGCCGCCGACATGGGCGCCTTGCAACGAGATCTCCCCGTTGACGTTGGACAGATGGCCCTTCACGTCCGCGCCGCGCTCCAGCAGGACGCGGCCGTTCACCGTTTCCACTTCGTCCGACACGCGGGCGTTGTCGTGCAGGGTGACGCCGCCGTTGACGGTCTTGACGATGGTCGCCGTGGCGCTCTTGCCAAGCTCTACCGCGCCGTTGACCGTGCTGGCCTTCTGGACCACGGCGTTGTCGCCGATACGGACCGAACCGTTGACTGTGTGGACGTCACCCGCGTGCTGGCCGGCCTCGACCTGGGCCGTGCCGTTGACCTTGCTGATGTCGTCGTCGGCCAGGGCGGCGCCGGATACGGAAAGGGCGATGAGAAGCGAGATCAGGGTACGACGCATGGTGTGTTGCTCCACGGGTGGACTAGGACCCCTAGGATGCACCTACGAGCCGCAAGGTTTAGCGTGACTGATGACACGGGCCCCTGAACTGCCAAGTTGACTGCCCCCGGGTCAGGTTTCACCATGGGATTTTTCCTCCCCATCGTTGGACGCCATGTACAAGCTCGTCATGATCCGCCACGGCCAGTCGGCCTGGAACCTCGAAAACCGCTTCAGCGGCTGGGCCGATGTCGACCTCAGCGAGCAGGGCGTTGCCGAGGCCCGCGAGGCCGGCCGCCTGCTCAAGGAAGCCGGCTTCACCTTCAACCTGGCCCATACCTCGTACCTCAAGCGCGCCGTACGTACCCTCTGGCACGTGCAGGACGAGATGAACCTGATGTGGATCCCGGTCGTCACCGACTGGCGCCTCAACGAGCGTCACTACGGCGCCCTGACCGGCCTCAACAAGGCTGAGACGGCGGCAAAGTACGGCAACGAACAGGTTCACGTCTGGCGCCGCAGCTACGACACCCCGCCGCCGGCCCTCGAGGCGGGCGCGACGTCGTTCGCCGATGACGACCGCTACAAGGGCATCGACGTTCCCCTGACCGAATGCCTCAAGGACACCGTCGCCCGCGTGCTGCCGTACTGGCATGACGTGCTGGCTCCGGCCATCCGCGCCGGCAACAACGTGCTGATGGCCGCCCACGGCAATTCGATGCGCGCGCTGGTGAAGTACTTCGACGGCATCTCCGATGACGACATCGCCGAGCTCAACATCCCCAACGGCATCCCGCTGGTGTACGAGTTCGACACCGACCTCAATCCGGTGAAGCACTACTACCTTGGCGACCAGGCCGAGATCGAGGCCAAGATGGCCGCCGTAGCGAACCAGGGCAAAGCCAAATAAAAAGACAATGTGGGAGCCGACTCATCGGCGAAAGGCCAACGAAGCGGAGAAGCCCGAACGCTGGGGGTGCGGGTGACACCCGTCACCCCCAACACCTGTCACTCAGCCCTCGAACGCCCCGGCCTCTCGAACTAACGTAGCCTCACACCGCAACCCACCGAGACCTACGCCATGCTGGCTCCGACCGTCGTCCCGTTCATCGTCGCTCCGCTGATGGCCTTTGCCGTCTATCGCCGCGTTCGTGGCAGCTTCGGCCGTCAGCCGATCCGCACGAAGCGCATGTCCATCCGCGTCGCAATCTTTGCGGTCATCGCCTGCCTCACGCTGACCTCCGGCTTGCAGGACATCCGCCTGGCCGAAGGCGCGTTGGGCGGGCTCATTGTCGGTGCTGGTCTGGCCCTGGTCGGCCTGCGCCTCACCCGTTTCGAGTCGAACGCCGAAGGCGCCGACTTCTACGTGCCCAATCCCTGGATCGGCGCCGCGCTCACGGCGCTGCTGCTCGGCCGCATGGCCTGGCGTTTCCTGGTGCTGGCGCCGATGTTCAGCGAAGGAGCGGCCGCTGTGCCAGCGCATACGCCGGCGCCGGGCAACAGCCCGCTGACCATGCTCGTGATCGGCCTGACCATCGGCTACTACATGGCTTACTACGCGGGCGTGCTATTCCACCACCGCCGCCACAAGCGGTTGGCCCAGGCGGCCTGAGCCCTCGCGGCGCCCTCCTAAAGGGCGTCGTTGTCCAGTTCGCCGGTGCGGATGCGCACCACCTGCTCCAGCGAGCTGACGAAGATCTTGCCGTCGCCGATCTTGCCGGTGCGGGCAGCCACCTGGATGGCCTCGACCACGCGTTCGATCTGGTCGTCGGCTACGGCCACTTCCAGCTTGATCTTGGGCAGGAAGTCGACCACGTACTCCGCGCCGCGATAGAGCTCGGTATGGCCCTTCTGTCGGCCAAAACCCTTCACTTCGGTCACGGTAACGCCCTGAACGCCGACCTCGGCGAGGGCCTCGCGGACGTCGTCCAGCTTGAAAGGCTTGATGATGGCGACCACCAGCTTCATGTATCACTCCTAGGGCACAGCCGCTTGCCGGCGCGCGGACAGCCATTGTGCCATCCGGTTCCCGGGGCGTCTCCATGGGGTGTTTGTAGGAAAAACCCTACACTACGTGTAGGCGTAGGCCTATAGCGCCTACAAACCAATCACCTAAACTTCATTCACGACATCGGGGTGCGCAAGATGGATGTGCAGGGTATTGATCAACTCGCACAGCGGTTGGCATCGTTGGTTCCGCCAGGGTTGGCGCAAGCGCGTGAGGATATGCACGCCAACTTCAAAGATATTCTGGCGCAGGGACTACGCCGCCTCGATCTCGTAACCCGAGAAGAATTCGATGTTCAGAGCCAGGTTCTAGCGCGGACGCGCGAACGGCTCGAAGTTTTGGAAAAACGCCTCGCCGACCTGGAAGTCAGCGCTGCGGCTCCTGGCCAATAAGGACGGCCAAACGTCCCGGGACCGCCCCCGATCCGTCACCCTCACCCCGAGAGCGGTCGGGGGCGGTTATTTTCCCAGTCGACGCAAGGAGTGCGTATGCGAGCCCGATCCCTGCAGGATCACGGTAGTTCGCTACCGATTGGGATGCGTTACCGGTTACGATATCCCTCGTCATGAGCCTCGCCGTCACCCTCTCGCGGGCGCAGGAAGGTGTCACCGCGCCGCAGGTCGTCGTCGAGGTGCATCTGTCCGGCGGACTGCCTTCCACATCCATCGTTGGCCTGCCGGATTCGGCGGTGCGCGAAGCCCGTGATCGCGTCCGCGTCGCCATCCAGAACACCGCCTTCGAATACCCCAGCCGCCGTGTCACCGTGAACCTGGCGCCCGCCGAGCTGCCGAAGGATGGCGGCCGATTCGACCTTGCCATCGCCCTGGGCATTCTTGCTGCCGGCTCGCAGGTCCCTCGCGAACGCCTCGACGACTGTGAATTCCTTGGTGAGCTGGCCCTGTCAGGTGAGTTGCGCGCCGTCCCCGGCATCCTTCCCGCCCTTATCCGCGCGCGCCGCTCAGGCCGGCGCATCGTCATTCCCCGTGCCAACGCGGCGGAAGCGGCCCTCGTCGGCGAAGCCGATGTGCTGCTTGCCGATAGCCTGGCCGAGGTCTGTGCCTGGCTGGGTGGCCACGGCATCCTTGGTACGCCGGCTGCGGCAACCAACTTTTACGATCTGCCGACCTGCGGGCCGGACATGCGCGACGTGCGCGGCCAGTACCAGGCCCGGCGAGCTCTGGAAATCACCGCGGCGGGCGGTCATCACCTGCTGATGATCGGCCCACCCGGCACCGGCAAGACCATGCTCGCCGAGCGCCTGCCGGGCATCCTGCCGCCGATGACCGAATCCGAGGCGCTGGAGAGCTGCGCCATCCGGTCGCTTTCCAGCGAAGCCATCGATCCGGACTCCTGGCGCCGCCGGCCGTTCCGCGCGCCGCATCACACCGCGTCGGGTGTCGCCCTGGTTGGCGGAGGCTCAACGCCGCGGCCAGGCGAGATCTCGCTGGCGCATAACGGCGTGCTCTTCCTCGACGAGCTTCCCGAATTCAGCCGCAACGTGCTCGAAGTACTGCGCGAGCCGCTCGAGTCCGGGCAGATCGTCATCTCGCGCGCCGCACGCCAGTCCACCTTCCCGGCGGAGTTCCAGCTTGTTGCCGCGATGAATCCCTGCCCGTGTGGCTACGCTGGCGACCCGACACACGATTGTCGATGTACGCCCGACCAGATCCATCGTTATCGCGCACGCATTTCCGGCCCGCTTCTGGATCGTATCGACCTCTGTGTCGAAGTGCCGCGCGTTTCCATCTCCGACCTCACTGCGTCACGCGGCCCGCATGACGACGATAGCGCCACCGTTCGTCGCCGCGTCATCAATGCGCGTGAGAAGGCGCTGCTTCGCGCCGGCCAACCGAACTCCGAGTTGAGCGTGGTTAACCTCGAGCGCGACTGTGCGCTACCGCAGGCCGAGCGCGAATGGCTCGAAGCCGCTGTTGATAAGTTCGGTGCATCAGCGCGTGCGTACCACCGCGTGCTTCGCGTGGCCCGCACCATTGCCGACCTTGAAGGCGGGGCGGGGTGTGTGGAGCAGCCTCATCTTGCTGAGGCGCTGCACTACCGGCGGTTTTGATTAGCGCATTGTGCCATTCGCGCGTCGGTGCTTCAGCTGCGTTCTTGTCCGACATGCCGACAGTGATGACTCAGTTAAAGGCTTCAATGGCCTGACGAGTCACTCAGGGCGTTGGCGACTGTGGTGAATCTTCGGGAGAACGGACGATGACCGTGCGTCGTTAGATCGACGCGCAGGCTGATCGATTCCCTCTCCTGGAGAAAAAGATGAAATTCGCATTTGTACGTACGCGGGCGATGCGCGCGGCCATCCTTTGCGGTGCTGCCGTCATTCTACCCGTCGAGAATCTCTACGCGGCGGACGTCGGTCGCGAGGCGCAAGAGGGTGTAGAGACGGCTGAGGATTCGACCAAGCTCGCTCCTGAGCATCGTGCGTCATTGGAGCCGGTACTCCGAGGACTGCTTCAGACTCGGGTAGACGTGCAGGAACGTCTTCCTGGGCAGGCCGCGATCATTGTGGTGGGTAATGTGTCTTTCAGCGAATCCGGTGATCGCCTCGTCGTAGAGCTCGGGAAAGGATATGTCCCCGCGTCCTATGACTTCGAATTCGAAGACAGTATTCACGAACTATCGAACGAAGTTTATGCGTACATGGAGACCATCGGGCCCATTTACGCTGTGAGCTTTACCTTTGAAGGAAGGGATATTTTTGACTATTTTCCCTCTGAGCGAGGGCCCGCGTCGCAAACTGAGGATTCGAAGGGCGAACAGTTGCTCCAGCGAGCCGAAGCTAGAAAAGGCCGCGTACTCGTTTCGGCAGGACATGGATATTATTTTCATAAGAAGTTCGGCTGGACTACACAGCGATCGCTAGTTAACGGAATCATCGAGGATTTCGCGACGCCTGCATTTGCCGCTTCGCTCGACGGCTATCTTCGTTCCCGAAGCGGTATCGAGATTTTCAGAGCCCGTTCTCTTTCGCGTGAGAGACATGCCGAGAGCGGCAAGCCATGGACGGATGTCGCGAGCCGATACTTCCTCAAAGATATGCTTCCTGAGCACCCTGGGATCTGGAATAGCAAGCCCGGTGAAGGTGGTGACAAGGAGGAATACAAGCAAGATATCAGGAGTCGTCCGCTCTACGGGAATCATTTGGGCGTAGATGCCGCAATACACCTACACACCAACGCCGACGATAACCCGAGTCTGAGGGGTATTCGTATCTATCACTTCCCTGGAAGAGGGGCCGACAAACGTTTGGCCACCGTGGCGCTGTGCTACATCAAGGAGAGCCTTCGTTCGAATCAAGCCTTCGAAACGTTTCCAGTAGCCTCTCAATCACACGAGGCAAACCACGGAGAGAATCGCTACGCTGAAATGCCCAGCGTCATTGCGGAGGTTGGTTTTCATACTAACGGGGACGACGCGGCGGCAATAGGGAGCTACGTGTTTCGCGATCTCGCTATGCGGGGTCTCGAGAAAGGCTACCGCATGTTTCGCGAGGGTCGTGGGTGTGAGCCGTTTACGGTCGAGCATCCTGATGTGAACCTTGTGTCTGATACGCCGTTCAAGGTGGACGTGGTATTCGGTGGTGCGCCCAGGTTTCCCGTCAAGTATGAGATGGCTGTCACTGAGTGCACGCCAGGCATCATTTGCACGCCGCGATACGGCCGGTTCGACGATCCCGCATCGCCTTTGACCATCGACTATGGTTGCACGGCAATGAAGGATCATCCCTTCACGATCAAGTGGGATGCCTCGTTCATTGACGCAGACGGCATCAAGGCTAAGGCGCCGGTGACGATGACTTGCAAACCCAAGGCAAGTCGTCGTGCATAGGGGACTTGAGTTGGCACTTACGTGAGTAAAAGCCCTGTGACCGCCACGCAGATCGTATTGCCGCTACCGCAGTAAACGCAGCAAGACCCGGGCCAAAGTTACTCAAAAGAGTTAATACTTATTTCATGTACTGAGTAGTTGACGAATCCCGGGGGCGAGCGGATAATTCTGTACCAGGCGGTTCTCTAATGGGCTGCCCGCCCCGCTCCGGTGCTAGATACCCCTCCCTCCCCCCGCTCTAGCACCGGGGCCCGGCCTTTTCTCCACCTAATATCCTTAGCTGTCCTTATCTCGGCCCGCCTCACGGTGTTGGCCGATTTTCTTTTGGGGGTACCGTGGGTAGGGACCGATAACACGCGGCCGCGCCCATGGGCGCAGCCGACGAATGCGACCCCGCTTACGCCGCGGAAGCCGGATGGAACTGCTCTTCCTCGGTCGAACCGCTCAGTGCCGAGAGCGAACTGAACGAACCCGAGATCACCTGATTCACCGTGTCGAAGTAACCCGTGCCCACCTCGCGCTGATGCTTCGCTGCGGTGTAGCCATCCTTCTCCGCGGCGAACTCGGCTTCCTGCAATTCAACGTAGGCCGCCATCTGGCGATCGCGGTAGCCGCGTGCCAGCTGGAACATGGAGTAGTTCAGGGCATGGAATCCGGCCAGCGTGATGAACTGGAACGCGTAGCCCATCTCGCCGAGCTGCTTCTGGAAGGTAGCGATGGTCTTCTCGTCGAGGTTCTTCTTCCAGTTAAAGCTCGGCGAGCAGTTGTAGGCCAGCTTCTTGCCAGGATACTTCGCGTGGATAGCCTCGGCGAAGTGACGCGCCTGATCCATGTCGGGCGTAGCGGTCTCGCACCAGATCAGGTCTGCATACGGCGCATAGGACAAGCCACGGCTGATCGCCTGCTCGATACCCTGCTTCGATTCGTAGAAACCCTCCACCGTGCGCTTGCCGGTGAGGAAGGGCTTGTCGTTCTCGTCGATGTCCGTCGTGACGAGCCCTGCGCCCATGGCATCCGTACGGGCGACGATCAAGGTCGGCACGCCAGCAACGTCCGCGGCCAGGCGTGCGGCGATCAGTTTCTGCACCGCTTCCTGCGTGGGGACGAGTACCTTGCCACCCATGTGGCCGCACTTCTTCGCGCTGGCCAGTTGGTCTTCGAAGTGCACGCCGGCAGCGCCGGATTCGATCATGTGGGTCATCAGCTCGTAGGCGTTCAGCACGCCACCGAAACCCGCTTCGGCGTCGGCCACGATCGGCACCAGCCAATCGATGTTGTCCTTGCCCTCGGCATGGTGGATCTGATCGGCGCGGAGCAGGGTCTTGTTGATCTTGCGGACCACGTTGGGCACCGAGTCGACCGGGTACAGCGACTGGTCGGGATACATGGCACCGGCCGTGTTCGCGTCAGCGGCGACCTGCCAGCCCGACAGGTAAATCGCTTGCAGGCCGGCCTTCACCTGCTGCATGGCCTGGTTGCCGGTCAGCGCGCCGAGCGCGTTGACGTAGGGCTTGTCGTGGATCGAACGCCACAGGCGCTCGGCACCGCGGCGAGCAAGCGTGTGCTCGACCTGCACCGTGCCGCGAAGACGCATCACGTCCTCGGCGGCATAGGGACGCTCGACGCCGTTCCAGCGGTCGTTATTCTTCCAGTCCAGCGTGATCTGTTCGGCGGTATGCGTCTTCATGGTGTGACTCCTTGGAGAATGATCAAGACAGGTGTTCGTAGGCGGGCAGGGTGAGGAAGTCGCGGAGCTCGTCGGCGTGCGTCAGTGCGGAGATCAGTGCGGCGGCCTGGTCGGCACGCGCAGCGCCGGGATGCGAGCTCTCGCGCAGGCGATGGCAGTGCGTGGCCAGCGCGTGGTCGAACAGCGCGAAGTCGATCGGTGCGTGGTCGCTGAATTCCAGCGGGCCGTGGTGCAGCCATTGCCAGAGCTGCGCGCGTGCGATCTCGGCAGTGGCGGCGTCCTCCATCAGGTTGTGGATCGGCACGCAACCGAGCCCTTCGAGCCACGCCGCCGTGTAGCGCAGGCAGACTTCCACGTTGTTGTCGAAACCCGGACGCGTGATCGTGCCGATCGCCGGCGCGATGAGTGCATCGCGTGAGGCCACGACGTCGTCGCGCTGCACATGCAACTGGTTCGACGTGCGCATGTGTTCGTCGAAGATGGCCTGGGCGATCGGTACGAGCGCCGGATGTGCCACCCAGGTGCCGTCATGCCCTGCGGTCACTTCGCGAAGCTTGTCGGCGCGCACCTTGGCCATGGCTTCCTCGTTCGCTGCGTCGTCGCCACGGATGGGAATCTGTGCGGCCATGCCGCCCATCGCGAAGGCGCCACGACGATGGCAGGTACGGATGAGTAGCTCCGAATAAGCCTTGAGGAAAGGCGCCGTCATGCCGACCTGGCCGCGCTCCGGCAGCAGGCGGTCGCCGTGCGCACGAAAGGTTTTCAGGTAGGAAAAGATGTAGTCCCAACGACCGCAGTTCAGACCGACGATGCGATCGCGCAACGCGTGCAGGATCTCGTCCATCTGGAACACCGCCGGTAGCGTCTCGATCAGCACCGTGGCTTTCATCGTGCCGTGGGGCAGGTTCAGCACAGTTTCCGCGTGGGTCATCACCGACTCCCAGAGTGCCGCCTCTTCCATGCTCTGCAGTTTGGGCAGGTAGAAATAGGGGCCGCGATCGCGTGCGTGCAACGCCCTGGCGTTGTGGAAGGCGTAAAGGCCGAAGTCGACCAGCGCACCGGCAACGACATCGCCGTCGACCTCCGCGTGGCGCTCCGGCAGATGCCAGCCGCGGGGGCGAACCACCAGTACCGCGGGTTGCTTGCCCACGCGGTAGACCTTGCCCTCAGCGTTGGTGAATTCGATCGTTCCGTTCACCGCGTCGCGCAGGTTGCGCTGGCCCTCGATCTGGTTGGCCCATGTCGGCGCACTCGAATCCTCGAAGTCGGCCATAAACACCTTCGCGCCGGAGTTGAGCGCGTTGATGATCATCTTCCGTTCGACGGGCCCGGTGATCTCCACACGGCGGTCCATCAAGGCATCGGGGATGGCGGCGACCGACCAGTCGCCCGTGCGGATCGTTGCAGTGTCCGCCCTGAAATCGGGCAACTCGCCCGCGTCATATCGCAACTGGCGGGCGGCGCGTTCGGCAAGCAAGGCCAGGCGGCGGCCGTCGAATCGGCGGTGCAGGTCCGCCACGAAGGCGACGGCTTCGGGAGTCAGGACATCCGCGTAGGTGTTGCCACCGTCGCCGAAGCGAACGCCGGCCAGGGGGGCGATCACGCTCTTGGGAACTGCCATGGGATCGTGCCTCGGAATGCGGGTCTGGTGTTCACCCTAGGTCCGTAGCTATGCTTTTGACAAAACAAATGTTTCAAAGGTTTACATTAACAATGCTAATGTTATTAGCAACTAACTAATTCAATGGACTAATTCTGATGGTCCGTAAGCTGAATTCAACGAAAAAGACGGTCGCGAAGCGCGCGAAGCCGCGCATGGCCGATCGTCCTGCTGACGAAGAAGGTGGCCGGTTTTACTACAAGGGGAACCGACTCAAGCAGCTACGGGCCTTCGTCTACACGACCCGGCTCGGCACGCTCAGTCGCGCCGCCGAGGCCCTGTTTTTGTCTCAGCCCTCGGTGAGCCTGCAGCTCAAGGCATTGGAGCGAGAGCTCGGAACCCATTTGCTGGAGCGCACCCGGCGCCGAATCACCCTGACGGACGCCGGCGAGGCTCTGTACGAGTTGGCACGCCCGCTGGTCGAGGGTTTCGAGAACCTGGACCGCGAATTCCAGACCAAGACCAAGGGTGCGCAGGCGGGCAGGCTTACCGTTGCCGCCGGCTCGTCGACCATTCAGTACCTGCTGCCCGAGCTGGTGAAGACGTATCGCGAGCGATTCCCCCACGTACACCTGGCGTTGTCCAACGTCACCAATCGTGACGGGCTGGCGCTGTTGCGTAGCGACGAAGTAGATATCGCCGTGGGCTCGATGATCGATGTGCCGCACGATATCGCCTGGGCGCCGGTCTATCACTACGATCCGATGCTGATCATGCCGCCGGATCATCCGCTGGCGTCGAAGACCGATATCCGTCTCGAAGACCTCTCACCGTACGGCCTGATCCTTCCCCCAAAGCGTCTCACGACATATCGACTGGTCGATATGGTCTTCCAGCAACGGCACGTGCCGTACACGGTCGCGATCGAGGTCGGCGGCTGGGACGTGATCAAGCAGTACGTCGCCATGGGGCTCGGTATCTCGATCGTCACGGGGATCTGCATTACGGAGGCGGATCGCGAGCGACTCGTCGTACGAAATCTGCGGCAGTATTTTCCGCAGCGGAGCTACGGTGTAGTGATGCGGAAGGGGAAGTTCCTGAGTCCGGAAGCTCGGGCATTCATCGACCTGATCAGGCCGGGGTTGCTCACGCATCGCGACTACGACGAGTCCGGGCATTCGGAGCGATAGTTGTCAGGCGTAAGTGTCGACAGACTGAGCTCGGAGCATCAGCGCGACGGCCTGCATGCCATGAACTGCGTCGACGGCTGCTTCATCCATTGATATTCCCAGCGCGTACATCGGATTGTTAGCGTTCACTGCGCTGCGCAGATGCGCCTCCATCCGAGTGATCATGTTCTGCGGATGGTCATCGACGTCCAGCGTGATCAGCGCGAGTTGGGTGGCCGCGAGGTGCGACACGTAGCCTTCGCGATACAAAGCCTTGGCAAGCTTCTTGAGGTCGCTGGGTCGAATGGATGTCAGGTCGACGCCTTCGAGTTGTTTCCTTACCACGTCGGGAATGTCGCGCTCCCACGACTTGCTTCCTCTGACTTCGATCGGCTCGTCCACATAGCCAAACTCATTGGGTCGCTTCTTCTGAAGCTGCCACCCAGCGCTGCTCTTCTCAGGTGTTCTGGACGCAATAATGACTTCCACGAGGAGCTCCACAAGGGAAAGGGCCCCAAGCATCCAGCGACAGCGGAGGAGACTCTGCCGGCAGATGCTGATATTCAAGCAAGTCGTCGCCGCATTGATTCGCGTGCCTCGGCGAGCTGCGCGGGAGATCCCGAAGATTGCGTCGGGGTTGGGCGCATTCCGCGTCGTCGGCGCTATAAGTCACAGCTCGCCTCGTTAATGTTTCCCTGCCCTGTGGCATTAATCGAGGAGACAACATGACAACCAGAGAAGCCAGGCTCTCTTGCCTGACGACACTCGCACTTGCACTCGCTGTGCTCGGCCCTTCCGCAAACGCGACACCGCTCACTGCGGGCAAGCGGTGTATTGCCACAATGCCTGAGTTGACCTCGCAAGGAGTTCTCTCGCCGGGCGCGGCGGAGGTGGACTTTCGCTGGAGCACCACCTGCATCGGCACCTTCTCTGCGTCGGTCACAGGAGGAGCTATCCTCAAAATCCAACGGGCGCAGGACGGCGACTGGCACACCGTCGCCTCCGGCACTTCCACTGTCATTCCGAACCTGGGACCGGGAAGCTATCGAATCGTGGTGGAGAACACCCAATATCACCGTATCAACTATTCAGTCAGGCATCGACGCGGGCTAGGCTAAGACCGCTGCGGGGCGTGCACCCATCACGCCCCGCGATGCTTGCCCTGATAGCCAGCGAACATGGCGCGGATACGCGTCATGTCCGCTTCCGTGTCGCCCGTCGTCTCTATCAGCGCACCCACGGTGAATGTCTTCGTCGGATAGTCGATGAAGATCGGCAAGATCGGCACGGCAGCAGCACGCGCAATGCGCAGGAATCCCGACTTCCACTGCTTCACTGGTTTGCGTGTGCCTTCCGGCGCGATGCCTAGCCACATCTTTTCATGCGTGGCAAAGCGTTCGACCATCTGGCCAACGACGTCAGTTGCTGCCTTGCGATCGATGGCGATCATGCCGAGGCGACGCACGACCGGGCCAAACGGTCCGTTGAGGACCTCTCGCTTGATCATCACACCAAGGTCGAGGCCCATCGCGGATTTCATCAGCAAGCCCCAGACACCGTCCCAGTAGGACGAATGCGGCGCACCGATGACGACGACCTTCGGCAGATTCGGCAGTTCGCCAACGAGCCGCCAGCCGCTCCGACGGATGGCCCAGCGGCTGAGCCTCATCCACCAGGAATCCGGTAGCGACGGGATATTCGGGGCGAGGTGTTCCGGATACGGGCTCAATCGTTGCTCCAGTCGCGCGAGCGTCCCCGTTTGGTCTGGCTGCGCTGGGTCTTGCCAGCGAGTCGCCGCTCTTTCGAGGCGCGCGTGGGCTTGGTCGCCAGGCGTTTCTTCGCTACTACGGTGGCTTCGCGGATCACGTCGGCAAGACGGTCGCGCGCGTCGTCGCGGTTACGGGCCTGGTCCCGGAATCGGCGGGCCTGGATCACCATGATGCCGGCGTCCGTCATTCGTCGGTCACGTCGCGCGAGAAGGCGCTCACGTACATCGTCCGGCAGTGAGGGAGACGAAGTCACATCGAAACGGAGCTCGACAGCGCTCTCTGTCCGATTGACGTGCTGGCCCCCCGGACCGTCGGCGCGCATGAAGCGCTCGATCAGTTCGTTGTCCGGGATAGCGATGTTGGCGGTGACGATAAGCATGGCCGGAGGATTCTAGCAGCGCGCTCGGGCGTTACATGTTGCGGCGCGAGGTGGAGCGTCGAAAAGGCACTCGCCTTGAGGAAAACGCTCGAGCGGCTTGCTAGTTCGACGCCTTCCACGCTTCGACCTGCGCGCTATAAGCGTCCGACCAGGCAAATCGCTCCAACAGCTTGAGCCATGTCTCATCCAATCCTGCGTCGATCCCCATCGGACGTCCATCGACAGGATGCTCGAACTCCAGTCGCGCCGCGTGCAGCAGCAAGCGGTGCGACGAGAAGTACTGCTTGAACAGGCGATTGTGATCGCCGCGCCCATGCTGGCTGTCGCCCACGATGGGGTGATGGATGTGCGCGAAGTGCTTGCGGATCTGGCGGAAGCGCCCGGTGCGCGGTTCCGCGACGGCAAAGGCGTAGCGCTGCTTGTCGTAGCGACCGAGGGCGATATCGACTTCCGTCGTGCCGAGCTGCTTGTAGTCCGTCGTGGCGTCGCGACGCGGCCCGGTGTCACGGGAGCCCGGCAGCGGATAGTCGATCGTGCCTGCCTCTGGGTCGGGCCAGCCACGAACCACGGCCAGGTAGCGCTTGCGCACGCTGCGTCCCATGAACTGTTCGCCGAGCTGGCCAGCGGCTTCGGGTGAGCGTGCGACGAGCAGGACGCCCGAGGTGGCGCGATCCAGACGATGGGCCAGGTGCAGCTTTCCTTCAACCTGTTCGCGGAGCAGGTCGATCAGAAAGGCATCGTCCGGCCCGACGAACTTCGACCGATGCACGGCGAGGTTGGCCGGCTTGTTGACGGCGACGATGTCGTCGTCCTGGTAAAGGATTTCGAGCATAGGATCAGGCGACGCGACGCGGCCAACCGGCGGCAAAAGCGATCACGCCGGCCACCGTCGCGACGATTGCTGGCCACGTACCACGCGCGGCAAGTGTTCCGACCAGGGCGGCGCAGACGAGTAGTGATGAACCCAGCAGGCTGCATGCCACGAGACGCCGCATACGCCGTGCATCGTCCCGGGCGACCGCCAGTGCAAGCGGATCGGCCACCTGGTGCTGCTGGCCGCTGGCCACCTGGCGTAGCGCATCGCGTACGAGCTCCGGAACCTGAGGCGCCGTGTGAATCCATTGCGGCAGGCGGCGACGGACGTCGCGCAGCGTAGCGCGCAAGCTATAGCGCTCGCGCAGGATCCGGCGAAGCACCGGATGCGCGACGGCCCAGATGTCGATCTCGGGATCGAGCATCCGGCCGACGCCTTCGATATTGAGCAGGGTCTTCTGAAGCAGGATCAGTTGCGGCTGGAGCGTGAGCTCGAACTTCCGCGCGGTCTGGAACAGCTTCACCACCAGCTCGGCGATGGAGATCTGCGCGAGAGGCCGGGTGAAATAGGGCTCGCAGACGGTGCGCACAGCGGCCTCGAGTTCGTCGAGCCGGACGGTGGAAGGCATCCAGCCGGCGGCGACATGCAGCTGCGCGATGCGTGCGTAGTCGCGTTCGAACAGCGCGATGAAGTTCTCGGCCAGCCAGTACTGGTCGGCTTCGGGCAGGGAGCCCATGATGCCGAAGTCGAGCGCGATGAAGCGCGGCTCGTCGACACGTGAGAGGTCGATCCAGATGTTTCCGGGATGCGCGTCGGCGTGGAAGAAATTGTCGCGGAACACCTGCTCGTAGAACAGCCGCACGCCCTTCTCGGCAAGGTGCTTGCGATCGAGGCCGGCCGCGTCGATCGCGGCGATGTCGTCAGCGCTGACACCATAGACGCGCTCGAGCGTAAGGACACCCTCGGTGCTCAGGTCCCAATGCACTTCCGGTACATAGAGGTCCACGCCGCTGGCGAAATTACGGCGGAGCAGGCTGGCGCTCGCTCCCTCTCGCTGCAGGTCGAGCTCGTTCGAGAGCATCTTCTCCACTTCGGCAACCACTTCGAGCGGACGGATCTTGTCGGCATTCGGATGCCAGCGCTGGGCGAGCGTGCCGAGCGTGTGCAGGAGATCGATGTCACGAGCGATGCGCTTGTCGATGCCGGGGCGCAGGACCTTGACCACAACGGCACGTCCGTCGTGCAGCGTGGCGGCGTGCACCTGGGCGATCGACGCGGAGGCAAGGGCAGTTTCGTCGAAGCTGGAATACAGCGTTGTTACCGAGGCCTTCAGTTCACGCTCGACGATCGCGCGAGCCTCGGCGCCCGGGAAGGGCGGCACCTGGTCCTGCAGCAGGGCCAGTTCGTCGGCGATATCCGTGGGCACGAGGTCGCGACGAGTGGAGAGCACCTGGCCGGCCTTCACGAAGATCGGGCCGAGGTCGGTCAGGGCCAGGCGCAAGCGCGCTCCGCGAGGCAGGGCACGCACATCGGCGGGAGCGCTGGGAAACAGCGGTCGGATCAGCTTCAGCGGCCGGAACAGGTGCGCGCCATCGACCAGGTCATCGAGGTCGTACTTGAGCAGGATGGCGGCGACACGCAAAAGGCGCGGCAACAGACGCAGCGGCGTCATGCGTGACGCCCCTTCAATGCGCGCTCGAGGCGGGCCAGACGGGCCTCCGCACGTTCGGTGCGCTCGCGCACGTCATCCACGCCGTCCAGGAAGGCATCCGCCTCGCCGGGGGCCACGGCGACGCGCCCCTCGTCACGAAGCCAGTCCGCACCGTCCTCGGTGAGGTGCGAAACGCTCTCGCGGGCGTGGGCAAGACCGTCGCGCAGCGCTTTTGCCAGCGGCACGCCAATGGCGTCACCAAAGGTTTTCGCGAAGGCCTCTTCCACGTCCGGCGCGTACTGCCGAGCGAGGCGCTCGAGCCGGCGGGCAAGCTCCGCGTCGCCCGCGATATCCACCTTGCCCGGGGCGACGCCGTCGTCGTCGCGGCGCATGGCCATGGCCAGCAGGCTGGCCGGCGACGCCGTGACGCGCAGGCTTCCACCTTCTTCCGGGGGACCGACGCGAAGGCGTCCCTTCTCGACCGAGATGCGCAGGGCGAGGTCGGGGCCGCTCAGGTGCACCTGCACGCTGCGGCCGTCGAGCACGTCCAGACGGGTCCGGGTGTCGGGGTCCAGGTCGACGGCACGGTTGAGCGCCACCTCCATGGCGCGTCCGGCAAGGACGCGGAGCGGGCGGGGCAGGAATCGATTAGGGCCGGCGTCAGCCGAGGGACGATCGGAAGTCATGCCGCGATTGTAGCCCGGCGCGTTCAGGACGCGCCGTCGAAGCCCGATTGCCGCCACACCTCGAATACGGCCACGGCCACGGCATTGGACAGATTGAGGCTGCGGTTGCCCGGTCGCATCGGCAGACGGACACGCTGTTCCTCGGGAATGGCATCAAGTACATCGTCGGGCAAGCCCGCTGTTTCGCATCCAAAGAGCAGTGCATCGCCCTCGGCAAACGTGACACCGGTATGCAGGTGCTGACCTCGGGTCGAGAAGGCGAATACCCGTGGATGGCCGATCGAGGCGAGGCAGGCGCTCAGGTCGTCGTGGACGGCGAGGCTTGCGAACTCATGGTAGTCCAGGCCGGCGCGGCGGAGACGGGCGTCGTCCAGCTCGAATCCGAGCGGTCGCACCAGGTGCAGGGCCGCGCCTGTATTGGCACAGAGGCGTATGACGTTGCCCGTGTTGGGCGGTATTTCGGGTCGGAAGAGGATGACGTGGGGCATACCCCCATTATGAGGCGACGCGGGGGCAGACGATGCCATCCGGCGGCAGGGCGCAGCCATTCGTGGCCACGCTGGCCGCCGTGCCGACCGTGGCCAGCTGAATCGGGCTGCCGGTGTAGGCAAGCATGTTGCCGAGGATCAGGCCGCAGACGACGAGCGAGGCGACCAGCAGGCTGCGCAGCATCAGGAGTTCGTGCTTCATGGGATGAGTTCCGTAGGTTCGTGGGTACAAGGTGGTCAGAACATCTGGCCGAGGGTCAGGCCGCAGATCAGCATCGAGGTGACGAGCAGGCTGCGCAGCATCAGCATTTCGTACTTCATGGCGTTCTCCGGATCGATGTCGGGTAGAAATGCCACCCGGCTTGGCAGGACTAGTAACGCAAACGCCGTGCCAGCTTTTAAGAACGTGCAATCAGCTGATTCGTATGAGATTTGTCAGGTCGTCGCGTGATGCCACGTTGTCCGCGGACACTGACCACGTGTGAGCGGACACCGTCCGGACCATGCCGGACCGCCGATTGCGTCCAATGGACCGCGCGGGCTAGCCTCGGTGGAATCGGGCCATCGAGGTCCACAGGAGCTGCTATGAAGAAAAGATTCGCCCTGCTTGCAGCCGGGCTGATGTCCGTCGGAGTCGCTGGAGCGGCCACCACGTCGCCCGACGCCATCCCGGACATCCCCTTCACGCGGTTCCAGCTGCCCAATGGCCTGACCGTCGTGGTCCATGAGGACCACAAGGCCCCTGTCGTCGCCGTCAGCATCTGGTACCACGTCGGTTCGGCTGACGAACCGGCCGGCAAGACCGGCTTCGCGCACCTCTTCGAGCACCTGATGTTCTCGGGCTCGGAGAATCGCAAGGGCACCTATTTCCAGCCCTTCGAACTGGCCGGTGCCACCGACATGAACGGCACCACCTGGTTCGATCGCACCAATTACTTCGAGACCGTGCCGACCACGGCGCTGGACATGGCCCTGTGGATGGAATCCGACCGCATGGGTCACCTGCTCGGCGCCATCGGGCAGAAGGAACTCGACACCCAACGCGGCGTCGTCCAGAACGAGAAGCGCCAGGACGAAAACCGGCCCTACGGCCGCGTGGACGAAAATGTCCTGGTCAACACCTACCCGGCCAATCATCCGTATCACCACGACACCATCGGCTCGATGGACGATCTGGACGCGGCCTCGCTCGCTGACGTGAAGCAGTGGTTCAACAGCTACTACGGTGCGGCCAACACCACGCTGGTGCTCGCCGGCGACATCACGGTGGCCCAGGCCAAGGCCAAGGCCGCGAAATACTTCGGTGACATCCCCGCTGGCCCGCCGGTGCCCCGCCAGCAGCCGTGGATCACCCCCGTCGCGACCTCCACGCGCGGCACGCAGCACGATCAGGTCGCGCAGACACGCATTGTGCGTACGTGGGTCGTACCGCAACTGGGCAGTGACGACTCCGTCCAGCTCGACCTCGCCACCACGGTGCTCGGCGGCGGCAAGACATCGCGTCTTTACCAGCGCCTGGTTTACCAGGACAAGCTCGCCGACGACGTGAGCCTGGGCATCGCCCCGTTCGCACTCGCCAGCCAGGTGCAGCTCACCATCGACGTCAAGAACGGCGTCGATCCGGCCAAGGTGGAAGCGGCCGTGGCGGCCGTGTGGAAGGACTACATGGCTACCGGCCCGACGGAGGACGAGCTGGCACGCGCCAAGGTCAGCAATCGCGCCGGTTTCGTGCGTGGACTGGAAAAGGTAGGCGGTTCCGGCGGCAAGGCGGTGATTCTCGCCGAGGGTCAGGTCTACCGTAACGATCCGGAAGCCTACAAAAAGGATCTCGAGCGCGCGCAGAACGCAAGCATCGCCTCGGTGCTCGCTGCGTCGAAAACCTGGCTCGCCAAGGGCGACTACACGCTCACCGTGCTGCCCGCGGCACCGGGCTTCGATCCGGCCGCAGAAGACAAGGCCGTGGCCGGCCTCAAGGACGCCACCGGGCGTCCGGCCGCGGTGTTGCCGGGAGCGAAGACGTACACCGTCGGCAAGTCGGACGTGGATCGCAGCAAGGGCGTGCCGTCGGTCGACAGCTTCCCCGATCTCTCCTTTCCGACATTGCAGCGCGGTAAGCTGAAGAACGGTATCGAAGTGGTGCTCGCCGAGCGCCACACCGTGCCCATCACCCAGATCAGCCTGCTGTTCAATGCCGGCTACGCGGCGGACCAGGGCCGCAAGCTTGGCACGGCCAGTTTCACCTCGGCATTGCTCGACGAAAGCACGAAGACGCTGGACTCGGTCGAAGTGGCTCGTCGCAAGGAGCGTCTCGGCGCGATCATCGGTTCCGGCTGCTCGCTCGACAACTGTTCGGTCGGTCTCAACGCGCTGAACACTGAGCTTACCCCGTCGCTGGCTCTATTCGCCGACATCGTTCGCAACCCCGCCTTCAAGTCGGACGATATCGAGCGCGTGCGTGGCCAGTGGATGGCGGGCATCGCGCAAGAGAAAACCGAACCTACCGGTCTGGCCTTGCGCACTCTGCCGCCACTGCTCTACGGCAAGAATCACGCTTACGGCATTCCGTTCACCGGCAGCGGCACCGAGAAGGCGATCGCTTCGCTTACTGCCGAGGATCTCGCCAACTTCCAGCGGGACTTCCTGCGCCCGGACAACGTTCGCATTCTCGTCGCCGGCGACACCACGCTGGCGCAGATCCTGCCGCAGTTGGATGCCGCGTTCGGGGACTGGACCGCACCGGCGAGCGCCTTGCCGAAGAAGAACATCGGTCAGGTTGCCGAACAGCCCAAACCGCGTGTCTTCCTGATCAATCGTACCGATGCACCGCAGTCGCTCATTCTCGCCGGCCTGCTCGCGCCGTCGACGAAGGCGAAGAACGCGCTCGATCTCGGTATCGCCAACGGCGCGTTCGGAGGCACCTTCACCTCGCGGTTGAACATGAACCTGCGCGAAGAGAAGCGTTGGGCCTACGGTGCGGGCAGCATGCTGTCCGATGCCCAGGGCCAGCGGCCGATGTTGTTCTACGCTCCGGTGCAGACCGACAAGACGGCCGATTCCGCTGCGGAAATCCTCAAGGAAGCGCGTGCCGTCATCGGCTCGAAGCCATTGACGGACGACGAGATCGCGAAGATTCGCGCACAGAAGGTCCGCGCGCTGCCGGGCGGTTTCGAGACCACCTCGGCCGTGCTTGGCGCCATGACGGGTATCGTCATTTACGACCGGCCGGATAACTACGTGCAGACGCTCAAGGCCCGCATTGAAGGCGTCGACCGCAAGGCCGCGGAAGACGCGCTGACGGCTGTGATCCATCCGGACGCAATGACATGGGTCATCGTGGGTGATCTCAGCAAGATCGAGGCACCCGTGCGTGCGCTTAACCTGGGCGAGGTACATGTCGTCGATGCCGACGGCAACCCGGCAAAGGACATCTCGCATGCCAAGGCTGTGAAAGCCACTAAGGCCACGAAGCCCGAAAAGGCTGGCAGCGCGTTGTCTCCGGCGAAGTGACGGCGTGAGGGCGCGATCGATGAAGATCGCGCCCTCACGACAGTCCGGCTAGCATAGCCATTGATCGAATCTCTTTCGGAGTTCCACATGCGCAAGGCACTTGTCCTCCTCGTCCCCCTCGCCCTGTCCGCCTGCACCTGGGGCATCAAACTCGACGACGGTGCGCGAAACGTTCGCACGGCCTGGAACGGTGACGTCTCCAGCTGCAAAGAGCAGGGCAAGGTCACGGTATCCGTCATGAACCGTGTCGGCCCGGTGGATCGCAACGACCTGAAGGTTCGTGACGAACTGGAAGTGCTTGCGCGCAACGAAGCCGCCAAGATGGGCGCCGACACGGTGAAGCCGTTGGCCGATCCGAGCGAAGGTTCCCAGCCCTGGGGTGCTTACACGTGCGGCAGCCGCAATGTCGGCCCGGCACGCAGCGATGCGCCCGCGCCGACCCCGCAGGGAAGCAGCACGCCGCAGGCAGGCTTCGAAACCGTTCCGCTGAAGAACAACTGATTCCCCTCCGACGTCACTTCGCTCAGAGCGAAGTGACGCCGTCGCGCGCTCGCGCGGCGAACGTCGCGGTCACCCAGTCGATGAACACACGGACGCGTGGCGACAGTTGGCGATTGTGCGGATACAACAGCGAGACGGGTGAAGGTGTGGGCGGATAGTCGGGTAACACCGACACCAACCGGCCCGCTGCCAGATCGTCCGCCAGGTGATAACGCGGTACCTGGATCAGACCCAACCCCATTCGGGCGAGATCGATATTGGTATCCGAGCCGGTCACCGTCACGACGGACGGCAGGCTCACGAAACGGGTTTCTCCGTTCTGGACGAATTCCAGCGGCAGCGTGCTTCCGGTAGCCGTCGACAGGAAACCTATCGCGAGATGGCCGTCGAGGTCATCCGGGGTTTGCGGTATGCCGTGGCGTTCGAGATAGGCTGGACTGGCGCAGGTCACTTCTTCCAGCATCGCAATGCGACGCCCCACCATGCTGCTGTCCGCCAGATCGCCGACGCGGAGCACGCAGTCGACGCCTTCGCGCACGAGGTCCACCCAGCGGTCGCCTTCGCCCAGGTGCACGCGCAGCCCTGGATAGCGCGCAAGAAAATCGGGAAGGTCAGGCAGCACGAAGGTGCGGGCGAGCGTGCCGTGCATATCCACGCGCAGGAGCCCGGTCGGCCGCGCATCGAGAAAGGCGCCTTCGGCATCCTCCACTTCAGCAAGGATGGCCACGCAACGTCGGTGGTACGCCTCGCCGTCGAGTGTCGGGCTCACCTGCCGTGTGGTGCGTTGGAGCAGCCGCACGCCCAGTCGGGTTTCCAGACGCTTGATGGCCTGGGTCACCGTGGAGCGGGGGAGGTCCAGATCGGAGGCGGCCAGGGTGAAACTTCGCCGCTCCACGATGCGGACGAACAGACGCATGGTGTCGAAGCGGTCCACGGTATTGTTCCATCAGATGGAATAGTGAAGTCATATCCTGCTGGATTATCCGGACGGCGACAACGTCCATTCTGTTCTCGCCCGGCAATGTCGCCGGAACCGGAGAACCCAGATGAGCCAGAACACCCACAAAGTCGCCATCGTGACGGGCGCCTCGCGCGGTATCGGGGCGGCAGTGGCCAAGCGCCTCGCCCACGACGGCTTCACTGTCGTCGTCAACTACGCCGGGAGCGCCCAGGCCGCCGAGACCGTGGTCCGTGAGATCGAAGCTGCCGGCGGCAAGGCGATCAGCGCCCAGGCCGATGTCTCGAAGTCCGCCGAGGTGCGCCGCCTGTTCGACACGGTGCAGGAGGTCTACGGGGGCGTCGATGTACTGGTGAACAACGCCGGCGTCATGGCCCTGGCCAACGTAGCTGACCTCAAGGACGAGGACTTCGATCGCCTCTTCGCGATCAACGTGAAAGGCAGCTACAACACCATGCGCGAAGCTGCGACCCGCCTCCGCGAGGGCGGTCGTATCGTCAACTTCTCCTCCAGCGTGGTCGGCCTCTTGCAGCCGGGCTATGCCGCGTATGCCGCGACGAAGGCAGCCATCGAAGCCACCACCATGGTGCTCGCCCGGGAGCTGCGTGGCCGCCAGGTGACGGTGAACGCGATCGCCCCGGGCCCGACAGCCACCGATCTCTTCCTCGACGGCAAGTCGCCCGAGCTCGTCGATCGCCTGGCGAAGCTGGCGCCGCTCGAGCGTCTCGGCACACCGGACGATATCGCAGCGGCCGTGGCCTTCCTTGCCGGCGCCGATGGCGGCTGGATCAACGGCCAGGTGCTCCGCGCCAACGGCGGCATCGTCTGACTCGCAGCCCTTTATTCGCAGCCCTTTAGGAGAATCCATCATGAAACAGATCGTCCTGATTACCGGCGCGTCGAGTGGTTTTGGCCTCTTGACCGCACGTGCCCTGGCCGAAGCCGGTCACACCGTCTACGCGAGCATGCGTGATATCGCCGGTCGCAATGCGGCCAATGTCGATGCCGTGCTCAAGGAAGCGAAGGAGCGCAACATCGACCTTCGCGTCGTCGAACTCGATGTCACTTCGGACGCCTCGGCGGAAGCCGCGGTGAAGACGATCGTCGGGCAAGACGGGCGCCTGGACGTGCTCGTCCATAATGCCGGTCACATGGTGTTCGGGCCGGCTGAGTCCTTCACGGCGGAACAGTACGCGCAGCTCTACGACGTGAATGTGCTCGGCACGCAGCGAGTCAATCGCGCCGCGTTGCCGGTCATGCGTCGCCAAAAAAAGGGCCTGCTGCTGTGGGTGTCGAGCAGTAGCGTTCGCGGTGGCACGCCGCCCTTCCTCGCTCCTTACTTCGCGGCGAAGGCGGCGATGGATTCGCTGGCCGTGAGTTATGCCGGCGAGCTGGCGCGCTGGGGCATCGAGACCTCGATCATGGTCCCCGGCGCCTTCACCAAGGGCACCAACCACTTCGCGCATGCCGGGAAACCGGTCGATGAGGTACGTGCGGCTGAGTACATGGACGGCCCTTACGCCGGCATGCCCGAGCGGATTCTGCAGGGGCTGGCGGCGCTCGAGCCCGCCGATGCGGACGCCGGCGAAGTGGCGACGAAGATCGTCGAAGTGGTGAACATGCCGTTCGGCAAGCGACCCTTCCGTGTCCACGTGGATCCTTCGCAGGACGGTGCCGAGATCGTAAACGGTGTGGCCGACCGGGTGCGGCGAGAGCTGTTCTGGCGTGTGGGGATGGCAGACCTATTGTCTCCCCAGGTTTAAGCGGCAGTGAGCGCCGCCAGCATGTCTGTCGACGCCCACGGATCATGTCGCCTGGCAACGATCAGAACACGACCTGGGCCCGTACCGCGAGCGAGTTGCCGTCGTCCGGTCCCTGGAAGCTGCCGACCTTGTTGTCGGTATTCCAGTGGACGTAGTTGAGCATCAGGCGGGACCAGTCGTTGAGGTACCAGTTCACCCCCAGCGTGTAGCTCTTGCCGGTACCACCCTTCGGTGCGTCGGCATAGTCGTAGTGGTCCACGCGGCCAGCCAGTTCGAACGCGCCCCAGCCGCCGGAGGTGACCGGGTTGTTGACCTTCACCGCCTTCCAGCTACCCGAGCGGCTCGAGAATCCCGGCGCTTCGCCGGTGATCATCCAGCCGGCGGCGAACGACGAACCGTGACGGCTGACCGAATCGGCCGTGCTGGAATCGATCGTACGCTTGCCATATTCGGTCATCAGCCAGAAGTTGCGCATCACGCCGCCGAATTCGTAACCCTTGCCGCGATCCTGGGTCGGATTCGCGATGGAGCTGGCCGACACGGCGAGGTTGTCGTTGTAGTCGAGCGCGATCGCCGGCGTGTTGTTGATGCTGGCCACGCCGCCGCTGATCTTCTCGTAGTAGTACCAGCCACCCACGTGGACGAAGCCATCCTCGGTCTTGATCGGATTCCAGTGCGCGCGGGTGAGATAGGTCGTCGAGTCGGTGCGAGTGCCGGACGTGGAGCTGTTCGGCGCATTGCCGTTGATCGACAGGCTGTAATGCCAGTTGTCGCCGTACATCCGCATCTGCGCGCCCATGCCGAAGTAGCTGACGACCGGTTGACCCACGGCCGTGGCCGCATTGCGCAGCATGAAGGGCACTCGCGCGGATTCGGATGAGCCTTCGGTGCCGAGGTCCTTGAGGAAGTTACCGACGTAGAACTTCGTGACGTTGCCGAACAACCGTGCTGTGTACGTAAGGTAGGTCTGGCGTAGCGCCACCACGTTGTCCGCGAAGTCGGCCTCGATGTGGTAACCCAACGCACCCACGGTACCTTCTCCGCCCAGGCGTGCACTGGTGATCTGCGCACCATTGATGTTGCGCAGGTCGTACGACGATCCTTTCGTGCTGGTGAAGTCCATCAGCAGGCGACCGTCCGGCTTGAATGTGAAGAAGCCATCATCGCTGCGGAACATCGGGCCGGCTTCGCCGCCACGTCCCCAGCGAGTGCTTCCGCCACCGCCGGATGCGGTACCGCCGCGAGCCATGGCAACGGCCAGTTCGCTTTCGCGGGTGTCGGCAATCGCGGCGTCGACCTGGGTCTGGCGACGATCTTCCGCCGTTGCGACCGTCGCTACCGGCGCAGTGGCGACGGCGGGTGAGGTCGCGACAGAGGAGGAGGGGTGTTCGGCCTCCACGGCAGCGAGGCGCTTCTTCAGGTCGTCGATCTGTGCGGATTGCTGTTTGATCAGCTTGAGTAACTCAGCGTTCGTCACCTGGTCAGCAGCGAACAGCGGCGACGAGGCGCCAGCGAAGAGCACCGCGGCGATCGCCGGGTACAGGCGGGATTTGCGTGGATTCATGGTGGTCTCCCCCTTGGAGCGATCAGTTGTCGTCGGGCGCAGCGTTATCCGCGGCACGAGCGGCTGGTGTGGCGATCGGCTGTGCGAAGGGGCCGGAGTCGACCGACGGGAAGAAGCCCTGGCGCTTCGCCCAGGCGGCGAACAGACGAGGCCACGCGGCGACGGCCGAGCCGGGATCGCCCAGGCCCCATCCGTGCCCGCCCTTGTCGAATACGTGCAGTTCGCTGTCGACGCCGTTCTTGCGCAGTGCGTCGAACATCACCAGGCTGTTACCGATGTTTGCGATCGGATCGTCGGCGGCTTGCGCGAGGAAGGTCGGTGGTGCGTTATGGGTGACGTGCAGTTCCACGGAATAGGCCTGCACCGAATCGCCCTGAGTCGCCAGCTCGCGACTGGAGCGGGTGGTGTCGTAGGGCTTCTGCAGGGAAATGACCGGATAGATCAATCCGGCAAAGTCGGGCCGTGCGGAAACCTGGTCCGCGGCATCCACGGCCGGATAGAACGTCGCTGCGGAACGCGTTTCCGCGATACCGGCAAGGTTGCCGCCAGCGGAGAAGCCGATTACGCCGATGCGGTCGGCGGCCAGGCCCAGTTCAACGGCACGCGAACGGACAATGCGGATAGCGCGCTGCGCATCCTGGAACGGCGCGACGGCCGGCCAATGATCGGCGGGCAGGCGGTAGTACAGGACGATCGGCGTGACGCCGAGTGCGGCGAGCCATTTCGCCGTGGGCATCACTTCGTTGCCGATGCCGATGCGGTAGTACCCTCCACCACCGACCAGGATAACCGATGTGCCGTTCGGGTGAGCCGGTTTGTAGATCTCGATACGCGGACGGCTGATATTCGAGACGGCGCCGACACCCGTGCCTGACTGGCCGATGCGCTCGGGCCCGCTCGGTCCACCGCCGCCGGGCGGCGTGCCGGGCCACAGGTCGATGCTGAGAGGTTTGCCGGTATCCGGAGCGGCGGCTTGCGCCAGTGCGTTGCCGGTGCAGGCGAGGGCGACGGTCGCGGCGAGCAGCGCGACGCGAAAGAGGGTCATGGTTGTTTCCCCTGGGCGGTGATGAGCGTGGAAGCGCCTGGTTCGGCGCGAGATGAAAGGGCGTCGTCGAGCGCGCCGCGGTCAAGTGCGCCTTCCCAGCGCGCGACGACGATCGTGGCGACGGCATTGCCGATGAAATTGGTGAGCGAGCGGCACTCGCTCATGAAGCGATCGACGCCGAGGATCAGCGCCATGCCGGCGACGGGCAGCGACGGAACGACCGACAGCGTCGCCGCGAGGGTGACGAAGCCCGCACCGGTCACGCCGGCCGCGCCTTTGGAACTGACCATCGCGACCAGCAGCAGGGCGATCTGCTCACCCAGAGTCAACGGTGTGTTCGTAGCCTGCGCGATGAACAGCGCGGCGAGCGTCATGTAGATGTTGGTGCCGTCGAGATTGAACGAATAACCGGTGGGAACGACGAGGCCGACCACCGACTTGTCGCAGCCGGCACGCTCCATCTTTTCCATCAACGAAGGCAGGGCGGCTTCGGAAGACGACGTGCCCAGCACCAGCAGCAGTTCGGATTTCAGGTAACGCAGCAGGCGGAAGATGGAGAACCCGGCGACCCGCGCGACGGTGCCGAGCACCACCACAACGAACAGGATCGACGTGCCGTAGAACGTCGCGACGAGGAAGAGCAGGTTCGCCAGCGAACCGATGCCGTAGCGGCCGATGGTGAAGGCGATGGCCCCGAACGCGCCGACGGGCGCGGCTTTCATCAGCAGGTGCACCAGCTTGAACACGGGCGCGGTCATCGCGTCGAAGAAATCGACGACGGGCCGTGCGCGCTCGCCGGCGAGGCTCAGGGATACCCCGAACAGCACCGCGAACAGCAGCACCTGCAAAATATTGCCGGAGGTGAACGCACCGACGACGGTGTCGGGAATGATGTCCAACAGGAAGCCGGTGAGCGAGATATCGTGCGCCCTGGAGGTGTAGGTCGAGATTTCCTTCGTCGACAACGTGGAAGGATCGATGTTCAGCCCGGCGCCCGGCTGCACGACGTTGGCGACTACCAGGCCGACGATGAGCGCAAGGGTGGAGAACACGAGGAAATAGATCATCGCCTTCAGAACCACGCGGCCGACGGCGTTGAGGTGCGGCATGCCGGCGATACCGGTGACGACGGTGAGGAAGATCACCGGAGCGATGATCATCTTCACCAGCTTGATGAAGGCATCGCCCAGCGGCTTCAGTGATTCGGCGAACGTCGGCAGGAAGTGCCCGAGCAGCGCGCCCAGGGCGATGGCCACCAGGACCTGCGCATAGGTCTGCTTGTAGAGCGGCACGGGGCCGGCGGTGGATGCGGGAACGGACACAGGCATGTGCGATACAACGTGGCTGCCCGGGTCGGGCGGTGGGGCTTTGTCGCATGTCCGGTTCGATCCACCCATAGCACATTCCGGCTAAGGCCCCGGGGGATGTGGGAGGATTGTGCATGTCCCGACCCCGACTTCTCCGCGTCTTCTGGCTGGTCCTGCTCGTGCTGGTCATGGCCGGCAGTTCGGTGCTGGGCGGCTGGCTGGCCTGGCGCCGCGCGGTGTCCACCATCGCCGCGCAGTCGGCGGATCGCCTCGACCTGCACGCGCTGGCGGTGCAGCGCCTGATCGACCGGTTCCGGGTGTTGCCGACCGTGCTGGCGTTGGATCCGGAACTTCGCCAGGCGCTTTCGGGCCCGTCCGCCGCGATCGACACGGCCGCGCTGAACGCCAAGCTGGAGCGCGCCAACGGTGCCGTCCACGCTTCCACGTTGACGCTTCTGGACCGGCACGGGCACGCGGTCGCCGCCAACAACTGGAATACCCCCGAGAGCAACGTCGGCCTCGACTACGGTTTTCGCCCGTATTTCCGTGACGCCATGCGCGATGGCAGGGCGACGTTCTACGCACTGGGTGTGTCGACCAATGTGCCAGGCTATTTCATCGCGCAGGCGCTCGACGACGACGCCGGCCATCCGGTCGGCGTGGTGGTCGTGAAGATCACGCTGGATGCGCTGCAGAAGGACTGGTCGCGTGGCGACGACATCGTGTTGCTCAGCGATCGTCACGGCGTGGTCTTCCTCGGCAACCAGGGCGGTAGCTGGATGTACCGCACGCTGCATGCGCTCGACCGGACCGAGGCTGCCGACATCGACGCGACCCGCCAGTACGCCGGGCGTCCGTTGCCACCGTTGACGCGCAACGTGTTGGGTGACGCTGGCGACGGTGCGACGCGTGTGCGTGTCACCTCGCCCGATCCCGGGTACGAGGTGATCTGGCGCTCGCTCGATCTGCCCGGCCAGGCCTGGACGCTACATCTGCTGGCGGACGCCCGGCCTGCTTTCGCTGCCGGCCGCAACGCGGCGCTGGTGGTCCTGGCGGGGTGGCTGCCTGTCATCCTGTTCGGTCTGTTCCTGCAACAACGACTGCGCCTGGCACGGCTGCGGCAGCGTAGCCGCGAGGAACTCGAACGCATGGTCAGCCACCATGCCGCGGCCCTGCGTTCGGCCCAGGACGGTCTGGTCGTGGCAGCCCACGAGGCGACGCAGGGTGACAACGGCAACCTGGAACACCTGCCCCAGGGCGTGAGCGTGGTCGACGCCCAGCTTCGCCTCGTCGCATGGAACTCCCGCTACCAGCAGATCTTCGGCTTTCCCGACGAATACATGCGGGCCGGCCGGCCGATCGAGGACATGTTTCGCTTCAACGCACGGCGTGGCTTGCTCGGCCCCGGCGATCCGGAGGAACAGATCGAACGTCGGCTGGCCTACCTGCGTCGCGGCAGTCCGCATATGTACGAGCGCGAACGTCCCGACGGCACCACGCTGGAGATCCGCGGCAACCCACTGCCCGACGGCGGCTTCGTCACCAGCTACGCGGATATCACGGCGTACAAGACCGCCGCACGCGAGCTCCGCACGCTGGCGTCGTCACTGGAACGCCGCGTCGACGAACGCACGCACGACCTCAACGAGGCCAAGGCCGAGGCCGAGCGCGCCAGCCGCTCGAAGACACGTTTCGTCGCTGCGGCGGTGCACGATCTGCTGCAGCCACTGAACGCGGCGCGCATGTTCGTCGGCGCGCTGGCCGGCCGCGCCCTGGCCGACGAGGAACGTTCCCTGCTCGAGCGCGTGGGCAGTGCGCTGGAAACCCAGGACGAACTGCTCGCCAGCCTGTTGGATGTCTCGCGGCTGGAGGGCGGGGCGGTGGCACCGCGCATGGCGGCGGTGGCGCTGGGCCCGATGCTCGGGGAGCTGGCCCGCCAGTTCGGGGTGCTGGCCGACGCGCGTGGGCTGATTCTCGACTGGGTCGACACCCGGTTGGTCGTAGGCACCGACGCGCTCCTGTTGCGTCGCGTGCTGCAGAATTTCCTGTCCAACGCCATCCACTACACGCCACGCGGACGGGTGCTTATCGGTGCTCGTCGCGATGGCGAGCGGGTGCGCGTCGAGGTCTGGGATACGGGCCTGGGCATACCGGCATCGAAGACGCAGGCGATCTTCGACGAGTTCCTGCGCCTGGATAACGGTATCGACCGGGATCGGCGCAGCGCCGGGCTCGGCCTGTCGATCGTGCAACAGATCGCCCGCTTGCTCGATTGCCCGGTGGTCGTGCGTTCTTGGCCGGGTCAGGGCAGCGTGTTCTCCATCGCCGTGCCGATCGCACGCGGCGACGCCGCGATCCCCGCGCCGAGTGCGCATGCCGACGAAGACTCGCCCCTGGTCGGACGACGCGTGTTGCTGGTCGATGCGGACGATGCCTCGCGTGAACGAACGACCGCCTTGCTGCTGTCCTGGGGTTGCGAGGTCGACGCGGTGCGCAACGTAGCCGCGGTCATGCGGCACGCTGAGACGGACGATGCGCCGGCCATCGTCCTGTTGGAGGCGCCGATCGAGGGGATGACCGGCAGCGAGTTGCGCAACGCGCTGGCGACACGATGGGGCACGGCACCGCCGACCCTGTTGATCGCCGATTCGCCGACGGCCGCGGACATTGAATCCGCTGCCGAAGCCGGCCTGCGTTACCTGACTAAGCCTTTGGCACCGGCACGCCTGCGCGCGGTCATGAGCCGGTTGTTGATGATCGCCGCCAGCTAGCCAGGTCGCGCTCTATCCGGGGTGCGAACCGTCGACGCCGTCGTCCAGGTCCAGCGATTTCACCAGCACGGCAGCCTGGGTGCGTGAGCGGCAGTCAAGTTTCGAGAGCACTGCCGTGACGTGGATCTTCACCGTGTTCTCGGCCAGGCCCAGCTCGGCGGCGATCTGCTTGTTGAGTAGTCCCTCGGCGATCAGCATCAGCACGCGGAATTGCTGTGGGGTCAGCCGGGCCAGCCGCGCGGCCAGTGCACTGTCTTCGTCGCGGCGCTCGGCGCGCGCGGAAATGAAGGCGGTGCCGCCGTTCATCACCTCGGCCACGGCGTCGCGCAGGACACCCGCAGCGGCCGACTTGGAGACGAAGCCCGCGGCGCCGAACTGCTGAGCACGACGGACGTTGCGCGGGTGGTCGTTGGAGGAAATGACCAGCACGGGAATGTCCGGGTGCTCGCCGCGCAACCAGAGCAGGGACGAGAAGCCCAGTGCGCCAGGCATCGTCAGGTCCAGCAGAATCAGATCCACCCCCGGATCCGCGACGAGCGCGGCCTCCATGGCGCTGTGGCTGGCAGCTTCGATCGCGCGGCCCTCGCGCAACAGGTCGGCCAGCGCATGCAGCATCGCGCCACGGAACATCGGGTGGTCGTCGGCGATGAGCAGGGTCAGGGGCATCGGCCGATTCTAGGGCGTTGACCCGGCCAACCCAATATATAACAGGTATTGATTATACAGAAATGAACTATATACTTATGAGGCAACCCTGACAGGACGGCCCTCATGAGCGATTTCGCCCCCACCGAAGCGCGGCTCCAGGTCACGCTTTCAAAGTATCCAGGCTTCCCGCGGGACCCCGCTGCGCTCGTCCGGCTGATCAAGCATCTCTACAAGGAGATCCACGACGAGGCCAACGCGGTGATGAGGCCCTACGGGCTCAACCACCCCGAATACAACATCCTCATGATGATGTACGGCTCGCCGGACAACTCCCTGAATCCGTCGCAGCTCGCCGACGCCGCGGGCGAAAAGTCGGCCAACGTGACCCGGCTGACCACACAACTCTGCGAGAAGGGCTATATCGCCCGTGCTTCGAGCGAAGACGACCGCCGCAAGGTCACGTTGACGCTGACGCCCGAAGGCATCGCGCTGATCGAAAGCTTCCTTCCCGACATCGTCACCCTGCTTTTCAGGCAGACGCGCAAGCTCGATGCGACCGAGCAGGCGCAGCTGGAAGTGCTGCTGAAAAAGATGCTCGCCGGCTACGGGGAATAAGCAGCACTCGTCATGTCCGCATCCGACCTCTCCCTCACCCCGCCCGGTACCCGCCAGGTTGTCGTCGAGACCCTCCGCGAGGAGGCGTCGGTGTGGTTGTTCGTCGTAAAGACGCTGATCGCCTTCTTCGTTGCCGGCTGGATCGCCATGCGCTTTGCCCTGCCAGCGCCCTCCACCGCCATGCTGACCACGATCATCGTGGCCAACCGGCAGTCAGGCATGGTGCTGGCGAAGAGCTTCTATCGTGCGATCGGCACGCTCGCCGGCGCGGCCGCGGCGATCACCATCGTGGCGTCGTTTCCTCAGCAGCGCGATCTGTTCCTGCTTGCGCTGTCACTGTGGATCGGGCTTTGCGCCGGCGGCGCGACGCTGTACCGCAACTTCAAGTCGTACGCCTTCGTGCTTGGCGGCTATACCGCGGCTATCGTCGCGGTACCGGTGATCGACAATCCGCCCGGTGTCTTCGACTCGTCGTGGGCGCGCATCAGCGAAGTACTGCTGGGCCTTGTCGTCAGTGGCGTCGTCAACGACGTGGTTTTCCCGAGCCGCATGCGCGACGTGTTGCGTCGTGCCGCACGCGAGCAGTTCTCCCACTTCGTCGGCTTCGTGCGTGACAGCACGCGCGGCAACGTGGCTCGCGAGTCCATGGAGAACGCGCACCTGCGCTTCGTTCGCGCGGCAGTGACGTTCGAGGACCTGCGCAGCTCGGTGATTTTCGAAGACGCCGAAGCGCGAGCGCGCAGTGGCCACCTGCGCCTGTTCAACCAGCGCTTCATGGCGGCTTCGACCAGTTTTCAGTCACTGCACCACCTGATCAACCGGTTGAAGCGCGCGCACCGCGACCTCGCTGCCGACACGCTGGTTCGCCTGTATGCCCCCATCGGTACGGCGCTCGACGCACCGATCGAGGCCGGCGCCGTCGCGCGGGTATTGCTGCCGCGGCTCGTCGTGGCCCGCGAGACCATGCGCGAGCAGACCATGCCGTTACGCGACTCGCTGACGGATACGCAGGACGTGCGCGACTTCGACACCGGCGCGTCGCTGCTGACGCGTTTTGCCGATGAACTGCACGCTTATGTCGATGCCGCGGCGTCGCTGCAGACGCCCCGGGTCATTGCCGCGTCGGCTGAGCGAGTGCGTTTCGATCGCGGAAATGATTTCCTCGGCGCTGGGCTCGCCACCTTGCGTGCCACGTTGACGATGCTGTGCCTTGGCGCCTTCTGGATAGGCAGCGCGTGGCCGCTCGGTTCCAGCGCCATGCTGCTTGCCACCGTGTTCGCCGGGCTATTCGCCACTATTCCCAATCCAACGCACGTGACCTGGATGGTGATGCTCGGCTACCTCTCGGGCATGGCCGCGGCCTTCGTTTGCGAATTCTTCGTACTTACCCAGATGGACGGCTACCCGCTGCTGGTGATCGGCATCGCGCCCTTCCTCACGGTGGGGTTGGTCATGATGATGAGCCCGCGTCTGGCGTCGTATGGACTGGGCTGGGCCATGGGCCTCGCTTACATTCTTGCGTTGAAGAATGTACAGGTCTACGACCCGGCGCATTTCATCAACGATGCCATCGCCCAGGTCGTGGGGCTTGGTGCGGCAGCGGTCTCCTTCGTCGTGATCCCACCGGCTATCGGCAGCGTGTGGCTACGTCGGCGCCAACTTGCCCGGTTGCGCGGTCAGGTCGCCCTTGCCGCCGAAGCTGCCCTTCCTGGCCTGCGCCATCGCTTCGAGAGCGTAAATCATGATCTGGTCAGCCAGGTGGTGGCGCAAACCGAGCCGGGCAGCGCCGATTCGCGTGCGTTGATCGCGTGGGCGCTTGCCGTGCACGAAACAGGCCGCGCCCTCATCGAACTGCGCCATGACATGGCACGGGCCGATCTTCCGCTTACGCTGCGCGCCTACCTGACCGACGCCTTGCGCACGCTGGCGCGCTTCTACGAGAAGCCGGATCCGGCGGGTTATCTGTTGGCGCGCGACGCCGTCGCCACGGCAATCGCCAGCGTTGGCGAACATGAGGGCGCTCGTCACCTGCTCGACCACCTCCATCTCGTCCGCATGGCGCTGCTCGACGGCGAATCCGTCCTCGCTGCGTATATGCCGAATGCCCCGCTTGCCAAGGAGATCGTCCATGCCTCGTGAGATTGCACTCGGCGACGCCCTCGTTCCGGGGCTGCTCGTCCTCTTCGTCCTGGCCCTGCTGTTGCTCTGGGCGCTCGACTGGGTGGCAGGCCGTTTTGGCCTCTATCGCCTGGTATGGCACCCGCCGTTGTTCCGTCTGGCCGTGTTTGTCTGTGTCTTCGGCGCCTGCGCGCTCTTCCTGCTCTGAGTGATCCCGTCATGAAACTGTCGACCCTCATTCGTTTCGCCGTCACCGCGATCGTCGTGCTTGTCGCGGCCTTCGTCGGGCACACCATGTGGAAGCACTACATGTACTCGCCGTGGACGCGCGATGGCCGCGTGCGCGCCGAGATCGTCCGTATCGCGCCGGACGTGGCGGGGCTGGTCACCGATGTGCGTGTGATCGACAACCAGACGGTGAAGAAGGGCGACCTTCTCTTCGTCGTCGACCGCGCGCGTTACGAGAACGCCGTGGCCCAGGCCAAGGCCAACCTCAATGCCGCCGAGGCCGCCGCGCGCGCTGCTGGCGCGAGCATCAACGCCGCCTCCGCAGGTGCCGAGCAGAGCCGCGCGAACTACGAGATGTACGAAGCGCAGTCCGAGCGTCGGCAGAAGCTGATCAATAACGTGATCTCGGCCGAGGACAAGGCCAACGCGGCGGCCGCCGCGAATGCCGCCAAGGCGGGCTGGCAGCAGACCCTCGCCAGTACGAAGCAGGCCAGTGCCGCCCAGCAGCAATCTCTCGCAGCCGTGGCTCAGGCCGAAGTCGAACTTGCCTCCGCGCAACTCAATCTGGACCGCACGCAGGTCCTCGCCCCGGTCGACGGATTCGTCACCAACCTCGACGTGCGCGTGGGTGACTACGCCAACGCCGGCACGCCGCGCCTCGCATTGATCGACAGCCATTCCTATTGGATCTACGGCTATTTCGAGGAGACCAAACTGCCCGGTCTGCGCATCGGTGATCCCGTGGACATTCGGCTGATGAGCGGTGGTGTGCAGTTCAAGGGCTCGGTAGAAAGCATCGCGCGCGGTATCACGGATGCGGACAACCCCACGGGAAGCGACCTGCTCGCCGACGTGAACCCGACCTTCAACTGGGTGCGTCTGGCACAGCGCGTGCCGGTTCGCGTGAAGATCGACACGGAGCACCTGCCCGCGGGCACGGTGCTGTCGGCGGGCATGACGGCGACGCTTATCGTGCATCCGTCCCGGCCGGAGGCGGTTGCCTCGCGGTAAACCGTGGCGGCTCAGGCGTGCGGCGGCGCCAGACGGGCCAGCCGCAGCTGCAGCCACTTGTCCACGTCGGGCCACTCGGTGGCCAGGATGCTGTAGCAGACGGTGTCGCGGAGCGAGCCGTCGGGGCGGCGTTTGTTGGCACGGAGGACCCCTTCGCGCTTTGCCCCGAGTTTCTCGATGGCGCGCTGCGAGTCCTGGTTATAGGCATCCGTGTGGAACGCGACGGCGACAACTCCCACGTTCTCGAAAGCGTTGTCGAGCAGCAGATGCTTGCAAGCCGTGTTGACGTGGCTGCGTTGCCAGCGGCGCGCGTACCAGGTGTAGCCGATGGACACGCGGGAGGGATCGTCCTCGATCTCGTAATACCGCGTGGAGCCCACGATCTGGCCGGTTTCGTTCTCGCGGATCGCCCAGGGCGACATGCGACCTTCTTCCTGGCCGCGAAGGGCGGATTCGACGTAGTCCGTCATGCGCCCGGGTCCGGGCACCGACGTGAACCAGAGGTCCCACAGGTTGCCGTCGGCGGCGGCCTGCTCCAGCGCGGGAATATGCGCCAGGGTCATGGGTTCGAGGGTGACGTAGGCATTCTCGAGGCGGACAGGCGTCATGGAGCGGATCTCAGGCGTCGAGGTCAGGGATCAGGCGGCTTTCGATCCGGGAAATGGCGTCTTTCAGCAGCAGCTTGCGCTTCTTCAGGCGGGTGAGCTGGAGCTCGTCCCGGGTGATGGAGGCGGCCAGATGGTCGATGGCGGTGTCGAGGTCGCGGTGCTCGACCTTGAGCTCGGACAACCGTTTGTTCAGTTCTGCGGGATCCTGGACCTGCATGGCATTGGCCGGGCGGGAGGTGAAGGACACAGTGTAACCCCCGGCGGTGTCGCCCGCAGCGGCTACAATAGGGGGCCGCCCCTCCCGAACACCGCCGAAGCATGTCCGCCATTCCCGACGTCACCCGCAAGCAGACCTACGAAGCCGGCAAGCTGGCCAAGCGCCTGCGCCGACAGGTCGGTCAGGCGATCGCCGACTACGGCATGATCGAGGACGGCGACCGGATCATGGTCTGCCTCTCCGGCGGCAAGGACTCCTACACGATGCTGGACATGCTGCTTTCGCTGCAGGCGAAGGCGCCGGTCCGTTTCGAGCTGATCGCGGTGAACCTCGACCAGAAGCAGCCGGATTTCCCCGCGCACGTGTTGCCGGAGTATCTGGCTGAACGGAACATTCCGTTCCACATCATCGAGCAGGACACCTACAGCGTCGTCACCCGCGTGATTCCGCAGGGCAAGACCATGTGCAGCCTGTGCTCGCGCATGCGCCGCGGCGCGCTGTACCAGTGGGCGTCGGACAATGGCATCACCAAGATCGCCCTCGGCCACCATCGCGACGACATCCTCGGTACCTTCTTCCTGAACATGTTCTACCAGGGCAGCCTGAAGGCGATGCCGCCGAAGCTCCTCTCCGACGACGGCAGTCACGTGGTGATCCGCCCGCTGGCCTACTGCCGCGAAGACGACATCTCCGCATACGCCGAAGCGCGTGCCTTCCCGATCATCCCCTGCAATCTGTGCGGCTCGCAGGAGAACATGCAGCGCAAGGTGGTCAAGCGCATGCTCGAGGACTGGGAGAAATCCAATCCGGGGCGCAGCGAAACCATCTTCCGTGCGATGGGCAACATCGCCCCCTCGCAGTTGACCGACCGCAAGCTGTTCGATTTCGCGGCGTTGGGCGCACGCGAGGGCGCGGCACGCGCCGACACACATGCCTGGCTTGCCGGTGGCGACGCCGGCGACGACAACGACTGATCATCTAAGACTCCGCTTCAAGGCCTGCCGACCATGACCCTCTTCTCCGCTGTCGAACTCGCTCCGCGCGATCCGATCCTTGGCCTCAACGAAGCCTTCGGCGCCGACACGCGTCCGGACAAAGTCAACCTTGGCGTAGGTGTGTATTACGACGCCAATGGCCACGTGCCCCTGCTGCGCGCCGTGCGCCAAGCGGAGAAAGCGCGCCTGGAAGCGCAGCTGCCACGCGGTTATCTGCCCATCGACGGCATCGCTCTTTACGACGCCGCCGTGCAGAAGCTGCTCTTCGGCGCCGCCTCGCCTTTGCTGGCGGAGCGTCGCGTCGTCACCGCACAGGCGCTGGGCGGTACCGGTGCGCTGAAGATCGGTGCGGACTTCCTGCATCGCCTGAATCCCTCGGTGCCGGTCGCTATCAGCAACCCGAGCTGGGAGAACCACCGCGCGCTGTTCGAAGGTGCTGGCTTCCAGGTCGTGGAATATCCGTACTACGACGCCGCCACCCATGGCGTGGACGTCGACGGCATGCTCGGGGGCCTGGCGAAGTTGCCCAAGGGCGCGGTCGTCGTCCTGCATGCCTGCTGCCACAACCCGACCGGCGTTGACCTCGGCCCCGACGACTGGAAGCGCGTCATCGAGAGCGTACGCGAGCATGGCCTGGTGCCCTTCCTCGATATCGCCTACCAGGGCTTTGGCGACGGTATCGAGGCCGATGCGATCGCCGTGCGTTTGTTTGCCGAGGCCGGCCTGCCGTTCTTCGTCGCCAGCTCGTTCTCGAAGTCGTTTTCGCTATATGGCGAACGCGTCGGCGCGCTGTCGATCGTCACCGGCTCGCACGACGAAGCGCACCGTGTGCAGTCCCAGCTGAAGCGAGTGATCCGCACCAATTACTCCAACCCGCCGACTCACGGTGCGGCCGTGGTCGCCGCGGTACTCAACCATGACGATCTGCGCGCCACCTGGGAGACCGAGTTGGGCGAAATGCGTGAGCGCATCCGTACGATGCGTCGCGGGCTCACACAGCGTCTCGCCGCACATGGCGACTTTGCGTTCATCGAGGCACAGCGCGGCATGTTCTCGTATTCCGGACTGTCATCGGCGCAGGTGGACCGCCTGCGCACGGAGTTCGGTATCTATGCCGTAGGCACGGGCCGCATCTGCGTGGCCGCGCTCAACGACGGCAATCTCGACCGCGTCGCCGAGGCGATCGCCAGGGTCATCTAGCCGTCCATCGCCACCTTCACCGGCGAACGCCAGCCGTTCGCCACGGCCCTTCATTCGCAAGAGATATCCCGATACATGTTTTTTCGAAACCTGACGCTGTTCCGTTTCTCCGCTCCCGTCGCCACCGATCTGGACCGCCTCGAAGAGGCGCTGCCCGAGCATCGCCTGCGCCCGGTCGGCCCGATGGAAATGTCCACGCGTGGCTTCATCTCACCGCTCGGTCGTAATGAGGAAGCGCTGGTCCACAACGTGGGCCGCAACACCATGGTCACCGTGGGCAGCGAGGATAAGCTCCTGCCGGCGGCCGTCGTGAACGACGAACTCGCCAACCGTGTGCAGAAGATCGTGGACGAAGAGGGTCGCAAGGTCAGCGGCCGCGAGCGCAAGCGCATGAAAGACGACGTCATGAACGAGCTGCTGCCGCGTGCTTTCGTACGCACCTCGCGTATGTCCGGTTACGTCGATAAGAAGAACGGCTGGCTGGTCCTGGATACGTCCAGTCGCAAGTCGGCCGAGAACACCCTCAGCCAGGTCCGTGAGGCGCTGGGTAGCTTCCCAGCCGTGCCGCTGGCGCCGGAAGAGTCGCCGCGCATCCTCATGACCCACTGGGTGGCCACGGGCGAGCTCCCGAGCGGCCTGGTACTGGGCGACGAGTGCGAACTGCGCGACCCGGCGACCGCCGCGGGGGCCATTGCCCGCTGCCGCCGCCAGGATCTCGACACCGATGAGATTCGCGAGCACCTGCGCACCGGAAAACAGGTGTTCCAGTTGGGTTTGGTCTTCGACGACCGCATCTCATTCGTGCTCGGGGAAGATCTGATCCTGCGTAAAATCAAGTTCACGGACGTGGTACTCGACGAGCAGGCGGATAGCCCGGAGTCGGCCGCCGCGGAGATGGATGCGAACTTCGCCCTCATGGCCCTCGAGTACGATCGCCTGCTGGGCAAGCTGGAAGAGTGGTTCAAGCTGCCGCGTCCGGAGTAACCGGAGGCGGCCGCGTCGCAGGATTCGATATGGCTTGGTGGCAAGTTCGTCGGGATCGACCAGAGACTCGCGACATGGCATCTGAAGAAGGCGACTGGCTGGAACTTTCGACCCTGACGGGCGGCACCATTCGCGTGCTCAAGTCGGCGCATCCGCGTGCGCGCCGGCTGCGCCTTACGGTTACCCCCAAGGGGGCTCGCCTTACCTATCCCAACGGTACGCACACGGCACAGATGGCAGCGTTCCTTCGCCATCATGCGGACTGGCTCGAACAGAAGCTGGGTGAGTTCCATCTCGATGCGGCGCCGCTACCTGGCCTGAAAGTCGGTGTGCCGACAACGTTCCCCTTTCGTGGGGAGGACGTGGCGCTGGACTGGGCCGAAGGTGCCTACCCGCGTGTGGATCAGCATGCCGGGGGTCTCACGCTGGTCATTCCGAAACCGCACACCCGTGCGCTGCTGGTGTCGCGTGGTTTGCTGGCGACTTACTTCGAGGCGCAGATTCGCCGAGACGTGTCGCGCTGGTTACCCGCCTACATTCCGGTCATCAACGCCGCACCCACGGCCCTCAAGGTGCGCCCGCTGAAAAGCCTGTGGGGCAGCCTTGATACACGCGACAGGATCAATCTCGATCTCGCGCTCGCCCTGGCGCCGCCCGCTGCGCTGCGTTACGTGCTCGTCCACGAGCTATGCCACCTGAAGGTACGCAACCACTCGCCGCGTTTCTGGCATTGGGTGGAAACCGTGTTCCCCGATTACAAGGAACAGCGTGCGTGGCTGCGTACGCACGGGAGCGGGCTCAAGATGCAGCTGGACCGGCTCATAGCCGACGTCGCCGACTGAGGCAGCTCCCGTCGCCGCCTCGGTCGGTGGCATCGGATCAGTGCGCCAGTGCGAAGCCGGTAATGATCTTCGCCGTTTCTTCCGGCTTCTCCAGCATCGGCATGTGGTTACAGCCATTCATGATCGTGGCGCCGATCGAAGGCGAGCTCTTCAGTCCGTTGCGCAGCGTATCCAGCGCGGAGACATCGATGATCTTGTCTTCACGGCACCAGATGCCAAGCACCGGCATCTGCAGCTTGCCGATCACCGGATCGAGCGAGTAAGCCTGCGCGGGTTCCTTCAGCTGTTCGAAGGTGCGCGCGATGAAATCGTGGTCCTTCTCGTTACGTGCAAGCAGCGCGTCTTCGAGTCGACCCGGAATGTTCGGCTTCACCAGGAAGATGCGGCCGAGCAGGGCTTCGAGATCGGCGCGGTCCTTGAGCAGGAACGGATCCTTGCCGGCCTTCACCTCACGAACGAAGTCGTTCTCCTTGAAGGTAAGCCCCAGCGAGCTCATCAGCACGAGGCTGGCGACGCGCTCGGGATGCTGGTCGGCGTAGACCCCGGCCACCGCGCCCCCCATCGACTGACCGACCAGCAGGAAGTGCTGTGCACCGACGGCGGTGGCAAAGGCTTCCAGACGCGCCGCCTGCGCAGGGATGCCGTAATCGCCGCCTTCGTTGCGCGAGGATTCGCCCCAGCCCGGCAGGTCGGGAGCTATCACGTGGAAGTGATCTGTCAGGCCCTTGACCATCGTCAGCCAGGTTTCCTTGTTGGCAGCGAAACCGTGCAGCAGGACGATGGTCGGGCCCTCGCCGCCTTCGTAGTACGACCAGGTCGTGTCACCCGCGACCACAGTCTTCTTCTCCATGTGCGCCGACATGGCCAGGCGCGCCGCATCGGCCTTCAGCAGAAGTGACGGGGCGATCAGGTAGACGCCGCCTGCGCCGATGCCGAGCACCAGGGCGACCACCACGAGGAACTTCAGGCGACGCAGTAGAAGACGCTGCCAGAGTGGGCGGCTGTCGGCGGATGCGAGTGTCGGGATCTTGGCCATGGGTGCTTACTTCTTTTTCGACTTGCCGGCGAGGATGGCTTCGACGGCTTGCTGGGTCATCGGGTGGTAGCCACTCTTCGCCTTGGCGTAGGTTTCTTTCGCAAAAGCCAGGCCTTCCGGCGTGCGGGCAAACGCGCGGTACACCGGCGTGGTCAGGTACAGGCGGCCGATGCGGGTCATATGCTCGGCGGCCGCGGTCCAGACATCCTTGTCGCCGGCGGCGATGGCGTGCGCATACCAGCGCATGCCGATCTCGGCGTTGGGCGTGCCGGTGAGATGCCAGGCCGCATCGATTTCCTTGATCTTCGGCAGCGGCGCAACGTCCGGCATGCGATCGAGGAAGTACATCCACTCCTGGGTGTTCCAGGTCTTCGCGTCGAGCTTGTCGGCCGAGAGCTTGCCGGCGAGGAACTCGGTGCGTTGCTTGTCGATGCCGTCGAAGCGTGCGGAGGTGGGCAGCGGCGCATCCTTCGGGATACCCGGCTGCCAGATCCATGCACGTGCCTCGGCCTCGCTCATTTTGCCCGGGTACTTATCGAGCAGGTTCGCCTTGAGGTAGGCGAACATGGTGTCCGTATCGATGCTCTGGAAGGCGAAATGCGCGAAGTAGCCCTTCAGGTAGGCATCGAAGTTCTCACGACCGAAGCGCTGTTCCAGCGTGCGCAGGAACCATGAGCCCTTGTCGTAGGCCACCGAGGACAGCGAGTCATCCGCGCCGACGCCACGCGCATCCGGCGTGAGCTTCTGCGAGTTGGTCGGCATGTCGCCAATGGTCTTCTGCAGTTCGCGCGCGGAGAGCAGGGCCTCCTCATCGGCGAGCGTCTTGCCATAGACGGCTTCGGTGATGCGGCCCTGCACGTAGGTGGTGAAACCTTCGTTCAACCAGATGTCACGCCAGGCGGCGCTGGTTACCAGGTTGCCCGACCACGAGTGCGCGAGCTCATGCGACACCAGCGAGACCAGGCTCTTGTCGCCGACCAGCACGGTCGGCGTAGCGAAGGTCATGTTCGGATTTTCCATGCCGCCGAACGGGAACGACGGTGGCAGCACAAGGATGTCGTAGCGACCCCACGCATACGGACCATAGAGTTTTTCGGTGGTGGCGATCAGCTTTTCGGTGTCCTCGAACTCGTGCGCGGCCTTGCCGACCACGCTGGGCTCGGCATAGACGGCGCTGCGTGGACCGGTTTCCTTCACAGCGATATCGCCGGCGGCGATCGCCAGCAGATAGGACGGAATCGGATGCGGCTGATCGAAGGTGAAATCACCGTTGAGCGGATGCTTCGTGTCGTTGATCGCGCTCATCACGACGCGCACATCCTTCGGCGCGCTGACATGCGCGTCGTAGGTGAAGCGAATGGCGGGCGAGTCCTGCAGCGGCACCCACGAACGCGCGTGGATCGATTCGGACTGCGAGAACATGAAAGGCTGCTTCTTGCCGGCGGTCTGCTCGGGTGAGAGCCACTGCAGACCCGATGCCTCGGGCACCGTGGTATAGGCGATGCGCACGCTACCCGGATGGGCCGGCGCTTCGATGGTCAGCTTCGAGCCGAGTTCCTTGTCGCGCGGGGCGAGGGCGAACTTGAGCGGTGACGCCTTGCCCGAGTCGTCCACGGCGTCGACGCTGGCGATCTTCAGGTCGCGCGTGTCGAGCACGAGGTCCTTCGCCTTGGCGTCCTTCCAGTCGAGCTTCAGCGTGGCGTTGCCGGCCAGCTCGCGTTTGCCGAAGTCCAGCTTCAGGTCGAGATCGAGGTGGGTGACCTTGACCGCGCCGGGCTGGGCGTAGGAATGCGGGTCGGCGGCAAAAGCCACGACGGGAAACGCCATGGTGAGGGCAAGTACGGGGAGCAGACGCATCGAGGGGATCATCCGATGGAAGGAGAGCCCAAGTATGCCACCCCTGTCAGAGCTTGTAGGCCCGATGGATCGCGACGATGCCGCTGGTCAGGTTGCGGACTTCGACATGACCGAAACCGGCCTTGAGCATCATGCCCTTCAGGGTTTCCTGGTCGGGATGCTTGCGGATGGACTCGGCGAGGTACTGGTAGCTGTCGGCGTCACCGGCGAAAAGCTTGCCCAGGCGCGGTAGGATCTTGAACGAATGCACGTCGTAGAGCTGCGAGAGCAAAGGGCTCTGTACTTTCGAGAATTCCAGCACGAGCGCGCGGCCACCCGGCTTGAGAATGCGGTGCATGTCCGCCAGGGCCTTGTCCTTGTCGGTGACATTGCGCAGGCCGAAAGCGATGGTCACGGCATCGAAGCTGTTGTCCGGGAACGGCAGCATTTCCGCGTTCATCTGCGCCCAGCGCAGGCCGGATACGAGGCCGCGATCGGTGAGACGGTCGCGACCAACGCCGAGCATGGCGGCGTTGATGTCACCCACGACGACTTCGCCGTCGTCGCCAACTACCGGCTTCAGCAGCGCGGCGATATCGCCCGTGCCGCCGGCGAGATCGAGGACGCGGTCGCCACGGCGTACACCGCTGACGGCCACGAAGTGTCGCTTCCACAAGCGGTGGATGCCGAACGACATGAGGTCGTTCATCAGATCGTAGTTACGCGCGACGGAAGTGAATACCTCGCCGACAAGTTTTTGCTTGTCGGCGAGGGGGACATCGCGGAAGCCGAAGTGGGTGGTTTTCTGGGAATCCATGGCTCACATGGTACTCCGGATACGCCCTCCCACGCAGCCGCCTTCCTCGGGGCTAGGGGTATGCCTGCGGGGGCAGGGCATTTTCGACGTGGAACTGGCGAACGCCGAGCTTGAGTGCCCCTCCGATGTTCGAGCGCACGACGTACATGCCCTCTGGACCTCTGCTGGGTACAAGCAACTGAGCGTGGGCCTGGCCGCTCGTCGGCCAGTGGTTTCGCCGCCACGAGTACGACAGGGGCTCGTACAGACTGGCTGGATCGATCCTTACCGAAAACGTGTTCCCGCGCACAAGGTCCGGTGCGCCCATGGCTTGCCGGATCCGCTCGATCGATGCCGTGGGCGGCACGCTTGTGACGCGAACACCGTAGATGCCCTGGTCGACGAAGCGGGGCGAGATTTCAGCCATGCTACTGCTATAGGCAGAACGCTCGCGGGGACGTCGCAGATCGCTGTTCTTGAACGGCATCCTTCCGTAGTACCAGAGGTCCGTCGGTGCCTGCGCCCTTGGCACCGGTTGCATGCTGCCGAACTGGCTGGTCAGGTCGACGGGCTGAGGATTTGCCGGGAACCTCGGCGGTACGGTCCGGTCGAAATGCCGCCATCGCGCCGCTTCCAACGCTTCGGTCCATCGAACGCGTTGACTGGCGGAGATAGGGGCGATCGAGACAGGTGCGGAAGGGTCGGGCGACGTTCTCTCGAACCTCATCCGTGCTGCGATCAGGTCGCGTTCCAGGGGATCCGGAAAGGCCCGTTCGATCTCGGCCTGAAACTCGTCGTAGAGGTCAGGCAGTCGGTTCGGACTTCCTGCCTGCCCGCGTCCGCTGCCGCCCCGCAGCCCTACCCGGCGGTAGGTCCAGCCGCCCGACGCCGTGCGCTGGATCGCGGGGCCGCGAAAGGTGGTTGCCCCATCCGGGCGGGCGAGACGAAAGCCACCGTAGTCATTGTCACGGAGTACCCGGTATAGCTGTCCGTCATGTTCGATGTACGTCTTGCCGTCGATGGTGACGATGCCCTCGCGATTCGCCTGACCAGTCTTTCGGACATTTCTTGCTGCGAAACGTGGTTCGAATACAACCTTTGGTTGAACCGATGGCCGTGCTTCGACCAGGCGCATCCCGGCGCGGAAGCGTGCGCCGACGATGGCGTGCGCTACGGACGCCGATCCGAGGGCATAAGCAGGGAGTGCCACCGATAGCGAGACGTTGTAAAAATCCGCGAAGTCGACGAATGCCTGCGCGTTGTCGCCAGCCTTGACGTTGTCGTACAAGCGCCACGCAGCTTGGGCGGCGCGTCCTGGCGCGGTGACGACGCCTGCGATCGCGTCAGCGACCATCGTGTGTGTCGTCGCATTTCCCAGGCGCTCCACCAGCGCCGCCCAACGGGCTTGCTCCGCACTGCGGGTGAATCTCTGCACATTGCGAAGGCCGAGTTGTACATCGACCTCGTAAGCGGCCGCGAGGAAATCACTGCTCACCTCTCGTTCGTCGAAAGGCGCTTCGGTCCGCGTATATGCCGAAGCCGAGCTGGATCCCAGCACCCAGTTGGCAACGCGATCGCCGGCAAACTCACGGGCGCCGCCGTTGGGCAGCACTCGGGAGTACTCGGCTGGCAGCCTGTCGAGCAGGTATTCGCGGAAGGCCGGATGGTAGAAGAACTGCCGCCCCGCATCGGCTCTGTTTTCGAACTCGCGGAAGGTGATGCCATCCGGCGCGTCCGGTGTGTACAGGACGATGCTGGGGACGCTACCCGGATTGCGCACTCCGATGGCCAGGATGTCGCGTAAGGGTGTGCCCAGGTAGGTGATCTGGCGCGCGACGATGTCATGTCCTTCGACACGCGCTCTCTGCGCAGCGACGGGAGCGTCGAGCACGGCCTCCACCCAACGATATCCGCGTTCGGAGTGATCGAAGCGAAACGACCGCGGCGCGTCGTCCAGGTAATAGGACAACCGCGCTTCAGCAGCCAGGAAACGCATGTGTGCGAGCTGCAGGCTGGCGGCATGTTCACGGCGCATCGGAGCACCGTCTCCCGAGCGAAACGTTGCATCGACGTAGGCCTGATAGCGCGACGACAGGTCGAGGCTTCGCACGAGGCTGCGAATCGCGCCATCGTCCAGGCTGGCGATCGGATGGCCATCGCTTGTGCTGGCGCTCAGTCGGACCGGCTCGAAGGCGGCGATGTTCTGGTAGGCGAGGTCGACCAGCTTGATGTGTGCCGGCGCCGGCCCCTCGAACAAGGCCCCCAGAGACTCCAGGCGTGCTGCGAGGTCAGTGCTTCGGTCGATGCGAATCTGGATATCCGTGGGATCTTCGGTGACGCCAAGCGCACTCAGGCGCTCGGCGATCGCGGCAGATGCATACGCGGAAAGATCCAATGGCGTGGCTAAGTCAGCGGAGGCCACCTCGGTGGCAACCGATTGCTGTGTGGAAAGGTATTCCGTCTCGGCGTCGCGCCAGCCGGCGGCAACGTTCGCCGGGACTCGCTCGAGCCGTTGCGTGTTGTACGTCTCCATCAACGCGGCATGGCGCGTGGCCAGCACGTTCTCCGCGTCGAATACATGATCCAGTCGCAAGATATCGAATCGCGCATCGGCGAGGTCTTGTTTCCTTTGGTCACCCTCGTTGGCCAGCGAGAACTCGAACCAGGCCTGGCTGAGTTTTTCGCGCTGCACGCCGATCAGCCGATCGACGAGTGTGGCGAATGGATCGCCGGCGATTTCACGGGAATCGACAAACGCGTCGGGACCGATGGACGCGAGATCCTGACGGGAGATGCCGCGAAGATCCGGCGACATCACCAATGCTAGGCGTGCGCGCCGCTCGAACTCGGCATGGGCGTCGATCAGGCTCGCGAACGACTCCCATCCGCGCTCGGTAGAAAATGCCAGCACGCGGTCAGGTAGGCGCGCGTCCTGGATAACGAGGATGCCGCCGTAGACTACCGGACCAAACGTCAGTTCGCGGACCTTCAGGTGTGCAGGCAGAGGCAGGTTGGCGCCCGAGACCGCGGTAAGTGAGCGAACGAGAGCTAGCGCGGTCTCATCGAAGCTGCCGTCCTGATGTGCGAGTACGGCCAGATCGTACGCTGCGGTGGCGATTCGCCCGGTGAGGGCCTTGCGCCGCGACGTGCCATCGGGAGCGTTCGCGGGCACGGCCAGCCAGTACGCATCGACGGCGAGAAGATAGGAGGCCAGCGTGCCGGGCTCGACGGCGTCGGGCAACGCGGGGATGCCGGCTTGCTGCGTGGCAAGCCAGGCCTGCAATCCGACGATGCGATCGAAGGCGCTCGAGGCTTCGTGGTAAGCGCTTTGGGTATAGGCAGGCGGCGCCTGCGGCGGAACCATGTCCATGGTGATTTCCTTATCGTGATATGTCAGGGGCGCGCGCGCGGCAGTGGATGCGGCTGTCCGCCACGACGGCCGGTGCTGATGACGTATGTCGAAGGCACGCGAATGGCCTCATGGTTCTGCAGCGTGTACTGGTAATCGCCGTTGGGGAGGATTCGCCGGTGCATCTCAAGCATCATGTTCCAGCTTGGCCTGATGTGGTGGGGCCCCTGGCGCTGCGGCTGCTGGTATCGCATGTTGATCTCCATCCAGTAGCCGAACGGATCGCGCTGCGCGGTTTGATGGACAGGCGACGTGCCGAGCGCTTCGGCCAACTGGCCAGTAGGAGTCTCCGGCGGAAGGACCGACACGGGATACGTGTGCTGGCCGCTCGTCGAGCTGATCCGGTGAGACCTCAACGTGACGCCCTCCCTGCCAGAGCCAGGCCAGATCTCGCGCTCGAAGCGGCGCTCGCTGAAGTACCAGACGCGTGCTGGCCACTCGTCGTGAGGGACGATCTCACTGGCTGGCAAGGTCTCGGTCACCGTGCTGTCGGCAGATGCAGCCGACAGTCGACGAGGCGAGCGGGGAGCGCTCCTGGCCGCGGCGAGCGCATCGTCCCACCGCCCCTGCTGACTGGATGTAAGTGTCGGGGCGGACGGCAGCGGATCGCCCGTGGACGAGGAAATAGACGGGGACTGGATGTCAGGGCCCTCCACGCCGTCTGGCGAAGGCGGCCGAGACGGTATGCGACGACCATCCTGTGCCGCCCACCCACGAATGTTCAGCACCTCGGTACGTTCGGCTACGAGGGGAAACCGGTCGTCCAGTTCATGCAGGAACACGCGTCGCTGATGGGCGCTGAGCCCTGCAAGGTCCGCATGGAGGTGCGGTTCGACGATCAGGGCGCTGCGCGACTGGACAGTGAAATGCAGATGGGTGCCATCGTTCCTGATGCGCACGTGCGCGCTCGGGTTGTCCGTCAGCGCGGCCGTAATTTCAGCGCGCATGGGTTCCATCACGGGCGGTAACGGCAAGGGCGGTGAGGCGTTTGCGGCTGGGGCGGCGGGTTGTGCCACATCGGGCGCGGCAACGGCCTGCGGCGGCGCATCGCCACCCAAGACGAGACGGTTCAATCGTTGTCGCAAACGGCGCATACCGCCCGGTAGGCCGACATCGTGTGCATAGACCCATCGACCGTCGACCCGTTCGATGACCGGCCCGGTGAAGCGGACATCCATGGCGCCCTGGGGAGGGGCGAGACGCCACCGACTGTAATCGGCATCGTGGCGCACGAGGAAGAATGTTCCGTCCTGTTCGATATACGACTGGCCCCGCAAGCGGTAGATACCCTCGTCATCCGGTTTGCCGGGCTTGCGCAGACTGCGCACAGCATATCGGTCGTCGAAGCGGGTTTGCGGCGGCGTCAGCCGCACACTCGTGCTTGCCACACCGCGCGCCGCGGTGCGGGAGCGCACGATTGCGCCGGCGATGTGGCGTCCCCCGATGAAGGGCGGGACCACGAGGTTGACGGCGTTGACATAGCCTTCGGTAAAGGCGATGAACGCTTCCCCGGCGTCGCCCGCCTTCACGTGATCGTAGAAGCGCCAGGAAGCCTGTGTCATGCGTGCGAGGCTGGCCGGCAGGTCGGTCAGCGCGGTCGCTGCCAGGTTTGCTACCGCGTTGCCGTTGAAACGGCCTTGCAGGTAGCCGAGCCATGCATCCTTGTCCGCCTCGGCCGTGGAGCGAGCGAGGAGTCGCGTATCGCGACGATACTTTTCGATCGTGGTGTCATGGACCGCGGCGAGGAAATCGTCTTGTACCTCGCGTTCGGCGAATGGTTCGTTCGTACGTGTGTACGAGGCATCGCCACTGGCGCCAAATACCCAATGCGCCAGGCGATCGCCGGCAAACTGTCGGGTCGCTCCGTTGGGCGACACGGTGGCGAATTCTGCAGGCAGGCGATCGAGCAGGTACTCGCGGAAGGCCGGATGGTAGAAGAACTTCCTGGCGGCATCCTGCCGGCTTTCGAATTCGCGGAAGGTGAGCCCGTCCGGTGCATCGGGTGTGTACACGACCATCCGAGGTGCGCTGTTCGATGCACGCGGAGAAAAGATGAGAATGCCGTCCAGCGGAACCTGCTGGTAAGTGAGCTGGGAGACGGCTATCTCGTGTCGGTCTACGCGGCGCTGTCCCGCAGGTGCATCGAGCGCTGCTTCGACCCAACGATATCCTCGTTCGTCGCGGTCGTCGATAAACGAGCGCGGTTCACCAGGCAGGTAGTACGAGAGCCGTGCTTCGGCCAGATCCAGTCGCATCCGTGCTGCGTGCACGGTCATGGCGAGCTTGCGGGCCAGGGCACCTTTGGCACCCACGCGGAGGCGTTCGTCGAGGTGGGTCTGGTAGCGATTGGCAATATCGAGATCGCGAACCATGTCGCGGATCACGCCATGGCCGAGACGGTCGCGGAGCGACTCTCCCTGCGCATCCACCGCGGACAAGGTGTCCAGGGAGAAGCGGCCGATATTCTGACTTGCAAGTTCGACCAGCGAGACGCGCCGCACCTTCGTCGACCCCGGTAAGGGGTCGAACATTTCGAGTGGTTCCGGCAGAACCCGGATTCGGGCGATCTCAACGGTGATTGCCTCGGGCGAGGTATCGATGCCCAGCGATGCCAACCTCGCCGCGAGTTCGCGCGACGCGAAGGCTTTCAAGGTCAACGCGGGTTGTATGCCGGCAGCCATGCGCAGCATCGCCGCTGACGCCAGTGCGTCGTTGTAGGTATCGCGTGCCTCGTACCATGTATCGCGAACGCTTGCCGGGACGTTGGCCAGGCGGTTGGCGGCAGCCGCTTCAAGCAGGTAAGCCTCCCGCATGTGCTCGATGGCGTCGATGTCCAGCATCGACGCGAGCGACAATTCGTAGCGGACACGGTCGCCGAGGTGCGTTGGTGCCTCCGGGTCATCGCCGTCGAGGCCGTGATCGTCCGCCGCGAGCGTAATGCGCCCGGCCTGCACATCGATCATACGGGTTGCCAGTGTGGCGAAGACGTTGCCAGCAATCTCCCGGGAACCAACGGTGCCCTGTGTCTTTGCTTCGGCGAATTCGTCGTTCTCCAGGCCGGTGCCATCGGCGACATCCACCGACTCCAGCAATCGTTGGCGTGTCGACTGAAGCAGACGCTCAAGAGAATCGAAGGCCTCCCATCCACCGTGCGAGGTGAACAACAGGGCGAGATCAGGTTTGCGGTCATCGACGACGATCAGCGATCCCGCATGCGGGACATCGCCCAGGATGAGTTCGCGTACGTGTACCCCCGTTGCGACGGCGGCATTGTCCATGGTGGCCACTCGCGCCGCGAGCGATGCGGCATCGTCGCCGAGCGTTCCGTCGAGGCGACGCAGCGTGGCTTCTTCTTTCATGACACTGGCCAGGTGCCGGCCCAGGATCGTTGAGCGCGTCTCTCCGCCAGCCATTTCCGGCGACCCCCAGAACCCCGGCAGTGCATCGAGCAGCTGCCGCGCGCCCAGGGCACTCGCTTCGGTCAGGGACGGTTGCGTTTCGTACAAGCGCGCGAGGGCATCGCGTGTCGTGGTCAGTCGGCGCAATGCATCGATGGCGCCCTGGTTTTCGGCCTGTACGATTTCATGTGACGTCGTTGATTGGACATCCATGTCATTTTCCTTGAAGTAGTGGTGGTGTGCCGGACGAAGGAAGGCGCAGTCCGGTGTGGAACTCCCCTGTCCGAGCGGACTGCCGGGGAGATCTCGCTGGCGGGTGGGGAAAGAGGGGCGATGACCGCCTTGCTCAGATTGATCTCGACGTATGCCCGGCGGTTACCGGGGATGACGGAGTAAGAAACCGCGGTGGCGGGTGGCGAGCTTCCGCCAGCGTCTCGACCATGCGCAGGATGACCACGGCAGCGTCTTCATCGACGGTGCGCGTGATCTCTAAGGGAGTTTCCGGGGGGGCCATATCCATTGGCATGTCTTCGGTGACCGTGGCCGCACAGCGTAACTAGCCCTGTCACCTTATGGATGTCGGTGTCACCCCGGACGGGCGACGGTGGTGGTCGCGATGTCGGCCCCCTCCACGCCGACATTGCCCCGCCCTTCCGCCTACGGTGGGTGTCAGGTCAGGGATGATGCTTGTGCCGAGTCTCTTCATTGGCGACGTGCCGGTCGTGCAGCGACTCGGCCGAGGTTTCACCCGGATCGTCCGGTGGACGCGCGTCAAGGTCCCGATCATTCTCGCCGCCCGGTGTGATCTTGAGGATCGAGTGGCGCACCTCGCGGGCGAGGATGACGCGCGCGTCGCGCACCATGTCTTCCAGTGCGTCGCTGAAGTCGAGCTTGCCGTTCGGGTCGGTCCAGACCACCTTCACTTCGCGCAGCTTCTGGATGAAACCGCGGAACAGTGCCTTGTCGAAGAACTCCGGTGCCGACAATTCGTTGAGCAGCCCCAGGCGTTGCGCGGTGAGCGTGCAGGCCGTTTCGAGTTCGCCCGAACTCATCGTGTGCGGGCCGTTCTTCACCAGCGCGGCGATGGCGATGTAGTAGCGCTCGAAGGCCTGCAGCATGCTGCGTGCGATCACGCGCAGCTGGTACGCGCCGTCGTCCTGCCCCGGCCCCCGCTCGAGCACGCGACCTTCGCTGCTGGATTCGAGGATGCCGCGGCGGACGAAGAACTCGATTGTTTCCTGCACCTCATGGGCAAATCCGTCCTGATCCCAGGGCAGGAACAGTTCGCCCTGGATGAACGGGTAGATCAGCTTGCCCAGGCGCAGTACGGACGAACGCGACATGCGTCGGTTGTTGAGGAAGCACGCCGCCACCCACGCGGCCGCCGCGTTGAGATGCAGAACGTTATTGCGAAAGTACGAGAGCAGTACGGCCTGCTCGCCTTCGGTCACGAGCACGTCGCCGAGCGGATGGCGTACGCGGCGGATCCAGCCCATCTGCTCGCCGTAGGCGATGATGCCCTGCGGATTCATCGGCGTGATGGTCACGCGGTCCGAATAGGGCAACTCCTGGAACAACGACTTGGTCAGCTCGAGCTGGGCCAGCAGATCGTTCTCGGCCATCGCATGCTTGGGTGTGGCCAGCAAGGCGAGTGCGATCAGGTTGATCGGGTTGACGTCCGCGGCGCGGTTGATGTTGACCTGGATGCGTTCGGCGAGATCGTCGACCAGATGGCTCATCCATTCCGGCTTGGCGTCGTGTTCGGCCGTGGTCTGTCGCCAGTCGGGCGCCACCGTGTCGAGCATGGGCGTGAGCAGGATAGGCTCGCCGAAATTCAGGGTGACATGACCGTAGCGCTGACGCAGCACCTTCAGGCCGCGGATCAGGCCGAGCAGGGATTCCTTTTCCTTCGGCTTGCCGGAAAGCTCGCCGGCATACGACTTGCCTTCCATCAGCTTTTCGTAGCCGATGTACACCGGCTGGAACAGCACCGGTCGGCGCGGCGCGCGCAGGAAGGCACGCAGTGTCATCGCCAGCATGCCGGCGCGCGGGGCGAGCAGGCGTCCGGTACGCGAGCGGCCGCCTTCGATGAAGTATTCCAGCGGCACACCGCGATCGACCAGCTGCGCGAGATATTCGTTGAAGACCACCGAATACATCGCATTGCCCTTGAAGCTGCGGCGCAGGAAGAACGCGCCGCCACGACGGAGGATGGGTCCGACGCCGGGCAGGTTGAGGTTCACGCCCGCGGCGATGTGCGGCGGCACCACGCCGGAGTAATGCAATTGGTACGAGAGCAGCAGGTAATCGGTGTGACTGCGATGGCAGGGTACGTAGACCACTTCATGACCTGGTGCCGCGGCGCGGGCCTTGTCGAAGTGGTGCATGGCGATGCCGTCGTAAAGCTTGTTCCAGAAATTGGAAAGCAGGAACGAGGTCGAGCGGACCACCGGGTGCGAATAGTCCGCGGCGATCTCCATCGCGAAATCGCGTGCGCGCCGCTGGGCCTTGGCCAGCGTGATGTTTTCCTTGCTGGCTGTCGCGGCGATGGCATCGCGTACGGGCTCGGTATTGAGCACCGCGTCGACCACGGTGCGGCGATGCGACAGGTCGGGACCGATCACGGCCGCACGGATGCGACGGAAGTGAGTACGTAGCACGCGGGCGATCTTGCGCGTGAGACGCTCCGGCGACAGACCGTTCGAATCGGCCAGCACGCTGCGTAGCGACACTGGCGCGGAGAAATGCACGACGGTATCGCGTCCATTGAGCAGGAGGGCGAGCATGCGGCGGAAGCGACCGACCACCAGCCAGTTTTCGGCGAAGAGCACACTGAACCAGCCGCTCTCACGATTCGGTGCGCGGCCCACGTAGATGGAAACGGGGACGACCTGGATATCGCGCTGCGGATCGTCTTCCAACGCGCGAATGAGCTGGCCGATCGGTTCCTTCGGTCCACGCGCATCCGTGCGCCCGAACAGCCACCCATGGCGGCGACTCAGAGAGAACACCGAGCGACGGCGACGGCCGGGCAGCTCCAACAGCTGCATCGGGCTGGGCAGGCCGGCTTCACGACAGGCGCGTTCGAGGATCAGCGCATCGGAGGCGCCGTCACGCTCGATGGCGTAGCAGACGGCCGCGCCGCTGACGAGCAGGGCGGTCGGCTCGGCGGGATCGCGTTTGATCCGTACCCAGGGTTCAAGAAGCCTACCCAGCAGCTTGAACCACCAGGGTGAACGGGCGACATGGACGTGCGGACCCGCACTCATCGGAAATTCGGACATCGTTGGATTGTACGGCTTCAGCGGGGCCGGGCGGTCGCAACCGGCGCGCCGGCGTTCCGGGGCAGCGGTGCGGCGGTGCCGGGCAGGGCCGGCGCGCTACCTGTCGGAGCAGGCTGCGCGGGCGGATTGAGCTGGAGGTGCTCGGCGCGGACACTCTGCAGCAGGTCGCTGTCGTACCAGCGGCCGTCGAGCAACACCAGGGTGGCTTCGGTCTGGATGGGCTTGTCCAGCAGGATGTAGGTGATTTTCACGTGCGCCGAGCCGCCGCTGTTCTCGATGGTGTCGATGCTGATCGACTCGAAGCTCTTGTCGATAGACAGGCCGTAAACGGCGAACAATCGCTTGAATCCCATCCACGCGGTGGACCAGGTGGCCATGGATTGCTCGAAGGTCATCGCGTGCAGCGCATCGGGCGTGGAAAGGTTGGCCTTGCGTGCGGTATCGACAAGGATGCCGATCGCTTCCTTCGCCTTGGCCTGATCGCCCCAGGGCACGGTCTGCGTCCACGGTGCAACAACGTTCACGGCTTCGCGCAGCTGCCGCTTTTGCGAGGCAGTGAGGTCCTTGGCCTGATCGACTGCCGTGAGCGCCATCGATTGTCCGACGCCGGACAGTAATGGCATCTGGTCCTTGTAGTCGTGGTCGAACCGGACCAGCGTCGGACGCAGGTCGGCAAATAGCTTCTTCTCCGCGTCGGGCTCGGTCAGGCGCTTTACGCCGGCCTCGAACTTGGCACGATCGTCGGCATCGAGTGGCTCGGTGGGCGCGTTTCGCTTCACCCAATCGGCGCGCAGGGCGGCAAAGTCCGCCGGTGGCAGCGCGTGCCTCCAGAACATGTCGAACTTGCCGTCGCGAAGGAGATCCAGTGAATCGCGCATGGCGTCTTCGGGCGAGCCGCCGCCGGGCGTGCCAGGGGCATCCTTCGGCTTATGGTTGCAAGCAGAAAGCAGGGCGACTGCCAGCAGGAGGATCCAGGCCAGGTGCGATAGGCGGCGCATGGGGGCTTCGACGTCTTCGGGAGGCGGGGACGGGGAGCGTACAAGAAAAAACCCCGGAGGCTCATCGCCTCACGGGGTTATCCAGCCCGAGGCCGGTAAGGGAAATGGCCTTGCCCGCATTGCTTTTGGCGCCACGGGTTTCGGCGAGAGAATAATAGTTAAATAACATTGCTAAAGCAATGCCTTAACTTAATCCATATAAGTGATTGATTTTACTTAATGCGAAGCGATTCGATTTTCTTCTGACGACGCTCGCTACGCGGCAGGCTGAAGTCATTGTCGAAGAGCGCCGGCTCCCAGCTGCCGTAGGTCGGGTTCGGCAGAACGAACCAGCGCTCGCCGATCCAGGTCGTATAGGGCGCCATGGCCTTGGTCCGGCCCTCGGCGTTGTTACCCAGGATATTGGCGAAGTCACCGATCTGGTCGCCGAACTGCATCAGCACGCGATAGTTCTTTGCGACCAGCTGGCGACGGCAACCCTTCTCGCTACCCACTTGCTCGCAGCCTTCCACGAAGGTGCCCAGGCCAAGGAAGGATTCCTTACCGGCCACCGGGAAGCCTGCCGAGCGCAGGTTGGCCAGCGTGGCTTCGTCCAGGTCCTTGGCGCGGTTGGAAATGTAGATCACGGCGATGCCGTGCTCGGCGGCGAATTTTGTGAATGCGAGCGCCCCCGGCATCGGACGTGCGATGGCTTCCTTGCACCAGGCGGCCCAGTCGGCTTCGTTGAATTCGCCACCGGCGCGGATCAGGCGTGCCTGATAGGGCGAGTTGTCGAGCGCGGTTTCGTCAATATCGAGCACCACGGCGGGCTTCAGGCCCTTGAGCGAGGCGTGGGCGGCGCGGTCGTCCTTCGGCAGCGCGTCCCAGTTCGGATCCTGCTTCGCCTTGAGAAGTTTCTCCTGCGCATCGCGGAAGGTCTGCAGGTAGATGAAGTCGTGTTCGCTCGCGTTCTGCGACCAGGCCACCGCATTGAGGTTGTCGTCGGCGGTGGGGCCGGTGACAGCAGGGGCCGCTACGGGGGCGGGTGCGGCTGGTGCCGTGGCGGTCTGCGCACGGGGCGTGGCTGCACAACCCGTGAGCACCAAGGCCGCGGCGAGCGCGGCCGAAACGAACTTCATCATGGAAACCCCTTGCGAAACAGGCGACATCGCCCGTGGGCCGGCGATTGTCCGGAGAGTTTACGACAGCGTGACGACGGGACGCACGCCTCTGGCGCATAGCCCCCGCGTCCTGACAGACTGCGCCCTCATTCACGACGAGGCCTTTCATGGACGTCGCCAGCCCGCGCAATCATGTCATCCGTATCGCCAGCTACATCGCGATGGGGCTTGGCCTTTTCTCCGTGCTCTACCTGCGGTTGCTGCCGGCCCTGCTCGCCGGATTGCTCGTATACGAGGTGGTGGTGTCCGTGGCGCCCCTGATGGGTCGCCGATTGTCGGGCGACCGTGCGCGCGTGCTCGCTGTGGCTCTGGTCGCCGTTATCGTCGTTGGCCTGCTGACCTTGCTCATCCTGGGCGGCATCAGTTTCTTCCGCAACGAGATCGGCAATCCCGAGGATCTCTGGCAGAACAAGTTGATGCCCCTGGTTGAACGGGCTCGTGAACAGATGCCGCAGGCCGTGGTCGCCCGTTTGCCGGAAAGCGTAGATGCACTGCGGGTCACCGCGCTCGACTGGGCACGCTCCAATGCGGTGACCCTGCAGCTTGCCGGTAAGGAGGCTGCGCGTGTCCTCGTGCATATCCTTATCGGCCTCGTGCTCGGTGCCATCGTCGCGTTGAGCCGCACGCGTCCCTCGCACCAGGTTGGCCCGTTCGCCGCGGAGCTGAGCTTGCGCAGTGCACGTCTGGCCGATGCGTTCCACAACATCGTGTTCGCCCAGATCAAGATCTCCCTGGTCAACACGTTCCTCACCGCTCTGTACCTGCTCTGCATCCTGCCTTTGTTCGGCGTGCACCTGCCGCTGACGAAGACGCTGATCGTGATCACCTTCCTCGTTGGCCTGCTGCCCGTGATCGGCAACCTGCTGTCGAATACGGCGATCACCATCGTTGGCCTGTCAGTGTCCCTGTACGTCGGCATCGGCGCGCTGGTCTTCCTGATCGTCATCCACAAGTTCGAGTACTTCCTCAACGCCCGCATCGTCGGTAGCCAGATCCGGGCCCGTGCCTGGGAGCTGCTGGTGGCCATGTTGCTCTGCGAGGCGGCGTTCGGACTGCCTGGCGTGATCGCGGCGCCGATCTTCTACGCGTACCTCAAGGCTGAACTGGAAGCCGAGCGCTTGATCTAGCGTTCATCGCCGGCCTGATGGAATCCCGCCAACTTCAAGGAGTGTCAGCATGGTCAGCACGCCAGGCGATTCGCGCATCATCCGTATCGCCACCTACGTCCTTGCGGCGCTGGCGCTGTGGGGCGTCGTCATGCTCCACCTGGTATCGGCCCTGTTGGCCGGGCTGCTGGTGTACGAGGTGGTCGAGGCGCTCACGCCGCTCATTCGGCGCGTCATTCCCGGTGAGCGCGCACGCCTGATTGCGGTCGGTTTCGTCGCGATCGTCGTGGTCGGTGCCCTCACCCTGATTGTGGTCGCCGCGCTCGGCTTCTACCGGCGCGATATCGGTGATCCTCAGGAACTATGGGACAGCAAGCTTCTGCCGCTGTTCGACAAGGCCCACGAGCAGCTGCCGGCGTGGCTGACATCGCGGCTACCAAGCAGTTTTGTCGATTTCCGTGAACAGGGCATGGGCTGGGCCCATGAGCATGCGGGGGATCTCAAGCTGGTCGGCACCACGGCGGCGCGCGTCTTCGCACACATCCTGATCGGCCTCGTGCTCGGTGCCATCGTCGCTATTTCCCATGGCTCGGGCGGGCGCCCGGCACGTCCGTTGTCGTTTGAGCTGTCGACCCGTGCGATGCGCCTGGCCGATGCCTTTCACAACGTCATCTTCGCCCAGCTGAAGATTTCTGCAATCAACACTACGCTGGCGGCGTTGTTCCTGCTGGTGGCCCTGCCGATGTTCGGCATCCACGTGCCGCTGGCCAAGACCCTGGTGATCCTCACTTTTGTCGTCGGACTCCTGCCCGTGGTGGGCAACCTGATCTCCAACGTGTTGATCACGATCGCCGGCCTGTCGGTGTCGCTGTGGGTTGGTGTGGCGGCGCTCGGCTTTCTGATCGTGGTGCACAAGCTGGAGTACTTCCTCAACGCGAAGATCGTCGGTGGACAGATCCGTGCGCGCACCTGGGAGTTGCTCATCGCGATGCTGGTGTTCGAGGCGGCGTTCGGGCTGGCGGGGCTCGTTGCCGCGCCGATCTACTACGCCTACCTGAAGAGTGAGCTTGAGGCTGAGGAGCTTATCTGAGGACCGGGGCGTAGCCGTCGCCGATGAATCGGCTCCTACCGAGCGGGGCTGGCAATGTCAGGCGATGTCGGCGGATATCAGGTACCGCCGGCAAGCATGGCGCGGATGCGCGCCATGTGGGTGGCTGCGGTTTCCATTTTCACTTCGGCGTCGGCTTCGGGATCCTTGCCGTCCCAGTGGAGATCGTCCTGGGGAAGTTCCTCGAGGAAGCGACTGGGGTCGTTCGAAAGGATCTCGCCGTATTTTCGTGACTTGGCCGAGAACGAAAGCGTCAGCATTTCCTTGGCGCGAGTGATACCCACGTACATCAGCCGGCGCTCTTCATCGAGACGGCCTTCGTCGATCGCGCCCTCGTGCGGCAGCGTGCCGTCCTCGCAGCCGACGATGAAGACGAAGCGGAACTCCAGGCCTTTGGCCGAATGCAGGGTCATCATCCGCAGCGCGTTACCCGGGTCGTCGCGATCGGCATGGCTGAGCAGGGCGAGCTGCGCTGCGATGTCACCCGTGCGGCCACCGTCCTTGCTCATGGCGCGGAACCAGTCGGCCAGTTCTCGCAAGTTGCCTAGCCGACGTTCGCGCAGTACTTCGTCGGGTGTGGATGCGGCGATCTGAGCGCCATAACCGGTCTTCTCGATAATCGTGGTGACCAGGTCGGCCGCGCTCAGGTGGTTGGCGTCACTGCGCAGCTCGTCCATCAGCCGCGAAAAGTTCGCCAGCGCGGAAGCAGGGCGCGACGAAATCGTCTTCAGCACGGTATCGCTGCGCGTGGCCTCCAATAGCGAGGCATTGCGCGTCTGCGCCATCTGGCCGAGTTTTTCCAGCGAGGTTGAGCCGATCTCGCGCTTGGGTACGTTGACCACGCGAAGAAAAGCTGCGTCGTCCGTCGGATTGGTCAGCAGGCGCAGGTAGCAAAGGATGTCCTTCACTTCCGCGCGGTCGAGGAAGGACAGCGCGCCGCTGAGGTGATACGGCACCTTGGCCAGGCGCAAGGCCTTCTCCAGCACACGCGCCTGGAAGTTGCCGCGATAGAGGATGCAGAAGTCGTCCCAGCGCGCTCCCTTCTCCTTGTACTTCTCGTGCAGGCTGGAGGCGATCGCGGCGATGCGCTCGGCCTCGTGGTCGTTGTCCTTGCACTCCAGTACGCGGATCGGCGGCCCTTCGACGTGGTCGCTCCAGAGCTTCTTGTCGTGGACGTGGGGGTTGTTCGCGATCAGCTGGTTGGCGGCGCGCAGGATACGCTTGGCACACCGGTAGTTCTGCTCGAGCTTGATCACACGCAGATGGGTGAAGTCGCGTCCCAGCTGGTCGATGTTTTCCGGGTTGGCGCCGCGCCACGCGTAGATACTCTGGTCGTCATCGCCCACGCAGGTGAAACGTGCCTTCGGTCCGGCAATCGCCTTGAGCAGGCGGTATTGCGCGTCGTTGGTGTCCTGGTATTCGTCGACCAGCAGGTAACGCAGGCGTTCCTGCCAGACCGCGCGCGCGTCGTCGTCGGTTTCCAGGATACGCAACGGCAGGCGGATGAGATCGTCGAAGTCCACCGCGTTGAAGGCGGCCAGGCGTTGCTGGTACAGGTCGTAGATGGTGGCGGCTTCGATCTCGCGGGGGCTGCGCGCCGCCGCCATGGCTTCTTCGGGTGTGAGACCGCCGTTCTTGGCTTTGCCCACGAGGTTGCGAATGCCCTGGATGACCTCCGGCTTGACGCCCTTGGGCGAGAGCTCCTTGATCATGTTGGCACTGTCGTCTGCGTCGAGCACGGAGAAGCCGCGGCGCAGCTGCGCGCGCTCGTGCTCGATCTGCAGGAACTTCAGTCCCAGCGCATGGAAGGTGCAGACCGTGAGGGCTTTTGCCGATTCATCTGAAATCAACTTGCTCACGCGCTCACGCATTTCCTTCGCCGCTTTGTTGGTGAAGGTGATCGCCGCGATCTTCTCCGCGGCCAGGTGTCGGCGCGAGATCAGGTGAGAGATCTTTTCCGTGATGACACGGGTCTTGCCGGAGCCGGCGCCGGCCAGCACGAGGAGGGGGCCGTCGCAGTATTCGACGGCCGCGTGTTGTTGCGGATTGAGCATGTGGGATCGGCCGGACAGGGCAGCGGACGAGGTCACGGATGGTAGCAGGTGGGGACCCGTCCGGCGGCGTCCCGGGACAGACTCACGGGCGGCGAGACCGTGCCCCGGCCGCCCGCGGCGGGGGCATGGCGGTACCATGTACGGTCACGTACCGGAACGACCCGCATGGCCAAGCTCTATTTCTACTACTCGGCGATGAACGCCGGAAAGACCACCACGTTGCTGCAGAGCGCGCACAACTACCACGAGCGCGGCATGCGCACGCTCATCCTCACGCCCGCGCTGGACAACCGCTATGGCGAGGGCATCGTCGCCTCCCGGATCGGCCTGCAGGCGCGGGCCATGCGCTTCGCCGGCGAGGAGAACCTCCTGACTATCGCCGAGCGGGACATCGCCCGGCGCGGCCCCCTGCATTGCGTGCTGGTGGACGAGGCACAGTTCCTCAGCAAGGCCCAGGTCTGGCAGCTCTCAGACGTGGTCGACAAGCTCGGCATTCCGGTGCTCGCCTACGGTCTGCGCACGGATTTCCGCGGCGAGCTCTTCGAGGGCAGCAAGTACCTCCTGGCCTGGGCGGACAATCTTGACGAGATCAAGACCATCTGCCATTCCGGCAAGAAAGCGACCATGGTGGTGCGTGTGGATGAACACGGCCGGGCCGTGACCCAGGGCCCGCAGGTTGAGATTGGCGGGAACGACCGCTATGTCTCCGTGAGTCGCGCCGAGTTCAAGAGCATCACCGGCGGCGACGGCCGTATCGAGCTGCAGCAATCCGTGCTGCCGCTCGGCGAAAGCGAACCAGACCAAGGAAAAAGCACGTGACCGAGACGACGAACACCGCCGCCGCATGGCCGCGTCCGCACTGGCAGCCCAGCAAGGAGGAAGCCGTGCTGCTTTTCTTCGTGTTCGGCGCGTTCCCCGAAGATCTGGTCATCCCTGCCGCGCGCTACGGTAGCCCGGGCCTTCCCGAAGGCGTGGAGTTGCAGCGCTTTCAGAATGCCGTGCTCGCTCGTTGGGAGGGCTACCCACTCTCCGGTGCGCTCGGTGAACTGCTGAAGGAAGACAGCCCCGAGGCCTATGCCGCCGCGAAAGCCGCGCCGCATGTGATAGCCATCCGCGGCCGTTTCCCGGACAGCGACCATCTCGACTATCTGCGAGACACTCTCGGGGTCGTCGCCGCGCTGACTGACATCGGCGGCAAGGCCATCGTCGATCCGCAGATCCTCTCGCTGTTCGATGCCGCTTCCTGGCGCGAGCACTATCTCGTGCAGGGCGGCGCACCTACGCGCCATCACGTGCTGATCCTGTGCAGTCCCGAGGAGACCAAGGGCCGTTCGTGGATCCGTACGCGCGGCATGCGCAAGTTCGGTCGGCCGGACATCAGCCTGACCAACGTGCCCGATCGCGAGATCGACCGCGCGGGCGCGTTGTCGGAGCGGTTCGTCGACCTGGGTGCGCTCGGCGCGCACTTCGAGCAGCATCAGACAATCGAAGTGGATGGCGTGGCCGGTGGCCTGACGGTCGAGCTGTCGGGAGACGAGAACGACCCGATGTTCAACAACTCTCACGCCGCGATGCGCTGGCCCGACTGACGGGGTGGCGATGTCAGAGCTCGTCGGGTGCACTCAGCGTGAGCCACTCGACGAACTTCGCCGTATCGCCGACCTCATGGAAATCGACGGCGACAAAGTTGGGTTTGCGCCGTGCGATGGGACGGCAGTGCTCGAGATACCGGCTCGACAGGCTATCGAAGTCGTTGTCGGTATTGGCGTGCCAGTGTACGGGCAGGTCGTGGAACTGATTCATCGTGAAAAGAGGGCGCCAGCCAGGCTTGCCTTCGATGGCGCGTCGATTCAGCCACAGCCCTTCGTCGCTCCAGCGGCTCACGCAGTTGTAATCGTGCAGCACAACGGGCGGGCCGAGACTCCAGTAGTTTTCAACGGTGTAGTTCCGGCTCGACAGGACGCTCACGGCGTCGTCGGCGTCGCCGATACGGAAATCGCCGGTATTGTTCTCAGTGTGGCTGAAGATCAGCACCCGCTGCCCCTTGTCGCGTAGCTGCCGATAGGTGGGCCACGTGGGGGTATCCCATGTATCCGGTTGGAATGTTCTTCCGGCCAGGCCTGGCGCTCTTGCGAGTTCCGCGGTCAGCTGTGCGGTCGTCGTCTCATCCTCGAGCTGAAGCGTGATGATTGCATCGGGGTTGTCATCCAGGTACGGCAGGAGCGTGTCATTGATCAGGTCGGCGAAGGCCACTGAGCTCGGGCTCGTGCAGATCTTGTGGCACAGTCGCACGCGGCCGTAGTCGTAGTGCAGGTCCAGCATCAGGCCGCGGACGCCTTCCCCCAGCTGGGTTGCGATGGTCTGGCTCTGGTTGGGTAGGGCTCCGTTACTGGTGAACGCGTTGTGGGTCGTAACCCAGCTGTATTGGTCGAACGGGCGGTCCATGTCGTCGGGCGTCCGGGCCAGAGTCGGTGCTGCGACGGCGAGGAGGAGGCAAAGCGTGGCGTGTCGGGTCGTGATCATGCGGCGTTCCGTGCGTGCGATGAATGGCACATACGATAGAGGGCCACAATCTATGTCGGCTGTCAGCGTAGAACCCGATTAAGCGTAGGGGCAAATCAGCGCTGGCAGATCGGACAATAGAACGACGCGCGCTGGCCCAGCGTGACCACCTTGATCGGCGTACTGCAGACCTTGCATGGTTCGCCTGCGCGCCCGTAAACGAACAGTTCCTGGAAGAAGTAGCCGGGCGCCCCATCCGGCGCGAGAAAGTCACGCAGCGTGGTGCCGCCACGTGTGATCGCGTAGGCAAGAATGCGTTTCACCTCGTCGGCGAGCTTAGCGTAGCGCTCCCGCGACACCTTTCCCGCGGCACGGCGTGGATCGATGCCCGCCGCGAACAACGCTTCGCTCGCGTAGATATTGCCCACGCCGACGACGACCGCGTTATCCATCAGGAAGGTCTTCACCGAGGCGGTGCGACCGCGCGATAGCTTCCATAGCAGGTCGCCGTGGAAGTCATCGGTGAGCGGCTCCGGCCCGATGCCATCGAGCAGTTCGTGTGTTTCGCCTGGCATTTGCCAGAGCAGGGCACCAAAGCGGCGCGGGTCGGTGAAGCGCAGGACGCGACCGGTGTCCATGGCGATGTCGACATGGTCGTGCTTGCCGATCGGCGTATCTGCCGGCAGTACGCGCAACATGCCGGACATGCCCAGGTGGAGCAGGGCCGTGCCGATTTCCGTGCGCAGCAGCAGGTACTTCGCGCGCCGGTCCACGGCGTCGATCACCTGGCCGGGAAGCAGGGTCGATATTTCCGGGGGGATGGGCCAGCGCAGATCCGGGCGACGCAGAATGACCCCCGTGACGCGATGTCCTTCGAGGTGCGGGGCGATACCGCGGCGGGTGGTTTCGACTTCGGGAAGCTCGGGCATGACCGCAAGATGGGGTGTTTCAGGGCGCCGGGCAAGCTTCGGAAGGGCTCACTGGACCGGCTTCATGGTGGTCGGCAAAGCCTGGGTACGCGGTGCACGAGGGAGTGCCTGCGCCGGGACGAACGCAATGCGCTGTCCCACGCGGGCGTAGCGCTGCTTGCCGAGGGCGGTCATTTCACCGAATTCGATGCGCGTGCCATCTATCGTGAGCACGGCAATCGGCGGTGCCAGGCCCACCTTGGCCGGATCGAAATCGGCGGCGGGCTTCCAGTCGGCCACGGGTGTCGATGCCAGCGAGGCCAGTTCCTCGGCGCGCCCCTCGTCGGTGGTGGTGGAATCGAGGTTCACCCAGCGACCGTTCCGGCGCTCGAATCGCTGGTCGGGCAGGCCCTTCAGTGTCACCGCCATGTGGTTCGCCGTGTCCGGATCGAGCGAGGTCAGGGTGTGCTCGCGTGCATCGGCATCGTCCGCATGCCATTGCCAGCCGACCGCGGCGAGCAGCAGCACGACCGCCGCGGCGATGAAGATGCGGAGTGCCACGTCAGCGCCTCCGCCGGCGCCATGCGATGCCCGCGCCCAGGGCGAGCAACAGCGCAGGCAGGGCGATCAGGAATCCGAACGTGAGCGCATTGAGTCCGTCCTGCGAGAGCGAAATCACCCGGTCCGGCGCACCGCGCGCTGCTCGCTCTTGGCCGGGCTGGGCGATAGCCGGTTCAGTGCGAAACCGAAATCCAGAGGACCCTTGAGTTCGCCGGTTTCCGGATGGAAGGCGATGGTCGACGGCTTGTCGTTGTCGATGCCATCGAAGGCCGTCCAGCTTCGCTCGCCGGAGCGCAGGAAGGGCACGACTGCCCAGTCGTGGTCGGACACCTGGGCCAGCGCCGCCGTTTGCGGGAACAGACTGGTGTCGCGGAATCCGCGTGTGATGGCGTGGAAGGGGTAGTCGCCGACCACGACGATGCGAGGATCCTTCACGTTGAGCGTGCTGCCCTGTCCGTCGACGAGTACGCCGGGAAGGATACGCACGCCGAGCACGTCGGCGAGCGCACCGGTACCGAGGTCCGCGTTGCCCGGTTCGGTCAGCCATAGCAGGTTGCCGCCGGAACGTACGTAGTCGACCAGGGCCGCGATGCTGCCGGCAGGTAACGACGCCGTCGGACTCGCGAGCACGACGAGATCGGTGTGTTCGGGCACGCCCTGGGTCTGGCTGAAGTTCAACGGTACGGCGCGAATGCCCCGGCGCTCCACCTGATTCATGAAGGTGCCGAGGTCAGCGTTGGCGCGGCCGTCGGCCTGGCGTTCGCCGTCACCGGTGACGAAGGCGACAACGCGCTCGCCGCCGCGTGCCAGGCGCTCGAGGGCATTGGACAGGTTGCGTTCGTTGATCGGGCTTTCAACGCGCTGCTCGCGACCGGCGTAGCGCACGAGCAAGGCGCCGTCACCGGCGATGCCGAGCTGGCGCGACGCGGCGGGATCCAGGTCAGGGTCGACGAAGGACAGTTTCAGGTCCTTCTTTTCGCGCGTGTAGCGCTCCATCACGGCGGCGACCTGTTCGCGCAAGGGGCCGGTCGGCGAGAGATAACCCACGACCTCGACAGGTCCCTTCAGCGTATTGAGGACGGCGACACTCTCCGGTGCGAGGCTTGCACGCGCACCTCGCGTCCAGTCGGACGTCCATACGTGGCGTGAGCTGAGGAACCCGATGCAGCCGGTCGCCACGACGAGGGCCAGCAGGATGAGCCAGCGGTCGAGACGGCGCATTACTGGCGCTCCCTGTCGCCGCCAAGGCGGCGGATGGCGAGGATCAGCGACAGCGCGATAGCAAGTGCGAACCAGACCAGGTCACTGGAGACGACGAGCCCGCGCAGCAGATTCTGCAGATGCGTGGCCATGGTCAGCCACTCGAGAAAACCGCCGCTCACGCCGGCGGCCTGGGCGCCGCGGTCGATCGTCCAGAGCACGAGGGTCACGATGAGTGCCATCGCCGCCGAGATCGCCGGGAACGATGTAGCCGCAGAGCAGGCCAGTCCGATGGCAGCGAGGGTCGCGAGGAGCAGCGCGGTACCGAGCGTCGCGGCGGCGAGCTTGCCCCAGTCGGCGGTGGATTCGGCGCCGACCACCAGGGGCATTGCCAGTGTCGCCAGCAGCCATAGGGCAAGCCAGAGTAGGACGGCAAGATACTTGCCGATGACGATCTGCCAGGGGGCGAGCCCGGTTGAGGCGAGCAGGGCCAGCGTGCCGGTGCGACGCTCGCCGGCAAGCAGTGACATGGTCATTAGCGGGACGACCAGGAAGGCCAGCTTGGCCAGCTCGGCCAGCAAGGGGATGGCGACCAGATCGGTGAAGCCCGGCGCGTCAGCCATGCCCGCGAGTTTCACCTGGGCACCGAGGAACTGGCCGAGCCCGAGGACGAAACTCCAGGCCAGCCAGGCAATCGTCAGGGCGGCGATCGCCCAGGCGAGCGGGCGCACGGCTAGACGACGGAGTTCGAGGCGGGTCACGGCGCCAAGGCTCATGCGCCTGCTCCTGTCGCAATGCCGAAGAAGGTGGCTTCCAGGGTTTTGCCCCCCGCGTCGTCGTGGAGCGGAGCGTCGTGACGAAGGCGGCCCTCGTGCAGGATCGCCACCCGGTCGCATACCGCCACGACTTCCCCGAGCACGTGGGTGGAAAGGATCACCGCCGCACCCGACGCCGCCCGCTCGCGGATCAGCTTGCGCAGTTCACCGATCTGCACCGGATCCAGCGCGTTGGCCGGCTCGTCGAGGATGACCAGGGCGGGCTCGTGGACGAGCGCACACGCCAGGCCGAGGCGCTGGCGCTGACCCTGGGAGAGCACGCCGGCCAGGCGTCGACGAAGATCTCCCAGCTGGAGGCGATCGATCATCGCGTCGGCGGCCTTTCGTGCCGCTGATCGTGAAGAGCCGCGGAGGCGGGCAAAGGCGAGCAGGTGTTCGTCCACCGAAAGCTCTGGCCACAAGGGCGCGGCTTCCGGCAGCCATCCGACAAGGGCGCGGGCGATCCCGGGATGGGCGACGAAGTCGCGACCGTCCAGGGTGATACCCCCGGATTCCGGACGAAGCGCTCCGGCGAGCATGGACAAGGTGGTCGATTTGCCTGCTCCATTGACGCCGAGCAGGCCGAGGACTTCACCGCGGTTCAGGGAAAAAGAGACGTCGGTAACGGCCGCGCGACCGGCCCGGCGCCGGGAAAGGCCCGCGACGTTCAGGAGCGGGAGGTTGATCATGCGCCTACGTCGCCGAACAACCGGCTATTCGCAGGATTGTGTGGCCAACGTGCGGGCTTGACGAGGCGTATCTGAACGACGGAGAGAAAGCTCATGGCGGCGATTGTGCGCAAAGGGCTCCGCTTCCCACAACCGCCGGCTTCACATTTTGCCGAAGACCGTGCTGGTGGGTATGGATTTGGGTGGTTAGACTGCTGATATACACTTGTACTTTCCCTTCACTCCTCGCGCGGTACCGACTAAATGCTCGACACCCTGCTCGATTTCCTGGCCAACGGTCTCTCCCGCGCAAGCTGGGGCGAAATGGTGGTCTACGTGCTCGTGGTTACGCAGCTCACCATTTTCACGGTGACCCTGTACTACCACCGGAGCGCAACCCACCGTGGCGTGGATTTTCACTGGACCCTCAACGGATTCTTCCGTTTCTGGGGCTGGCTGACCACGGGCATGGTCGTGCGTGAATGGGTTGCCATTCACCGCAAGCACCACGCCAAGGTCGAGACCGAGGAAGATCCGCACAGCCCGCAGATCTTCGGCATCAAGAAGGTCTTCTTCGACGGTGTCGCCCTCTACCGTGAGGCCAGCTACAACAAGGCCGACATGGAGAAGTACGGCCGCGGCACGCCGGACGACTGGTTCGAACGCAAGCTGTTCGGTAGCCACCCGTACTGGGGGCCGACCTTGATGGCGATCATCAACGTGTCGCTGTTCGGCGTCATTGGTCTGGCCATCTGGGCCATCCAGATGATCTGGATCCCGTTCTGGGCTGCCGGTTTCGTCAACGGCATTGGCCACTGGTGGGGCTACCGCAACTTCGAAAGCTCGGACACGGCGACGAACATTTCGCCCTGGGGCTTCTGGATCGGCGGTGAAGAGCTGCACAACAACCATCACGCCTTCCCGAGCTCGGCCAAGTTCGCCCTGCGCAAGTGGGAGTTCGATATTGGCTGGGCAGCAATCTGCACCCTGCGTGCGGTGGGTCTGGCCAAGGTGCTGCGCGTCGCGCCGACCCTGAACATCCGTCCCAACGTGCACCTGCCGGATGCCGAGACGCTCAAGGGCGTGCTGGCGCTGCGCTTCCAGGCCACCACCGATTACTACCGCAATGTCATCCTGCCGACCATGCGCGAAGAAGTCAGCCAGGCTGGCGACAGTGTGAAGGCTGTGCCGCGCCGTGTGCGTCGCGCCCTTGCCGACGGTGGCCGCTGGCTCGACAACGATGCTCGTGAGCGCATGCACGCCGCGCTGGCCAATCGCCCGACGCTGACCACGGTCTGCGAGTTCCGCGCCCGCCTGGTCGCCCTGATGGAAGAGCGCGGCGCCGACAAGGCACTGAAGTCGCTCCAGCAGTGGATTGTTGAGGCGGAGCAGAGCGGGATTCGTTCGTTGCAGCAGTTTGCCGAGCGGTTGAAGGGATATTCGGCGGTGGGTGCTTAAGGCATTCGCTCCGTAGGAACGAAAAGGCCCGCCATTGGCGGGCCTTTTTTTAGGCTCTTCGCGCATTACCGGGGGCGGGCTCGCCTTCGGCCTCGCGTTTTGCTTGGCTCGCGTTGCGTCGCAAGAGCCGGCGGGTGCCACCCTCGGGGCCACGCTGCGGCGACCCGCTAGGGAAGGGCCGCCCAACGCGGCCGTTTACTTAATTGCCCTGCGGGCCGGGTCGGGCTCCGCCTGGGGGTTTTCGACGCGACTCCTGTCGCGCGAAAACGGCCGGCCGTCCTGGCCG
>CBIGPO010000019.1:0-75393 GCA_966191635.1 uncultured Luteibacter sp.
GCTTCGGCTGGATGGGGTAGGTGAGCGGGTTCTCAGGGAAGCTGGTCCCCTCGATGCGGGTGGCCTGGATCTCGTAGGCCTGGCCCTTGCCCTGCGAGGGGACGAGCTTGCCCGTGGCGATGATGCCCGCGCCGGCCGAGAGCCGCTTCACGTCCGACTCGTAATTGGGCAGGTCGGCGGTGGCGACCACCTGGATCGGGGCGAAGCAGGAGCCGTCGCTCACGTTCACGAAGGACAGGCCGCCCTTGGATTCACGCAGGGTGCGGACCCAGCCGCGTACAGTGACTTCGTGTTCCGCCGAGGTCGTGCCGCCGGCGAGGGCCTGCTTGACGCTTACCACCGTCATCGATTGAAACTCCAGAAAAGGCACCGCACATAGATGGGGCGCATGGGACGCGACCCTGCATGATAATGTAAGGGTCACGTGAACGGCAGCGTTCCTCGATATACCACGGTCATATAACGTTTTCATGAGCATCCAGATCACTCCCGCCGCCTCCGACCGCATGCGCGCCTTCCTGGCCAAGGCCCCCGAGGCCGCGGGCGTGCGCTTCTCCGTCAAGCGGATGGGCTGCTCAGGCTTCGGCTACGTGGTCGACCTGGCTGGCGCCATCGCCGCGGACGACCAGATCTTGGATATCGACGGTATCCGCGTGGTGGTCGATCCCAAGAGCCTGCCCCTGGTCGAGGGCACCCTGATCGACTTCCAGCGCCAGGGCCTCAACGCCTCCTTCGTCTTCCACAACCCCAACGCCACCGGCGAATGCGGCTGCGGCGAGAGCTTCACTGTCTCCTGAGACAGAATCCGAACATGTAGGAGCCGCTTCAGCGGCGAAAAGCCCACGAAGCGGTGAAGCCGGACGCCATCGCCGGCACAGCCGGCTCCCACACAGAGCCCGAAGCCCTGTAGGAGCCGATTCATCGGCGATCCGCCCGGCAGGGCGGTCACCCTTGCGATAACCCCCCGTTTCTCCTTACAATGCGCGGCTGGCTCTCCCCCAAAGGAGGGTCTTCTTGCCTCACCGCACGTTGCGGGAGGCTGCCATCCCCGTAAGGGGTGCATCCACAAGGAGTCACCATGCGTCATTATGAAGTCGTGTTCCTGGTCCATCCGGACCAGAGCGAACAGGTGCCCGCCATGATCGAGCGCTACAAAGCGCTGATCGAAGGCGATAACGGCAAGATCCACCGCCTCGAAGACTGGGGCCGCCGTCAGCTGGCTTACCCGATCGCCAACCTCGCCAAAGCTCACTATGTGATGCTGAACATCGAGGTTTCGCAGAACGCCCTGAACGAGCTCGAGACGGGCTTCCGTTTCAACGACGCCGTCCTGCGCCACCTCGTGGTTCGCCGCGACGAAGCCGACCTCGAGCCGTCCTTTATCCTCAAGAGCAAGGAAAAGGACGAGCAGAAGGGTTCGCGTCGCCGTGACGACGACGACGGCGACGATCGCCGCGGCGGTCGCGACAACGACAACGATCGCGACAGCGACGACTAATCGGGGATCACAGCCATGTCTAAATTCTTCCGCCGCCGCAAGTTCTGCCGTTTCACCGCCGAAGGCGTCAAAGAGATCGATTACAAGGATCTCAACACCCTCCGTCAGTACGTCACCGAGAACGGCAAGATTGTCCCGAGCCGCATCACGGGCACGAAGGCACGCTACCAGCGCCAGCTGGCGACCGCGATCAAGCGCGCTCGCTTCCTCTCGCTGCTGCCGTACACCGACAACCACGACGTCTGATCGCCCTGCGCCCTCCCATTGTGGTGAGGGCGCTCGGTTCAAGGCATTTCGGACAACCGTCCTGGCTGCACGGGGCCCATTCCGTGCTAACGAAAAGTAAGGAAAATCCATGGAACTCATCCTCCTCCAGAAGGTGAAGAACCTCGGTAACCTCGGCGACAAGGTCAACGTCAAGCCGGGTTACGGTCGTAACTTCCTCCTTCCGACCGGCAAGGCCGCTCGCGCGACCGCCGCCAACCTCGAAGCGTTCGAAGCACGTCGTGCCGAGTACGAAGCCAAGGCCAAGGAGCATCTCTCCGGTGCCGAGGCCCGTGCCGCCAAGCTCGACGGCGCCGAGGTCACGATCGAAGTCAACGCTTCGCCGGAAGGCAAGCTGTTCGGCTCGGTTACCCCGCGTGACGTTGCCGAGGCCCTGACCGCCAAGGGTCTGGAAGTCGACAAGAGCGAAGTGATCCAGGCCGAAGGCCCGTATCGCAATGTTGGCGAATACGACGCGGTTGTCGTGCTCCACGCCGACATCACGCAGACGGTCAAGGTCAAGGTGGTCGGCGCGTAAGCTCCGAACCTCCTGCGATCCAAGGGAACGGGCGCCGAAAGGCGCCCGTTTTCGTTTGGACGTCCGGTTGGCTTACGTAACGTCTCATGCGCATCCTGCGTGGGCTCGCAAGAGCGAAGCATGGTCGCTTGCTGAAAGCCCCGGTCTGGTGCGACTTTCGCGACTAACTGCCCACCCATCGTTGGCGCCGGATAGTCGCCCACCTAAAGTCACGCGTCTGGTGGGATGGTCGGAAGCGGTGCGTGATGAGAAAACGTAGGTGGCGGTCGTATGTCGGCATGGCGAGTGGTTCGATGCTGGGTATGTCGGCGTGGGCCGGCGAGGTCCCTGTCGAAAGCCCGCTCCTGGTCGAGGCGCGGTATCGCTACAGCAACCTGCACTCGGACGGAGCACCCCGGCGTGGTCATGCCAATACGCTGCGCGCGCGGCTCGGCTACCAGTGGAAGTTGGGCAGCGGCTGGAGTCTTTATGGCGAAGCCATTGGCACCGCTTCGCTCTTCAGCCAGCGGTACGACGATGGTTCGGGCCAGCGAACGCCTTACCCCGCTGAGCCCGATCCTGCTTCCACGGGCATCAGCAACGCATGGGTGGGATACCGGGGGGACGCTCTCTCCTTCCGCGCTGGCCGTCAGTACGTGCGCCTCGATAACGGCCGCTTCTTCAGTAACAACCCGTGGCGGCAGAACCTGCAATCGTTCGACGGTGCACATGTCGCGTGGAAGACCTGGCAGGGCGCGGAGCTCGGTTATTACTGGCTCGGGCGCGTGAACCGCACCCTCGGCGCCGACTTCCACGATCGCGACCAGCGTCGCTGGAAACTCGATGCCCATCTCCTGCATCTTGAGCAGGCGTTACCGGTAGGGACGCTCGTCGCGTATGGCTATTTCGTGCGCAACGACACCATCGCGGCCAATTCGGTGAAAACTCTCGGCGTGCGCTGGGCCGGAACGCGCCAGCTTGGGGACGGTGGTGCGACGCTCGGATGGACGGGCGAGGTGGCCCGCCAGCACAACTACGCGAACAACCCCGCCCGCTTTGGCCTGGGCTACAGCCTGTTCGAGGCTACGTATGGGTATGCGCCGCTGACGGTTCGCCTGGGTGAGGAACGGCTGGGCGGCAACGGCCGGGCGGCGATCAATGTCGCCTATGGCGCGGCTCGCGCGTTCAATGGCTGGGTGGTGGCGTTCCGCATACCGAAATCGGGCCTACATGAGCGTTACGTGGGGCTGATGGGTGCCACCGACCTGGGGCGCAAGGTCACCTGGCAGGCCACCTATCGGCATTTCCGGGCGGCGCAGGGCGGGGCCCTTCTGGGCCACGAGGTGGACGCGGGTGCGGTACTGAGCCTGGGCGAGGGCTTTTCCCTGGAATTTCAGTACGGCGATTATCGCGCGGCCCGCCACGGCGTGGACGAACGCAAGCTCTGGGTCATCGGCGAATACCGTTTCGGCCAGGCGCCCAGGTAGCGGAAAGCGTTTCCCACAACTTATCCACAGACTTATCCTCTCAACGCCTGAGACCAGGGCGCGTATCATGCGAGTACGGCGACCCGGACCCGGGTAAGTGCCGACAGCATCCTGAGGAACTCCATGGCCTTCAACCCCGAGCGCGGTGAGCGCGGTGAGCGCAAGCGTCGTCGCGAGCCCACGCCGTTCGACTCCCTGCGTATTCCGCCCAATTCGATCGAGGCGGAGCAGGCGGTATTGGGCGGTCTCATGCTCTCGCCCGATTCGCTGGACAAGGTGGCCGACAAGCTCACCGACGACGATTTCTATCGCAAGGATCATCGCCTCATCTGGCGCGCTATCAACGAGCTCGCCAACAAGGGCATGCCCTGCGACGCGATCACGCTCGGCGAATGGTTCGTTGCCAACGACCTGGCCGAGATGGTCGGTGGTGCCAGCTACCTCATGGAGCTGGCCAACTCGACGCCCAGCGCGGCGAACATCGGTGCCTACGGTGACATCGTTCGCGAGAAATCCGTACTGCGCATGCTGATCGACGCCGGCACGTCCATCACCGAAGACGGTTTCCGTCCCGAGGGCAAGAGCGTCCAGGAGGTGATGGAGCTGGCCGAGCAGCGTGTGTTCCGCATCGCCGAATCCGGTGCGCGCGGCAAGAAGGACATCGTCTCCGTGCGCGAAGCGGTAGGCGAAGCATTCCGCATGTTGACCGAGCGCTACGAAAAGCGCGGCCAATTGACCGGCATCTCCACCGGATTCACCGATCTGGACGAGCTCACCTCCGGGTTGCAGCCGTCGGATCTCATCATCGTCGCGGCACGTCCGTCGATGGGCAAGACCGCTTTCGCACTGAACCTCGCCGAGGCCGCGGCCATGCGTGGCAAGAAGGCCGTGGCGGTGTTCTCGATGGAAATGTCGGCCTCGCAGCTGGCCTTCCGTCTGATTTCGTCGCTCGGTCGCGTGCATGCGCAGCACCTGCGTAACGGTGACCTCGCCGAAGAGGACTGGCCGCGCGTCACCTCGGCCATCACCATGCTGTCGGATGCGAAGATCTTCATCGACGACACGCCTGCCATGTCACCGGTGGAAATGCGCTCGCGTTCGCGCCGCCTCCAGCGCGAGCATGGCCTTGGCCTGATCGTGATCGACTACTTGCAGCTGATGCAGGTGCCCGGCAACAGCGAAAATCGCGCGACGGAAATCTCCGAGATCTCCCGAGGCCTGAAGGCCCTGGCGAAGGAACTCAATGTGCCGGTGATCGCGCTGTCGCAGTTGAACCGATCCCTCGAGCAGCGCGCCGACAAGCGCCCGATGATGTCCGATCTTCGCGAATCCGGCGCTATCGAGCAGGACGCCGACGTGATCATGTTCATCTACCGTGACGACTACTACAACAAGGAGTCGCCGGATAAGGGTCTGGCCGAGATCATCATCGGCAAGCAGCGAAACGGCCCCACGGACACCGTGAAGCTGGCTTTCCTGGGCCACTACACCAAGTTCGAGAACTGGGCGCCCGATTCCTACGTAGGCACCTTTGACTGATCCACCCGGGCCTGCCTTCCACAGGCCAGGCCCATTGTAGGAGCCAATTGTGGGAGCCGATTCATCGGCGATCCCGCGGCAGCGGGCCAACCGGCGGCAAGCACCCATCGCCGCTGAAGCGGCTCCCACAAAGGTGTACGCTTTCCTTGCCGAAGCGGGGGTGTGCATTGACCACCGACCACTACGATGTCCTGATCATCGGTGCGGGCCTGTCCGGTATCGGTATGGCCTGCCGGTTGGCGACGGCTTGCCCCGATAAGCGCGTTGGCATTCTCGAGCGTCGCCACGCCATCGGCGGCACGTGGGATCTGTTCCGTTACCCCGGTGTCCGTTCGGATTCGGACATGTTCACCTTCGGCTACGCGTTCCGGCCGTGGAACGAGCTGAAAGTGCTGGCGGATGGTCCGTCGATTCGCGAATACATTCTGGCGACGGCTCGCGAATACGGTATCGATGGGAAGATCCGCTTCGGCCTGAGCACGACACAGGCCTCCTGGTCGTCCGCCGATTCCCGTTGGACGGTTACCGCCGTCGATGAGCAAGGCGAGAAGCAGGTATTCACCGCCGGTTTCCTTGTCGGCTGCACCGGGTACTACGCCTATGACCGTGGCTATGTTCCCGCATTTCCCGATCTCGATCGATACCAGGGCCGTTTCGTCCATCCGCAGCAGTGGCCTGACGACCTCGACTGGGAAGGAAAGCGCGTGCTCGTCATCGGCAGTGGTGCGACGGCCATCACCCTCGTCCCTGCGCTCGCAGGCAAGGCGGAGCATGTGACGATGCTCCAGCGCTCGCCGGGTTACGTGTTCTCCGTGCCTTCCCGCGACACCATCTCGGCTGGCTTGCTGCACGTGCTTCCGGAGCGCCTCGTTTACGCGATGGCGCGTCGACGCAACATCGCCTTGCAACGATTGCTCTATCGCGCCGCGATGCGCTGGCCGAAGCGAGTGCGTTCTCTGCTTCTTGCGGGAGTACGGCGTCGTCTCGATGGCGCGGCCACGCTCGACGATTTCTCTCCCGCTTACGACCCGTGGACACAGCGAGTTTGTGTCGTGCCCGACAACGATCTGTTCGATGCCTTGCGTGCGGGTAAAGCCTCCGTATGGACCGACACCGTCGCCGGCTTCACCGAAACCGGTGTCCGGTTATCGTCCGGGGCAACCATCGACGCTGACATCGTTGTTTCCGCAACAGGGTTCCAGGTGCAGGTGCTCGGCGGCATGACTCTCGATATCGACGGCACCGTCCGCGATCCCGGCAGTTTGCTGACCTACAAGGGCGTGCTGCTGGACGGTATTCCGAATGCGGCCGTGTTGTTCGGCTATATCAATGCGTCGTGGACGCTGAAAGTGGATCTCGCCGCACAGTACGTGTGCCGGTTGCTTCAGCGTATGGATGACCGCGCGGCGGATGTCGTCGTGCCAAGGGCGCCACCAGGGCAGATGCTGGATGTCTGCATCCTCGACGCGCTGACGTCGGGTTACGTGATGCGCGGTGAGGCGGCGTTACCCCGACAGGGTAGGGAAGCGCCGTGGCGCGTGACGCACCGCTACGAGGTTGACCGGCGCGTACTGCTGGACGAGCCGGTCGACGACGACTGCCTCCGGATGTCCTGAGGCACCTGCGGTATTCCCGACAACCATCACTGGTTCGGCAGGAACCGGGTTGCGCGCGCCTGGAGAAGGGCCACCAGGTTTGGCTCCATATAGTCGTAGTCGTCAGGGATATCGAGGCAGACGACGCGCTTGCCTCTAAGCGCGTGGCCGAAGCCACGGCGCAATTTCGCCTGATGGCGGCTTTCCATGACGACGATGACGTCGGCCCAGTGAAGTTGTTCCGCCGAGACGGGAACGTCGGCGTCCTGGTTCACACCTGCGGAGTCGGTTTCCACGCCAGGATAGGACGCGAACAGATGTTCGGCGGTTGGACTGCGCAGCTTGTTCTTCGCGCAGATAAACAGAATCCGTATCATCGCTTGGGAATATCCGTGCAGGAGGGTTGCGCCTACGCCGTCGTTTGGCCGACTATCGGCGCGGGGTGATCGTACCTTCAGGGGATGGAGCCATGCGCTGTTTTGTACATCACGATGCCGATGCTACGGCAGGCTGGTGTGGTTACGGGGCTGAAGGATCGGCTTCCTTGCGAGCGTGCCACCAGCGAGGTATTAATGATGCGTATAACGATGTTCCTCGTGGCGATGTGTTTCGCAGGGTCGGCGATCTCGGCGACGCAGCAGGCTCGGATCCTGCTTCCTGACAACCTGACGTCCGACCAACGCGCCGATATCGAGCAACGCCTGAATGACTGGCCCTCGCTCGCGCGTTATGCGAAGGACAACGCCACGTATCCGCCGCCGAAGCCGGGGGAGAAGCGCGTCGTCTTTTTCGGTGACTCGATCACCGATTTCTGGGGGAGAACGGTCGGTGACTTCTTCCCCGGCAAGGGCTACATCAATCGCGGTATCAGCGGGCAGACGACTCCACAGATGCTCGTGCGCTTTCGTGCCGATGTTATTGCCCTGAAGCCGAAGGTCGTCGTGATTCTCGCCGGGACCAACGATATTTCGGGCAATACCGGTGCTTCGACGCTTGGGATGATCGAGGACAACCTTTCGTCGATGACCGAGCTGGCTCGTGCTCACGGGATCCGGGTCGTCATCGCTACGCTGTTGCCGGTGAATGACTATGTCGACGCGACGCAGTCGGCCCGGCGACCGCCGCGCGACATTGTTGCGCTCAACGACTGGATTCGCGGTTACGCGATGCGCGAGCACCTTGTGCTGCTCGACTACTACCCCGTCATGGCGGACACGAGCGCGGCGCTGCGAAAGGATCTCAGTGATGACGGATTGCATCCCAATGCGCAGGGCTACGCCGTGATGGCGCCACTGGCACAGCGCGCCATCGATGCCGCGATGGCAAGCGCGCGCCGCCAATAAGCAGAACGGATGCACGCGGGCGCGTCTGACGCTACGACTTGGCACCTTCCGCGTGCTTTTTAGGACAATGCATCGAACGCTCATTCGATCGCCATCTGCCGCGTGCGCCCGGGCAGGGCGGGGGTTGTTCAGCGCCGGGCGCCCAAGCCCGCCATGTTCGCGCCATATGGGAGCCAGCAGGATGCGGCTAGACTGAGCGGTCCGTCCCGCCAACGTCGTCCCCGTGAAGCCATGAGTCGTACCACCGTCGCCACCATTCATCTCGGCGCCCTGCGTCATAACCTGGCCCGTGTTCGTACGCTGGCCGGCAGTGCGAAGGTCATGGCGGTGGTCAAGGCCGATGCCTACGGCCATGGCCTGGAGCGGGTGGCTCGGGCGCTGGACGGTGAGGCCGAGGCCTTCGCTGTCGCTGCGATCGGTGATGGCCTGCGCCTGCGTGCTGCCGGTCACAGGCAGCGGATCGTCGTGCTGTCCGGCCCCGATACCGCTTCCGACATCGCCGAGATGCAGCGGCTGAAGCTCGAAGCCCTGATCCACCATGACGCACAGCTACCCTGGCTGGCAAAGGCTGATCCGTCGCGGGGGCCGCTGCGCGTCTGGATCAAGGTCGACACCGGCATGCACCGCCTCGGTTTCGCGCCGGCACGGGCGCGGGAGGTCCATGCGGCCTTGCTCGCGATGCCTGCTATCGACGGTGAAATCGGCCTCATGACCCATTTTGCTTCGTCGGAGGAATTCGAGGGGCGCGATACGGCCCTGCAGATCCAGCGTTTCAAGGAGGCGACCGTCGGTCTTGTCGGCCCTCGTGCGCTTTCCAACTCCGCCGCGGTGCTGGGCTGGCCGGATGCGCGTGGCGACTGGGTCCGTACGGGTGGTTTGCTGTATGGGCTTTCCGTCGTCGATGGCCGCTCGGGCGCCGATTTCGGCTTCCGGCCGGCGATGACCCTGTCGACGCGCCTCGTCGCGATCAACCAGATCGCCAAGGGTGAGCGCGTCGGCTACAACGGCACCTACGAATGTCCCGAGGACATGGCCGTCGGTGTGGCCGCCATCGGTTACGGCGATGGCTACCCTCGCAGCGCCGCAGCAGGCACACCCGTGCTGGTGAACGGTCACAAGGCGTCGCTGATCGGTCGCGTATCGATGGACCTGATCACGATCGACCTACGGGGTGTTCCCGACGCCCGCACCGGCGATCGCGTCACCCTGTGGGGTGAAGGCCTGCCCGTCGAAACGGTGGCCGCCGCGGCCGGTACGATCTCCTACGACCTCACCTGCGGCATGACGCGTCGCGTACTCTTCGTCGAAGACGAAAGCTGATCGTCGCGTTGCCTCCCGCGTATCGCTCCGTGCGACGCGGTCGCGCTATATAGCTTCATCCCTTTCCGGAAGATCACGACACGATGGCCAAGGCCAAGACCGCCTACGTTTGTACCGAATGCGGTGCCGAGCACAGCAAGTGGCAGGGCCAGTGCGCCGAGTGTGGCGTCTGGAACGTCTTATCCGCGTTCGTCGTGGAGTCGGCCAAGCCTGTTGCCGCCGTGTCGATCGGTGCGCAACGCGGCGGCTACGCCGGCGCCGCCGCTGGCGCGCCAAGGATCACACCGCTCACCGAGGTGCTTCTCACCGCCGAGGCACGCACGAACACGGGCATCGGTGAACTCGACCGCGTACTCGGTGGTGGCCTGGTCGAAGGCTCTGTCGTCCTGATTGGCGGTGACCCTGGCATCGGTAAGTCCACCTTGCTGCTGCAGATGCTCGGCACGTTGGGCGCGGTGCTGCCTAGTCTGTATGTCACTGGCGAAGAATCGCTGGCCCAGGTGGCCAGCCGTGCCCAGCGCCTGGACCTGCCGCTGGCGCCGCTGCACGCCCTGGCGGAAACCTGCATCGAACGCATTCTCGAGCAGGCCATGAACGCGCGACCGCGCGTACTGGTGATCGATTCCATCCAGACGATCTGGACCGAAATGCTCACCGCGGCGCCGGGTTCGGTGAGCCAGGTGCGCGAATCGGCGGCGAAGCTCACCCGCTTCGCCAAGGAAACCGGCACGTCCGTTTTTCTGGTCGGTCACGTGACCAAGGAGGGCGGTATTGCCGGTCCGCGCGTGCTCGAGCACATGGTCGACGCCGTGCTTTATTTCGAAGGTGAATCGGGCAGTCGTTTTCGCGTGCTGCGTGCCTTCAAGAATCGCTTCGGCGCGGTGAACGAACTCGGTGTGTTCGCCATGTCGGAGAAGGGGCTGCGCGAGGTGCCCAATCCCTCGGCCATCTTCCTTTCTTCGCATGCAGGTCCTACGCCCGGCAGCGCCGTCATGGTCACCCGAGAAGGCACGCGTCCGCTGCTGGTCGAGGTGCAGGCCCTGGTCGACCAGTCGTCCTTGGGCAATCCTCGCCGCGTCGTGCTCGGTCTCGAACAGAACCGTCTCGCCATGCTGCTTGCCGTGCTGCACCGGCATGGCGGTATTGCCGCGTACGACCAGGACGTCTTCGTCAATGTGGTCGGCGGCATCCGTGTGCAGGAAACAGCTTCCGACGTGCCGGTGCTGATGGCGGTGCTCTCAAGCCTGCGCGACCGGGCACTACCCGAAAAATCCATCGCCTTTGGCGAGGTGGGCTTGTCGGGCGAGATTCGCCCCGTGCCAAATGGTGAAGAGCGTCTCAAGGAAGCGGCCACGCACGGCTTTCGCCGTGCCGTTGTGCCCGCGGCCAATGCACCGAAGAGGGGGCGAGTCGGCGAGATGGAAGTCATCGGCGTGGAACGCTTGTCCCAAGCCATCGACGCCTGTCGCGAGTAACGGGATTTCTGTAGGAGCCGATTCATCGGCGATCCCGCGGCAGCGGGCCAGTTCGTCGCGGGCACCCATTCGCCGATGAATCGGCTCCCACATCAGCCGGTTCGGTGCAGGATCAGCTCCAGCACCAGCTTCGTGCCGAAGAAGGCCAGTAGCAGCACGCCCATGCCGATCAGGGTGAGGTTCACGGCGCGTGTGCCGCGCCAGCCGTGACGCCAGCGGCCCCAGAGCAGGACGCCGAAGACGATCCACGCCACGATCGACAGCACCGTCTTGTGCACGAGGTGCTGGCTGAACAGGTTGCCGACGAACAGCGTGCCAGTCACCAGGGTCAGCGTGAGCAGGACGAAGCCCGCCGCGATGAGGCGGAATAGCAGCACCTCGGTGAGGGTCAGCGGGGGCAGGGCGCGCAGCCAGTGGCCGAACTTGCTCCGCCGCAGGGCACGTTCCTGAATGGCCAGCAGGATCGCCAGTGCCGCGGCAATAGAAAGGATGCCAAAGGCGAGCACGGCGATCGTCACATGCAGCTCGATCTGCCAGGTCATGGCTTCCGGTGCGGTGCGCGGCGCGATGAATGCATCCAACGCGAGGAACACCGCCGATAGCGGGAAGATCAGGATGCCCAGCCCGGCTACCGGACGCGACACATTCACCATCAGGGTGAGGGCGGAGGCAATCCAGGCCACCAGGGAGAGGGCGGCAAAGAAATGCAGGTCAAGCGTGCCGCGATGGGCGCTCAGGAGAAGTCCGGCGTGGGCCAGTGCGGCCAGGGTCGCCATGGCCATGCCGATACGCGCGAGGGGCTGACCACCCGTCATCAGCGGCCGAGCGAGCACGCCTGCGGCAGACAGGTAGAGGGCGACGGCAGCGAGCGCGAGGATGGCGACGATCATGGACGCGCAGTGTGGCATAGCGGCCCAGCATCGTGAATGCGACACGTTGGCATTGCCCGCCGTACGGCGGGGGTCCAGTCCGGCTATAATCCGTCGTTTACAGCATTCATCGACTCGCCATGTTCGAATCGCTCAGCCAACGTCTCTCCGATACCGTCAACCGCCTGCGTGGTCGCGGCCGGCTGACCGAAGAGAACATCCGCGAAACCCTGCGCGAAGTCCGCATTGCCCTGCTTGAGGCCGACGTGGCCTTGCCGGTGGTGAAAGCACTGATCGAGCGCGTGAAGGTTCGCGCTGTCGGTCAGGAAGTCCTTAAGAGCCTTTCGCCGGGCCAGGCGCTGGTCAAGGTCGTCAGTGACGAGCTGACCACCGTCATGGGCGTCGCCAACACCGAGCTGAATCTCGCAGCCACGCCGCCGGCCATCGTGCTGATGGCCGGCCTGCAGGGCGCGGGCAAGACGACCACGGTCGCCAAGCTTGCCCGTTTCCTCAAGGAGCGGAAGAAGAAGCGCGTCATGGTTGTCAGTTGCGACGTTTATCGTCCGGCGGCCATCGAGCAGCTGCGCACGCTTGCAGAGCAGGTCGGCGTGTCGTTCTTCCCTTCGGAAGCGGGGCAGAACCCGGTCGATATCGCCAAGGCCGCGGTAGCCGCCGCCCGCCGCGAGGTCATCGACGTCCTGCTCGTCGATACCGCCGGCCGCCTGCACATCGACGAAGCGATGATGGACGAGATCAAGGCGCTGCACGCCGCGCTCGATCCCATCGAAACCCTGTTCGTGGTCGACTCCATGACCGGTCAGGACGCGGCCAACACGGCCAAGGCGTTCTCCGACGCGATTCCGCTCACCGGCGTGGTCCTGACCAAGACGGACGGCGACGCCCGCGGTGGTGCCGCGCTGTCCGTGCGTTACGTCACTGGCCGCCCGATCAAGTTCCTCGGTGCCGGTGAAAAGACCGACGCCCTCGAGCCGTTCCATCCGGATCGTCTTGCCCAACGCATTCTTGGCATGGGCGACGTTCTGTCGCTGGTCGAGGAAGTAGAGCGCAAGGTCGACCAGGAGAAAGCCCAGAAGCTGGCCGAGAAGGTCATGAAGGGCAAGCGGTTCGATCTCAACGACATGCGAGATCAGCTCGAGCAGATGTCGAACATGGGCGGCCTGGCCGGCCTCATGGACAAGCTGCCGGGCATGGGCAATCTCCCGGACAACGTCAAATCCAAGGTCAACGACAACGAATTGAAGCGCATGGTCGCGATCATCGGATCGATGACCAAGAAGGAGCGCCGTCACCCGGATCTCCTTAACGGTTCGCGCAAGGCCCGTGTGGCCCGTGGTTCCGGTACCCAGCCTGCTGACGTCAACCGCCTGCTCAAGCAGTTCATGCAGATGGAAAAAATGATGTCCAAGCTGTCCAAGGGCGGCAGCAAAGGCCTCATGCGCCAGATGCGGGGTGCCATGAAGGGCATGGGTGGTATGGGCGGAATGGGCGGCGGTATGCCGCCGATGCGCTGAACCCCTTCCATTTTCTACAACTTTCGCTAAAATGCCGGGTTTACCGCGCCCGCATCTAGCGCGCGCCTGCCGGCAACCGGCAATTCTGGAGCTCGTAATATGGTTAAGATTCGTCTTTCGCGCGGTGGCGCCAAGGGCCGTCCGTTTTATCACGTCGTCGTGACCGACCAGCGCAACAAGCGCGACGGTCGCAACATCGAGCGCGTGGGCTACTACAACCCGGTCGCTTCGGGCGCTGATAAGCGTCTCGAACTCGACGTTGCCAAGGTCCAGGCCTGGGTGGCGAAGGGTGCACAGCTGACCGATAAGGTGCGTGCCCTCGTGAAGGAAGCCGGCAAGCTGGCTGCTTGATGTCGACAGGGCTCGGTAAGCGCGTCCGTCTCGGGCGCATTGTCGGGCTCTACGGCGTGCAGGGTCAGGTCAAGCTCGAAAGCTGGACCGAGCCCCGTATTCAGATCTTCCAATACCAGCCATGGCTGCTGACCGCGCCGGGCGTGGAGAAGGAGATCGACGGGATCCGCGGACGCGCGCAAGGTAAGGGCCTGGTGGCCACCCTTCCGGGCATCGAGGATCGCGACCAGGCGACAGCACTGATCGGCTGCGAGATTACGGTCTCGCGTGACGTGCTGCCGCCGCCCGCTCCGGGCGAGTTCTACTGGACCGATCTCGAGGGTCTCGAGGTTGTCACCACGGAGAATGTCGTCCTGGGACGGGTGAACCATCTCTTTGCCACCGGCGCCAATGACGTCATGGTAGTGAAGGACGGTGAAAGGGAGCGTCTTATCCCGTTTGTCCAGGGCCCCTACGTGCACTCCATCGATTTCGATGGCCAGCGCATCGTGGTGGACTGGGACCCCGAGTTCTAGAGCAACGATTCCAAGTCATGCGTATCGATGTGGTCTCGTTGTTTCCCGATTTCGTCCGCCAGTCGGCCGCGGTCGGGGTGGTCGGCAGGGCGCAGCAACGCGAGTTGTTACAGGTGGAAACCTGGAACCCCCGCGATTTCGCTCCCGACAAGCATCGCACCGTGGACGGCCGCCCCTTTGGCGGTGGGCCGGGCATGGTAATGCTGATCGATCCCTTGCGAGCGGCGCTCGCGGCGGTTCGAGAGGCGGCACCGGAACCGGTGCACGTGATTTACCTCAGCCCGCAAGGTGCGCGGCTGACGCAGGGTAAGGTCGAGGCGCTGGCGAACATGCCGCGAATCGCCCTGATCTGCGGACGTTACGAGGGCGTGGACGAACGCCTGCTGCAGCATGAGGTCGACGAGGAGCTCTCAATCGGCGATTATGTGCTGTCTGGCGGGGAGCTTGCCGCAGCGGTGATTATCGATGCGGTAGGTCGTCTTCAGGACGGTGCGTTGAACGACGCACAGTCCGCCCAACAGGACTCCTTCTCGGATGGCCTGCTGGACTGCCCGCATTACACCCGTCCCGAGCATCACGATGCCTGGGGCGGCGTGCCGGAGGTGCTGCTTTCCGGCGATCACGCGGCTATTCGCCGCTGGCGTCGCAAACAGTCGCTGGGTCGTACCTGGCTGCGCCGGCCGGACTTGCTAACGCAGCGTGCGCTCGATGACGAATCGAGGGCATTGCTGGATGAATTCCGCCGTGAGTATGCACGGCTAAACGGTGCGGCCGATATCGACCGCCGTAACGAAAATTGATGACAGGTGTGCCATGAACAAACTTCTCCAACAGTTCGAAGCCGAGCAGATCACCCGCCAGCTGCCGGATTTCGGTCCTGGTGACACCGTGGTCGTGAACGTCAAGGTCAAGGAAGGTACTCGCGAGCGCGTCCAGGCGTTCGAGGGCATCGTCATTGCCAAGCGTAGCCGCGGTCTGCACTCCGCCTTTACCGTGCGCAAGATCTCGCACGGCACCGGTGTCGAGCGCGTGTTCCAGTCGCACAGTCAGGCCATCGACTCGGTCGAAGTCAAGCGCAAGGGCAAGGTCCGCGGCGCCAAGCTGTACTACCTCCGTGGTCTGGAAGGTAAGGCTGCCCGCATCAAGGAAGACGTGGCCGCCGCCGCTGCCGCCAAGGTCGCGAAGAAGGCCGCCGCTGCCGCTGCCCAGTAATCGGGCGGTAGCAAGCGACAAGAAAAAGCCCGCGAGCAATCGCGGGCTTTTTTGTTGTCTGGATATTTTTGTGGGTTGGGCTCTCTGTGGGCTGGGCTCTTTGTGGATTGAGCTCTTTGTGGGAGCCGCTTCAGCGGCGATGGGTGCTCGCGGCAACCTGGCCCGCTGCCGCGGGATCGCCGATGAATCGGCTCCCACATTACCGATGAATCGGCTCCTACAATCGCCGGCATAGCCGGCTCCCACATTAGCTAGCTTTAGACAGGCATATATTCCTCGGCCAGTACCTTGGCCGGCTCCTGCAGGAAGTTGCCCTGGACGAAGTCCACGCCGCAGGCGAACAGCAGTGAGGTGCTCACGGCATCCTCGACCCATTCGGCCACGGTCTGCTTGCCCGACGCGTGGCCTTCCTTGCATATCTCGGCGATCTTCTTCTGGTTCTCCGGATGCTGCGGCAGGTCGGTCATGAAGCTGCGGTCGATCTTCAGGAAGTCGGCCTCAACATGGTTGAGCATCTGGAACGAGTTGAGGCCCGAGCCGAACTGCTCGATGCCGAACGCGCCGCCCGCCTTGCGCCAGCCGGCCACGAACTCCTGTGTGGGGCGCAGGCTGGTAAGTACCTTGGACTCCGGCATTTCGATGACCAGGGTGCTCCGGCGCAGCTTCGCCGTTTCGAGGCGACGGCATAGCCAGGGCAACAGGTCCGGGTCCTCCAGCGATTGCAGGGTCATCTTTACAAAGTAGGTTGTGGTGAGCCCGTCGTTTTCGCGGTGCGCCAGGGCATCGATGGCGTGACCCAACACCCAGCGATCGATCGCCGGAAGAAGGCCGTTGCGCTCGGCCACGGGGAAGAAGTACGAAGGCAGCACGTCGCCCTTCGGACCACGCATGCGCACCAGGATCTCGTAGAACTCGCCGGCGGCATCCTGCAGGCTGATGATCTGTTGGTGATAGAGACGCAGGCCGTCGGTCGACAGCGCGTGGCGAACGAGATCCAGCCAGTACTGTTCGCGTTCGGCGTCGGCCTTCTCGCGGGCGCTGGGATCGTGCAGCTCCACGCGGTTGCCGCCCTGGTTCTGGGCGTTGCGTAGCGCGGCGCTGGCCTGTTCAAGCACGGCTTCCGTGTTGGCGTTCTTTTCGGCGATCAGTGTGCCGCCGATAGTGATCGTGACATTGAGCGAGCGCGTGCCCGCATCGATGATGTGCTCGGCGATACTGGTGCGCAGGCGCTCGGTGAGTGCGGCATGCTCGAGGTCGCCACGCGGCGCCAGGATCAGGCCGAGCGTGTGGTCGCCGAGGACGCCGGCGACGTCTTCCTCGTCGATGGATTCGTTGATCTTCGTGGCAATGGCGGCGAGCAGCTTGTCTGCGTTGCCGATGCCCGCGCTGGTGACGATTTCTTTCCAGTTGTCCGGCTCGAGCAGGAGCATGGCCTGACCCTCGCGCCCGGCAGCGGCGGCGGCCACGGCTTCGTCGATGTGTTCAAGCGTACGCGCGCGGTTGAACAGGCCGGTGACGGAATCCCGCTGCAGCTGGGCGACCAGGGCCGCGTCGACCGTTTGTTGGCGGAACACGATCTGCAGGCAGGCCTCGCCTTCGAAGGTGGCGTGCGCGAACTCGACGAGGGCCTTGAAGGTGCCGCTGTCGTCGCGACGTGCCAGCAGTTCCAGCGGCGGCGGGGCCTTTTCGCCCTTGGACAGGCCTCGCAGCACACCCTTGAAGTCATCCGCGTGGGTGCCGGCGATCAGGTCGAGGATAGGCAGGCCGAGGATGTCGTCGAACTCGGCAAAGCCGAAGGCCTCGAGGTAGGCCTGGTTCACGCGAACGTGCATGCCTTCGTGGACATAGGCAATGGCGTCGCGCGAGGAATCGAGCAGGGAGTCGCAGCGACGCTCGGTCTCGCGTAGCGAGGTTTCCAGGCGACGCACCTGGCGTCGCGTGGAAAGGGCCTCGAACTCGCGCAGAACCACGGCCAGGACCTGGTCGGAACGCTTGCGAAGTGCCACGCCACGTGTTCCTGCGGCGAAGAGATCGGCCACGCTGTCGTCGCTGAGGCTGTTGACCACGGCGATCAGCGAGAGGTCGCGTCCGCTGGCGTCCAGCTGGCGCGCGACGGCGGTGGCATCGATGCCCGGGACGCCGGGATTCATCAGCACCAGATCGGGCACCAGTTCGTCCAGGGCGGCCTGGATTTCCGCCGCGTTCGTCGCGCGTGCGGGACGCACGGCGATACCGCCGTTACGCAATACGTTGATCAAAAGCTCGGCGTCTTCCACCGAGTCTTCGATGAAGAGAATCCTGATGACGTTGTCGTGTTTCATGCCGTTCCGAAAAGCCGCTTGCTGCCCCGCGAACCAGTACATGGCCCGCTCCCCCCAACGCGGTCCGGCCAGGTCATGCTGGTCGGATGATGCCCATACTAGCGCGCGAATTCGGCAACGGGGCGTTTGGACGGGTCGCCCTGCAGTTCACGCACGAGTTTTGGGACGAGATAGCCAGGAAGCCTGCCCCGAAGCACTTCCATGAGCTCCAGGGCGCGCTCGTCGGATACCTCGAAATGAGCCGCCCCAGCCACCTTGTCCAGTTGGTGCAGGTAGTAGGGCAGCACGCCGGCGGCAAACGACCGCTCGCACAATGCTACGAGGGTATCGGCTTCGTCGTTTACTTCCTTGAGCAGCACCGACTGGTTGAGCAGGGTGGCGCCGGCCAGCCGCAGACGGGCACACGCTGCGTCCACCGCAGAGTCGAACTCGTTGGCGTGATTGGCGTGCAGCACGACCACCTTTTGCAGGGGCAGTGCGGCCAGCCAGTCGGTGAAGGCGTCGTCGATGCGTTCGGGCAGAACCACCGGCAGGCGGGTGTGGATGCGCAGCCGGATCACGTGCGGCATGTCGGCCAGCCCGCGGGTGAGTTCCTCGAGTTTGTGCGTGGCCAGGGAAAGGGGGTCGCCGCCCGACAGGATCAGCTCGCGGATGCTGACGTCGGCCTTCACATGAGCCAGCGCGTCGCGCCACTGGGCCGCCGCCGCGATCTCCTCGCCGTAGGGAAAATGCCGACGGAAGCAGTAGCGGCAGTTCACCGCACAGCTGCCGCTGGCGATCAGCAAGGCCCGGCCGTCGTACTTGTGAAGCACGCCGTGCCCGGCCCGCGAGGCCATGTCGCCCACCGCGTCCACGGTGAAGCCCTCGACCACGTCGTGCTCGGCCCGGCGCGGCAGCACCTGCAGGAGCAGGGGGTCGGTGGGGTCACCCGGCCGCATGCGGGCCGCGAAACCCCGTGGGACGCGCAGCGGAAAGCCTGCGTCATCCGGCGGTAGCAGGTCGGTCCGGTGGCCAAGGCCCACGGCCTGCAGCAGTTCTCCCGCATCCGTGATGGCGTCGCGCCATAGCTCGCGCCAGCCCGAGGCGGGCGACGATAGGCGGGAAGTGGGGCTTGCGGTTATCATTGCGGACCTTGGATCGGGCTCTGCAGCCCGTGACAGACCCTATTTTAGCCGCCCAGCGGGGCGGATATAACTCTGGAGCAGATACAGATGGGCATGCTTGGCCTCAACGACGTCAAAACGGGCAAGAAGATCATCCACAACGGCGATCCCTGGATCATCACCGAAGCGGACTTCGTCAAGCCGGGCAAGGGCCAGGCGTTTACCCGCATCCGTATCCGCAACCTGAAGGACGGCCGCACGACGGAGCAGACGCTCAAGTCGAGCGACTCGTACGAAGAGGCCGATGCCGTCGACACCGATGCCAACTTCTCGTACGTCGAAGGCACCGGCAACGATCGCGAGTGGATCTTCATGCAGAGTGAGACCTTCGAGCAGCATCGCGCCAGCCTTGCCGCCATGGGCGATGCCTGGAAGTGGCTGAAGGGCGAGGAAGAGTGCGTCGTCACCCTGTTCAACGGCAACATCATCGCCGTGCAGGCGCCGAAGTTCGTCGAGCTCAAGATCACCGAGACCGACCCGGGCGTGCGTGGCGATACCTCGGGCGGCGGCGGCAAGCCGGCCACCCTGGAAACCGGTGCCGTGGTTCGCGTGCCGCTGTTCGTCAACCAGGACGAAATCATCAAGGTCGATACGCGCACCGGCGAGTACGACAGCCGCGTCAAGTAAGGCGCAGCGACTTGTGCATCGATCGGCACGGCTGCCCTCCTGGGCGCCGTGCCGTTTTTTTTACGCTTCCCTGAGGCAGCAATGACTTCCAGCCCGACCGACATCGACCTCCTCATCGAAGCCCGCTGGGTTGTCCCCATCGAACCGCATGCCGTGGTCCTCGACGACCACGCCGTGGCCGTCAACGGTGGTGAGATCCTGGCGATCCTGCCGATCGCCGACGCGCGGGCGGCTTATGCGCCCCGCGAGCGTATCGAGCTGCCCGAGCATGCGCTCATGCCCGGCCTGATCAACGCCCATACGCATAACCCGATGACCCTGCTGCGCGGGCTCGCCGACGACCTGCCGCTGATGACCTGGCTGCAGGATCACATCTGGCCGGCCGAGGCGCGCGTGATGGGCCCCGACTTCATCCGCGATGGCGTGGAGCTCGCCGTGGCCGAGATGATCCGCGGCGGCACCACCTGCGCCAACGAAAACTACTTCTTTCCCGACGTGATCGCGGCGACCTACAAGCAGATGGGTTTTCGCGCGGTGATCGGCCTGCCGGTGATCGATTTCCCGACACCCTGGGCCAAGACGTCGGATGAATACTTCACCCGCGCGCTGGAAGTGCACGAGTCGCTCAAGGGCGAGCCGCTGCTGACTACGGCCTTCGTGCCGCATGCGCCGTATACGGTATCGGACGAGAATTTCGTACGGATCCGCGACCTGGCCAACGAGCTCGACATCCCGATCCACCTGCACACCCACGAGACCGCGCTGGAAGTGCAGCAAGGCAAGGACAAGGACGGCGTGCGTCCGTTCGAGCGCCTGCAGAAGCTCGGCATCGTTACCGACCGTCTCGTCGCCGTGCACATGACCCAACTCAACGACGACGAAATCGCGGCCTGCGCCGCGGCCGGCGTATCGGTGGTGCATTGCCCGGAGTCCAACCTCAAACTCGCCTCCGGCTTCTGCCCGGCGGAAAAGCTGCGCGTGGCCGGCGTGAACGTCTGCATCGGCACGGATGGCTGCGCCTCGAACAACGATCTGGACATGTTCGGCGAGATGCGTACGGCGGCGCTGCTGGCCAAGGCTGTCGCCGGGGACGCCGCGGCGTTCGACGCCGCGTTTGCCCTGCGCGCTGTCACGCTCAATGGTGCGAAGGCGATCGGTCTTGGCGACCGCGTCGGCTCCATCGAGCCGGGTAAACGGGCCGACCTCACGGCGGTGCGTCTCGACGCGCTCGAAACGCAGCCGCTTTACCATGTGGCATCGCAGCTGGTTTACGCCACGGGCCGCCATCAGGTGAGCGATGTGTGGATCGATGGCAAGCGCAAGCTGGCCGACGGCGAGCTGGTCGGCATCGACAAGGCGCGCATCCTCTCCAAGGCGCGCGCCTGGCGCGAGATCATCGCCTCGGAGGAAGAAGCGTGAGCGAGTCCGAACACCTGTACCTTGTTCTCGTCATGCGCACGCCGTCGTTCCAGGCGGCCGCGGGCGACGCGCACCAGGCGTTTCTCGCTGGCCTCATCGGCAAGCACCAGCTTGAGATGACGGGCCCGTTCACCGACGGCACGGGTGGCGCATACATCGTGCGTGCCCCGAATCTGGCCGCTGCCACGGAGCTCGCACACAGCGATCCCCTGCACACCACCGGCTCGTCCACGCTCACTGTTCACGAATGGCGCGTGCGTCGCTTCGCGCCCGAGGGCTGAACCATGCAAACCAACGCCAATGTCAGTGCGGAAGAAATCGCGCGTTTTGAGAAGCTCGCTGCACGCTGGTGGGATCCCGATGGTGAGTCCCGACCGCTGCACGATCTGAATCCGGTACGCGCGGCCTACGTGTCCGGCCGTATGAAGCTGCGCGGCGCCAGGGTGGTCGACGTCGGTTGCGGTGGCGGCCTGCTCAGCGAGGCACTCGCGCGCGCCGGTGCCCAGGTCACCGCGATCGATCTCGGCGCCAAGCTGATCGAGATCGCCAAACTTCACCTGTTCGAATCCAACCTGCAGGTGGACTACCGCGTACAGTCGTCGACCGAACTTGCCGAAGCGGAGCCGGGTTCATTCGACGCGGTCTGCTGTATGGAGATGATCGAGCACGTGCCTGATCCGGCCGCCCTGATCGGCGACCTGGCCGACATGCTCAAGCCCGGCGGCCAGCTGTTCCTGTCCACGCTCAACCGTACGCCGGCTGCCTTCGGTGCGGCCATCCTCGGCGCCGAGTACGTGATGCGCCTGCTTCCGCGTGGCACGCACCATTACGCGCAGTTCCTCAAACCCTCGGAAGTGGCCGGCATGCTGCGTCGCTTCGACCTCGAGATCGAGGACATCAAGGGCCTCGCGTACAACCCGCTCACGCGCAACGCCAGCCTGTCGTCGAATACGGCCGTGAACTACGTACTCAGCGCAAGGAAGGTCGGGTGAGCCACTTGCCATTCGTGCTGGACGGGGTGTTCTTCGACCTCGATGGCACCCTTCTCGACAGCGCGCTCGACCTGCACGGCGCGCTGCTCGAACTGTGTGTCGAGCAGAGCGTTGCACCACCGCCCTACGACCGCGTGCGTCCGGTCGTTTCGCGCGGTTCGCGCGCGATCATTTCAGCAGCCTTCCCGGACATCGATCCGGAGCGCCTGCTGGCACTGGTGCCGCGTTACCTGGAGATTTACGAGGCAAACATGGCGCGGCACACGGTGCCATTCGGTGGTGTCGAAGCCATGCTTGCCGGACTCGACGGTGCCGGTGTGCGCTGGGGCATTGTTACCAACAAACCCGGGTTCCTCACCGACGGGCTGTTGCCGCGAGCGGTGCCGCATTGGAAGCCCGCTGCCGTGGTCTCGGGCGATACCTTGCCGGTGAAGAAGCCGGATCCGGCACCCGTACTGCACGCCTGCGCGCTTGCGGGTTGTGACCCGGCGCGCTCGGTGTTCGTCGGTGACGATCGCCGCGACGTCCAGGCCGGCAACGCCGCCGGACTGTTCACCGTGGCCGTGCGCTGGGGCTATCTTGACGGCGGTGACCCGGATACATGGGGTGCCGACATCGTGCTCGACAGCGTGGACGAACTCGCCACGCTGCTGGGTGTGAGGGAGATTCCTGCGTGACCGATGGCGCCACTCAGAGTTTTGTCGACAAATGGCTGGCGGTGCAGCCGCAGCAGCGCGTGGCCTTGCCCTTCGTCGACGAGTCTGTACGCGATGCTCACGTGGCGCTGGCCGCGTTCGAGCAGGAACTGATCGCCTCGGCGTACGGCGTACGCGAACCGCAGGTCGCCGCTGCGAAACTGCAGTGGTGGGCCGAGGAACTGTCCGGTGCCGTCGCGAGCGGTGGCCGGCACCCGTTGACCAAGCAGCTGTTCGCCGATGAGCGAGCCAGCCGCGTGCCGGCCGATCGCTGGCTGGCGCCGGTACTCGCCGCGATGGCGCAGCTGGAGCAGGGCACGCCGTCGGATTTCAACGCGCAGGTGGCCGCTTCGCGCGGCATGCACGGCGCGCTGGCCGCCCTCGAGAACGCGTGGTGGTTCGGCACGGATGCACCGGTTGAGGCTGCGTCGCGCATTGCCACGTTGTCGCATCTGGTCTTCGCGCTGTCGCGCCTGGAGCTCGACGCCGAGCGAGAGCGCCTGCCGTTGCCCATGTCGCGCCTGGCCCGGCACGGGTTGTCGCGCGGCCAGCTCAAGGACGACACGCCGGCGCGGCGCGAGGCCCTGAAGGCCCAGCTGGCGGAGCTTGCGGCCGGTCTGCGCGAAGCCCTGGCGCTGGGTGAGCCGCTGAGCACGTTCCGGGGCCTGGAGGGCCGTACGGCGCTTTCTACGGCCCGCGCAGCAGCCAAGGCAACCGAACCCTTCCGAGAACTGCACTTACGGCAGTCGCGCAGCGGACCGGCCACAGCTATCCGGGCCTGGCTGGCGGCCCGGCATGCGGGGCGTTTCGGCTGAACGGACCGTTTCCATGCGTGGACCATTGAGCCAACCCTCAACATCCCCATTTCGGTCACGGTAAGCCGGTAACGGCACGTCCCCTTAGGATCACCCCGATGTATATCCAAGATTCCCCGACCCGCCTGCTGCCCGACGTCGCGTCGCAAGAGCATGCCCTCGCCATCGGCACGCTCGACTGGGTCGGCATGGATGGCATGGAGATGCCGGTTCAGTTCGACGCGGGCGACGGCGACGTCCGATCGACCGGCGCGCGCGTGGGTGCTTTCGTCAACCTGAACAAGCCGGAAGTCCGCGGCATCCATATGTCGCGCCTGTACTTGCTGGTGTCCGAGGCGCTCTCGGCCGGCCCGTTGACCATTTCCGGCATCCGTGACCTGCTCGGTTCCTTCCTCAGCTCGCACGAAGGCCTGTCGGACCACGCGAAGATCACCATCGGTTTCGAGCATCTGGTGCGCCGTCGCGCCCTGCGCAGCGACAACAGTGGCTGGCGCTCGTACCCGATCACCATCTGCGCCAACCTGAGCGGTGGCAAGTTCAGTATCGAGGTCACCACCGACGTGGTCTATTCCTCGACCTGCCCGGCATCGGCAGCGCTTTCGCGCCAGCTTATCCAGGACAATTTCGCGAAGACGTTCTCGGCGGACAACGCACTGGATCGCGACACCATCCTGGCCTGGCTGGGCACGGAGCAGGGCATCATCGCCACGCCGCACGCGCAGCGCAGCACGGCCACCATCCGCGTGCGCCCGCTGGGCGAGGGCGTGTTCCCGCTGATCGAGATGATCGACAACGTCGAAGCTGCCCTCGGCACGCCCGTGCAGACCGCGGTCAAGCGCGCCGACGAGCAGGCCTTCGCACTGGCCAACGGCAGCAACCTGATGTTCTGCGAGGACGCTGCCCGCCGCATCCAGAAGGTGCTAGACGCCAATGAGCGCGTCGCCGACTTCCACGTGCGCGTAGCGCACCACGAAAGCCTGCACCCGCACGATGCCGTCGCCTTCGCCTCGAAGGTCCGCAAATAAAGAAATGTGGGAGCCGCTTCAGCGGCGAAAAGCCAACGGACCGGTGACGCCATGGCCCCCATCGCCGATAAATCGGCTCTCACAGAAAGCGAAGGCCCGCCATAGGCGGGCCCTTTCGTTACTGGATACCCGGCAACAGCAGCGGATCCAGCCGCACGCCGAACCAGTTGAACCCCCAATGCACATGAGGCCCGGTCGCCCGACCGGTCATACCGGCTGCGCCGATCACGTCGCTCTGGTGTACGTGCTGTCCCACCTTCACATCGATCCGCGACAGATGCAGGAAGTTCGACGACAGGCCGAAGCCGTGGTCGAGTAGCACGGTGCCACCGGTGAGGTAGAGGTCGGGCTTGGCGAAGGTGACGATGCCATCTGCCGGGGCCTTCACTGGTGTGCCCTGTGGCACGGCGATGTCCATGCCCGAATGCGGTGCCTTTGGATCGCCGTTGTAGATCCGCTGATTGCCGAAGCGCCCACTGATCCGTCCGGTCACCGGCCAGATGAAGCCATGCGCGAAGTCCTCGCGTGCGTCGTCACGATCGCGTGCGGCGACCACTTCGGCCTGTTCGCGCTGGATGCGGGCCGCGATGTCCGGCGGCGGATTCACTGTTTTCGGCGGCACGCCTTCGACGCGTTCAATCGGCCAGTCGCGCGGCGTCACGCTGAGGCTATGCCGCGCACCGCTAACGACAACCTCGATCGGCCCTTGTTCATCTCTTCCCGCGCCGAACACGAAGATCCCGTCGGCACCGACATGTACGGGCTTGCCGCCCACGGTGACACGCGATCCCGGTGCGGCGTGGCCGATAACAAGACCGCCCTGGGAGACGCTGGAGGGCAGGTCCGTCACGGCCGCGGCGGCCGTGACGGAAAGGATCATTGCGACGAACGCACTTACGATTTTCCTCATCGGTCGAACGTCAGCCGCTGGCCACGAATGCTCTCATCCACCGTCTTGCCGTCCCACACGCGTTGGCCGTTGACGAAGGTCGAGGCAATGCTGCTGCTGAAGGTCTCGCCCTCGAACGGGGACCAGCCGCACTTGGACAGCACTTCCTCGCGAACCACGGTGTGCTTGCGCTTCGGGTCTACCAGGACCAGGTCGGCGGCATAGCCTTCTCGCAGGAAGCCGCGGTTTTCCACGTCGAACAGTTTGGCTGGTGCGTGGCAGACCGCTTCGACAACGCGCTCCAGGGTCAGCTTGCCCTCGAACACGCGCTCGATCGCTGCCTGCAGTGCGTACTGGACCAAAGGAAGACCGGACGGCGCCTTGTCATATTTCTGCGCCTTTTCTTCGAGAAGATGCGGGGCATGGTCAGTAGCGAGTACGTCCAGACGACCTTCGGCGAGCGCCTTGATGATGGCTTCGCGGTCCGATACATCCTTGATCGCCGGGTTGCACTTGATCAGGAAGCCGAGGCGCTCGTAGTCCGGTGCCGCGAAATGCAGGAAGTGCACGCAGGTTTCCGCGGTGATCTTCTTGCCCTCGATCGGGCCCGGCTCGAACAGCGCCAGTTCATCGGCGGTGGAGATATGCAGCACGTGCAGGCGGGTGCCGTGCTTCTTCGCCAGCGAGATCGCCAGCTTCGTCGACTTGATGCAGGCCTCGCGCGAGCGGATGAGCGGGTGCTCGAACGCGGGGATGTCCTCGCCATACTTTTCGTGAGCCTTGGCCAGGTTCACGTCGATCATCGGCGTGTCTTCGCAATGGGTGATGATCGGCGTCGGCGCGTCACGGAAGATGTGGTCAAGCGTTTCCGGGTTGTCGACCAGCATGTTGCCGGTCGATGCACCCATGAACACCTTGATGCCGGGAGCGGCCTTGGGGTCGAGCGCGCGAATGGCTTCAAGGTTGTCGTTGCTGGCGCCCATGTAGAAGGCGTAGTTGACCCGGGAGGTTTCGGAGGCTCGCGTGTACTTGGCTTCCAGCGAATCGCGGTCCAGCGCTGGTGGCTTGGTGTTTGGCATTTCCATGAAACTGGTGATGCCGCCGGCCGCGCAGGCGGTGGATTCGCTGGCGATATCGGCCTTCTGGGTGAGGCCGGGCTCGCGGAAGTGCACCTGGTCGTCGATCATGCCCGGCAGCAACCAGAGGCCGGACGCATCGATCACCTCTTCATCACGCTCTTTTTCCAGGCCTTGGGCGATGGTCGCGATTTTTCCATCGCGCAAACGTACGTCAGCGGTGAAACGGCGGCCTTCGTTGATCAGCTCGGCGTTCTTGATGAGCCAGGCATCAGTCATGAATATGTGCTCCTTGGGCGCCACATCGGCGCAGGACAAAGTGGTCGGGTACGGGGTCCATGCCACCTTCGCAAAAGGGCTGGCAACGACAGATGCGCCATGCGCCAAGCACGGAGCCGCGTACCGGACCGAAGCGGGCTATGGCAACCCGTGCATAATCGGAACAGGATGGATGGAACCGGCAGCGTGCCCCGAGAAGCGGGCTCAGCCAGCGTTTATAAAGGGACAGAAGGAATAGAAGGAGGCGGGTCACTTTTCAGTCCGGGGTCGACCGGCGTCAGCCAGCCGACAGTATCCCAGAAGATAGGTTGCTGGGCTAACGCATCTGGGCTATAACACCCCGCCGCCACGGCCACCGAGGTGAAGGAAATGGCGAAAATCGCTCGTAGTTCCGCAGCTGCCAAGGGCACCGCCAAAAAGGGCGGGGCCGGTGATGTGAGTAAGGCCAGGACGGCTACGGCCGTGGTAAAGACAAAGGTGCCCGCGAAAACCGCGGTCAGTGCCGCGGCCAAGCCTGCGTCAAAGACCTCGGCCAAGACGGCTCCCAAGAAGGCTGCGCCCGCAAAGTCCGCGCCTTCGAAGAGTGCTCCCGCGAAACCGGTAGCCAAGGTAGCCGCCAAGAAGGCACCGGTGAAGGCGCCCGCGAAGGCACCTGTGAAAGCACCTGTGAAGGCCGCGCCGGTCAAGGCGACGACCAAGCCGGCCCCGAAGGCGGCTCCGAAATCGGCAGCAAAGACTGTGGCGAAGGCGCCAGCCCAGAAGGCTGCCCCCGCTGCATCGACGAAGGCATCGCCCGCAGTGAAGGCGGCGATTGCCAAGAAGACACCCGCGACGCCGGTCAAGGCCGTGCCCGCACCCGTGCCGGCGGCGAAGAAAGTCGCCCCGGCCAACGATGTCGCGCCGCCCGTCAAGGGTCGCACGGCATCGGCCGTTGCTGCTGTGGCACCCCGGACAGCGTCCGCGGTGGGCAGCGCTACCTCATCCAGAAACGAGAAGTCCGCTCAATCCAGCATGAACAGCACAGCTTCCAATACCGCCGATAACGGCATCACGCGCGAGGACGGCCGCTACGCGCTGCCGGCTTCGACTGTCATCGACCTGCCCAAGGGCTACAAGCCAGGCAGTGACGAGGAGTACATGAGTCCTCGTCACCTCGCTTATTTCCGTAACAAGCTCAAGGACTGGCGCGAGCAGCTCGTCGAAGAGTCCCGCCAGACCATGGACAACCTCCGCGAGGAGGTCCGTGATGTGGGTGACGAGGCCGAGCGTGCCACGCGCGAGACCGAGAATTCCCTCGAACTGCGTACGCGCGATCGCTACCGCAAGCTGATCTCCAAGATCGACAAGGCGCTGCGCCGGATCGAGGAAGGCCGCTACGGTTTCTGCGAAGAGACCGACGAGGAAATCGGTGTGGAGCGTCTCGACGCCCGCCCGATCGCCACGTTGACGCTCGACGCACAGGAGCGCCGCGAGCACCTGCAGAAGCAGATGGGCGACTGATCCTGTCGTCGTGGCGATAAAGAAAAAACCCCGCTATGCGGGGTTTTTTTGTTTGCCGGTGGACGGATGCTGACGACCAGCCGACCGTTGTGGGAGCCGATTCATCGGCGATATGACATGTGGGAGCCGATTTATCGGCGATTGGCGTTCCGGCGTCTCCGCTCCGTTGGCTTTCGCCGCTGAAGCGGCTCCCACAGGGTCAGCCTGCCAGGGTCGCCGCGGCGAACGCCTTGGCCTTGGCCAGCATCGCCGCCAGGCCGTTGGAGCGCGTGGGCGAGAGGTGCTTGGCCAGCCCGATCTCCTGCACGAACGTGGGCTCCGTATCGACGATCTCCCGCGCCGAGCGGCCTGAGTAGACGCGAAGCATCAGCGCGATCAGGCCGGACACGATCGCCGAATCGCTGGCGGCATCGAAATGCATCTTCGACGCATCCCCTGAGGGGATGAGCCAGACCATGGACTGGCAGCCGTGCACGCGGTTCTCTTCGGTCTTGCGGTCGTCAGGAAAGGGCGGCAGCTGTCGACCGAGGTCGATCAGGTACTGGTAGCGTTCGGTCCAGTCGCTGAAGAAGGCGAATTCCTCGGCGATGGCGGCCTGGGCCTCAGCGGCTGTGGCTTCCTGGGGTTCGTTCATGCCTTCACCACACTCCAGCGCGTGCCTTGTGCGCTGTCTTCGATCGCGATGCCCAGGTCCTTGAGTTGATCGCGAATGGCATCGGAGCGGGCGAAATCCTTCGCGGCGCGGGCGGCGCGGCGCTCCTCAAGCAGGGCCTCGATGGCACTCGCGTCGATGGCTTCGCCCGGGTTACCCTGGCGGAACCAGGCCTCGGGATCTTCGCCCAGCAAGCCGAGCAACGCGGCACCGCCGAGCAGGGCGGCCTTGGCCGATGCGCGCTCCTCACCCGTGGCGCGACGCGCGTTGTCGGCGAGCTGCGATATCTCGGCCAGCGCCTGCGGCGTATTCAGGTCGTCGCACAGTGCGGCCTCGACGGCCGGTGGCACGACAGGCGCTCCGGCGTCGACGTCGGTCATGTCGCGCAGCACGCCGTACCAGCCGTCGAGCGTGCGTACGGCCTGGGTCATCGCCGCATCGGACCAGTCCAGCGGCTGCCGGTAATGGCCGCGCAGCAGCATCAGTCGCAGCGCTTCGGCGGGATGCTTGCCAAGCAGTTCGTGCAACTGGAGCACGTTGCCGAGCGACTTCGACATCTTACGCCCGTCGAAGGTGAGCATGCCGTTGTGCATCCAGAAGCGCGCGAAGGGCTTGCCACCATGCGCGCAGACGCTCTGGGCTATCTCGTTCTCGTGATGAGGAAAGGTGAGGTCGACACCACCGGCGTGAATGTCGATGGTCTCGCCCAGGTGGGCTTCGCTCATCGCCGAGCACTCGATGTGCCAGCCGGGGCGACCGCGCCCCCAGGGGCTGTCCCAGCCGGGCAGGGTTTCGTCCGAGGGCTTCCACAGCACGAAGTCGCCGGGGCTCTTCTTGTAGGGCGCCACTTCGATACGCGCTCCGGCGAGCAGCTCATCCGGATCGCGGCCGGAGAGTGCGCCATAGGCGGGGAAGGACTCGACGTTGAACAGCACGTGCCCTTCCGCCTCGTAGGCGTGATCGCTGGCGATCAGGCGCTCGATCATGCGGATGATCTGAGGGATGTGGTCCGTTGCGTAGGGCTCGACATCGGGCGGGGCCACGCCCAGGCGCGCCAGGTCTTCGTTGTAGGCCTTGGCGTAGCGGCTGGTGATCTGGCCGATCGGCACACCTGCGGCGGCGGCCGCGTTGTTGATCTTGTCGTCCACGTCGGTGACGTTCCGCGCGTAGACCAGCTTCGGGTAATGGCGCCGGATAAGGCGTGCCAGCACGTCGAAGACCACCGGCGGGCGGGCGTTACCGATGTGGATGTAGTTGTAGACGGTGGGCCCGCAGACGTACATGGTCACCCGCTGCGGATCGAGCGGGCTGAACGCTTCCGTGCGGCGCGACAGGGTGTTGTAGAGCGAGATCGACATCGGGGGTCCGTGGACGGGCGCGGCGGGCGGCCGGTCGGAGATATTAGCAAGCCCGGCCCGGCCTGCGGCGTACGCGCGGGGTGGAATTCGGTTGACAGGACTATGTGAAGGCGACCCGGGCGGTTCTAAGCGTGGATTCAGCGTGAACTTGATGAAATGCACCCAGTAGGCGTTCTGTGCGCCTGGCTGGAGGTTCTCCTAAATGTCTCGCCTGCTTATCCCCGCGATCATCCTCGCGGTTTTCGCTACCGGTGCCAGTGCCCAGGACGGCCGTTACGGCCCGCCGCCCGGTCCGGCCCAGGGTCCGGACGACAACACCCACTTTGGCTGGGCCGACGTTTTGCGCGTCGATCCGGTCTACGGCGTTGCGCGCGTCGAGACACCCCGCCAGGAGTGCTACGACCAGCCCGTCGTTCGCCAGGAGTCCAGCGGTAACAGCACGGCCGGCACCATCCTCGGTGCCGTGGTCGGCGGTGTGCTCGGCAACACCATCGGCAAGGGCGATGGCCGCAAGGCCGCCACCGTGGTCGGCGCCGTCGCCGGCGGTGCGGTCGGCAATAACCTTTCCCACCAGGGCGACCGTGCCTACTCGGGCACGGAAACCCGTTGCCGCGACGTCAGCTCGGTCTCCGAGCAGCGCCGCATCGCCGGCTACGACGTCGAATACCGCTACCGCGGTGAGGTCTACGTCTCGCGCCTGAACTACGACCCGGGCGAGCGCCTTCGCGTCCGCGTCAGTGTGGCGCCGGCTGACTGAGTCGGCTTCGCACCGTGATCCACAGGAGGGCCGCGAGAAATCGCGGCCTTCTTTTTTGGCTGGGGGAGCCGATTTTTGTGGAAGCCGATTTTGTGGGAGCCGATTTATCGGCGATTGGTGCTGCGGCATATCCGCTCCGTTGGCTTTTCGCCGCTGAAGCGGCTCCCACATTGATGGGCCATGTTGCGCGCCGCACCAAATCCCGGCATCATCCCGGTTCCACTTTTCCAGACCTTGCCGTGTCCCATACCGTCTACACCGCCGTCGTCTTTACCAGCGCCCGTATGGCCGCAGGGATGACGTCGCGTGCTCGTCGACCGTACATCGGATACTCGGCCGGGTAGGCTGTCGCGCGCTTTTCATACGCATCGACTAAAAAACCCGGCCCAGTGCCGGGTTTTTTTGTTTCCGATTCCTGATTCTCTGCTTTTTCGACTTTCCTCCACGGCCCGCAAGGCCACCGACCGATCTGGACCGCCATGACCGTTCGCCACTTCCTCTCCACCCAGGACTACAGCCGCGCTGAAATCGACGCCCTGCTCGAGCAGGCGGCGCAGTTCAAGCTGTCGCCTCAGGGCCAGCAGCTGGCCGGCAAGTCGATTGCCCTGATGTTCTTCAATCCGTCGATGCGAACGCGCACGAGCTTTGAACTGGGTGCATTCCAGCTGGGTGGTCACGCCATCGTGCTGTCGCCGGGCAAGGACGCGTGGCCGATCGAGTTCGAGGTCGGCACGGTCATGGACGGCGACACTGAAGAGCACATTGCCGAGGTGGCCCGGGTGTTGTCCCGCTACGTCGACATCATCGCCGTACGCGCCTTTCCGAAGTTCGTCGACTGGCAGGTGGATCGCCAGGACAAGGTACTCAAGTCGTTTGCTCAGTACGCCACCGTGCCGGTGATCAATCTCGAGACGATCACCCATCCCTGCCAGGAACTGGCCCACGCGATGGCGCTCAAGGAGCACCTGGGCAATCTGCAGAACAAGAAATACGTACTGACCTGGACGTATCACCCGAAGCCTCTGAACACCGCCGTGGCCAACTCGGCGCTGCTGATCGCGACGAAGATGGGTATGGACGTGACCCTGCTGTGCCCGACGCCGGAATACATCCTGGACGAACGCTACATGGACTTCGCCAAGCAGAACGCGAAGGAAAACGGCGGCTCGCTCCAGATCTCGCACGACATCGAGTCGGCCTACCGTGGCGCGGACGTGATCTACGCCAAGAGCTGGGGCGCGATCCCTTACTTCGGACGCTGGGACGAAGAGAAGGCGATCCGCGAAGCGAACAAGCACTTCATCGTCGATGAGGCCAAGATGGCCCTGACCAACAACGGTCTCTTCAGTCACTGCCTCCCGCTGCGCCGGAACATCAAGGCGACGGATGCGGTGATGGACTCGCCGGCCTGTATTGCCATTGATGAAGCCGAGAACCGCCTGCACGTGCAGAAGGCGGTTATGGCTTCGCTCATTTCGCAGTCGTCGGGCGGCAAGTCCGGCCTTGGTTTCTGATTCGCCTTTCCTTTAAACGCCTTCTCTTTAGCGCCTTTCTTCGGAGCCTTCATGTCCAGCCAAGATATCGTCCTCGCCTTTTCCGGCGGCCTCGACACCAGCTTCTGCGTGCCCTACCTGATGGAGCGCGGCTATGCCGTGCATACCGTGTTCGTCGATACCGGCGGCGTGTCTGCCGAGGAGCGCGACTACATCGAGCAGCGCGCGCATGAACTCGGCGCCGCCTCGCATCGCACGGTCGATGCCTCGCAGGCAATCTGGGACAGCTTCGTCACGCCGTTGATCTGGGCGGGCGAGTTCTACCAGGGCCAGTACCCGCTGCTGGTGTCCGACCGCTACCTCATCGTGAAGGCTTCGCTGGAGCGTTGCGACGAACTGGGCACGAAGTTCTTCGCACACGGCTGCACGGGCATGGGCAACGACCAGGTCCGCTTCGACCTGACCGTCCGCGCGCTGGGCGATTACACGATCATCGCGCCGGTCCGCGAGATCCAGCGCGAGCACACCCAGGTGCGCGCCTATGAGCAGAAGTACCTCGAAGACAAGGGCTTCGAAGTCCGCGCCAAGACCAAGCACTACACGATTAACGAGAACGTGCTCGGCGTGACGATTTCCGGTGGCGAGATCGACGCCTGGGAAATTCCGGGCGAGGGCGCGATCGGCTGGTGCGCGCCGCGTGCCGAATGGCCATCCGAACCGCTGCGCGTGGAGCTCGGTTTCGAGAAGGGCACCGCGGTGTCGCTCAATGGCAAGCCGGCCTCGGGTCCGGAGATCCTCGGCTTCCTCAATCGTGAGCTGGCCAAGTACGGCGTGGGTCGCAGCCTGTATACCGGCGACACCAACATTGGCCTCAAGGGCCGCATCGTGTTCGAAGCGCCGGCACTGACCGCACTGCTCACCGCCCACCGCGCGCTTGAAGAAACCGTACTGTCGAAGCAGCAGAACCGCTTCAAGCCGGAGATCGGCCGCAAGTGGACCGAAGTGGCCTACGAAGGCTTCTTCAACGATCCGATCAAGGCCGACCTCGAAGCTTACCTCGTCTCCACGCAGCGTAAGGTAGACGGCAAGGTCATCATCGAAACCCGTGGCGGCTCGGTCTACGCGGTCAAGGTGGAATCGAAGAATATCCTGCACTCGGCCAAGGCCACCTATGCGCAGGCCGCCGACTGGGGCGTCGCCGAAGCCGAGGGCTTCATCAAGCTCTACGGCATGAGCTCGACGATCTGGGCGGAAGTCGACCGAGCCAACGGGAACTGATCCGAAACCATGGACAAGCTTCTCGAGGACACCCTGACCCATCTGCGCGCGCTGGTCGGATACGACACGCGTAATCCGCCACGAGAGATCGGCACGGACGGCATCTTCGATTACCTGCGCGCGAACCTTCCGGGGTTCGATGTGCAGGTGACGGATTTCGGTGCTGGCGCCGTGAACCTTTACGCCGTGCGCGGTAAGCCGAAATACCTGTTCAACGTGCATATGGACACCGTGCCCGACTCGCCGCACTGGACGGCTAGCCCGTTCGAGCTGCGCGTGACCGCAGACCGGGCGATCGGCCTGGGCGCCTGTGACATCAAGGGTGCAGCGGCGGCACTCGTCGCGGTGGCCAATGCCACGCAGGGAGACATGGCCTTGCTGTTGTCCACGGACGAAGAAGCCAACGACGCGCGTTGCATTGACGGCTTCCTGAAGACGCCGCGCGACTACGAGGCGATCATCGTGGCCGAGCCGACCAAGGGCGAAGCCGTGTTGGCACACCGTGGCATTCATTCGGTGCAGATGCGCTTCCAGGGGCGGGCAGGGCACGCCTCAGGCGAGCAGAAGCCGTCGGACAGCGCCTTGCACCAGGGTATTCGCTGGGGTGCGGCGGCGCTGGACCATGTACAGAAGTTGTCGCACGAGCGTTTCGGTGGCCTCACCGGCCTGCGCTTCAACATCGGCAAGGTTGAAGGCGGCATCAAAGCCAACGTGATTGCACCGACGACGGACATCCGCTTCGGTTTCCGTCCGCTGCCCTCGATGGATGCCGACAAATTGCTCGAAACCTTCCGCACGCTGGTCGAGCCGGCCCCCGTCGAGTACGGCGAAACCTTCCGTGGCGATTCGCTGCCGGCGGGTGATACCGCGACAGCCGAAACGCGTCGCCTGGCCGCGCGCGACGTTGCCGACGAGCTCGGTATTCCGATCGGCAACGCAGTCGACTTCTGGACGGAGGCGGCGCTGTTCTCGAAGGCGGGCTACACCACCTTCGTCTACGGCCCCGGCGACATCGCCCAGGCACACAGCGCTGACGAGTGGGTCCTCCTGGACCAGCTCGCACACTACGCACAGACCATCCATCGGATCGTGGACAGTGGAATCTAACAAGCACACCCGCAAGACGATCGTGCGCCTGCTGTCCTCCATGGGCAGTGCGCGCGAGATCCAGCAGTACCTCAAGCGCTTCTCGCAGCTGGACGCGGCGCGTTTCGCCGTGGTCAAGGTGGGCGGCGCCGTGTTGCGCGACGACCTGCCGGCGCTTACCTCATCGCTGTCCTTCCTGCAGCAGGTCGGACTCACGCCGATCGTGCTGCACGGCGCTGGCCCGCAGCTTGATGAAGAGTTGTCGGCCGCCGGCATCGAGAAGAAGACCATCAACGGCTTGCGTGTGACCTCGCCTGAGGCGCTGGCGATCGTCCGTCGCGTCTTCCAGGCGCAGAACCTGCGTCTGGTCGAAGCGCTGCAGGAAGTCGATACGCGAGCTACTTCGGTGCCATCCGGCGTGTTCGCTGCCGACTTCCTCGACCAGGGCACGTTCGGTTTGGTCGGCAAGGTGCGCGAGATCAACCTCGCGCCGATCGAAGCCAGCCTGCGTGCGGGGTCGATCCCGGTCATCGCCAGCCTGGGCGAGACGGACTCGGGGCAGATCCTCAACATCAACGCCGATTTCGCGGCGAATGAACTGGTACGCGTGCTGCAGCCGTACAAGATCGTGTTCCTCACCGGGACAGGCGGCCTGCTCGACGGCGACGGTAACGTCATCGATTCGATCAACCTGTCGACTGAGTACGACCAGCTGCTGAAGCAGCCCTGGCTGCACTCGGGCATGCGGCTGAAGATCGAGCAGATCAAGGATCTCCTCGACGATCTGCCGCTGACCTCGTCCGTGTCGATCACGCGACCCGCCGAGCTGGCCAAGGAACTCTTCACGCACAAGGGCTCGGGCACGTTGGTACGTCGTGGCGAGCGTGTGCTGCGCTACGAATCGTGGGAGGGTGTCGACAAGGCGCGCCTTCGCGAGTTGATCGAGTCCAGCTTCGGCCGTGCGGTGGTGCCCGATTACTTCGAGCGCACGAACCTCTTTCGGCTCTACGTTTCCGAGAATTATCGCGCGGCGATGGTGCTCACCCAGGACGAAGGCTTCGCGTATCTCGACAAGTTCGCCGTGCTCGATGAAGCGCAGGGCGAAGGCCTCGGGCGCGCTGTCTGGCAGGTCATGCGCGATGAGAACCCCAAGCTGTTCTGGCGCTCGCGCCACGGCAACGTGATCAACCATTTCTACTACGCGGAGTCGGACGGCTGCTTCAAGCAGTCGCGCTGGAAGGTGTTCTGGTACGGCCTGGACAACTTTGCGGATATCGAACGCTGCGTGGCGCACTGTGCCACGCGCATACCCACCTTGCAGGACTGAACGGTCATGGCAACCAGGACCATCGGCATCGTTGGCGCACGCGGCCATACGGGCACCGAACTGATCAAGCTCATCGCGAACCATCCGCAGCTCGAGCTCGCCTTCGTTTCTTCGCGCGAGCTGGACGGGCAGCGGCTGGCCGATCACAGCGATGCGTACACGGGCGACCTCACATATTCCAATCTGGATTCGGAAGCCGTCGCGGCGCAGAACGCGGACGTAGTGATCCTCGCCTTGCCGAACGGCAAGGCGGCGCCGTATGTCGAAGCGATCGACAAGGCCGGCGGCTCTACCGTGATCGTCGATCTCTCGGCGGACTACCGCTTCGACGAGCGCTGGTACTACGGCCTTCCCGAGCTGTATCGCGACCGTTGGCGCGGTGAGAAGCGCATCAGCAACCCCGGTTGCTATGCCACGGCGATCCAGGTGTCCATCGCGCCAATCAAGGACCTGCTCGCGGCACCGCCGGTATCGTTCGGCGTTTCCGGTTATTCCGGTGCCGGGACGACGCCGTCGGACCGTAACGATCCGGAAAAACTGCGCGACAACCTCATGCCGTATGCGCTCACGGGCCATATGCACGAGAAGGAAGCGAGCCGTCACCTTGGCCTGCCGGTGGAGTTCATGCCGCACGTCGCGCCGCATTTCCGCGGGCTAACGGTCACCACCAACCTGTATCTGGCCAAGCCGGCCAGGCGCGAGGAGATCGTTCTTCGCTTCGAGGCACGCTTTGACAAGGAAAAGTTGATCCATGTGGTCGACGAGGCACCGTGGGTAAGCCAGGTAGCGAACCGGCATCACCTGGATATCGGCGGCTTCACCTTGTCGGCCGATGGCCGTCGCGTGGTCGTTGTCGCCACGCTGGACAACCTGCTCAAGGGCGCCGCCACCCAGGCGATGCAGAACGTCAACCGCGCGCTCGGCTTCGACGAGCTCACCGCCATTCCGCTCTGAGCGAAAGGACCCTACGATGACTCAGCCGCTTTGGCAGAAATCCGATACGCAGGTGGACGCACGCATCATGCGTTTCCTTGCCGGTAACGACGTGGTGCTCGACCGCGAGTTCTTCCTGCACGACATCACCGCGAGCAAGGCGCACGTCGAAGGCCTCGCCAATATCGGCGTGGTCTCCGGTGACGAGCGCGATGCGCTGCTTCGCGAACTCGACGTACTGGCAACCGACTTCTCGGAAGGCCTGTTTGTCCTCGACGATCGCTTCGAAGACGGACACTCCGCTATCGAAGCGCGCCTTACCGAGCGCCTTGGCGATGCAGGTCGTCGCGTCCACACGGGCCGCAGCCGCAACGACCAGATCCTCGTTGCGACGCGCCTGTGGCTGAAGGAGAAGCTGTCGACGCTGGAGACACTGTGCCGCGCCATCGCCGACGTGTGCCTGCAGCGTGCCGCCGGCGATTCGGTGCCGATGCCCGGCTATACGCATATCCAGCGTGCGGTGGTCTCGTCGACCGGCATGTGGTTTGCCGCGTTTGCCGAGGCCTTCATCGACAACACGCTACGCGCGCGCCAGGCGCTTGAACTGATCGACGCCAACCCCCTGGGTACGGCCGCAGGCTACGGTGTCAACGTCGCCCTGGATCGTGCACACACGACGGCAGTGCTCGGCTTCGGTCGCATGCAGGTATCGCCGATTTACGCCCAACTCTCGCGCGGCAAGTTCGAGATGGCCGCACTCGATGCTGTTGGCACGGCGCTGCTCGACACGCGCCGCCTGGCGTGGGACCTCTCGCTGTTCACCACGGCCGAGTTCGACTTCGTCAGCCTGCCGGGCGAGTACACGACGGGCTCGTCGATCATGCCGAACAAGCGCAACCCCGATGTCGTCGAACTGCTGCGTGCCAGCTACGCCAGCGTGGCCGCTGCGCGCACGGAGATCGAGCAGCTGCTGTCCTTGCCCTCGGGCTATCAGCGCGACCTGCAGTTCTCCAAGGGCTCGCTGTTCCATGGCTTCTCCATGGGCCTGGGTGCACTCGAACTGTTGCCCGACCTGCTTGCGCGTTTCAGCTGGAAGGCGGAGAAGATGCGTGCGGCGATCGAGCCGGCGATGTACGCCACGGATGTTGCGATCGAGGCGGCGGTGGCGGGTGTGCCGTTCCGCGATGCTTACCGCGCGGCTGCCGAGACGGCAGCCTCGTCCGGCGAGGGGCGTACACCGGAATCGAGTCTTGCCGCGCGTACCTCGCCCGGGGCCGGTAACGACCTTATGCTGGACACGTTGCGTGCAAGACTGGCAGCCCTGTCAGGCTGATCGCCGATGAATCGGCTCCCACATAGAGCCAAGTGCCGAAGACCTGCGCAGGTCTTGTGTAGGAGCCGATTCATCGGCGATGCTCCTTAGCTCTTTGTGGGAGCCGCTTCAGCGGCGATTCGGGACAGCCACAACGATAGGGAAAGACCATGCCACCCCCCTTCACCGAACAGCCGCTACCCCAATGGCGCCGCGCCGTCCTCAAAGTCGGCAGCAGTCTTCTGACCACGCCCGAAGGTGGCCTCACCGGTCGCCACGCCAAAGCCCTCGCTACCTTCGTCGCGCGCAGCCGCAGCGCCGGCCGCGAGGTCGTCATCGTTTCCTCCGGCGCCGTGGCCGCCGGCCGCGGCCTCGCCACGCCGGAGCGCGCCGCCGGACTCACCGGCCGGCAGGCGCTCGCCGCCCTCGGCCAGACCCGCCTCATCGCGCTGTGGCAAACCTTCTTCGACGCACCGGTCGCCCAGGTCCTGCTTACCCACGACGACCTGCGCAATCGCCGTCGCTATCTCAACGCACGCACCACGCTTCGGGAGCTGCTCGCACTCGGCGCCATCCCGGTCATCAACGAGAATGACACCGTCGCGGTCGACGAGTTGAAGCTCGGCGACAACGACAACCTTGCCGCCATCGTGGCAGCCCTGGTCGACGCGGACGTGCTCTTCATCGCCTCCGACATCGCCGGTCTGTACACGGCCAATCCGCGAATCGATCCGCTCGCGCAGCCCATCGACGACGTGGCGGAAGTCACCGCAGCGCACTTGGCGAGCGCCGGCGGTGCGGGCAGTACGGCGGGAACCGGCGGTATGCGGACGAAGCTCGAGGCGGCGGGGAAGGCCGCCTCGGCTGGCATAGAGACGATCCTGTTCGACGGTCGTGACGCGGCGTGCATCGAACGCCTGGCGGAGGGCTCGCTCACGGGGACGCGCCTGCATGCGCCCAGCACACGCCTGGCGGCCCGCAAGTACTGGCTGCGCCACGCGCCACCGGCCGGCAGGATCACGGTCGATGCGGGCGCTGTGGATGCCTTGCGATCCCGCGGTGCCTCCTTGCTCCCGGGTGGAGTGGTCGCTGCCGAAGGCGACTTCGCCCGCGGCGACGTGGTCGATATTGCCGATGAGAACGCAGCGTTTGCGCGTGGCATCGCGCAGTACTCCGCCGCCGACGTTCGCCGCATCGCGCGCCGCCACACCCGCGATATCGAAACCACCCTGGGCTACAGTTATGGCGAGAACGTTGTCCACCGCGACGATCTCGTCGCGCTTACCCATTGAGCGAGGTCGCGATGTCTTCTTTCCTGCGTGACAAAGCGCTCGCCTGCCGGGACGCCGCGGCAACGGTAGCCGCCCTCGACACCGAGGCGAAACGAAGTCTTCTACAGGCCATGGCGAACGCGCTCGCCGCGGACGAGGCCGTGGTACTGGAGGCCAACGAAAAGGATATGGACGCCGCCCGCTCGAATGGCACCAGCGACGCCATGCTCGATCGCCTGCGCCTGGATCCCTCGCGTATCGCCGGGATCGTCGCCGCTATCCGTGAAGTCGCGACCTTGCCTGATCCGGTCGGCATCACGACACGGCGCGAGACGCGTCCGAACGGTATCGTTGTCGAGCGCGTACGCATTCCGCTTGGCGTGATTGCGATGATCTACGAAGCACGGCCGAACGTTACCGCCGATGCTGCCGCGCTGTGCCTGATGGCGGGTAACGCGGTGATCCTGCGTGGAGGTTCCGATGCGATGCAATCCAGTATCGCGATAGCGGCAGCCTTGCGTCGCGCATTGAAGACAAATGGCATTCCCGAAGCCGCGCTCACACTAATCGACGATCCGCGCCGCGAGACGATGGTCGAGCTGCTTCAGCTCACCGATATCGTGGATCTCGCGATTCCTCGCGGTGGCGAGGGTCTGATTCGCTTCGTCGCGGAGCATGCACGCGTGCCGGTGATCAAACACTATAAAGGCGTGTGCCATCTCTACGTGGATAGCGACGCGGACCCGGAACTGGCATTGCGACTGCTGGTGGATGGCAAGACCAGTCGCCCCGGCGTGTGCAACGCGCTGGAAACGTTGCTTGTGCATAAGGACATCGCACAGAGCTTCCTGCCGCTTGCCTTAGGAAAGCTACGCGATCTGGGAGTCGAGATCCGTGGCGACGAGGCGACCCGCGCGCTCGTCGACGACGTCGTACTCGCCAGCGATGACGATTACGCCGCCGAGTTTCTCGACCTCATCATTGCTGTGCGCGTGGTTGATGGCCTCGACGAGGCGATTGCGCACATTCGTCGTTATGGTTCGGACCACACCGAGGTGATCGCCACGCGCGATACCAGTGCGGCAGATAAGTTCGTTCGCACTATCCGTTCCGCCGTCGTTATGGTCAATGCATCATCGCGGTTCAGCGACGGCGGGGAACTTGGCCTGGGCACTGAGATCGGCATTTCGACGACTCGGCTACACGCGTACGGACCCATGGGGGCGGAGTCGCTCACCATTGAGCGATTCGTCGTTCACGGGGAAGGACAAATACGTCACCCAGCGAGTGCCGGCTAACCTCCCTCATCGTTGCTGTCTGCGAGGCCTCAGTAGTGGATAACCTCCAGGCGGAGGATTACACGGAATTCAGCGCACGACGCTGATATCTTTGACGCTGAAAGGACATCATTTGTAGCTGGCCGGCGGGTCGCCATGTTGGCGTTCGATCGCGCGCCAGTAACAAAGGAAGATTACTAATGTATCGAACTGACAACCTTGATTCCGGAATTTCTTCGCCAGTGTCGGGCGGTAAACAAACCAGATATCCGATCCTTGCTCGCTCCCCGCGAGATGCCATGCAGATGGCAGAAACGTCAGAGCCTTCCGACTTCTTTCCGACGGTGACGATAACGTTGACAACGCTCCTTTGGCCCGGAAAAGCACACTAAACGGAAAGCAAAATGGCCATGGATGGCTCAGAATATATTTATGATCCATCGCAGGACATGCTTGTTGTTCCCGATCCCATGCGCTTGGTCGGGCAATCCGGCGTAACAGATGCTACATGGAATGGTGTTGGGGACATTCCGGCAACCGTGTCGCAAGGTTGGAAACTCTACGTCTCCGCCACGCTGGCTAACTACATAAGAACCTTAAAGGTCGTAGGCCCCGTATTGCACGACCATAGTGTTCCGTTCAAGTACCTGAGCAACTTGTCGCGAGTAAGAGATCAGAATGCTGGTTTATTCGGATTCTCCCAGGTAGGGAAATGCATCGTAGCGTACCTTCACGACACATCGAAAGTTTCGACGGTGCTCGCTTCGCTCCGCAGATCACTTGAGAATATTGGGCACGAAGGTCCTTTTGTGCCGCGGCTTCCAGCTGCTTGGTCAGGGGCAAATGTCTTCTATCGATACGGAAGCTACCGCGCGAAATGTATTGAAATTGCGGGTGTGAGCCACTTGGATGACCGTAGAGATCCCCTCTCCGTTATGGATCTCGTAGACGCTAATCCCTTCGTTTCAGCGAACGACGTTCTCGCCGACGACGAGAACGTCCAGCCAGTCAACGTAAGTACCTCCATTCTCGCAAAGTTTCCAGCCGTATCTGCCATTTGTCGATCGGGAAAGGGTGGGGTTTTCAGGTCCATCGATATTGAGGACCCTGTCCGGACGGGCGTCATTGTCAAGATTGGGCTTCAGCTCGGGAGCGCATTGCCCGATGGGAGGGACGGCGCGCACTTTCTCGATCGGGAGTGGCACATGTACCGCGAGATGATAGGCGCCGGCCTGGGGGATGTGCTGGCAAAGCCAATCGCCTTCTCAAAGGAAGAGGGCGCGAACGTCCTTGTACTCGAGGAGATTCAAGGCGTAGATCTTGCTGTCCATCGTGCGCGGTCGACCAGTGACCCAACACAGGTCGGACCTGCAATTCGCCTCATTCGGCGCTTTCACCGTGCAGGGTTTTCGCTTGGCGATGCGAAGGCTGCAAACTTCATGCTGCGTGGTGAGGACTTGATGGTCGTTGACCTCGAGTCTGCATGTCTACTTTGCCGGTCTCAGGATACGTTGCCGATGACCTTCTTGATCGACGGACTTCCCTCCATTGGCCTCGAAGCTCGCGACATCTTCCACTTCCTGATCTCGTTGATCTACCCCGTAGGGAGGGACGGAATGGTGCTGAGTCAGGCGCGGCTGATTAGGCTGCCGGAACTTCCTGATGAGGCGGCTTCAAACGACGCTTGGGGTCGCGAGGCCGTTCGCTTGCTTCGAGTTGCACTGGAGACGTTGCCGAGGGACCCGTCGCTTGGCGAATTCGATCGGGCACTCCTCTGATGATAGGGGTGCCCGTCTTTTCGGTGACGCGGATAGCCTGGGCGATGTTGACGTCGTACCGGCGAGCCTCCCGCGATTTCTTCAGATCCCGGCAAAGGACTGTTCTGTTAGTCGGGTTCGCGTTGGTCCCGCTCGCCAGTATCCCTGAGGCGCTTCTTTCACCCTTGTTGGTGCTCGGTGACCCTGAGGTCAGTCTGTCGGGAAGGGCCCTCGGGGTAGCGGTCCATCTCTTTCTTTGGAACGCCTGGATTGCATCCCAGAGGCGTTTCGTTTCGTCGATACAAGATATGAGTGCGGTGGCAGTGCTTATGTCTTCATCCACGATGATGCTTGGCGCGACGCTGCGATATTCCATCTTGGCGTGGCCTGCATTCGTGCTCTTTGCCTGGCTCCATTTTCTTCATGATGGCAGCGGCCGAGCCGAGGGCGCTCAGCTTGCCCTGTGTGTGGTGGTGGTCGCCTCGTGCGTCATGAGCGAATGGCGTGAGCGCCGAACGAAACGACATCGACTTTCGAAGTCGGCGTGTGCTTCGAAGACCTATCTGCTGTTCAGGCATGCGCTCTCCGGCGTCGCATCTTGGTCGGATCCTCGTGTTCCGTGCTTGCATGCTTGCAGCCTGATTGCTCTGGTAATTACTCATGTCGTTCTATCTCGCCTGAACTCGTCAGGCGGAGTGATCGCGATCTCGCTCATCGGTTCGCTGTCGGCGCTTCTTCCGTTGCGATCGCTGTTGGATCTTGCGTCGCAGCGAACGAGGGACGATTGCCCTTTGCTGCTTACCTGTCCTGGATATCGCGTCGTCGAGAACTACGAGGTGTGCATTGCTTCGACGGCTTTGTATGCGGCGAGTATGACGGTATGCGCGGCTGCTCAGGCCTGGGTCGGGCCGATCGGATCTCCCGCGTCAAAGGTGGTTGCCCTTGTCAGTTTTCTCTTCCTTGCATTTGTTCTTTGCCGAATAGCAAAGGCACCCCGAGCGATCGAGAGTGGCACGCTGTGTGTGTTTGGAGTGATTGGTATGGTTGTGGAGTACATATGACGTTGCTGGAGTTGCGGCAGGTGCGGAAAGGACGCGATGGTCGATGCGTGGTGTGGAATGCGTCGGCCGACCTTGCGGACGGGATACACCTCCTGGAAGGATCAAATGGCGTGGGAAAGACAACGCTCCTGGAGGTGATGTGTGGCCTTCAGGATCCGACGTCTGGAGGGGTACTCTTGAACGGGTGCTCCGTACATTCGCGGAAATATCGAGGTAAGCATGGGATCGTAATGATTCCAGCAACTGCGAAGTTCTACGATGGCGCGTCGGTTGATTTCGCTATACGGCTCTACTTATCACTCCGGGGAGTCGATATTCCGCGCGACATCTTCGAGTCTTTCGACCCGTTCTCGTTGAGAGACTACGCAGGGATTCCTTTTGGGGACTTGTCGTTGGGCTGGAAGAAACGTCTGATGCTTCATATGGCATTTGCATCCGATCCGGCCGTGCTGGTTCTGGACGAGCCGACTGTGGGGCTCGATGTAGACGGGATCGGGTGTCTGGCCGATCTAATGCTTCGCAGAGAGCGTGCGGGAATCACCGTCATTACTTGTCATGAGCCGTCCGTCCTGAAACGAGTGCCCATGAGTCAGTACGTGCTTGAGGCCGGGATACGCGGCAGTGTCCTGCTCTCGAGTGTGAAGGTCGCGCGTGCTGCGCATTCGCCCCCGGCTAGGTAAGGTTTAGGCCAGATGTCGGATAGCGACACGGGGGGTGTCGCTCAAGTCGGTAGACTAAGTTCCATACGAATCCGCTCCGACACATCCATCATTGCGTACCACGCTCTCTCGATCGCATCCGCGAGAGCATCACGATCGAGCGCCGCGGTTTCCGCGCGGCCACCCTCGTCGGGGATGTATTCGATAAGTACCCGCTGGCCGTCGATCCACGCCTGATCGCCAGCAAGGAACTCGGGATCCTCGAAGCTTCCCATGCCAGGTTCGAGCGGCATCGCGAAGGCGGTGCGGCCGTCGCGTGGCGCATGGCGAAGAAGCTCCATCACGCGTTCGTACGAGCCGTCTTCGTCGTCGAGTTCGAAGGCGATGCTGTCCATGCGCGAGCCAGCGTAGAGCTCCACGGAGCCCGTGAAGATGGCATGCGTGGCGTAGCCGTCGAGGCGGATACGCGGATTCTTCAGCACGTCGCGCAGGGCCGCGATATAACGCGAGGTAACGTCCGGATGCTCGCGCAGCCACACACTGCTGACGTCTTCGATCTCGGTGACGTGGCCGTCCATCTTCGCTTCGATGCCCCGATGTGACACCGTCGCAGGACGCTCGGGCAACGCAACAGGCAAGCCACCGGCCTTCAGCCCGAACATCACGCGGCCAGGCGCGACGCGCAACCAATGCGTCACCGCCTGCACGACAAACCCGTTGCCTTGTTCGCTGTACGGCGCCGGAAACAGCTCCTGCGCGCTCATGCCTGCGTTCCGCACCACGCCTCGATCGCTTCGACCGCACCAAGGCAGTCGGCGAAGCGGTTGTAAAGCGGTGTTGGCGACAGACGAATCACATCGGGCTCGCGCCAGTCACCGATGACGCCTTGCTGTTCGAGGTGCCCAAACAAAGCACGTCCCGCATCACGACCCGCCCGTACACGCACCGAAAGCTGCGCGCCACGCTGCAGCGGATCGTTCGGCGTGACGATGTCGAGCGTATCGTCGAGCCTGCTACGGATGAGCCAGTCGAGGTACGAGGTGAGACGACGACTCTTGGCCACCAGGTTGTCGATGCCGGCGCGCGTGAACACATCCAGTGACGCGCGCAGCGGTGCCAGGGCGAGGATCGGCGGATTCGACAGCTGCCAGCCATCCGCACCCGGGGTGGGGACGAACTGCGGGCCCATCTGGAAACGCGTGGACTTGTCGTGACCCCACCAGCCGGCGAAGCGCGGTACGTCGGCGTTCGCGTGGCGCTCGTGCACGAAGCAGCCGGCGACCGCGCCGGGACCGGCATTGAGATACTTGTACGTGCACCACACGGCGAAATCCGCACCGGTGTCGTGCAGGGCGAGGGGCAGATTGCCGACAGCGTGAGCCAGATCGAAGCCGACGAGACAGCCCCGGGCATGTGCCAACCGCACGATGGCCGGAAGGTCGAAGACCTGCCCGGTGCGGTACTGCACACCAGGCAGCACCACCAGTGCGACGCGGTGGCCATGCTCCGCAATGGCTTGTTCGATCGCCGCCATCGACAGCGTGCCGCCAGGGCCATCGGGCTGCATCTCGATCAGGTCCGTTGCCGGATCGAAGCCGTGGAAGCGTACCTGTGACTCGAGTGCGTAACGGTCCGTGGGGAAGGCGCCAGCTTCCGTGAGGATCGCCGGGCGCTCGGGAGTGGGCCGGTAGAAACTGACCATCATCAGGTGCAGGTTCACGCCCAGGGTGTTCATGGCGACCACTTCCTCAGGTAGCGCACCGACCACCTCGGCCATCGCGTCACGTACATACTCGTGATAGTGCATCCACGGCGAGCGGCCGCGGAAATGTGCCTCGACCGCGAGTTCGGACCAGTCGGCCAGCTCCGCTTCGACTGCCGCGCGCACGCCTTTCGGCTGCAGGCCGAGCGAATTGCCACAGAAGTACAGGGTGTCCCGGCCGTGATGCGGCGGGATGTGGAATTCGTCGCGGAACGCGCGCAGGGGATCGGCCGCATCCTGGGCATCGGCCCAACCGCGCGTCGCTTCGAAACCGGTCATACGTTGACTACCTTGGGTATTCAGGAGGGCATATGGGCCGCGACGTCGGCGCAACCCTTGTCGAACGAGGCATTCCACTTGGCATCGCCGGTGGGGCGGATGCAGCGGAGCTGGATCGCATAGCCGCCACTGTAGAAATAACGCTCGAAGTAGTCGAGCTTTACCGTGCCTTCCTTCGCCGTATAGCGGTTCTCCGTTGGCGAGGTGGCCTTGCCCGCGACGTATTCCTTCAGTCCGGACGCGTGGCTGCGCATATTGCCGGAGAACTGCTGGAAGCCGTTGAGGTTGGGTACCTGCTGCAGGGTGATCGAAACGCGCGCCAGGGTGGCGTCCGCGGCCACGGACCCCGGCACCTGGAACACCTGGGTCTCCGTCACGTCGCCTTGGGACTGCATGATCGGCACCCAGTTGTCCGGAACGGGGACATGGATGGCGCCGCCCGCCATGGAGACGTCGGTAGCCGCCGCGAAGGGGCTGGCCAGCAGGAGGGCAAACGGAAGGGTACGCAGGAGGCGCTTCACGATCAGGGGTTCCCCGTAGAGGCCGCGTCGGCGCGGCGCAACGCGGGCATTCTTGCACAGCGTCCGGCCGCGCATGGCCCGTGGCAGTGTGCGTTGCGTCACGCCACGGCGGACATGGTCTGGAATCGCGACAGCGGAATACCCAGCCACTCCAGCGCCGTGCCGTGGAACAGCCGGGCGCGGGAGGTATCGTCGAGCCCGAGGGCTTCGATGCCAGCGCCGGGCTCCTGCTCGCCCAGCGGGAACGGGTAGTCGGTGCCGAGCATCACCCGGTCGGTGCCGGCCACCTCGAGCAGGTAACGCAGCGCCGCGTCGTCGTGCACGCAGGAATCGAAATACAGCCGCGAGAGGTATTCGCGGGGGTTGCGCGCATTGTCGGTGGCGACGAGGTCCGGGCGCATGCGGAAGCCGTGTTCGATGCGACCGATGGAGTACGGGAAGCTGCCTCCGCCATGGGCGAGCATGATCTTCAGCGAGGGCAGGCGCTCCAGCACGCCGCCGAAAATCAGTGCGCAGGCGGCACGCGACTGCTCGGCAGGCATGCCTACCAACCAGGGCAGCCAGTATTTGGGCATCGTCTCGGCACCCATCATGTCCCACGGGTGGACGAGCACGGCGGCGTCCAGATCCGCGGCGGCCTCGAAGAACGGAAACAGCTCGGGCGCGTCGAGATTCCACTCGTTGCAATGCGAACCGATCTGCACGCCCTGCAGGCCGAGTTCGTCGATGCAGCGTTCCATCTCGCGGATCGCCAGCGAAGGCGACTGCAGGGGCACGGTGCCGATGCCTGCATAGTGGCGCGGATGCGTTTCGCAGACCGCGGCCATATCGTCGTTGAGATGGGTGTGCAGCTCCAGGGCCTGATAGCCCTTGGCCCAGTACGAGAACATCACCGGTACCGTGGAGACCACCTGCACGCCTACACCGAAACGCGCGTAGTCGGCGATACGGTGTTCCGCGTCGAACGCGGATTCCCAGACTTCGCGGAAGAACCGGCCGTCCTTGTAGATCCGATGGTGACCGCTGGAATGGGTCATCACGGGAAAGCGATCGTCACCGTAGCGGGCCGCGAGATCGGGCCAGTCACGGGGCAGGATGTGCGCGTGGGTATCGATCTTGAGCATGGGGCCGAGTGTAGCGCCGTCGGCGACCCGCGGCCTCTCGCGGTGCAGCAACCCGATGCGGCGCCGGGCGGATCGCTATCAGGTCGGAGTCACGGAGCGCCGAGTGACCACATGCGCCACCGTATCCACGTTGTCCGTCAGGCGGTCGGTCAGGCGCCCGATCGCATCGGCAAGCTCCCGATCCTTCGTCCGCGCCAGCGCCTGCACGAGCGCGCGCTGGTGCAGGCGCAGGTCGGGTGGCACGTTGGCGCCTTCCGCTCGCGTGAGCGCCTCACCCTGCTCGCGCAGCGCCGTCGAGGCCTCGCGAATGAAAGGGGAGACATGGACCCATTCTTCGGGCACTTTGTCGCCATCGATCAGGGCTTCCAGCGTCATCGCCGTACGGGCCAGGCGGTTGCCGTTGGCGTAGAGCGTTTCGGCCAGTTCCTGCAGGACCGCCGGCGTACCGGGCTCGGCGCGCATGCGATCGACCGAGGCCTGGGCATTGGTCCGCGCGGTTCGCGTCGCATTGCGCACCTGGTGGCGTGTCGCGCGGTCGGCAGGCTCGATCAGGGTGTCGAGGTAGTCGGCGTAAGCGCATAGCATCTCCGACAGTGCGATGCGCGCGCGGCTGCGCTCCCACGACGGCCACAGCACATACGCCAGCAAGGCCATGGCACTACCCAGCGCGGTGTTGAGCACGCGATCGGACATGGCGTTGAACGGATCGACGCCTTCGAACGAAAGCAGTACGACCACGGTGCCGGTCAGCGCGGCTACGGCAATGCCGTAGTGCGCGACGGCGAGATAACGGAAGGCCACGCAAAGCACGCCCATCACGGCGATGTGCGCCCAGACGACGTCCGGCGTCAGTCGCAGCACGAAGGTGGTCAGCATGAGGCCGAGCACGGTGCCGACAACGCGCAGCAGGCCGAAATTGAACGTGGCGGCGAAGTCCGGACGCAGCACGATGGCGGCGGTCATCGGCAGCCAGTAACCGTGCGGCAGGTGGAAGTAGCGCGACACGGCGAACGCCAGCGTAAGTACCACGGCGCAACGCACGGCATGGCGAAAGGCCACCGAATGCGGCGTGATGTTCGCGCGCAGCGTGGCCAGCGGCGAAGCGCTACGCAAGGTCTCGGGAAGGCTGGTTTCCGCGCGCTGGGCGCGTTCTTCACCGCGACTGCCGGCCCAGTTCGTATTGCGGACCACGGCGGCGAGCTGGCCGGATAGCGCCTGGATGTGCGCGCCGACTCCCGTACCAGTGGAGCCGGCGAGCAAGGCACGTTCGCTCGCCTGCAAGGTCGCCAGCGCGCGCTCGGCACGCTGGGGCGGCTCTGCCGCGTCCAGCGCATCCGCGGTGGCGGTGAGCACGCGGGCGGCATCATTGCGGAACATCTCGCCCATGCTCTCGCGTTTAACCTCCAGCTCCGCCATGGCGACGAGTTCGAGGCGGATGCGCTCGGCCAGTTCCAGTAGCACGCGGAAGGCTTCCATCGCACGGCCGTGCGCGTGGTGGCGGCCGAGCAGGGTGAGCTGCAGGGCGTTCATCGCATCGGTGATGCCGGGTGCTTCGCTATCCTTGTGCGGTTTGCGCGCGAGGTCGGCAAGGCCGCGATACACCAGGGCAAGCGCGGCCCGTTCGGGTCGATAGCGTTGCAGCGGCCACGCCGCGATGGAGAAGACGGCCAGGAGCATCCCGCCGGCGAAAATCAGGCCGCCGCCGGCAAGTGCGCCATCGATACCTTGTGGCGTGGCCGCCGTGATCACCAAGAGCAGCATGCTGGTCATACCTACGCGCGCGATGTCCGCGCCGAAGACCACGAGCAGGCCGCCAAAGAAACCGCACAGCGCGCAGGCCACGCACATCGGCAGCACGTCGTCGCCGATCAGGAAACCGACCAGCGAGGCGAAGCCGGCGGCAAGCGCGGCGAGGAACAGACGAATCAGGCGTTGCTGGTACGGACCGGGCTGATCCGAGAACATGGTATCGAGCGCACCGGCCGCGATGCCGATGCCGACCTGCGGATACCCGGCGTACATGCCGGCAGCCAGTGGCAACACCACCGCGGCGGTATTGCGCAAGGCAACCCGCATGGGGACATCCGGTCGTTTCGTCCGGATCAACGTGTCGATGACGCTGGCGCGGAACGAATAACTCTTGGTCATGGTGTGCGGAGGCTCATCCTTTGAGCCGGTGATTCTGCCGCAGCGTCCCTGACTGGAGGGCGAGCGAGACAGCGGGACGAAACGGCACGTATGCTATTCCGTCCCGCCGCGATCACGAGGCGCGCCCCGCGAATTCGCCGGTGAGCGTGTTCACCGTCACCTTTTCACCGTTGGTGATGTACTCGGGTACCTGCACTTCGATGCCGGTCTGCAGCTTGGCCGGCTTGTTGCGCTTGGTGGCACTGGAACCCTTCAGCTCCGGCGCCGTGTCGATCACGGACAGGACAACCGAGGTCGGCACCTGCAAGCCGACGGGCGCTTCGTCGATCACCTGCACGTAGTAACCCTCGAGATCCTCGACGACATAGCCGGCATTCTCGCCAACCACGTCGGGGCCGAGCGTGTACTGGGTGTAATCCTCATCGTCCATGAAGACGAAGTTGTCGCCGTCCATATACGAGAACTTCGCCTGGCGGCGTTCGAGGCTGACTTCCTTGAGCTCGTCTTCGGCGCGCAGGCTGAGGTCGAACTTGCGCTGGCCCGGAATCGAATACAGCGTGAACCGGAAGGTCACATTGCCGCCGCGCGCCGAGGGTGAGCTGCGTTCGATATCGCGAACCTGGTACACGGTGCCGTCGTGCTCGACGACGTTACCCTTTTTTACATCGGATGCTTTCATGGCGTTCGACTTTGCTGTTCTTGGGTTGGATTACTTCGGGGCGAGACGAACGGCGCCGTCGAGGCGGATCGTTTCACCGTTGAGATAACGGCTGTTGATGATGAAGGCCACCGTGTCGGCGAACTCTTCCGGCCGGCCCAGGCGCGACGGGAAGGGGATGGAGGCAGACAGCGATTCCTGCACGGCCGGCGGCATGCCGTCGACCATCGGAGTCCAGAAGATGCCCGGCGCGATGGTGTTCACGCGAATGCCGAAGCGGGCAAGCTCGCGGGCCATGGGCAGGGTCATGCCGACCACGCCACCCTTGGAAGCGGAGTAGGCGGCCTGGCCGATCTGGCCTTCATAGGCGGCGACCGAGGCGGTGTTGATGATCACACCGCGCTCGCCGTCTTCGCCGGCGGCATTGGCCTGGATCAGCTGCGCCGCGGCCTTGGCCACATTGAAGCTGCCGACGAGGTTTACCATCACGGTGCCCGAGAAGGTCGACAGCGGCATCGGGCCTTCCTTGCCGAGCACGCGGCCTGCACCAAGGATGCCTGCGCAGTTCACGACCACGTTCAGGCCACCCATGGCGTCCTGGGCGGCGGCGACGTTGGCGGTCACGCCCTCTTCGGAGGTGACGTCGGTGCGCAGGAAGCTGGCGTGCTTGCCAAGGGCCGCGACTGCCGCGTGGCCCTTCTCCTCGTTCACGTCGAAGAGGGCGACCTTCGCGCCCGCGGCGACGAGGCGCTGCGCAACGGCATGGCCCAGCCCCGATGCGCCGCCGGTGATGACGGCCCTGACCTGTTCGAGCTGCATGAATACTCCACTGGTACGACTGACAAAGAAGCCAATCTTAGCCGAGCGCCGCCCCGCGCGGCTTGCGGCGCCGCGGCAGGGAGCAGAGACCTTGCAGGGAGCAGAGATATTGTGGGAGCCGCTTCAGCGGCGATCCCGCGGCAGCGGGCAGGGTTGCGGCAGGCACCCATCGCCGCTGAAGCGGCTCCCACACAAAGCGCAAGACGTCAGGCCAGCGCGAGGAGCGCGGCCAAGTCCTCTGAAGCCGCCAACTTCGCAAACGGAAGCACCGGCGTCGGGGGCGTGGCCGGCTCGGAAAGGAACAGGTTCCACACCCCAACGTCCCACCACCGGCCCAGCTTGTACCCGGCCTTCGGCCAGACGCCCGCCGGGGCGAAGCCCATGGCCTCGTGCATGGCCACGCTTGTCGAACCGGGAAGGGTGATGACGCCCACCGCCTGGTTGATGCCCTGCAGGCGCATGGCGCCTAGCAGGGCACCGTAGAGGCGCCGCGCGATGCCGCGACGGCGTGCGCTCTCATGCACGTAGATCGACGTCTCGGCGATCCAGTCGTAGGCCGCACGTTCGCGAAAGCGGCCCGCATACGCATAGGCCAACAGTTCGCCGTTTTCTTCCCAGGCCAGCCAGGGGTGCGTGGCTAGCCGCGCGCGGATCCGTCCCCGCATCGCTTCCTCACCCGGCAGGTCGGTCTCGAACGTGATGGCGCTGGTCTGCACGACCGTCGCGTAGATGGCGTGACAGGCAGCGGCGTCGGCCTCGGTGGCAATGCGGATCAAAGCGGCTTTTCCATGAAGATGCTGGCGGGATGGGCATGATGATCGCCGAAGGGCCGGCAGCGGCGATAGCCGGACCGCTCGTACAACTCGATCGACTCGGTCTGCGCCGTGCCTGTCTCCAGCTTGACCTTCGTTCCACCGGCCGCCCGCACCTGCGCCTCCAGCGCTTCCAGCATTTCTTTGCCAAGCCCCATGCCGCGGCAGGCTGGCACGACGTACATGTACTTCAGTTCCACGTAGTCGCCGTGGTCGACGCCGGCGCCGCAGGCCAGCGGCGTACCGTCGACGCGGGCGGTCATGAAGGTCACGTGAGGCTTGCGCAGTGCGTCTACGCCCACGTGAGGTGGCAGAGGTTGGTGATAGAGGTCGGAGAGGTAGCCATGCAGCTGCTCGATCAGCGGCAGCACGTCCTCGCGACCCGGATCGTCGATGGCGAACAGCAGGGTAGGCGGCTCCGGCGCGACGATCAGGTCGCCGTCGTTGAGGTGGCGCAGGAAAAAGCGGTCGCAGCTGAAATGTCCCGTACCGCCCATGGGGCCTTCGATGCGCGCGAAACCATGGCGCAGATACAGCACCTGCGCGGCGTCCATACCTGTCAGCGTTTCCAGGTAGATGCGCTGGAAGCCTGCGCGACGGGCAGCATCCAGGCAGCGGCGCATGAGTCGCGATGCCGCCCCGATGCCCCGCGCCTTCGGAAGGAAATACATCTTGCGTAGCTCGCAGGTATCGTCGTCGCCGCCTTCCAGAGGGGCGATGCCTGCACCGCCGATCGCGTGGCCGTCTTTCTCGACCACGAAATAAGCGTGACGCGGCCGCGAATAGGCGGTGGATAAAGCATCCACTTCCGGATCGTGGATGGCGAACCCCGGGCCGTCCGCGCCGAATTCAGGCATGACATGGCGGATCACCGCTGCCATGTCGGCGTCGTCGCGGGGCTCGATGGGGCGGATGAGGTAGTCGGTGCGCATGGGGTGATGCTGCCATGGAATGTGCCGTGACGGAATCATGGAGAAATCGTTGCCTGGTTCGGGAGTTGAGTTTCCCGTGCCGATATTAAGCGGTCTTTGTCGTGCCCCTACAACCTATGGCCTATTGCCGGAATGGCCAGCGGCAAGCAACGTCGTGGGGTGTCAAACACTCTCGCATTCCAGGAGGTTCAGAGTGAATATCATCAAGCGCACCTGCCGCAAGGAGTCCACGCACACCGAATCCACGACAAATATTGAAGTAGTCGAGGAACGCGGTGATAACACGAGGGTGCATGGAAGGAGCGACGGGGTGCCGGCCCGTGCGCATGGTGTGCCATACAAGGGGCCCCGTCCTCAAGCAGCCATCTGGACGCATTTGCAGCAGTTCGAGATCGAGTATCCGCCCAGAGCGGGTAGCGGCGACGCTCCAACGGTGAAGGTATTCGCTAACGGCCGGCAGCAGATCAGGATTCGCGTAAAACTTTCGCCGCGAGACTCGCAGGGCCAATACGTGCGTGTGCCATGCGACGAGCTTCTCGCCCGCCTCACGCTGGTGACCTATAGCGCTGGCGTACCCCTTCCTGCGGGTTGGGCGGTCCAGCGTGCTTGGAATGGGTACGGATATGATGCGGCGGTCATCCCGGATGCTTCGGCGGGGCACGAGGCGCCGCACATTGTCGATTCGCCCCACGACAATCGCGCAGAAGGGTGTGAGGAGGGGGCTGACTATGTTTCCTTTGAGGTGTTCGTGACCACGACGGTCGATGAAGCCGTCCAGATTGCCGCTTCCATTACTCCACCCAATTCTTCGCAGCCCATTCAGACGCGCCCGGGCGCCGCAGGGGGGGCTTTCGACTCCTCCGTGAACATCTACGGTCGACCGGCCCTGAACTCGCCGCCGTCGGATTTCAACGTGAGGGATGGTGGCTACGACCATAGCCATCTTGAGTACTTCACTGTTCGAAGCAAGTTCATCACTCTTTCGAGAAACGGTCGCCGAATCAATCTCCGAGAGATCAAGGATTCGAGCGGTAACATCGGGGGCTCTTTGAACATCTATGCTGACAACGGCGATTTCGATGCGCGCGGCGGGTCAGGAAATGGAGAGAAGTGGCTTTATGAGGGAGTTTTTACGGTCCTTGCCAAGCCCCGAAGCCAGGGCGGGCTGTACTACTACGACGTTCCCGATCAGCTGAAATACCATGCCCAGGGCAGTGGGTTTTATGTGTATGACAAGCTTGGATATCCTCAGAACTATGAGGATGGATCGGTACAGTTTCTTCTTCACTTCTTCGATGAAAACCTCCACTTCTTCTGGGGGGGTAACGAGGCAGGCGAGGTTCTCTCCAGGAATGCACTGATCATGGATGAATACGGGAACGAACATAGGGTTCGTATCGGTGTTCCATCGCTCGGCCTTGACTTCAAGGTGCTTGGAAACTGGTAGCAGCCCATCGATCCGGTCCGCAGCACTCTCGCATTCCAGGAGGTTCAGAGTGAAGAGCAAAAGAACCACGAAACGATCGGAAACCACCCGATCCGAAACCCGCGTAGAAACCTCGGTCGAGGAGTTCTCGCCTATGCCCGGCGACACCCCTCATTCAAGACATGGAAGGCGCGCGAGAGCCTCCTGGTATCGGCTCAAGACCTTCGCTATCGCCGCAGTCGGCTCTCCGCCCCCGCCAACGCGACCGGGCAAGGCGGAACTGCGCGCCCGCGTTGTGCTTCAGGCACTGAATGAGGGCGGCGACACGGTTCAGTTGGAGGACGAAGAGCTCAAAGCCCTCCTGACCCTGGTCAACTACGACGACGGAGCGACGCTTCCCGATTGGTCGATTGAATACGACAGCCCGCTATCGGACGGCACGCAGCAGTCCATCGACTTCTGGATTGCAACGAGCAAGCCTTGCGGGCCTGCCGTTCGCGCTGGCGTCTCCATCTTGCCTCCCGGTGAGTCCGTCCCTATCCAGACCCGTCCGGCGTCCGGTCACGGCTTCGACAGCTATGTCGACCTCTCGTCCGTGGTGATGAATCCGCTCTGGCACATTACGACGTTCGAACTCTCGCGTGAGTCGTCGAGCGATCGGGTGTACGTCAATGGCCTGCAACAGATCAAGCTGAAGGTTGAACTCGCGTTTACGGACCTCGCGACAGGCAAGCCTGGCGTGCCGACACCGGAAGAACTCGAGAGCCTGACCATTGGCATGGGTGATGATGGGGTACCCCTGCCGCTGGATCCGGACTTCTCGTCCGGTACATCCTCTGAAGAAATGGCAGACGAACCGCTATGGTGGGTTACAAGCCCGGGCGATCCCAGTGCGGGATCTATAACGTACGACAAGGGGTACGATCCGTATCCGGGTGTGTCGAGGGCTGCGGAGGGCTATTTGCGCAACGCGGAAACCGCACCGCGTGCCAGCGTCTTTCGGTACTTCCAGATCGCATGTCGCCGATCGCCTGCGCAAAAGGTTCAACTTTGTGCGTTTGTGGCATGCAGGGACGGATGGACATACAGGACGAATGGTGTCGACACGGATCCGTGCGGCGGGACGCACGCGGGAAAGGACTCGCAGATCGAGGTGCTTGGCCTGATGCCCGAAATCGCGGCCCTCGACCGGTTTCCTTGGGTGCGCGATGTTCTCTCCGGCGATGACGATGGTGTCGAGGCTTCGGAGAAAGTGTTCAATCCAGACTCGGTCCACCGTTACTCGCTGTCATACATCGACCCTTCCAATAAGGTGATCGGTATCCGTTCTGTCGAGGTAGAGCCTGCAGGCATGATCCAGTGGCACGATAAGGTAGCGGGCGAGGCCCGCGCGTGCTTCACGGGCTATGCCTCTCCTGGGAGCACGACGATCCAATGGAGCCCGGTCATCCCGGTGGGTGCGACGCCGCTGCCGTCCCTGCCGTCGACAGATGCAAGGAAGGCCGTCGTCGTGCTGGTCGGCCGGCAGGACATTCCGTTCCAACCAGGAAAGCCAAATGGCCCCTGCATCCTGAAAACCACGGACTGGTACGGCAACTCAAACACCCTGCAGGTCAGATTTGACAGCCAATGGGGTGATGGACGATGGAAGCTTGTTTTGTATCGGTGATCCATGTGCGACCAAAAGGACAGGCTCATGATCAGGCGACGGAATGCAACGTCACGCGCCGCCGATACCGGCGGCGTCCACTCGAACGCTTTCAATTTCATGAGCGCCGTCAACGCAGGCGTCGATCCTCGTACCGGCATGTACTCGTGCTCGGTCAGCCTTCCGGGGGTGGCGGCCAACAACCTGTGTGGCCCCACCGTGGGGCTGGGTATCAGCTTCAGTCCACTCAACCCGGTGGATGCAGGCTTCGGCATCGGTTGGTCGCTGACGACGACGCGTTTCGACGTGCGGCGGAGCCGCATATCGTTATCAAGCGGCGAGTCATTCCGGGTCGACACGTTCATCGCCGGTAAGGCGACGTACAAGGACCGCAAGCTGCGTACCTTCGACCTTTTCCAGAGAGGGCCCGACAGCTATGTGATCGTGCATAAATCCGGGATGACGGAATGGCTGGAAGTCATTGCCGGCAGTGAGGGCGTGGCGGTCCTGACGGAAGTGCACTCACCGGAAGGCTACTTGGTGGTGTTGCAGCAACGCGGCGGCAACGGCATCGTGCAGCTGGAAAGCATGACCGACGGTACTGGTCGGGTGCTTCTGAGCATCGCCTACGAACTAACTCACGCGGCGGTCACGCTACATCCGGGAACGGCGCAGGCCAGCACCTTCACTTTCCACTTCGGCAACGACCGCCTCGACCGCCTTGCCTTGCCAGAAGGCTACGGCGACGGCTGGGTCTTCGGGTACGAGCTGTTGCCCGTCGTGTCGCCTCGTGGGCAGCAAAGTGCGTGGCGAAAGCTGCTGGGCTGGCTGGGGTTGGGCGAGCGGCCGCGGGCCGATCCGGAAATGCTGCTTCTCAAGAGCGTCATCGTGCCGACGGGCGGTCGCGAAGAGGTCGACTATAAATGGGACGGCCACGCACTGCCGGGCGGCGCGAACCGGCCATTGAGCCACATGCCGTACGTGGTCGAATGCCGGCGCGATCCGGGACACAATCAACCGGTAATGCGGACGAGATACATGTATTCCGACAACCGGAATTACTTTGGTTTCGGCGCGGTGAATGATTGGCTGGACGACGAGGACAACCTCTACCGGATCGTGATGGCGCCGGGCCAGCGCTACGAATACAGTTCGACGCAAATTCAGTACGACGGCATCGAACCGGCCCGTACGGTCGAGCGCACATTCAATCGCTTCCATCTCATGACCAGTGAAATCACGTCGCAGGACGGCTGCGTGAAGGAGGTGGCCACGGTCTACGGCGAGGATCCTGAAGCGCCCTTCGAGAATCAGCCGCCCTGGTGCCAGCTGCCGATCGAGGTGAGGACGATGTTCTCGGTCGCTGGCAGGGCGGACACCCTGGTTGTGGAAGACAAGACGACCTACGACGAGCACGGCAATGTATTGTCTCGCGTCGATGCACGCGGGGCGATGGAATATTTCTCCTACTTTCCCGTGGAAGGTGAAGAAGGAGCATGCCCGGCTGATCCGCTTGGGTTTGTCCGCTTCCTGAAGGAAAAGCGCTCCCAGCCGCCGGCAGGAAGTGAGGGAAGCGTGCGCGTGACGCGTTTTGTCTACGCAAGGCTTTCGTCCCGTGCGACGGGTGGCACCTTCCATATCGTTTCCGCAGGAGGTGCACTCTACGAGGAACTTGCCGACGGCCGCCTCGAGGAGCGAGAGAAGACGTCCCAGACTTACATCGACGATAGTGGAGACTTTCATGGCCGACCCCACCGTGTCGTCGCACACCACGGCGGGCTGGAAGACGCGGCTGAGTACGCCTACTACCTACCCGTCACTGAGAAGAACGCGCGCGGAGAAGACGTTCCGACGCTTGTGACAGAGACCATCAAGACCGCGGGTCGGGGCGCAGCCTCGCTCCAGACGAAGGTATCCTTCGCATTGTCGTTGCATAGCGGCTTCCCCGTGATGGACCAGGGTCCCGACGGCGGGATCATGCGCTATGCATACGACCATCTCGGCCGGGATACGGTACAGATCGTTGCGGCGGGTAGCGAGTGGGAAGCCGCGACGAGCTCCCAGTATGTTCTCGCGCACGGCGCCAGTGGGTTCGGCAGAACCAGCGTGAAGGGCCTCTACACATACGTGGCGTTGGATGGATTCGGAACGCCCATCAGCGCTTTCGTGCGCGACTGGAACGGCGACGGGGAAGACCACGAGATATGGCGGGCGTCCTTCGATGGCCTGGGCCGGAAAGTCAGCGAAACGACGACGGACACCGGCGTGCCGGTGGCGACGCGTCCGCCGCCTTACGGGGTGGGAGAGAACGTCCCGGTGGAGACGGTCGAGATCGCGCTGACATCGCACTACCGATACGACGGCTGGGGCACATGTGTCGAGGTCGTGGAATCCAACGGCTCGATAACGTGCCAATCGATCGATCCCGTCAATCGCGTGGCTGAAAGTTGGAACGAGGCGGAAACTCTGGAAGGGCGCCTTCGCGGATGTCGGACGCGCACGACGAATACCGTCAGTGGCAAGCCATGGAGAGTCGACGTACTTGACCGCGCGGGAACGGTTGTCACACGTCGGGAGTACAGCTACGACGGACTGGATCGCGTCACCATGGAGGTCGTGTCGGCGCCTGGCTGGGCGAACAAGGTCACGACCTACCGCTATGACTTCTACGATCGGTTGATCGAGACCACCTTGACTGACGGAGCTTTGGTCACCCAGGTGTACGCTCCCGATACGGCCGGGGCGCGTGTCACGAGCGTTGCCATACACCATCCATCTCTGGGTGACGAACCGGTAGGCCTCGGTAAGCAGGCCTACGACAGTCTTGGACGAAGGACATGGCTCCGGGTAGGCCAGCGGGAGACGAGCTTCGCGTACGCGACTGCAAACTCCGTCCAACCGGACAAGATGACTCTCCCGTCAGGCACGATGGTTGCCTGCGGCTATGAGCGCCGGCTTGGCGGGCGTCTGGCTTGGCAAGAAGTGGACGGGGACAGGACTCGATTCGAGTACGACAGGCTCACCGGCGACCTCACGGCGGCGAGCAATGCGTTGGGCTCTCACGAGCTGACCTATGACGCATCCGGCCGATTGGCTTCGGAGACGTTTACCTACGACGGGACGACGCGTCTGAGCCACCACACCTATACCTTGCGCGGCATTCCAACGTCTTACGCGATTGGCGGCGGTGATGAGCAACGCATGATCTACGATCGGCTGGGTCGCCTTTCCCGCCTGGAGGGGCGCGATGTCGTGGTCGACATCACGTACGATCCGTTCTCCAACCGTAACGGGGTCACATCGCGGAGCCGTGACGGAATGCGGTCGCTGGACGTGCGGCTATCGCTCGATGAAGACGGCAGGGAGTTGAGCAGGGTGACGGTGGCCCGGCTGGGGAATGTGTCCGAGACCCGCACGTTGGTCCCGACCTATACCCCGGAAGGGAAATTTGCCGCGCGTCGGTTGATCACGGAAGACGGTGAGCGCGAGGAGACATACAGCTACGATCTTCGGGGTCGGCTTTATCGATACGCGTGCAAGGGCATTCACGCACCGCTCGATGCGTCGGGACGCGCCCTGGTCAGTCAGCAATTTACCTACGATGCGCTAGATAACGTTCGCCGGCTCGATACCGCGTACGGCAGCGGCGAGGTGGAAGCGCGCGTCTTCCGTTACCGAACCGACGATCCCACGCAGTTGGCTAGCGTCGAACACGAAGGTCATCCGGAAGACACCCAATACTTCGGCTACGACAAGGCCGGCAATCTGGACCACGACGAGCGTGGCCGGACGTTGCGTTACGACGGCCTGGGTCGTCCCGCAGGATGGGTCCACGATACCCGTCAAACCACCTTCCGCTACGGAGCGGGTGACCGCATCGCCCAAGTGGACGACGGGCTCGACGTGCGCCATCGGTATTATGTCGGCCAACGTATCAGCCTCGATGTTGGGAAGCTCGGATCGTCGTCATTCATCGGCGTACCTGGAAGCCTCGTCGCGCAGACCAACGCCGTTGACGAATCCAGGCAGGTCATCCTGTTGGGAAGCGATGCACTGGGATCGACGATCAGTGAAGTTGGCGAGACACTCGCTCATCTGGCCTACACGCCTCATGGGTACGCAGGGGCGAGCGCAGGTAGGTCCGGTATCGGTTATGCCGGCGAGTTGAAGACGCAGGGGGTCGATTGGTACGTGCTGGGCCACTATCGCGCCTACAACCCCGTGTTGCTTCGGTTTCACAGCCCCGACGCGGCGAGTCCCTTCGGGCACGGGGGACTGAACGCCTATGCGTACTGCCTGGGAGATCCGATCAATCGCAGCGACCCCAGTGGCGAGGGGTGGCTGGACTGGCTGTTCGTTGGCATCGGTGTCGCAGCTTCGGGTATCGCCATTGCGTTGTCGGGAGGAACGCTCGCGCCCGCGTTGGGGGCGGTATTCACGTGGACGGCGACGCTCAGTCAGTCGACCGCGGTGGGCCTGCTTGCTGTCGACGTGGCGTCAGTCGGCCTGGGCATCGGATCCGCTGCAGCGGCAGACGCCGGGAACGACGCGCTCGCCTCAAAGCTCGGCCTGGGGTCCACGGTGCTTGGACTGGCCGGATTGGGCGGTGCGATGGCTGCGAAGGCCGCATCGAAGGCGATCGTCGATACATCACGTCGTTCGACTACGGGGACGGCACTCGCGTGGATGGAGCAGCTATCGAGCAGTCCGCATATCAAGGCGCCGACGCTGGTTCGTGCCCCGCCACGGCTTCGCTTGTTGGGCGGCGCGCCCGAAGGAGCCGCGCCGTTCACGCCGAATGCGCTTGCCGTGATGCCGACCGACGCAGCGATGGCTTCCATGTCGGGAGTGCAGCGCATCAACGTCGGCACCCACCTCCCGCATATAGGGAATTACATGGTGACACGAGGATTTCTATCAAGGGAACTGCTTGATCGTTTCCCGCAAGGCATCGCCCTGAGCAACGGCTGGTCGGTGTCGAACGCCCGCATGACACTCTCGCACGCGCTGATTGGCCACGGCGGGCTGCAGCCTCACATGGTCCGTACGAGCGGCTTCGGCTTTCATGAACTACTCTCGCTCAATCCCCACGGCGAGGGGATCATTCCGGGAACGCAAGGGCTGGATGCGCACCAGATGTCCCTCTATCAGCGGCGTGTCGTCCCAAACGGAGCGACTCCACTGCCGGGACAATCGCTCTATCGGCATTTTCTTAACTCGTTCGACCCCGTTCGTGGGGCGGACGTCAGGGCGCTTGACGCGTATGCCATCGCCGAACTCCGCGCGCGGGGATCGGGCAACTGGGCGTTGTGGGACACCGATACGCCAATCATCGACTGAAAATCGTGGGATGACCGCAGCCGATTGTTGAAAGGAATCATAGTGATGAAATGGACGACACGTTCATCAGCGATCAGGACTGCCTCCGAAACCGACGGTATTCACTCGAATGCCTACAATTTCATGAGCGCGGTCAACGCAGGCGTGGATCCGCGTACCGGCATGTACTCGTGCTCGGTAAGCCTCCCCGGCGCGGCAGCCAACAACCTGTGCGGACCCACCGTCGGTCTGGGCATTAATTTCAATCCGCTCAATCCGTTGGACGCGGGGTTTGGCATCGGTTGGTCGCTGACGACGACACGCTTCGACGTGCGGCGGAGCAGGGTGTCCTTATCGAGTGGCGAGTCATTCCGGGTGGACACATTCGCTGGCGGCAAGGCGGTGTACAAGGACCGCAAGCTGCGTACGTTCGACCTGTTCCAACGAGGGCCGGACAGCTATGTAATCGTGCACAAGTCCGGCATGACAGAGTGGCTGAAAGTCATTGCAGGCAGTGAGGGCGTGGCGGTCCTGACGGAAGTGCACTCTCCGGAGGGCCACGTAGTGATGTTGCAGCAGCGCAGTGGCAACGGCGTCGTGCAGCTGGATAGCATGATCGACGGTACAGGCCGGCTGTTGCTGAGCGTGACTTATGAACTGACCCACACGGCGGTGACCTTGCATCCGGGAACGACGCAAGCCAGCACCTTCACCTTCCACTTCGGCAACGGCCGACTGGAACATCTTGCATTGCCGGACGGCTACGGCGACGGTTGGGTCTTCGGGTACGAGTTGTTAAACGTCGTGTCGCCTCGTCGACAGCGAAGCACGTGGCAGAAGCTGTGCGACTGGTTCGGGCGGGGCAACGGATCGCCGGCGAATCTCGACATGCTTCTCCTCAAGAGCGTTGTCGTGCCGACGGGGGGGCGCGAAGAAGTCGACTACAAGAAAGAAGGTCACCCACTCCCCGGTGGCGCGAACCGGCCAATGAGTCATATGCCGTACGTGGTCGAATGCCGGCGCGATCCGGGGCGCGGGCAGCCGGTGATGCGGACGCGATACACGTACTCCGATAACCGGAACTACTTCGGTTTCGGCGCCGTGAACGACTGGTTGGACGACGAGGACAACCTCTACCGGATCGTGATGGCGCCGGGTCAGCGCTACGAATACACTTCAACCGAAGTGCAGTACGACGGCATCGAGCCTTCGCGCAGCGTGACGCGGACATTCAATCGGTTCCATCTGCTGACCAGTGAACTCACGTCGCAGGAGGGCTGCATCAAGGAGGCGGTCACCTCATATGACGAAGACCCGGAGGCGCCTTTTGGAGCCCAACGATCATGGTGCCAGCTGCCAGTAGGGACGACAACCGTCTACTGGCTGGCCGATCGGGCTGATGAAGTTCGGCGAAGCTTGCTTAAGACCGCCTACGACGAACACGGCAACATCGTCGAAACGACCGATGATCGAGGTGCGGTCGAGGTCTTCGAGTACTACCCGGTCGAAGGCCTCCCTGGCCTTTGTCCGCCATGCCCTTTGGGCTTCGTGCGCTTCCTGCGTGAAAAGCGGTCACTTCCTCCCACCGGTACCGACGGCCCGGTCCGATGCGTTCGTTATAGTTACACCGAGTTGCCATCGCGTATTCCCGGCACGGCAGTACACGTCGTTCCTGTGATGGAAAGCTTTCTGCAGCTCAACGCGGATAGTGCCGAGACGCTCCTTGGCCAGACTACGCAGTCCTTCGTCGACGGAGGGGATGATCACGGTCGCCTGGCGCGGGTGGTGTCGCGTCACCATGACGTGGAGAACACTACCGACTACGCCTACACATACCCGGTCGAGGAGAAGGACGCGTCGGGAATCGATCTCGACGTTCTTGTTACGACGGTGACAAAGGCCTTCAGCAATGGGCAGGACACGCAGCGCACCTCATCGGCTGTGGCAAACTCCTGCCTGAATGGCCTCCCGGTGCTCACCCGGGCGCCCGACGGCGTTGTAATGCGCTACTCGCACGATGCCCTTCGACGGCAGTTTGCGGAAATCGTCGCCGCCGATTCGACGTGGGCCGCCACAACGACGTCGACCTTTGTCCTGCGACACGCCGGTAGCGAGATACTCAAGCGGAGCGCCACCGGCCAGGAAACCCTGGTCGAACTCGACGGCTTCGGAACAGCACTTCGCGTACTTGCGCGCAACTGGGACGACGACGGGATCGATCATGAAATATGGCGAGCGTCGTTCGACGGCATGGGTCGCAAGGTAGAGGAGGTTGCGACGGACGCCGGCATTCCCGTGACGCTGGCGCTTCCGCCTCACGAACCGGGCTCTGACGTCCCCGTGACGGTGCAACATGTGGAGGCACGCACCACCTACGTCTACGACGGTTGGGGTAACGCGAGCGAGATCCACGGCACGGATGGTGTAGTGGATTATCACTCGATTGATCCCATCCTCGGCGTGGCTGAGCGCTGGAAAGAGGCCAATGGTTCCGTAGGGACGTTGCGCAGTGCTCGCACGCGTAGCAAGCAGACATTGAGTGGAAAGCCGGAGCGTGTCGATATCCTCGACGACGAAGGTAACGTGTATCGCTCACAACTATTGTTCTACGACGGTCTGGATCGCCTGGTTCGCGATGTCATGCAGATCGAAGGCGAAGCCGATCGCGTCACATGTTACCGGTACGATGCCTACGATCGCCCGATTGAGACAACGCACCCCGACGGTGCCGTCGTCACGACGGACTATGCTGTCTATACCGACGCCTCTCTGGTAACGGCTCTGCGAATCAAACACGCCTCCCTCGGGCCTGCGTCCCTCATCCTTGGTGAGCAAGCATACGATCCACTGGGCCGACGCACGCTCCTGCGGGCGGGCGGGCGGGCGACGGTCTATTGCTATGGCTCGTCAACCTCCGCAAAGCCGAACAGCGTGACACTCCCTTCAGGCGCGACGGCCTTTTTTAGTTATGAAGCCCTCGGCGGTGATGTTGTCACCGATGTGACGGATAGCGAAGGAAGCACGACCTATGTATACGACAAGACCTCCGGCGATACCCTTTCCGTGTCCAACCGATATGGCGAGCACCACTTCGAGTACGACGCGTCCGGACGTTTGATCGGCGAAGCATCGCGCCCGGTGGGCGGAGATGGTGATAAGCGGTGCACCTATCGTTATTCACTGAGGGGGCGTTTGATAGGTCAGACAGGCGTGGATGGTCGCCCACAGAAGCACATCTACGATCGTCTTGGCCGGTTTGTTCGCATGGAATGCGACGACCTGACATTTGACGTGACGTACGATGCCTTGTCTCGCGTGCAGGGGACGCTCACGCAGAGCCGTGACGGAACCCGGTCCATGCGGGTGGATGTGTCTCTCGATGAGCATGATCGGGAAGTTGGCCGTACCCTGACGGCCCGCAGTGGAGCAATCGTCACCACGCAGTCCTACATTCAGGCTTACACGAAGGACGACAAGCTAGCCGAGCGCGTCCTTGTCCAGGATGGGCGGACGCGTACGGAGCGATTCATGTACGACATACGGGGGCGCATGACGGAATATACGTGTGACTTCCCTTCCTCTTTGGAAGACGCGCCTGAGCCGAGACTCGCTGCCGAGGCGCTCACATTCGACGCACTGGACAATGTCCTCACGCAGAAGTGCACGTACGATAGTGGCGACGTGATAACAAGGCGCTTCACACACGCCGACCATGACCCGACACAGTTGCGGAGCCTCGTGACTGAACAGTCCGGTCAAGCAAACGAAGAAGTCATCTTCGGCTACGACAGCGCCGGTTGCATGCTCCACGACGAGAAGGGCCGGAGCTTGCTCTACGATGCCCTGGGGCGTCCCGCAGGTTGGTCTCGCGACTGCGCCCGTCGCGAGTATCGATACGATGCCCTGGGTCGCATCGGGTCCTCGCACGACGGTCAGGCGACGCAGCATCGTTACTACCTTGGGGGCCGAATACAGTACATGGAGGGTGCTGGTGCATCGTCGTCGTTCCACCACGCGATGGGTGATACGCTCGCGCAGACGAAGATTCTTGATGCGGTCAGGGATGTGGTCCTGTTGGGTAGTGACTCACAGGCCTCGACGGTTGCTGAAGCTGGCGCCGGCCTTTCGTCGCTGACATATACCCCGCATGGCCGTCGACAGACCACCGGCAGTCTGTCCGATATCGGCTACACCGGCGAACTGAAAGAACCTGACGTCGACGACTACGTGCTCGGTCACTATCGCCGCTACAGCCCGACACTGCTGCGTTTCCTCAGTCCGGACGCAACCAGTCCGTTCGGTCACGGTGGCCTGAATGCCTATGCCTACTGCTCAGGGGATCCGGTCAATCGCAGCGATCCCAGCGGCGAAGGGTGGCTGGATTGGTTGTTCGTTGGCATTGGCGTCATCGCTTCGGGTATCGCCATCGTTGCATCCGGTGGAACGCTGTTGCCCGCGATAGGAGCGATGGCGACGCTCACCGCCTCTGCAAGCCAAGGCGCGGCGGTGGCTCTGCTCGCCGTGGATGTCACGTCGCTTGGTCTGGCAGCGGGCTCCGCCGCGGCGATGGATGCCGGTAATGATGCGCTGGCAAGCAAGCTCGGCCTGGCCTCCATGGTGCTCGGTGTGGGTGGGATGGCTGGCGCTGCCGGGCCGAAGCTCGCCTCCCACGCGATCAAGGGTGGAAAGAGCTTTGTCGCAGCGACCAGGTATGTTCGGTCGCCCGTCATCAGGCCGCCGTTGGCGTTGAAGGCGCCGCGGTTGCGTGGTGGGTACGACGGACCTGGGAGGCGCCCGTTCGCAGGCGCAGAAGGCGACAGGTTCGGGATGGGCGGCCCCAGCGGGGTCGACGGCATCGCCGCGTTCGTGGCGCCATCTCAAACCGAGATGCGAGCCATGAGCGGCGTGCAACGTGTCAATGCCGCAGCAGCCAGCCCGATGATGAGACGACACCTGGTCAGCCGTGGGTTTGCTTCGCCTAAAGTGCTGGACCAATTTCCAGACGGGATCGATCTCGCGTATCGTGGATCGGTCATCCGTGCACGGCTGCTGCTATCAGCAGCCCTGATGGGGCGTACGGAAATGAATGCGCAGATGATGTCACGAACCGGCTTTTCGGTCGACGAGCTTGCGAGTCTCAACCCTTCGCGTGCCGTAGGCGGCGATGAACTGAGTGACATCGAGTTCGACTTGTATCAGAAGTCTCGCGGACGGCTGCCTGGCGAAGAGGGCGAACATTTCTATAGTGTGTTCCTGCAGAGTCGCAACCCAATCGATTTCGCTAACTACACTGCAATCCTCGTTCGCGCGCGTGCGGAGAATCGATGGGCGAACTGGAACAGCCCCGTCGGCGGTTGACGCGGTTCCGTGATCTCATGCCGCAGTCCGCGCCCGCGTCACCCGACTCGCCGTCTCCTTCCCCAACTGCCCCGCAAGCCAAGCACCGGTCTCGACCAGCCTGTCGAGATCGACGCCCGTGCTCATGCCCATCCCATGCAGCATGTACACCACATCCTCACTGGCGACATTGCCGGTCGCCCCTTTCGCGTACGGACATCCACCCGTACCCGACACCGCGCTATCCACCACGCGCACCCCTTCCTCGAGACAGGACAGGATGTTTGCCAATGCCTGCCCATACGTGTCATGGAAATGGACTGCCAGCGCACTCATCGGCACCTCGCCCGCCACAGCGCGCAGCATCGCGCGCGCCTTTGCCGGCGTGCCGACCCCGATGGTGTCGCCGAGCGAAATTTCGTGGCAGCCAAGCTCATGCAATCGATGCGCGACGCGAACCACGTCGGCCACAGGAACTTCACCCTGGTAAGGGCAACCGAGCACGGTCGAAACGTAACCACGAACGGCTACGCCATCGGCCCGCGCGCGTTCCAGCACCGGCACGAAGCGATCGATGGATTCATCGATCGACGCATTGATGTTCTTCTGGTTGAACGCCTCGGACGCCGCCGTGAACACTGCGACTTCCGTAGCACCGACCTCGCGCGCACGCTCGTAGCCCTGCAGGTTGGGCACGAGCACCGGATACACCACGCCGGGTGCCTTGCGAATGCCGCAGAACACCTCAGCCGCGTCGGCCAGCTGCGGGACCCATTTCGGGCTGACGAAGCTGGTCGCCTCGATGGTGGCCAGGCCAGTCGCGGAAAGCCGGTCGATCAGCTCTATCTTCACCGCGGCGGCGAGCATGGCTTTCTCGTTCTGCAGCCCGTCGCGCGGGCCGACTTCAACGATGCGTACGTGGTTCGATGCGTTCATGGACATCCCGTTCAGGCCGGTTCGGCGAAGCGCACGAGGATCGCGTCGGCGTCGACGAAGTCGCCCTGTGCGGCGGATATCGATTCGATGGTGCCGGCGCGCGGCGCCTTCAAGGCGAGCTCCATCTTCATCGCCTCCATCACCAATAGTTCCTGGCCTTCCTCGACCACGTCACCCACGGCGGCACGGACTAGTACGATGCGACCCGGCATGGGCGCGGCGAGGTGGCGCGCGGAGGTGCCTTGCACGCCAGCCCACGCGAAGGCAGGGGCGCGGTCGAAGTTCCAACGGCGGCCGGCTTCGTCATGGATACGGATGCGCGTGCCGATCGTGCCGATGGGCAGGCGTCGGGCCTGGCCGTCGAAGCGTGCCGATAGCACATCGCCGTTCACGCGAGCGCCTGCGACGGTGCAGGAGGCATCCCTGCTGCGCAGTGCGTAATCGCCACCATGGCCGTGCGCGTCGATTTCGTGGCGCACGTCGCCTTCCATCAGGGCGACGACACGCTTGCCGGAATGACCGATGCGCCAGGCGTCGGCGCTGGCCCAGGGCGAATGCGGGTCGGCGGCCGCACCCTCTTGGGCGAGTTCGTCCGCCATCAGCACGGCGGTCGCCGCGGCAAACAACTCGGTGCTGCCGGAGACGCTGTCGCCGGTAAGGAATTCCTCAAGGTGGCGATCGAGGTAACCCGTATCGATGCGTCCCTCGACGACGGCCGGATGACGGGCCAGCCGTTCGAGGAAACCGACGTTGGATTTCGGTCCGACGATGTCGATCACCGCGAGGGCTTCACGCAAACGCTCCAGCGCCTGCTCGCGATTGCGGTCGTGAACGATGAGCTTGGCGATCATCGGGTCGTAGAAAATCGTCACCGTGTCGCCGGCGATCACGCCACCATCGAGACGGACATGGCGCGAGGGCGCGGGCAGGTTCAGCGATTGCAGGCGGCCGGAGCCCGGCAGGAAGTTCGCTTCCGGGTCTTCGGCATACAGGCGCACCTCAATGGCATGGCCGTGTGCGTGGATATCCTGTTGGGCGAGCGGCAGCGGCTCGCCGGCCGCCACGCGCAGCTGCCATTCGACGAGGTCCAGGCCCAGGGTCTCCTCGGTGACCGGATGCTCGACCTGCAGGCGCGTATTCATCTCCATGAAGAAGAATTCGCCGTCCTGGGCCACGATGAATTCGACCGTGCCCGCGCCGACGTAGTCGACGGCGCGGGCGGCGGCTACCGCAGCCGCACCCATGCGCTGGCGACGTTCTTCGTCGAGGAAGAGCGAGGGGGTTTCCTCCAGCACCTTCTGGTAGCGACGCTGCGCCGAACACTCGCGCTCATTGAGGTGGATGAGGTTGCCGTGGGTGTCACCGAACACCTGGAACTCGATGTGCCGCGGATGCTCCACGTAGCGCTCGAGGATGACGCGCGTGTCACCGAAGGCATTGGCCGCTTCGCGTTGGGCCGAGGCAAGCGCCTCGGCGAACCCGGCAGCATCGCGGCAGATGCGCATGCCCTTGCCGCCGCCGCCCGACGCGGCCTTGATCATCAATGGGAAGCCGGTGTTGGCCGCTTCCTTCGCCAGCCGTGCCGGATCCTGGTCGTCGCCGTGGTAGCCGGGCACCAGGGGTACCGCGTGCGTCTCCATCAGCGCCTTGGCGGCCGCCTTGGAGCCCATGGCGTCGATGCTTTCCGGGCGGGGCCCGATGAAGGCGATCCCGGCCGCGGCGCAGGCGCGCGCGAAATCCGTATTTTCGGAGAGGAAGCCATAGCCGGGATGGATCGCCTGGGCACCGGTCTTCAGGGCGACCTCGATGATCGTATCGCCGCGCAGGTAGGACTCGGCCGGGCGTGGGCCACCAATGGGCCACGCTTCATCGGCCAGACGTACGTGCTGGGCGTCGGCGTCTGCCGTGGAATACACGGCCACGGTGCGGATGCCCAGGCGGCGGCAGGTCCGGATCACGCGGCAGGCGATCTCGCCACGGTTGGCGATCAGAATGCAGTCGAACATGCGGCTCCCGGTGGGGCGTCGAAGGGGGAAGGGAAAGGCGGGAAAACTAGCAGATTACGCGCTCGCGGCGGGTTGCGCCGCAGCATGGCGAAGGGTTCGTGATTTGCAGTCGGGCGGCGGGTCGCCTAGCCTTGAGGGCCCCCAAGGTCGTCCATACGTCCTTTTTTTACTCTTCATAGCGAGAATTTTCATGCAGATCGCCAACCGCCATGCCGTTTCCTTCCACTACACGCTGACCGACGACCAGGGCAACGTCATCGACAGCTCGGACGGCCGCGAACCGCTGGCGTACATCCATGGCGAAGGCCACATCGTGCCGGGTCTGGAAAAGGCACTGGAGGGTCGGTCGGTCGGTGACCAGTTCAAGGTCGACGTCGCACCCGAGGAAGGTTACGGCGTGCGCCACGACGAACTAGTGCAGGTGGTTCCGAAAGCCGCGTTCCAGGGCGTGGAAGACCTGCAGCCGGGCATGCAGTTCCAGGGTCGTAACGACCAGGGCAGCATCAACGTGACCGTCTCCAAGATCGAAGGCGACAACGTCACCGTCGATGGCAACCACCCGCTGGCTGGCCAGACGCTGCACTTTGCTGTCGAGATCACCGGCGTGCGTGATGCCAGCGAGGATGAACTCTCGCACGGCCACGTGCATGGTGAAGGTGGCCACCACCACTAAGCGACATGTCTGAAGCCGGCTCCTTGTGGGAGCCGGCTTCGCCGGCGATAGGCGTCCGGCTACACCGCTCCGTTGGCTTTTCGCCGATGAATCGGCTCCCACATGTACCTGTTTACCTCTTAGTACCAGTCGAGCAGCGAGACACCGATGCCCAGGTACGTGGCGTGGTGGTTGTAGTCGATCAGGCTTTCGCCGTAGCCGTTGAACACTTCGAGGTAGCCGCGCAGGTTGTTCACCACCGGGAAGCTCCAGGTGCCGCGCAGCGAGCCATGCGAGCGGTCTCCGGTACGGAACGAATGCCGCGCGGTCAGCGCAAATTCGTTTCTGCCCATCTCGTGCACGATCTGCACTTCGCCGCGGCCCATGTAGTCCTTGATGTCGGGGTTGTCGTCATCCTTGCGCGCCTCGGGAATGCGCCACCACGGGCGCAGTATCACCACCCAGTTTTCCCGCTCGAAACCGAAATCGGCGACCACGCGGTTCCAGCTGCGTGAGAGCGGATCGGCGCGGCCGTTGGACTGGTGATTTACACCGATGTCGGCCAACCGTCCGTTCCAGCCGAAAATCTGGTAGTTCGTGTTGAACACCAGCAACGCCTCGGGCTCGTAGTTGGTTTCACGGAACGGGCGCGAATTTTCCTTGTTGTAGACCTGCCAGCGCGACGACTGGGTATAGCCGACCCAGAGATCGCCGTTGTCGCCGAAGATGTTCTCCAATGCCTTGGTTTTCAGGCTGATCTGGAACTTCGACTCGACGTTTTGCAGCTCTTGCGGCGTGGTGACGGTGTGATTCGGTGCCGGGCTGGACGGCGTCTTGTTCTGCCGCGTGGTGCCGAAGAACGGCAGCGCATACGTCGGCTTGTAGCCACGCAGATTCAGCGTGCCCAGCTTGGTCTCTGGCGACAGCTCCCACCGGCTGTCGAGCAGGGAGACGGGGCGCGCCACGTCGTGCGAATTGCGCGTGGCGAGGTCGACACTCACGGACTCGCCCTTCTCATCCTTCTTCTTGGCAGCCTGCGGAAGCAGGTCGCGGCCCGTGGCCTTGTCATAGCAAAGCAGACGCTGAGCATCCGTCTCGATGGCCGAGCAGGCGCGAATGTCGATGGGACTCGGGTTCTGCGCAATGGCGAACCCCGCGTGGAGGCAGGCATAGGCGCCGAGGGCGCCTGCTGCGTGGAATCGCTTCATGTGGTGTCACTCCCTGCATGCCGGATGGGCACGGCGAGCCGGGAGTGTAGCCGCCACGAATGTGTGAAGAACGTGCAGTGTTACTGTTATGTGCGAAGAAAGACGCAGGGCCTGAAACGGCCCCGCGCCTGACATGTCCTACACGATCACTGTCCGCTGGCGCCCGAATGCTGCACCCAGCGTTGGTACTCAGCCTTGGAGATTCTCCCGTCGCGGTTGGAGTCCGCGTACTGGAAATCGTTGGCCAGCAGCGGGAAGGCTGAGGCTTGCGTTGGCGTAATGGACCCCTTGCCGCCCGAAAGCGTGGCGAAGTCCGGAGCGGGCCCCGACGGCTTCGCCGGAGCGGGGCCGCTGTTCACGGTGACCTGGCCCTGCGAGGTCGGCATCGTCGTACCCGTCGAGCCCGCTTCGGGAGCCGGGGGCGGCGGAGGTAACGGCGGGGGTGGGGGCGGCGGCGCGTTCGCCGCCGGAGGTGGCATGCCTGCCGCATCGGCCGGTGGCATGGTGGCCTGCGGGGTATCCGACGGCGGGGGCGGGGGAGTGGCCTCACCCGGTGGCGGAGGTGGAACCCTCGGGGCCGGCGGCACGTTCTGGGCGAATGCCGCGCCTGCCAGCAGCAGCGATGCGCCTAGTGCCATGGCGCGAACTTGCTTATTCATCGAAAGCCTCCTTTCGTCAGCGGTGGTGGGGCGCCGGCGACGTATGTCGACGGCATCGTTGCCGACGCTAGCAAGGGGCGATTTAATGGCGGCCCAACTGCGAACAGGCCTATACCGTGCCATCACGCGTATCCGACGGTACCTCCACGGAAGACGTGCTCCGTCTTTCACAGCGATCCGCGCAGTTACTCCATCTGGCTGCCCAGGGGCTGCTTCGTCGCCGCACGCGGAAAGCGAAGCGGGGGGACATCGTGGCGAGCATCGCCGACATGGGCATCCTGCAGATAGACACCATCAACGTCGTTGCGCGCAGCCCTTATATGGTGCTGTTTTCGCGACTGGGCGCGTATCGCAACGATTGGCTGGAAGAGGCGCTCGCCGAGGGTGAGATCGCCGAATGCTGGGCGCATGAAGCATCGTTCGTGCCGTCGTCCGAGTACCGTTTTCACCGCGACTACCGATCTGGTCGTGGCGGGCATTGGGCCCAGAAGAGTGCCGAGCGCATGCGTGCCGAAGCCGGGGCCGACATGGACCTCCTGCTCGCACGCATTCGCAGCGAAGGCCCGCTGCGTGCCGCGGACTTCGAACGCGACGCGCCTGCCGCCAAGGGCTGGTGGGGTTGGAAGCCGGAGAAGCGCTGGCTGGAGGCGTGGTTCGCGTTGGGTGCCCTGATGGTGACGCGCCGCGAACGGTTCCAGCGCGTCTACGACCTCGCCGAACGGGTCACCGCTCGATGGGCCGAGGCGCCCGCGGTGGGCACACTGGAGGAATCGCAGGTGCGCCGTCACTTCGTCCTGCAGAGTGTCCGTGCCCTGGGTATCGCAAAAGCGCGCTGGATCGCCGATTACTTTCGGCTGCGGCCGCGGGTGACCGACACGGAGCTGGCTCCGCTGGTTGCCGAAGGTTTGCTGATCGAGGTGGCCGTGGAGGGTTGGGATGAAACGGCGTACGTGCATCGCGACCACGAGCCATTGCTGACCAAGGCAGCGGCCAATCTGCTGCGCGCGACACGCACGACCCTGCTCTCGCCGTTTGATCCGGTGGTATGGGACCGCGCCCGCGCGATGGATCTCTTCGGTTTCGAGTACACCCTGGAGTGCTACACCCCGGCAGCGAAGCGAACCTACGGCTACTACGTGCTACCCATCCTGCATCGAGGACGGCTGGTGGGCCGGCTCGACGCCAAGGCGCACCGGCAGGAAGGGCTGTTCGAGGTGATCGGGGTATGGCTGGAGGCGGAGGTGTCTGCCGCGCCGGCGCTGGTCGCGGGGATTGCCGCTGCCATCGAAGAGTGCGCGGCATGGCATGGCACGCCGCGTATCGCGATCCAGCGTAGCCAGCCGCGAGCGCTGGCTACGTTGATCCGTACCGCACTGAAAGACTGATCAGCGCGTGGAAGCGGGTGCCGGCGTGTCCGCGCAGGATTTGCCGTGCAGGGCGTCCTTCAGCTGCGAGGCGAGCGATACGCAGCGATTCTGCAACTGGTCGCGCATGTCCGGATCCTGGGACTGGCGAAGCAGGCTGGTACGCATCATTTCGTAGCGTGGCTCGATCTGGTCGCGCGCGAACACGCCGGCGGCCAGGTGGCAGCTCTTGTAGCTGGCCAGGTATTCGTCGCAGGCGGCGATACCCGTGCTGTCCGGCAGCGGGCCGGAGGCTGCCGCCGCCGGGGCGGTACCGGACTTCGTCGTCTTGCCGGCCGGGACGCTGGTGACACTCGTCGTGGCCGTGCGCGACTTGGTCGTGCTCGTCGTGCTGCCCGACGTCGCCGTGACGGTCTGGGTGGTCGTCGGCTTGGGCTTGTGGTCGGCGCAGGCAGCAAGAGCCAGGGCGCAGACGGCCAACGGCAGGAGGCGGGTAAGGTGCTGGTTCATGATCGTCGGTCCCCCTAGGGTTTGGCGTGGAAAGGATGGTAGGCGAAAAGTCGCACCGGGGGGTGCGACGGGACCTAAGCATGTGCCGCCAGGGGGTGAACGTAGCGTCAGGGCGCCCCGAAAGGGGCTGTTGGGGGTGCCATCGCTATTTATCGACGGGACGAGTATAGTTCGCCGACTGTGTTTGCCGGGGTCATAGAGTTACGTTGACCCGATGCAGCTGATCACGGATCCGCAACATCGCTTCGCTCCTCGCGTTTCCTTGCACACCAGTTCCAGCGACGATCACCTCGATCGTCGGTTTTATTCGCTACACAATGTATTGGAGTGTTTCTATGTCGGATCGTGAAATCGGCACCGTCAAGTGGTTCAACGACGCCAAGGGCTTCGGCTTTATCTCCCGTGAGAACGGCCCGGACGTGTTTGTTCACTTCCGCGCTATCCAGGGCAACGGCTTCAAGTCCCTCGCCGAAGGCGAGAAGGTCTCCTTCAAGGTCGTCAACGGCCAGAAGGGTCTGCAGGCTGAGGAAGTCAACAAGGCGTAAGCCTTCTGACACCCTCGCTGCATGAAAAGCCGGGCGGCAACGCCCGGCTTTTTTCATGCCTGAAATACGGCTCTTCGCGTGTTTCCGGGGGCGGTGGGCTCGCCTTCGGCCTCGCATTGGCACGGCGCTCGCGGTGCGTCGCAAGAGCCGGCGGGTGCCACCCTCGGGGCCACGCTGCGGCGACCCGCT
>CBIGPO010000020.1:0-74087 GCA_966191635.1 uncultured Luteibacter sp.
TCGCGGGGGAGACCTTGGTGCCCACCCTCGCTGCTCAGACAGTCCTCCGCGTTCGAAAAGGAAAGGCCGCTTCGCGGCCCATGTATCTATTTGGCCTACGGCCGCTCCACTTGTGCGGAACTCGCCTCGAGGGTGGACACCAAGGTCTCTCACGACGATACGGCTGAGTGGAAGGAGGGCCGTTGCGTGGTGCCGTCGTCGGCCCCGGCTGCTGCCGGAATACCAGGGCGATGCGGACGCGGTTGCTGCTACCCGGTTGCCGAACACGTTCCTCGCGCTTGTGCCGGCGTGCCGGCATGCCGGCATGCCTGCGGACGATGCCGCCGCGCGCGTTGGCTCGACCCACGCGAACCTCAGGGTTCGGGAGAGCCTTCGGTGCCCACCCTCGAGGCGAGTTCCGCACAAGTGAGCGGCCGTAGGCCATATAAGACACGGGCCGCGAAGCGGCCTTCCGGACCGAACGCGGAGGACTGTCTGAGCAGCGAGGGTGGGCACCGAAGGCTCTACGCCTCTACGTCTGCGTTCGCCGAAGGCTCTGCTCCGCGACGTCCGCGCACCGAAGGCTCTGCGCCACTACGTCTGCGCCCACCGCGACGTGAGCTGGTAGCAGGCACTCGCAGAGCGAGTGAGGCGACGCCCTCGGCGTCCCCGGAATTCCGCGATGAACCTTACTTTCAGCTGCGCCGCGCCCGATACCAGGCAGCCAGCACGGGCAAGGCCAGGGCAAGGTTGAGCAGCATCCAACCCCACGACACCGCGTTCGCGCCCAGTTCCTGCACCACCACCGCGATACCCAGCCCAGCTATCCAGATGGCCAGCAGGCGCTCCTCGACCAGCGGCATGAGGACATCCTCACGTGTGCGCAGGATGGCGAGCAGCAGGAAGCCCACGCAGGGCAGCGCGAACAGTCCGATCGGGAAATCGCGATAGCGGCCGTTGAAGACGAGCAGGATCCCGTAGAGCGCCAGCACGAACATCCAGAAGAAACGCTGCGGCGTGAAAGCGTCCGACCAGACGATGCCGAGACGACGGCGTTCGACCGGACGCGGTGCGATCGCCGCGGGGCTCACCCGGGAGGCCAGGCGCGATGCAACCGCGCGTGACAGCGAGAGCGCGGTCAGCAGTGCGAGCACGCCGACGATCACGCCCGTCACCCATTCCACGTCGTTGCGGCTGGAAAAAAGCAGCAGCCGTGCGTGAGCGGCCAGCCCCGTACCACTGGCGAAACCGGCGAGCGCCAGGGCCAGCCAACCCGACGCACCATGCCAGCGACGGCGGAACGCACCGAATGCCATGAATATCAGGGCACCGACACCGCCGGCACCGATCGCCCAGGTCCAGCGCGGCTCTTCGACGATCGGTCCCTGCATGGCGAACTTGGGTTTGGCATCGACATCGAAAATGCCCCAGTAACCACCGACGGTGCCTTCGAGATCACGCTTCCACGGCTGGTCGAACGCCTCGATGACGTTGTACGGCATGTCGACCGTGGCGGCGTAATTGAGGAACTCGCGCATGTAGCGCGCCTCGTTGACCAGGCTCGCGCTTGCGTCACGGCGCGTACGCCCCTGGCTCGGCCAGCCGGTTTCACCGATCATGATCGCCTTGCCGGGGAACTCGCGCTTCATGGCCTGGTAGACATCGGCGACATGGCGCACGGCGTCGGCTGGCGCGACCGGTTCGTCTTCCCAGTACGGCAGGATGTGGATGGTGATGTAGTCCGTGTCCTTGGCCAGTTCCGGATGCTTCTTCCAGAACTCCCAGACGTCGGCGTAAGTCACCGGCACGTCCGTCGCCGCGTTCACCCGCGCGATGTAGGCGCCGAGCGCCTTCGGCGAGAGCTCGCCACGCAGCAACACCTCGTTGCCGACAACGATGCCGCGCAAGGTGTCGTGATCGCGCCTGGCCGCGTCCAGGGCGAGCTTTATCTGTTGTTCGTTCGCGACCGGATCGCGGCCCAGCCATACACCCATCAGCACCTTCATGCCGTAGCGCCCCGCAATATCCGGCACGGCTTCCAGGCCCTGGTTCATCGCGTAGGTGCGCACACAGTCGAACCGCGCGGAGAGCGCCTTGAGATCCGCCTCAACACGTTCGCGCGAAACGAAGGCATGGGGGTCCATCGGGTTCTCGCCCTTCAGACGGAAGGGTGCATAAGAGACGCAGGCAATCCGCGCGGTAGGCGAATCCGGAAGCGCGATCGGGCGGCCGAGTGTCCACCAGTACCCGGCGCCGAAAACGGCGGCGAGAACGAGGACAATCCATGCGAGCGGTCGCGCGAGGCGCGCGTAGGGCGTGAGGTGCGACATCCCCTAAGCTTAACGGGCCGAAGGCGTCAGGGCGATTCCAGCTGACCGCCCCGTTCATCCGACCTGCGCACTACCTTCCCTTACAATCCGTCGGTACGTCCCCGTATCCCCGTAAAGGAAGACCGCATGGCATCCGCCCCGGCAGCACGACGCGTCGACCGCTCCCTCCGCCTGCTTGGTGGACTCGTTCTTGCCGTCAGCGGGCTCGTTGTCTCCCTGTCCGCCTCGGCCAGCGGTACCGATGCCGAGCGTGCCCGATTCCGGCAGGCCTACGCCGTAGCGCAGCAGGGTGGCGATGCCTGGCGCGCACAGGCGACTGGTCTGGAGGGCTATGTGCTGTTTCCCTATCTGGAAGCGACGTCGCTTGAGCATGACCTGCGCACGCTTGACCGTGCTCCGGTAGATGCCTACCTGGCACGGTACCCCGGCATGATCCCTGCCGCCGACCTGCGCAGGGATTTTCTCGGTGAGCTGGCGCGGCGCAAGGACTGGGCCACCTTCAGCGCCATGTATCAGCCCGGTCTCGGCGATGCCCTGACGTGTTTTTCCTTGCAGGCGAAGCTGTCGCGCGGCGAGCCTCTCGTCTTCGATCGCGACATCGCCGACCTGTGGAAGAAGGCCAGCCTGCCCAATGCCTGCGACCCGGTGTTATCCGCTGCCCACGACCAGGGTCTACTGACGCCTGAGCGCGTGTGGGCGCGTATCCAGGTCGCCGCGGATGCCGGCAAGGGCGGCACGATCGCCGCACTCGCGCCATGGCTGCCCGCGGATGACGCGATCGCCGCGCAGCGCATGGCCCAGGCCCTCAACGACCCGACCACAGCCCTGCGCGACGCGGCGAACTGGCCTGACACGCCGCGGCATCGCCAAGCCGTGACGCTGGCCTTGCAGCGCATGGCGCGTAAGCAGTCGACCGTGGCGGATGGCGCGTGGAGTTCGTTGTCCTCGCATTTCACGCTGAGCGAGCAGCAGCGCGGAGCGATCGAGAATGCGCTGGCACTGTTCCATGCGACGGATTTCGACGAGTCGGCGCTGGAGCGTCTGGCCGCCCTGCCGCCCGGCGCACAGACCGACGCCACCCGCGAGTGGCGGGTGCGCGTAGCGCTGGCGCGACAGGACTGGACCGCGGCATTGGCCGCACTGGACGCCTTGGGCGAAGCCCAGAAGGACGACGGCGAATGGCGTTACTTCCGCGCCCTGGTCCTGGGCAGGTTGGGTCGACAGGGTGAAGCGAAGGCGTTGTACCAGTCGGTTTCCCAGGAAGCGACCTACTTCGGATTCCTTGCTGCCGACCGCATCGACACGGCGTATGCCATCTGCCCTTCGACCATGGCCACCGACGAGCGTCGCGAGGCCGCCCTGCTCGCCGAACCGGGCGTCGACCGCGCTTTCGAACTCTATGCGGTGGGCCTGCAGAAGCTTGCCCGACGCGAATGGACGGCTGCGCTTGCCGGCCGCGATGCCGATACCCAGCGCCTTGCTGCCGACCTCGCCTTCCGTAAGGGCTGGTATGACCGCGCCGTGTTCGGGTTGTCGTCCGGCGATGCCCTGCGTCTTTACGAACAGCGCTTTCCGCTGGCCCGACAGGACGGCGTGGTGGAACAGGCAAGCCAGGCCGGCATCGAAGCGCCCTGGGCCTACGCGATCATCCGCGCCGAAAGCGCGTGGATGACGGATGCTCGCTCCGGCGCGGATGCACGCGGGCTGATGCAGCTACTTCCCGGCACGGCCGCCCTCGTGGCCAAGCGCAATGGACTGTCCTGGTCCGGCGGCGACAGCCTGTACGACCCGAGCACCAACATCGTTCTGGGCACGCGCTATCTCGCGCAGATGGCGGCACGCTACAACGGTGCTCCGTGGCTCGCCAGCGCTGCCTACAACGCGGGCCCGAACAAGGTCGACCAGTGGCTGACCGCACGCGGCACGCTGGATCCGGACCTGTTCGTCGTCAGCATTCCGTATAAGGAAACCCGCGAATACGTCGCGCGGGTGATGGCCTTCGCGGTGATCTACGACTGGCGTCTTACCGGCCATGCCGTATCCATCAGTTCGCGCATGACCCGGATTGGCAGCACCTACTCGCTGCCCACCCCCGGCGCCGTGCGCAAGCCGGTCACGTGCCCGTCGCCCGCCGCGGCCCGCAGCGCGGCCGTCGCGCCGCCTTCGACTCCCACTGTCATGCAGCCGGCGCCAGCCGCGGCGTCTTCGGCGCCTGCCTCACCGGACGCTCAGCCATGACCTGCTTGGCTGCACGCTCTTACGGGCCTAGGCTGGCTCCATGAAAACCCAAAGGATCGTGATTCTCGGAGGCACCGGCTTCGTCGGCGGCACGCTCGTACCGCGACTGGCCGCGGACGGGCATGAACTGATCCTGCTCTCGCGCAACAGGCAAGGCCGCAGACACCGTGCCGTCGGCCGCAACGTCACCGTCGCCAGCGCCGACGTTTACGACCCGGCCACGCTGCGCCGTCATATCGCCGGTGCCGATGCCGTCATCAACCTTGTCGGCATCCTCAACGAAAGTGGCCGCAACACGTTCGAGCGCGCGCACGTGGGACTGACGCGCCTGCTGGTCGACGCCTGCCGCGACACGGGTGTGCACCGCTTCCATCAGATGAGTTCTCTGAAGGCGGGCCAGGGACTGTCGTCCTACCTGCGCACGCGCGGCGAGGCCGAAGCACTGGTCAAGGCCTCCACACTGGATTGGACCATCTATCAGCCGAGCACGATTTTCGGGCCGAACGACGGCCTGGTCGCGCGCTTCGACAAACTGCTGTCGCTCACCCCGGTGATGCCCCTGCCCCGTCCCAACGCGAAGATCACACCCGTATACGTCGGCGATGTGGTCGAGGCCATGGCCCGCGCGGTCGCGCAGCCGGCGATCTCGGTGTTGCGCACCTTCGAACTCTACGGCCGCGAAACCTGGTCGCTGATCGACGTGGTACGCGCCATTCGCGACGCGCGTGGCCGCCGGCGCTGGATCCTTCCGATGCCTGACTCGCTGGGCCGGCTGCAGGCACAGTTCGCTCAGTTCGTGCCGGGCAAACCGTTCACGCCCGACAACTTCCGCACCTTGGGCACCGATTCGGTTGGCAAGGTCGACGGGCTCGCCCAGCTCGGCATCGTCCCGCAGTCCTTCTCCGCGTGGCTACCCAGGCTACTCGGCAAACCCATCCGCCAACGTCGACTCGACGAAGCACGCGCGCGCCGCCGCCCCTGACGCCCCTATGGATATCTATCTCGTTGGCGGCGCCGTCCGCGACCAGTTGTTAGGCCGCCCCGTCGTCGATCGCGACTGGGTTGTCGTGGGCGCTACGCCCGAAGACATGCTTTCCGCCGGCTACAAAGCCGTAGGCAAGGATTTCCCCGTCTTCCTTCACGGCGATACGAAAGAGGAATACGCGCTCGCCCGGACCGAGCGCAAAACCGGGCGCGGCTATCACGGCTTCGCGTTCCATGCCGATCCCACCGTCACCGTGGAGCAGGATCTCGAACGCCGCGACCTGACGATCAATGCGATCGCCCAGCGCGAAGACGGCAGTCTCGTCGATCCCTTCGGCGGTGCGGCCGATATCGCCTCCCGCACGCTGCGCCACGTGTCCGACGCCTTTATCGAAGACCCGGTGCGCCTGCTTCGCGTGGCGCGTTTCGCCGCCCGCTACGCGCCGCTCGGTTTTCGCGTTGCCGAAGAGACGATGGCACTGATGCGCCGCATGGTCGACGACGGTGAGATCGACCACCTCGTACCGGAACGGGTCTGGGCGGAGACGCGCAAGGCACTGGCCGAGTCCGCGCCGTCCGAATTCCTCCGCGTGCTTCGCGAGAGTGGCGCGTTGCGCGTGCTGTTTCCGGAGGTCGACGCGCTGTATGGCGTACCGCAACGGCCCGAGTTTCATCCGGAGGTGGACACCGGCATCCACATCGAACTGGTGCTCGATGCCGCCGCGCGGCTCGCACCGGGTAATGCGCTGGTGGGCTGGTGTGCGCTCACCCACGACCTCGGCAAGGCGCTGACTCCCGCGGATGTACTGCCGCGTCACATCATGCACGAGCAGCGCGGCATCGAACCCGTACGCGCCATGTCCACGCGTCTGAAGGTGCCGGTGGATTACGCATCCATGGCCGAGCTGGTCTGCAAGCACCATCTCAACGCACATATGGCATTCGAGCTGAAGCCGACGACCATCCTGCGTTTGCTGGACGCGCTGGGCTCGCTGCGCCGGCCCGAGCGCCTCGAAACCTTCTTGCTTGCCTGCATGGCCGACAAGCAGGGGCGGCTGGGCAGCGAAGACGCCCCCTACCCGCAGGCGGATTTCCTCCGGGCCTGTCGCGAGGCCGCAGCCGCCGTCACCTCGCAGCCTTTCGTCGAGCAGGGTCTTCATGGCCCTGCCATCGGCGAAGCCATGAAGAAGGCGCAGGCCCAGGCCATCGCGACTGTCCCGAAGCCGAAGCCCGGTCCTCTGTAGGAACCGATTCATCGACGAAGGAGGAAATGTGGGAGCCGATTCATCGGCGAAAAGCCAACGGAGCGGAGATGCCGAACGCCCCATCGCCGCTGAAGCGGCTCCCACATTTCCCGATTAGAGCCGGGAGCCCTGGTCGGCCGCGAGGATGCCTTCGGGCAATGCCGACGCCGGGATGTCCTTGGCAAACAACATCACCTGGAAGCGCTCGCCCATCTGCTCGGGCAAGGTCAGCTTCTTCACTTCCTGGGCCAACCGGTAACGCGCGGCTTCATCGGTGAGCATCAGGTAATCGTTCTCGAAGAACTCCTGCATGCCTGCGGCGATGAGGAACGGCGCCTGTGGCATGTACGCGGCAACGCCGAAGCCGGCGTTGTTGCCCGCTTCGGCAAGACCGGTGAAATCGACCGACGCGGTGAGGTCCTGCAGACCGGGCAGATAGAACGCATCGTCATGCATGCGGTGCCGATAGAAGGCACGCAACGTACCGTCGGTGCGTTCCGGCAGATAGAACTCGCTGCGCGTGTAACCGTAATCGGCGAACAACATCGCGCCACGGCGAAGTGAGCCGGCGACCGCCTGCATCCAGTACGGCAACTGCGGAAGGATCTCCGTGCGGTAACCGTTCTCGAAATCGCGACCGAGATCGCGCTCCACATGGCGTACGGCGCCACTGACCAGCGCATCGGCCGGCCGATCCGTGCGATGAAAGCGGCCGTCACCGTCGAGGACGACGTATTCCTCATAGACCTCGCCGTCGCGGACCGTGAAGCGGGTGGTGGGCAAGGCGTCGATCACTTCGTTGGCGAAGAGCACGCCATCCCAGTCTTCCTCGGGCGGGCCATCGAGCCATACCGCACGCGCGAACAGCTCGGCCGGCAACGCGGCATGCAGCCGCTCGCGCTGGCGCTCACGCAGGTCGGCGCTGGGTTCGAGGATCATGAAGCGACGCGGCAGGCGGCCGGCGGCATCGAGGGCCAGGAGGGCAGCTTCGGCGAAGGCGCCGCTACCGCCACCCAGTTCGAGGAAGTCGGCGTCCGGCCCCAGGGAGGCGAGCACCGGCTCGAACGCGCGCACCACGCAACGGGCGAACAGTGTGCCGATTTCCGGAGCGGTGACGAAGTCGCCACCCGCACCGAACTTGGCCTTGCCGGCGCTGTAATAGCCGAGGCCCGGCGTGTACAGGCAGCGCTCCATGAAACGCGAGAAGGGCATCGGCCCATGCGAGGCGATTTCCTCGCGCAGGAGGGCACACAGATGATCGGAGTGGGCGCGCTCGTCGGCGCCGGGTTCGGGAAGCTTGGCGTTCATGCCATCAGGATAACGGATGCCGCGCCCCCGTTCAGGGGCGCGGCATCGGGGCCGATCAGAAATCCTGCTGCAGCGACAGGAACACGCCACGGCGCGGACCGAACTGCGGCGCACCCACGCCGATGCCGGAGCCATCGCGGATCTCGTAGGTACGATCGAGCGCGTTGACCAGGGCCAGTTGGGCATGGGTCTTGCCGATGCTGGTCAGGTCGAAGTCATGCGCCACGCTGAGGTTGAGCTGGAAATACCCCGGCATCACATCGCCGTTTGGCACGGCGCCATCGCGACGCAGACCCGAACCGAACAGGTAGTCCGCACCCACGCGCGTGGCATCGGAGAAGGCGTAGCTGATGCCACCCGACGAGGTGTATTTCTGGTCGTGATCGAGGTGGATGTAGTTGTTGTAGATGTAGGCCAGATCGTCCGGGTTGAAGTTGTACTGGCCAGTGATGATCCGCTTGCCGACCGAGCGGTTGTACGCAAAGTTGAAGTACGCCGTGAGCGCTCCGTCGGTGTAGTTTACCGTGAGCTCGCTGCCCTTGATCCGGCCCTGGTCGTAGTTGAAAGTGGAGTACACCAGCGCCGTACCGAACTGCCCTTCATCCTGGATGCGCGAGACGCGGCGGTAGTAGCTGTCCAGCCCCACGGTCCACTTGTCGCCGATCTTCTGCGAGATGCCGATGTCGTAGTAGCTGGAACGCTCGGCCAGCGGCGTGTCGCTGCCGTTGTCCGGAAGCGCATTGGTCGTGCCGACGAACTTCGCGATCGAGGTCGGGCTGATCTCCTCGCTGGCCGGCGGCGTGAAGTAACGCGAGTAGCCCGCGTGGATCGTCGTGCTATCGGTCGGTTGGTAGACCAGGCCGATGCGCGGACTCAGCTGACTCTCGGTGCGGAAGGCTTCGTAGCGATCGCCGCGCACGCCGTAGTTCACCGTCCACTTGTCGCCGATGCTCCATTCGTCTTGCAGGTACACCGCATAGGTGCGCGCCAGGATACGGCTGGAGTCAACGATATTGAGTGGTGTGGTCGAGGTCTGGTTGCCGTCGTCATCGGCCGGGAAAACCAGCGCATCGTTGTTCGCCGACGCACGTTCGAACGAGCCGTACAGGCCATAACGCAGCGTGTGGCTATCGCCCAGCGGCGTCGAGAAATCGGCCTGCAGAGTCGAAGCGCGACTGGCGCGGCGCACGTCGGAAGCGACGCCGTTGAACATCAGGTCGCCGATATCGTCCGGCGTGAAGTCCAGGCCGCTATAGCGCTGGCCGGCCGACACCTGGTACGCGGTCGAACCCATCTTGCCCTGCAGGCTGAGGACACCGAAGCGCGTTTTCTCCTGCTGGCGCTCGTCGAGCTGGGCCGAATCGAAGTTCGTCACGTCGAGGTAGCCGAACTGCGGCGTCTGGCCCGGATTGTTCGGGATCTCGAAGCGATTGTTGGTGACGCCGAACATGAAGCTCAGGCGCGTGTCGTTATTGATCAGGTACGACACATCGCCGAATGCCTTCACCTGGTTGGTGTGGTCGTGGATCGGCTTGCGGCTGGCCGTCGGGTTCTCGATGCCGACATCGTTCTCGAGGTAGTTCGCGGTGAGGAACCAGCTCCAGTCGCCGGACTTGCCGAACAGCGTGGCGTTCGGGTTTACCGTGCCGAACTGGCCACCGGTAATGCCAACGCTACCGCCCACGCCCTCCGTCGCGGTGCGCGTGGTGATATCGACGATGGCCGCTGTGCGCTCGCCGTACTGCGCGGGGAGCGCGCCGGTGAGCAGCTTCACGTTGTCGATCATGCGGGCGTCGAGGGTCTGGCCGAAGCCGCCGATGCTTTCCGGAATGAGCACGCCGTTGATGCGGTACTGCAGGTTGGCGTGGTCACCGCGCACATGCAGCTGGCCGTAGGAGTCCTGCACGACACCTGGTGCCTGCAGGATCACCTGATTAAGTGGGGTGGAATCGCCGAGCGGCAAAGCCTGGATCGTCTGGCGATCCATGACGTACTGACTGCTCCCGGTGTCGGGCGAAAGGCTGTTCCGCGCCTCGTCGAGCCGCGCAGTGACGTCCACCTCGCCAAGGTTCGTGGCCTTCTGCGGGTTAGTGGTGTCGGTAGTGTCGTCCGCGAACGCGGGGGCGGCGGACAGGGCAAGGGCGATGCAGAGCGCGAGGCGTGCGGGGGTCATCGGGGACTCTTCTTGGGGCGGTGACGTTATAACGTATCATAACGAAAACGCAGGATGGGGGATATCCGTCGGAAGTCACTATCCGCGCGAAGGGGTTTCACAGCCCTTTCGCTTCATGGCGGACTCACGCGGCCCACGCGACGATGCTTCCATCGCATGCCCGGAGAGACCGATGGCCAAAAAGGACGCTTCTTCTTCGAACTCGCGGGAGATCGTTCCCGTCTCCGCCGACCGGGGTGAAAGCCCCGTCGCCAAGGCGATCCTCGAGTTCGTCAGCCGCATTCCCGAAAGTGACATACCCCGGATCAAGGGTGACGCCGCCGAGGAATGCCGCCGCCTGGCGGCATCCGCCGCGCAGAAGGCAGCGATCACGGCCGGCACACTCGCGCTGCCCCCGGGCCCGCTGGGCTGGCTCACCGTGCTTCCCGAGCTCGTCGCCATCTGGCGAATCCAGGGTCAGCTGGTCAGCGATATCGCCGCCGCCTACGGCAAGACGCCCAAGCTTGGCCGCGAGCAGATGCTCTGGTGCCTGTTCCGCCATACCGCCGCCCAGGCCTTCCGCGACGTGGCCATTCGCGTCGGCGACCGCCTCGTCTTCCGCACCACCGCCACCAGCGTGCTCCAGCGCCTGGCCGGCCGCATCGGCGTGAGCGTGTCCAAGCGTGCCGTCGGCAAAGGCATTTCGCGCTGGCTCCCGGTCGTGGGCGCACTCGGCGTCGGCGCCTACGCCTACTACGACACCGGCCAGGTCGCGAAAACCGCCATCGACCTGTTCAGTGGTGAAATCCACATCGACGACGATCCCGACAACAGCAAGCCGGGCAAGAAAACCCCTGTAGGAGCCCCTGTAGGAGCCCATGTGGGAGCCGGCTCCGCCGGCGACAAACCCTCCGCAAGAACGGCCACCACCAGGAAAGCCGCCGCTCGCAAGCCCGCCACCACCAAGGTCGCGAAATCAGCCACAGCCAGACCTGCCGCAAAAAGAGCAACAAAGAAGGCCACCAAAAAAACACCCGCCCGCCGAGCTCCCGCCAAAAAATCCGCCTCACGCAGCCCAAAGGCCGCAACGTGACGCGCGCCCCCATTTGCGGCAAGCTCCCCGCGGATTGAACAGGGAGTCACGATGAACAAGCAGCCGGTCGTTCTGGTTACCGGAGGCGCACGCCGCGTCGGCGCCGCCATCGTGCGACGCCTGCACGCCGCGGGCTGTGCCGTCGCCATTCACTACCGAAGCTCTGCCGACGAAGCGGAAGGGCTGGCGCAGGAGCTCAACGCCGCACGCGCGGACAGCGCCGCCATTTTCCCGGGTGCACTCGAGAACGACGCCACACCCGAAGCGCTCGTGGCCGCCATCCTGGAACACTTCGGCCGGCTCGACGGCCTCGTCAACAATGCTTCGGCGTTCTACCCGACACCCATCGGCGCAACCACCGCCACACACTGGAACGACCTTTTCGCGGCGAACGCGCGTGCGCCATTCTTCCTGGCGCAAGCCGCGACACCGGCACTGCGTGAAGCACGTGGCGCGATCGTCAACATTGTCGACATCTATGCCGAGCGACCTCTGGCCGGCCACACCGTCTACTCCATGGCGAAAGCCGCACTCGTGATGCTGACTCAGGCGCTGGCTAAAGACCTCGCGCCGGATGTACGCGTAAATGCCGTCGCCCCTGGCGCCATCCTGTGGCCCGCATCCGGCAAGCCGGAGGAGGCAGCGGAAGCCCTGATCGCGAAGACTCCACTGGCTCGCAAGGGTGAGCCGGAAGATGTCGCCGAAGCGGTGCGTTGGTTGCTGTTGGATGCGAGCTACACGACCGGGCAGGTAATTCGGGTCGATGGTGGGCGAGCGTTGAACATCTGAGGCGCGCGCCTGCGGGGAATCGCCGCTGAGGCGGCTCCCACCGAAAGCATGGCCCCGATGACAGTGTCGAGGCCAGCTTTTCGGCTAGATCCACAAGCTCGAAGTCAGATTATCTTCAACGTAATGGCCTTAAGAACGGCACGTGTTCGATCGCGCGTGCCCAGTTTGTCGAAGATATCGATGAGGTAGTTCTTGACGGTGCCTTCGGCGATGTGAATTGCCTGACCGATCTCCTTGTTAGTGTATCCACCGGCAAGCAGCCGAAGGATATCGACCTCGCGCTTGTTGAAAAGTCCAGTTGGCGCATTGTCGTCATGATAGGCATAGCGTGCACGCAACAGATCGGTCGAAACCGGCCTTATCGCCGTGCGTCCCTTAGCGACCTCTTCGATGGTTGCTATCAGCTCTGGCGGGGAGGCGTCCTTCAGCAGAAAGCCCTTCGCACCAGCCTCAGCGGCGCGCAAGGTTAGTCCCGGGTCGTTGAATGTAGTCAGCAGGACGACCGGAGGGGCATTCGGAATCCTCCTCAAGCGCTCGCAGACGCCGAAGCCGTCCAATCCCGGCATGCGGATATCGCAAAGCACGACATCGATTGCGGTTCCCGCCACGAGATCAAGCAGCATCTCCCCGTTGTCGGCCTCTACGACAACCTCAAACTGCTCGAAGCCACCTAGTAACGCTTTAAGACCGTAGAGCACCAGCGCCTGGTCGTCGGCCAGCGCGATCCGAAGACGCGGCGGCCCCATCATGAGCATGATGCCGGCAACCAGGCACGCAGGAGGAAGCCAGTATCCGCCAGACGACCAAACTCCAGACCACCACCCAGTATCTGGAGACGCTCTCGCATGCCAGTCAGTCCGTTGCCGGCAAGCACTTGGCCGCGTCCATGCCCGTCATCCCGAATGACCAGCCTTACCAGTTCGCCATCGCGAGACAGCGTGGCCCAGACATGAGCGGCGTCACTATGCCGCGCCGCATTCGTCAGCCCTTCCTGGAAGGTACGAAGCAGCACCTCCGCCTGGTCGAGCGTGGTAACACGCGCGTCATCGGCGATATCCAGCACCACACAGGGCCGAGGAAACGGCGCCGCCAGGCGGCGTAGTGTGGCGCCCAGCTCCAACCCATCGTGTAACCTCAGCTGGTGAACCATGCCGCGCAGATCATCCAGTAGCTCTTCGGTCAAACGCGAACACAGGGCTACCGCCACAGCCTGATCCAGCTTGTGGTTGTGTGCCATGGCAGCAAGGTTCAACCGCAGAGCAGTGAGCTTGTGCCCGGCCACATCATGCAACTCACGCGACAGTCGCAGGCGCTCCTGGTGCCGAGCGGATTCGGCCAACATGCCGCGGGTTGTCAACAGTTCGGCGTGCGCGTTTGCCAGCATGTTTCGCGCCTGCTCCGTATTCTTGGCGAAACGCACGACCATGATGGCGAATAACTGAAGGCTTGCATGAAGGCCGACATAGGTCAGTGGCGCATCCATCTGTCGGAACATCAGCACGACGAGAAGCACCAGCGCATTCAACATTGCATAAACGCTGGCCAGGACCCGAATGCCAAGCAATCGAGCAAATGTCAGCATCGGAATGATCAGTAATGCCGCCGCAGAGTTATAGCGATAGAGGGCCACCAGGCTAAGCGTGATCACAACAAGTACGGCGGCTAATACGAGCTGGACGGCGTCATGCCCACGTATACCTGTCGACGTAAGGAATACCAGAAGAAACAACAGGTGAAGCGATCTGGCCAATCCATGAATCGGAAACGCCGCGCCCACTGTGGTGGCCACCAATGGACCAGACCATAGCTCAAACCCAATGGCCGCCCACGCAACCAGGCCTGCCAGGGTAATCGCCGATTGAGGGGTGAGCGCTAGTCTCATGTCTACTAGCATTCCGGCTAGCGCAAGGAAAGACAAGCAGGATCAGCAAGAAGTGACTTTCGTCACCCTGCCTGGTGACTTTCGATGCCTGACCGATCGAGCGCACCTGGTCAAACTGAACGCCACACTCTGACCAAGGCTTGGCGATATGAAGCGGGAACGTATCGTAAAGGTGGGGGCGCTGGTTTTCTTCCTGTTGAGCGTCGTAGGCATGGTTGCGATCTGTGTACCGGCCATATCCACCGGTGAGCGCAATCGATTTGCTACCACTCTCATGCCGCACCCAGTAAAGAACGACAGACCCATCCGGCAGGCGTACGCCTACTTGCCGCGGCAAACTCAGTTCGATGCCTTCGTTGCACTGAAGGACGGCAAGCAGTTGGCTCAATGGGGGGAGACGGACCTTCCGATCAATACACATTCGGTCCGGAAGAGCCTACTCAGCGGACTCTATGGCATAGCCGTCGCACGGGGTTACATTCGCCTCGATCAAACCCTCGGCGAACTGGGAATCGATGATCGCGTAAAGCCTCTCACTGCGGTGGAGAGATCGGCGACGGTGCGCGATCTGTTGATGTCCCGTTCGGGAATCTATATCGAGGCGGCGGGCGAGGCCAAAGGCATGAAAGATGGGCGTCCTCGCCGAGGCTCGCATCGACCGGGTGAGTTCTTCTACTACAACAACTGGGACTTCAACGTTCTCGGCGTCATCTTCGAGCGGCGTACCGGCCTGAGCATCGGGCAAGCCTTCTACGAATGGATCGCCAAGCCCACCGGCATGGCCACCTTCAAGCCCAGTCACGTCATCTACGACCAGCCTGGTTATACCGAGCATCGTCAATTCGTGATCTTCATGACGGCCGCGGATCTTGCGAGATTCGGCATGCTCTATGCGAACGGCGGAACTTGGAACGGGCACCAAGTCATACCGGAGTCATGGGTTCACGAAAGCACACAGGCATATTCGGAAGTTCATGACATGCCACCCTTCGATGCCTATGGCTACCTCTGGTGGCTTGATCGACACAGTGATGTTGTATGGGCCGACGGCTGGGGCGGTCAATTCATGATCGTCGACGCGAAGCGTAAGCTGGTTGTCGTTGCCCGCAATGACACTGGGCGTAGTTTGCTGCAGATGGGTTTATTCGCAGCCTTCGGCGAGGACGGATGGCGAAGCCATCTTCAGAAGCTGCACGACTTGATGGTCATGACCACAGAGTAGGTAAGGTAAGCGCAAGTGATGTGCCTCCCTGCTTCTCGGGGCTGCTGACCGTCACTCGGAAGGACACACGTCAACTGAGCCAAGTGATTACTGCCTCTTCGTCCGTGGCAGCGACAGCGTAGAAAGCGCAAAGCGCGCGAAGATGGTCCGCGATGTAGCGACGGCTGTTGTCGCCCTCGTCGAGCCACCCGCCCGGGTAGATATCTGCTTCATCCAGGCGCGATAGATCCATGGCAGCGACGATCGCATCGGAGTCGATGGACCGCAGTTCCTCTGCGATGGCGTTAACCGTCGTGGGATCGACGTATCGCGCGGGGCCATAACCGAGGTCATCGCCGAAGGGTTCTCCGCCGAGGACGACCTGCGAGAGAATCCCGTCGTTGGGCCATGGCTGGCCATTCAATACGAAATGGATCGCATGCCAGGTCTTTTCGATATTCAATACGTGATCGGCGTCCTGGCCAGCGGAATGGAATAGACGTTCGGCCAGCGCCGCATCGGTCATCGCATTGTGTGCGGTTACTGTGGATACCCGGCAAAAGAAGCCGATCATCGACATGAGTCATTCTCCTCGAGGAGCCTCATCGCAAATCGCAACGAGGGCTGGAAGCACAGTGGCCAGGGATATCTCGGCCTCTCGTAGCGATAGCTCGAGCAGTTGCGGTGTGTACGCCCGCATGTAAAAGGAAGCGAGTCCAAGGTGAGCCAACGGTGTAAACAGGGAGCCCGATTCAAAATTTCGCTTCAAACCAGCGTCAATGCTGACGAAATCGACGTCAGGCATCACCAGCACGTCGGTGACAGTCGGAAACGGTATTCGCTTGTCGGTAAAGATGTAGCCACTCCGGAACATCGCTTCCTGTCGGCACGCCGACTCCACCGAAACGGGCATCCAACAGTTCGAATCCCTGTTCGACAAGGACGCCCGGGGCATAAGTGAGACACTTGGCCAGCTCACCGAATCGTGCGAGCTGGGCCTCGGGTATTGACGCATTCTTTTCCAGAGAGGTCATGCACTTCAGATTTCTAGTGGATAGGAGCGGGATCCGCCGTTTGGCAGGTAATTACACCGCGCCAATTCTCATCCGGACCGTCATAAAGCTGAGGCCCCGATATCGAGGCCTCGTTTGCGCTTATCGCCGCTGAAGCGGCTCCTACAGGAAACCGATCACTTCTTCTGGCGGAACGCCGACTCGAGCAGTGCGCGATCGAAGCCCTGGCCGGGGTCGCCCTCTTCGGCGAAGCGATAGAGCGCGGCGGAATAGACACCGTGCATCGCCGTCTGGAACAGGCTGAGGGCGACGAGGCCGATCACGGCGGCGGCGCCGACGATGAACATCAACACGACGGAGTGCGTCGCGACCGCGCCGAAGAAGAGCATGGCGCTGATCAGGATCAGGCCGAAGGTCAGCAGGCCGCCGGCGATACCGATGCCCGCGTTGCCGATCAGGTTTTCGCCCCAGGTGTTCTTCAGCAGCGAGGCGCTGCGCTTGACCGCTTCGACGGGACCGACGTCCTGTGCGGCGAGCACGGGCACGACGAGGAAGGTGGCGACGGTCCAGCCGAAGCCGAGCATGCCGACGACGATGCGACCGATGAAGCCCAGGCGCTCCTGCAACGCACGCAGGATCATGCCGACTGTCGCGGCGATAAGAGCGTAACCAATGATGTTCGGCAGCTTGCTCATGGCGACACGAATGCCGTCACCCACCGTCGGGTTGCCGCCGTCGAGACGGATCATGGCTGCCGAGGCCAGGGCCGTGTTGAAGAAGATCACCACCGTGTACTGGACGAAGTAGAACAGGAAGCTCACCAGCATGAAGGCCGGCGAGGCATGACGGCGCTGGCCTTCGAAGTCGGCCTGGTGGTGCCCGATCATGGTGAAGACCGGCCACGCGAAGGTAGCGATCACGACGAGCGATGCCAGACCCGCGAGCAGCGGAAAAAGCATCAGCTCCTTGTCCTGGCGGAGGATGTTGGCGCTTGACTTCATCAGCGCCCAACTGCGTTCGAACTTACCCATTTCTGCGTTCCCTTGACCCCTTGGTGGAACGCGTTGTAGCACCTTGGGGTAGCCAGTAGCCAGAGCCATTGGCTGGTGGCACCTCGCTGAGAGACCCTAGCGAGCGCTATCGACGGCGCGGGTCACGGCCTCGTCCAGCGTCAGCGGTTCGCTCGCCTGAGGAAACACCGCCCACAGCTCGGCCATGGTCCGGCCATCGACGGGATGGTGAACGGAGGGCGCGATGTCCGCCATCGGCTTGAGGACGAAGGCATGGCGCAGTTCACCGCGCGGCAGCTTCAGATTGCCCTTTCCGCTTAGGACCAGATCGTCATACAGCACGATGTCTACATCGAGCGTGCGGGAACCATAGCGCGCGCCGCCGCGGATGCGACCGTGTCGGTCTTCCAGCGCGTGCAGCCAGTCGTTCAGTGCCTCGGGTGCGAGGTCGCTGTCGATCGCCACGGCCAGGTTGAGGAAGTCGGGACCGTCGAAGCCGACGGCGGCGCTGCGGTAAACCGGGGAAACATCTATTTCGCCGAAGCGGGCGCGCAGTTCCCTCACCGCGGCACCGAGCCAGCGCGCGGCGTCGATATTGGAGCCGAGGCTCAGGTACGCACGGCCGGTACCTATCATTCCGGTCGGGTGCCCCGTTCGATGCGGACGCCCACCGCTTTGGCGCCACGGACGGCACCGGGTTTGGACAGCTTCAGACGGAGCCAGGCCACGCCGAATTCCTCGCGCACGATGTCGGCGCAACGCTCCGCCAGCGTTTCGACCAGTCCAAAGCTGGACGCTTCGACAAAAGACTGCAGGCGCTTGGAGATGGACTTGTAGTTGAGCGTATCGGCGATATCGTCGCTGGCCGCCGGGCGACGGTTGTCGAAGGCCATTTCCAGATCAAACGACAAGGTCTGCCGGATCCGGCGTTCCCAGTCGTAGATGCCGATGACCGCGTCGATGCGCAGGTCTTCGATGAAAACGATATCCATGGAGGGGGCGTGGCGCACAAAGAGGGCCTTACAGAGTCCGCGACCGACCTGGATTACGCAAGTACGGCCGCGCAACTCAGGCCGCGGGCAAGCTTTCCAGGCTCCAGCGCGGATGCACTTCAATCGTGGCGTCCTGGTGCTGTCCGGATGCGAGACGGATCGCGCCGGCCAGGGCGATCATCGCGCCGTTGTCGGTGCAGAAGGCCAGGCGCGGGAAATAAACCCGGAAGCCGTCCTTCGCCCCGGCCTCGGCCAGCTGTTCGCGGAGGCGCTTGTTCGCGCCGACGCCACCGGCGATCACCAGCCGCTTCGTCCCGGTAGCCTCGAGCGCGCGCCGGCACTTGATGGCCAGGGTATCGACGATGGCTTCCTCGAAGGCCCTCGCCACATCGGCGCGGGTCTGGTCGGTCTTGTCGCTCGCATTCCAGGCCAGCAGCACCTGGGTCTTCAGGCCGGAGAAGCTGAAGTCCAGCCCCGGGCGGTCGACCATGGGGCGCGAGAACCGGAATTTGCCCGGGGTGCCCTGCTCGGCCAGCTTCGCGAGGGCGGGGCCGCCCGGATAAGGCAGGCCCATCATCTTGGCGGTCTTGTCGAAGGCCTCGCCGGCGGCGTCGTCGAGGGTGTCGCCGAGGATCCGGTACTCACCGATCGCCTTGACCTCGACCAGCATGGAGTGTCCACCGGAGACCAGCAGGGCCACGAAAGGGGTTTCCGGCGGGTCGTCTTCCAGAAGCGGCGCCAGCAGGTGCCCTTCCATATGGTGAACGCCGATCGCCGGCACGCCGAGCGCCCAGGCCATGGCGCGGGCCGCCGAGGCGCCCACGAGCAGGGCCCCGACCAGGCCAGGCCCTGCCGTATAGGCCACGCCGCCGAGATCGGCCGGGGTCAGCCCGGCCTCCTTCAGGGCCTCGCGCACCAGCGGAACCAGCTTGCGGACGTGGTCGCGGCTGGCCAGTTCGGGCACCACGCCACCGTATTGGGCGTGCAGGGCGATCTGGCTGAAAAGGGCGTGCGAAAGCAGGCCGCGGCCCGGCTTTTCAGGGTCCCAGCGCAGCAGGGCCACCCCCGTTTCGTCACAGGAGGTTTCCACGCCCAAAACAGGCTTTGAATTTTTCGAATCGATCACGTTATAATCCACGGCTCGCCCGGGTACTCCGGGTCAGTTTAATCAAGTGGAGTTTCCATGCCGAGCGTTAAAGTCCGCGAGAACGAGCCTTTCGAGCTTGCCCTCCGTCGCTTCAAGCGTACGTGCGAGAAGGCTGGCGTGCTGGCCGAAACGCGTAAGCGCGAATTTTATGAAAAGCCGACTCAGGAGCGTAAGCGCAAGCGCGCCGCTGCTGTGAAGCGTCACCTGCGCCGTCTGTCCCGCGACACGACGCGCCGGACCCGCATGTACTGATGCCCATCCCGGTCCTTCGCGACCGGGTATGGTACCTCGGCAGGCGCCTTGCGCGCTGCCCGGTGTATTCAGAGCGGAAATCCCGAGCCGGCTTTGCCGAAAGGTGAAGCCGGCTTTTCGTCGTCCCGGAGAAAGTGCATGAGCCTCAAGGCAAAGATCACCGAAGACATGAAGGCCGCCATGAAGGGCGGCGAGAAGGACCGCCTGGCCGTGATCCGCCTGATCCAGGCGCAGATCAAGCAGCGCGAAGTCGACGAGCGGATCGAGCTGGACGACGCCCAGGTCCTGGCCGCGCTCGAGAAGATGCAGAAGCAGCGCCGCGACTCCATCGAGCAGTTCGACAAGGCGGGTCGTACCGACCTGTCCACCATCGAGCGCTACGAGATGGGCGTGATCGACGGCTACCTGCCGGCCAAGCTGGACGAAGCCGAGCTGGACGCCATCATCGACGCCGCCATCGCCGAATCGGGTGCCACCACGGCACGCGACATGGGCAAAGTGGTCGCCCTGATCAAGGAAAAAGCGGCTGGCCGCGCCGACATGGCTGCCGTGGCAGGCAAGGTCAAAGCCAAGCTCGCGTAAGCGGGCTAGCTGTGCCGGCTTTCTGTGGGAGCCACTTCTGTGGGCAAGGGTGCGGCAAGCACCCTATCGCCGCTGAAGCGGCTCCCACAATCGCCGATGAATCGGCTCCTACCAAGCGATGCCAGGCGAGATTTCACGACGGCGCCACACGATTGTCATCATTCTCCGCCGCGCGGCTGGCGGACGTTCCTCCGGCGCTGACGGAGGAATCCCATGCTCAAGTACGCCATCATCTTCGGCCTCATCGCGCTGGTTACCGGCGCGCTGGGCTTCAGCCGTGTGTCCGGTATTGCCGCGACGATCGCCAAGGTCTGCTTCGCCATCTTCCTGATCCTGTTCGTGATCGCGATCCTGGCGGTGATTGGCGTCTTCCACCTGGCATTCTGACGGTAAGCCGGACTCCATTCGGACGCGGATGCATGGCATCCTAGGCGACTGATGCGTGGCCGAATTCCCGACAATTTCATCGACGAACTGCTGACCCGCGTCGACATCGTCGACGTGATCGAGCGTCGCGTCCCGCTGAAAAAGGCGGGACGCGAGTGGACCGCCTGCTGCCCGTTCCACAACGAGCGCTCGCCGTCGTTCTATGTGAGCCCCCAGAAGCAGTTCTTCCACTGCTTCGGCTGCGGCGCGCATGGCAGCGCGATCAAGTTCCTCATGGACTACGATCGCCTCGACTTCCCCGACGCCATCGAGGAACTCGCGCAATCCGCCGGCCTCAAGGTGCCCTATGAGGGCAACCGTGACGACAAACCGCGCGAAGATCGCAGCGACCTCTATACCCTCCTCGACGAAGCCGCCAGCTTCTACCAGCGCGAGCTGGGGAACAGCCCCGAAGCCACGTCCTACGTGGACCGCCGCGGCCTGGACGAGGACATCGTCAAGCGCTTCCGCATCGGCTGGGCACCAGCGGGTTTCGACGGCGTCATGAAGGCCCTGGGCACGAACGATCGTCGGCGCCAGTTGCTCAACGAGGCCGGCATGGTGGCCAGCAACGAGCGCGGCAACAAATACGACCGGTTCCGTGAGCGGGTGATGTTCCCGATCCTGGATCGCCGCGGTCGCGTGATCGCCTTCGGCGGGCGCGTGCTGTCGTCGGAGCAGAGTCCGAAGTACCTCAACTCGCCCGAGACCCCCCTTTTCCACAAGGGCAAGGAGCTGTTCGCCCTGTGGCAGGTGAAGCAGGCAAACCAGACCGTCACCCGGATCATGGTGGTCGAGGGCTACATGGACGTCATCGCCCTACATCAGGCGGGGCTACCTATCGCCGTCGCCACACTGGGAACGGCGACCACACCGGAACATGCCGAGGTGCTGTTCCGTACGGCACCCGACGTCTATTTCTGCTTCGACGGCGACCGCGCCGGCAAGGCGGCGGCGTGGCGCGCACTGGAATCCGTGCTGCCGCGCATGCGCGACGGCCGTCAGGCCCACTTCCTGTTCCTGCCCGACGGGGAAGATCCGGACACGCTCGTGCGCAAGGAGGGCAAGGACGGTTTCGAGAAGCGCATGAAGGAATCCATGCCGATGTCCGAGTACTTCTTCGAAGAGCTCTCGCGGGACGTCGACGTCAGCCGCCTGGACGGCCGCGCCCGCCTCGCCGAACGCGCGCGCCCGCTCATAGCCAAACTGCCCGACGGCGCCTTCCGCGATCTCATGGGCCAGGAGCTGGAGCGCCGCACTGGCGCCAAGGCCGTGCTCGAGCCGGAGCCGGCGCCCGCTCGTCAGAACCAGGCTCGACCAGCTAACGTCCAGCGCAGCCTGGTTCGCAGCGCGATTACGCTGCTTCTGGCCCAGCCCGCACTGGCCGACGAGGTCGAACCCCCTTATGCCTTCCTGCGCCTGGATCGTCCCGGCGTGCACCTGCTGGCCGAATTGATCGACGTGGCGCGCGCGCGCCCGGGCATCAATCCCGCCGTGCTGGTTGAGTATTTTCTCGACCGGCCCGAGTACGCCTCCTTGCAAAAGCTCATGCAGGCCGAGGTGGTCGGAGACGCCGACATGCAGCGGGTCGAGTTCCTGGGATCACTGGACCAGATGCAGCGCCAGGCCATGACACAGCGCCGTGAGTACCTGATCGGCCGCAGCCGCGAGGGCGTGCTGAACGATACGGAGAAGGCCGAGCTGCGTGTCTTGCTGGCCGCCCGCTCCGCGCCCGCCCCGGTGGACGGCGAATGATGCGCCGCACCGCGAGATTAACGCGATCCATGGGATCATTCAGGCTTCGTACCCAGAAGGGACCGGCCGGGGCCGGACTTGCGCGTCGCTGATGGATTTATTGAATCACCTCGTCGATCTCTTCGGGCAAAACGGCTATGCAGCCGTTTTCCTCGCCCTGATGCTCTGCGGAGCAGGCGCGCCCCTGCCGGAAGACATCACCCTGGTCGCCGGCGGCATCATCACCGGCCTCGGTTACGGCGACGTCCATACGATGGTCGGTGTGGGCATGGCTGGCGTGCTGGTCGGCGATTCCACGATGTTCCTGCTTGGTCGCCACTTTGGCGCGCGCATCCTGCGCTGGCGATTCGTCGCCCGGCTGCTCACGCCCGAACGCTATGCCAAAGTGCAGGAGAAATTCGAGCGCTACGGCAACCGCATGATGTTCGTCGCCCGCTTCCTGCCGGGCATGCGCACCGCGGTGTTCATCACCGCCGGCGCCACTCACCGCGTGGGCTTCTTCCGCTTCCTGCTGCTCGACGGCCTTGCCGCCGCGATCAGCGTGCCGCTGTGGGTGTACCTAGGTTATTTCGGTGCCCATAACCACGAATGGCTGGCCATGTGGATCCACCGTGGACAGACCGGCATCTGGCTGGCGATCGCCGGCGCACTGATCGCCTTGGCCGCGCTTTGGTGGCGGCGGAAGAAGGCACCACGAGACTGCTGAGAGCTCGGCTTTCGCCATCGCGCTTGCGACCGGGCACCGAGGGAGAGGGAACGTGACACTAGCTTGCAAGGAAAGCAGAGCACGGTCGTTTGCACCGCACCGCCATCCCCGCACGCGGTGAACAACCCCCATGCGCCAACCCACATGCGCCAGACGGCCCACACGCTCATTTGTAGGAGCCGATTCATCGGCGATAGCCAGATTGCCTCGACCCTATCGCCGGCATAGCCGGCTCCCACACAAATCTAAGCCTGCGCGCAGCCTTTGCTTTAGTTCGCTTTGCTTTGCCCCCGGCTACCTCAACCGTTGAGGGGACTCGTCGGCTACCGTTCTCGGAACGACTCCGCAGGGAGGCGTAGGCCGGACGAGGGCTTAGTGACGAGAATGGCAGCCGGCGAGGCCCCTTCCTCAAGGCGCACGCGCAACCGCGATGGCGAAGCCGAGCCCGATCGGTTCGGTCCCAGATTCTCGCAATGCCCCTACTTGTTCGACGACACCTCAGCGAACAACCACTCACGGAACACCATCGTCTCTTCGCGCGACACCGCGTCGCGCGAGATTGCCAGGTAGTACGTGTGTTGCAGCGGCACGTCGACCCGGAACGGTTCGGCGAGTCGGCCCGCGGCGAGGTCATAGGCGACAAGCAGATCCTGAGCCAGCGCCACGCCCTGCCCCTCGATCGCCGCCTGCAACATCATCGTGCCGTCGCCGAAGCCCATGTCGCGCGCGACCACGGTGGTCTCCAGACCGGCACGCTCAAACCACTGCTCCCAACTCACCGCAGACGCGGCGCGACGACCCGGCCGTTCGTGCAGCAGCAGGTGATCGGCGAGATCGGCCGGGCCGTGGATGCGTTCGGCCAGCGACGGCGCGCAGACAGGGGTGTAGGCGCTCGTGGCGAGGATGGATTGCTCACTGCCTTCGCTGAGGCGATCGTCGATGGCGAGGTCCCAACCCGCCTCGTCAGCCGCGTCGGTCACGACTTCAACGGCTATGTCGGGGTGCTTCGAAAAGAAGCGGAAAAGCCTCGGTACCAGCCATTTCGTACCGAATGTCGGCGGGACCGAGACCCTCAACGATGCGTTGCGCTCGCCCATCACCTGGTCCGTGGCGTGTTGCAGCGCACGAAAAACGTCACGGACGCGGGGGAAGTAATTCTCTCCGGCCGCCGTCAACGACAGTCGATTGTTGCTCCGCACAAACAGGGCCGTACCCAGGTACGACTCCAGAAGTTTGACTTGAGCGCTGACCGCAGCCGCCGTCAACGAGAGCTCCTCACCCGCTTTGGTGAAGCTCAAATGTTGCGCTGCAAGTTCGAAGACCCGCACGGCGTTGAGAGGTAACGAGCGCTTCATTGCGGACTCATTCAAAAAAACTTGGGGAAGCCCCGGAGAAATTCTAGTTTGCCTGTCTCGACAGGTGCCGCCAATCATCCGTGGCGCTTTCGAACGGACACGCGATGAACATCCTCACCATCGACACCGGCACTACCAATACCCGCGTCACCGTCTGGACCGACGGCGCCGTGGTCGCGCAGGCCGCGCGGCAGGTCGGTGTGCGCGATACCGCGATCACCGGCAGCACGAAGAAACTCGAGGACGGCGTCCGCGAAACCATCGCCGAAGCGCTGGCAACGGCCCAGGTGGAACGCGCCGACATCGGCCTCGCGGTGGCCTCCGGCATGATCACCTCAAATGTCGGACTTTGCGAAATTCCGCACGTGCCGGCACCGGCCGGCATCGACGACATGGCCAGGGCCATGCGCGAGCACCTCGTCGAGAATGTCTGGCACGCGCCGATCTGGTTCGTTCCCGGCGTGCGTAACGCCGTGGAGCACATCGGCCTGCACAACTGCGAGGCGATGGACATGATGCGCGGCGAAGAGGTCGAGTCCTTCGCCCTCGTCGAGCGCCTTGGTCTCAACGAGCCGACGGTGGTGGTACTGCCGGGCTCGCATTCCAAGTTCGTCAGCATCGACAAGGACCGCCGCATCGACGGTTGCGTGACCACCCTGGCAGGTGAGCTGCTGCATGTGATCTCGCACGACACCATTCTCGCCGGTTCGCTGAAAGAAGGCTTCGCCAAGCGCATCGATCCCGAGATGCTGCTGGCCGGCGCCGCTTCGGCGAAGAAGATCGGCCTGGGTCGCGCCTGCTTCAGCGTGCGTATCCTCGACCAGTTCGCCGTGTACGACGCTAACGCACGCGCGAACTTCCTGCTCGGCGCCGTGCTCGGCTCCGACCTGCTCACACTCAAGAATTCCAGCGCGATCCGGATGAGTCCGGGTACACGCTTCGTTGTCAGCGGCAAGCCAATCCTGCGCGAAGCGATCGCGCGGCTGGTCGAGGGCGACGATTTCTTCTCCGGCACCGTAACGGTGCTGGGCGATGACGAACAGCGCGACCTTGCGGGATACGGCGCCATCGCCGTTGCCCGTCGGCGTGGCCTGGTCGACTGAAAACAACGAGTCATTCGAGGAGGGACCGCATGAAGACGAAGATTGCCCTGGGCCTACGCGCCCTTGCCGTGGCACTGGCCATGGCCTCCGCACCGGCCTTCGCGGCCGATGAACCGGTCAAGATCGGTTTCGTGGTCAAACAGGCCGAGGAACCCTGGTTCCAGGATGAGTGGAAGTACGCCGAGCAGGCGGCCAAGGAAAAGGGGTTCACCCTGGTCAAGATCGCCGCGCCGGACGGTGGCACGGTGCTCACCGCCATCGACAACCTGAAATCGCAGCACGCGCAGGGCTTCATCATCTGTACGCCCGACGTGAAGCTCGGCCCCTCCATCGTGGCCAAGGCCAAGATCGACAAGCTCAAGCTGATGACCGTTGATGACCGCCTCGTCGACGGCTCCGGCAAGCCGATCGAATCCGTCCCGCACATGGGCATCTCGGCGAGCAAGATCGGTGAGCAGGTTGGCCAGGCCATTGCCGACGAAATGAAGAAGCGCGGCTGGAAGCCGGAAGAGACCGGCGCCCTGCGCATCTCCTACGACCAGCTGCCCACGGCCAAGGATCGTACGGACGGCGCCATCGCCGCGCTCACCGCGGCCGGCTTCCCCAAGGCCAACGTGATCAACGCGCCCGAGGCCAAGACCGATACCGAGAATGCCTTCAACGCAGCGAACATCGCGATCACGCAGAACCCGAAGTACAAGCACTGGATCGCCTTCGGCCTGAACGACGAAGCCGTGCTCGGCGCCGTGCGCGCCGCGGAAGGCCGTAATTTCCGCGCGGACAACATGATCGGCGTGGGTATCGGCGGCAGCAAGTCGGCACTCAACGAGTTCGACAAGGCCCAGCCCACCGGCTTCTTCGGCAGCGTCCTGATCAGCCCGAAGCGTCACGGCTATGAGACCTCGGTGAACATGTACGAGTGGATCAAGAACGACAAGGCGCCGCCGCCGCTTACCCTGACCACCGGCAAGCTGATCACCCGCACCAATGCCGCCGAAGTCCGCAAGGAAATGGGTCTTTGACGATGACCGACGCACCACGCCTGGAATTCCGGCACATCGGGAAAGCCTTTCCGGGCGTACGTGCGCTCGGTGATGTCGGCTTTGCCGTGCGCGCAGGCAGCGTGCACGGCCTGCTCGGCGAGAACGGAGCAGGCAAGTCCACGATGATGAAGATCCTCGGCGGGGAGTACATCCCCGACGAGGGCGAACTGGCCATCGACGGCGAGGTAAAGCACTTCCGCAAGGCAGCCGACGCGATTGCCTCGGGCGTGGCGGTGATCCACCAGGAACTCCAGTACGTGCCGGAGCTTTCGGTCATGGAGAACCTGCTGATCGGTCGCCTGCCCACGCGCTTCGGCCTGGTCGATCGCCGCAAGGCCCTGGCCTGGACACGCGAGCGTCTGGATGCACTCGGCGTGGATCTCGATCCGCGCGCGAAGCTCAAGCAACTTTCCATCGGCCAGCGCCAGATGGTGGAAATCGTCAAGGCGATTCTCCGCGATGCGAAGATCCTCGCCCTCGACGAGCCGACCAGTTCCCTGTCCCACCGCGAAACCGAGGTGCTGTTTCGCCTCGTGCGCGAGTTGCGTGCACAGGGTAAGGCGATGATCTACATCTCGCATCGCCTCGACGAGATCTTCGAACTCTGCGATGCGGCAACGATCTTCCGCGACGGCCGTAAGGTCGCCGACTTCGACACACTCGAAGGCGTCACCCGTGACCAGCTCGTGCAGCGCATGGTCGGCCGCGAGATCAGCGATATCTTCGGTTACCGTCCGCGTGAACACGGCAAGGTCCGCCTCGCCGTGCAGGGCGTGACCGGTCGTGCCGTGCCGGCACCGGTGAGTTTCGAGGTGAAGGCCGGCGAGATCGTCGGTTTCTTCGGCCTCGTCGGCGCAGGTCGCAGCGAGGTCATGCGCGTGATCTACGGCGCGGACCGCCGCACGGCGGGGTCCGTGCATGTGGATGGCGAGACGATCAGGGCCTCGCATATCCGCGATTCGATCCAGCATGGCCTGGTGTTCTGCCCGGAAGACCGCAAGGAAGACGGCATCATCGGCGTGCGCTCGGTATCGGAGAACATCAACATCAGCGCGCGGCGCAACCATCTCGTCGCGGGCCTGTTCGTCAACGACCGTAATGAGGCGAAAGTCGCTGACACCTATATCGATCGCCTGCGTATTCGCACACCGAATCGCCGCCAGGAGATCCGCCTGCTCTCGGGTGGCAACCAGCAGAAGGCCGTGCTCTCCCGCTGGCTGGCCGAGAAGGATTTACGCGTGCTGATCGTCGACGAGCCCACCCGGGGCATCGATGTCGGCGCGAAGAACGAGATTTACAACGTGCTCTACGAACTCGCCGACCGTGGCGTGGCAGTCGTCATGATTTCCAGCGAACTGCCCGAAGTACTCGGCGTGTCCGACCGCGTGATCACCATGTGCCGCGGCCAGATCACCGCACAGTTCAACCGAACCCAGGCGAACGAGGCGGACGTGCTCGCCGCCGCGCTCCCCGAAGGCGCCAGCGCCACCCCGATAAGGAATACCTGAGCCATGACCGAGACCAACGCCGCCGCCATCGGTGCGAAACAAGCCGAAACGCCCGACGCGCGCCGTCGCGCCATGTTCTGGCAGATCGTCGACGATTACAGCCTCATCGGCATCTTCATCGTGCTGTTCGCCGTGCTGAGCGTCACGGTGCAGTACTTCTTCTCGTGGGACAACATCGTCGGTCTCGCCCTGTCCGTCTCGCAGATCGGCATGGTCGCCTGCACGATGATGTTCTGCCTGGCCTCGCGTGACTTCGATCTTTCGGTCGGGTCCACGGTGGCCTTCGCCGGCGTGTGCTGCGCCATCGTGTCCAACGCCACCGGCAGCGTGGCCATCGGCATCGCCGCCAGCCTGGTCGCCGGCGCACTGATCGGCTTCGTCAACGGCGTGGTCATCGCCAAGCTGAAGATCAACGCGCTGATCACCACGCTGGCAACCATGGAGATTGTCCGCGGTCTTGCATTCATCACCTCGCAGGGTCAGGCCGTCGGCGTCACCAGCGAAGCCTTCTTCACACTGGGCAGCGCCGAGTTGTTCGGTCTGCCCGTGCCGGTGTGGGTCACGCTGGCATGTTTCGTGGTGTTCGGCATCCTGCTCAACAAGACGATCTACGGCCGCAACACGCTGGCGATCGGCGGCAATCCGGACGCGGCACGACTTGCCGGCGTCTCGGTCGACTGGGTGCGTATCGCCATATTCCTGATCCAGGGACTGGTGGCGGCACTGGCGGGCATCATCCTGGCCTCGCGCATGACCAGCGGCCAGCCGAACGCAGGCGAAGGCTTCGAACTTAATGTGATCTCGGCCTGCGTGCTCGGCGGCGTGTCGCTCATGGGTGGCCGTGCAAGCATCAGCGGCGTGCTCGTTGGCGTTCTCATCATGGGCACGGTGCAAAATGCCATGAGTCTCATGAACATCGACGCCTTCTACCAGTATCTGGTTCGCGGCACGATCCTGCTGATCGCCGTGCTGGTGGACCAACTCAAGAACCGGAGGCAATCCCGCTGATGACTGACTCCTTCATTCCCCTCTCCGCCCACCGCCAGGCTCACGCCGAGGGCGTGATCTGGGACGACCTGACGGGCCTGGTCCGCTGGACCGACATCGGCGCCTCGCGCCTCTATGCGTACGACCCGACGACCGGCGCCACCACCGAGACCACGCTGCCCGCGCGCCTGTGCTGCTTCGCGCTGACCAACGAACCCGGTGTACTGCTGCTCGCGCTGGAGAAACAGCTGGCCCGCCTCGACACGCGCCATGCCGAATCCCTCGTGGTGCTCGAGGACATCGAGCCGGAACTGCCGGGCACGCGCGCCAACGACGGTCGCTGCGATCGCGGCGGCAACCTGATCTTCGGCACGCTCAACGAGCGCGGCCCAGAGCAGGTCGCGTCGTTCTGGCGATACTCGCGCGAAGGCAAGCTCACCCGGCTCGCCCTGCCCAAGGCGGCGATCACAAACAGCATCTGCTTCAGTCCGGACGGCGAAACGATGTACTTCACCGACTCACCCACGGCGAAGATCATGGCCTGCCGCTATGACGCCGCCAGCGGCGATGTGGAACACATCCGCGAGTTCGTCCAGCTGGAGAAAGGCCTCGAGCCTGACGGCTCGACCGTCGATGCCGAAGGCTTCGTCTGGAATACCCAGTGGGGTGGTTCGCGCGTGCTGCGCTATGCGCCGGACGGTCGCGTGGACATGACGATCGAACTGCCCGCCCGCCAACCGAGCTGCGTGGCCTTCGTCGGCCCCGCGCTGGACCGTCTTGTCATCACGTCGGCCAGCAAGGGGCTCGACGACGCCGTCGTCAGGGCCGAACCGCTGAACGGCGCCATCTTCATTGGTACGCCAGCGCGAGGACGCGGGCTACCCGAGACCCGCTACGGGCAAGGAGCAAACGCATGAATGCAGGGACACAGGCCGATCCACGGATCACGCCGCTGCCGCGCCTGGCCGGCAAGATCGCCGTCGTCACCGGCGCCACGCAGGGCATCGGTGCGGCTACCGCAAAACTGTTCGCCGCCCATGGCGCGAAAGTGGTACTCAACGTGCTCGAGGACAACGCGCAGGCGCGTGCCACGCTGGCCGAACTGGACACCGACGACGCCATGCTGTTCGAGGCCGACGTGACCGATCCCGCAGCGATCGCCCGCATGGTGGCCGCGGCCACGGAGCGCTTCGGCCCGCCCGATGTCCTGGTGAACAACGCCGGCATCAACGTCTTCAACGACCCCCTGTCGCTCACCGACGACGAGTGGACACGTTGCTTCGAGGTAGACCTCAAGGGCGCCTGGAACTGCGCCAGGGCCGTCCTGCCCGGCATGCTGGAGGTGGGTCACGGCAGCATCGTCAATATCGCCTCCGTGCATGGCCACAAGATCATTCCACATTGTTTCCCCTACCCCGTCGCCAAGCATGGCCTGATCGGCCTGACCAAGGCGCTGGGCATCGAGTACGCTGCGCGCGGTATCCGCGTGAATTCGATCTCGCCGGGCCTTATCCTCACCGCCATCGCCGAGGCCGGCTTCGCCGCCGCGCCCGACCCGGTCGCGGAACGGAAGCGCCAGACGGATATCCTGCCAAACAAGCGGATCGGCGAACCGCAGGAGGTGGCTTACACTGCACTCTTCCTCGCCTCCGATGAGGCGCGCTACATCAACGCCGCGGATATCCGTATCGACGGCGGCCGCTCACAGCTCTACCACGAGAACTGATATGGCCTGGCCCACCGCGCTACCGCTCATCGCCATCCTGCGGGGGATCACGCCCGAGGATGTCGTCGAGCATGTCGAAGCACTGATAGAAGCCGGGTTCGACGCGATCGAGATCCCGCTCAACTCGCCGGACTGGCAGACCAGCATCCCGCTGGCGGTGCGCCAGGCCGGCGACCGTGCGCTCGTCGGTGCCGGCACGGTACTCAGCGTGGACCTTGCCGGGCAGGTCGCCGATCTCGGCGGCCATCTCATGGTCACCCCGAACACCGACCCCGACGTCATCCGCCATGCGCGCCGCCGCGGACTTTACACCGCCATCGGCTTCATGACGCCGAGCGAGGCCTTCGCCGCACTCGCCGCCGGCGCGCAGTCACTCAAGCTGTTCCCATCCTCGAACCTCGGGCCCTCGTACATCAAGGCGATCCGGGCGGTCTTGCCGCCGGACGTGCCGCTGCTTGCGGTGGGTGGCGTCACGCCCGAGAATCTCGGCCAGTTCCTCGATGCCGGTTGTATCGGCGCGGGGCTGGGCGGTGACCTCTACAAACCCGGCCAGCCCGTTTCGCGAACGCGCGAACGCGCCGCCGCTTTCGTCAAAGCCTATCGCTCGAACTGACCATGAAGATCACCAAGCTCACCACCTATCGTGTCCCACCCCGCTGGATGTTCCTCAAGGTCGAAACCGACGAGGGTGTCGTCGGCTGGGGCGAGCCGGTGGTCGAAGGCCGCGCACGCACCGTTGAAGCCGCCGTGTCGGAGCTCTCGGAGTTCGTCATTGGCAAGGACCCTTCGCGCATCAACGACCTCTGGCAGGCGATGTATCGCGGCGGCTTCTATCGCGGCGGCGCGGTGTTCATGAGCGCCATCGCCGGCATCGACCAGGCCCTGTGGGATATCAAAGGCAAGGTATTGAACGCCCCGGTGTTCGAACTGCTCGGCGGCCGCGTGCGTGACCGCATGAAAACCTATTGCTGGGTGGGCGGCGATCGCCCCGCCGATGTCATCGCGCAGATCCGTGAGCGCATGGATCACGGGTTCGACACGTTCAAGATGAATGGCTGCGAGGAGATGAGCATCATCGCTTCGAGCAAGGCCGTCGACGCCGCCGTGGCGCGCGTGGCGGAAATTCGCGAAGCCTTCGGCAACACGATTGAGTTCGGCCTGGATTTCCACGGCCGCGTCTCGGCGCCGATGGCCAAGGTACTGGTGAAGGAGCTGGAGCCCTTCCGCCCGCTCTTCATCGAAGAACCCGTCCTCGCCGAACAGGCCGAGTACTACCCGCGCATCGCGGAGCAGACCTCGATTCCTCTCGCTGCGGGCGAACGCATGTACTCACGCTACGAGTTCAAGCATGTGCTCGAGCGTGGCGGTATCTCCATCCTGCAGCCGGATCTCTCGCACGCCGGCGGCATCACCGAATGCGTGAAGATCGCGGCGATGGCCGAAGCCTACGACGTGGCCTTCGCCCCGCACTGCCCGCTCGGTCCCATCGCCCTCGCCGCGTGCCTGCATGTGGACTTCGTCAGCTGGAATGCCACGCTGCAGGAACAGAGCATGGGCATCCACTACAACAAGGGTGGCGAGGTGCTCGACTACGTGCTCAACAAGGAGGCGCTCAAGCTCGACGACGGCGGCTACGCGCAGCCGTTCACCGGGCCTGGCCTCGGCATCGAGGTGAACGAGGAGCTGGTGATCGAACGCAGTCGGGAAGCTGCCGACTGGCGTAATCCGCTATGGCGGCACGCGGATGGTTCTGTCGCCGAGTGGTAAGGGCATCGCCGCTGAAGCGGCTCCCACAGGGCTGCGCTGCTCCATGTGGGAACTGCTTCATGTGGGAGCCGCTTCAGCGGCGATAGCCAGTTACCGGGACGACTGAGGGTCGATGACCCGCACTTCACCCGGCCCCAGACCATCCAGCCGATAGCCACCCACGGCCTCACGGATCAACCGCAACGTCGGCAAACCCACCGCCGCCGTCATCCGCCGCACCTGCCGGTTACGCCCTTCGCGCAACACGATGCGCAGCCAGCCATCCGGCACTGTCTTGCGATAACGCACCGGCGGATCGCGCGGCCATAACCACCCGGGTTCGTCGATCGCTTCCGCAGCCGCAGGCAAGGTTGGCCCGTCGTTAAGCGTGACGCCGCGACGCAAACGCTCGAGGGCTTCCTCGGTAGGAACACCCTCTACCTGCACCACATACGTCTTCGGCTGCTTGTGCTTCGGATCGGCGAGACGATGCTGCAACTTCCCATCGTCGGTCAGCAGAAGCAAGCCTTCGCTGTCGTGGTCCAGCCTCCCAGCCGCGTAAACGCCTTTCTGCGGCACGAAGTCGGCCAGCGTGCGCCGGCCGGCTTCGTCGGTGAACTGGCAGAGCACACCGAAGGGCTTGTTCAGTGCGACCAGCACCTTACTTGGCGGTGGCAGGCTTCACGAAGCGCAGGGTCATACGGTCGGACTCGCCGATGGCCTTCCACTTTGCCTTGTCCGTCTCACCCATGTCATAGGTCGGCGGCAGCGTCCACACACCCTTCGGGTGGTTGTGGTCGTCCTTGGGATTGGCATTGATCTCGCTCTGCGCATCGAGCTTGAAGCCGGCATCGGTGGCAAGCTTGATCACGTAGTCGGTCGGCAGGTAGCCGGAGTTGACCACCTCGTCGAGTTTCTTGCCCGCATCGGCACGATGATCTTCCACGCCCAGCACGCCGCCCGGCTTGAGCACCGCGAAGAACGACTTGAACATCGCCTCGGCGCTACCGTCGGCTGCCCAGTTATGCACATTGCGGAAGGTCAGCACCATGTCGGCCGAGCCGGGCGCACCGAGCACCGGCGCCTTGTGGTTGAACTCGACGAACTTCGCGTTGCCGTACTGCGCCGGCGCGAAGGAGAATTTCTTCTGCAGTGCGGCCGTACTCTTCGAGCCGGCTTCCACAGCGCCGATGTAGTGGCCGTTATCGTGCAGGAACGGCGCGAGGATCTCGGTGAACCAGCCGCCCGACGGCCAGATCTCGATCACCGTCATATCCGGACGGATGCCGAAGAAGGTGAGCATTTCCTTCGGGTGACGGTACGGGTCGCGCGCCTTGTTTTCCGGTGAGCGCCAGCTGCCGGCGATGGCCTTGTCCAGCTGCGACGCGCTGAGCTGACCGGCGCTGGCCGGCGGCGTGGCCTGGGCCGGCTGGTCCACCTCGGCGGCGGCCAGGGAAGCAAAGGAGACGGTCAGACCGAGCAATCCAGCGCAGGCGAAAGCGAGCTTCTTCATGGCGTCACCGAGGTGTGGGGGATGTGGGCGGGAAGGCTAGCACGAGGCCTGTGGGATGGCATGGCCATGTGGGATGGGATAACCATGTGGGAGCCGCTTCAGCGGCGATGGGTGCTTGCGGCAACCTGGCCCGCTGCCGCGGGATCGCCGCTAAAGCGGCTCCCACAAGTGTTCTTACAAGCCGTGGTCTTGAGATAACGCATACACTCTCTTAAGCATCATGGTCGAATCTCTCGCAGGGTCTCCGCATGACATTCCCCCGTCTACGCCCTCTGGCCGGCGCCTTACTCCTTGCGCTGGCCGGCGGTGTCGCTGCGCAGGACGCGCCAAAGCTCGCACCCGTCGTGGTGACCGCCACGCGCACCGAGCAGCCACCGTATGACATTCCGGCGGCTATCGACGTGGTGGCCACGCCGCCCGACGGCAGCCTCGACGTGAACCTGTCCGAGCGGCTACAGACCATCCCGGGCATCGTCGCGCGCGACCGGCAGAACTACGCGCAGGACGAGCAGATATCCATCCGTGGTTTCGGCGCGCGTTCGACCTTCGGCATTCGCGGCATCCGCCTTTACACCGACGGTATCCCCGCCACCATGCCGGACGGCCAGGGGCAGGTCTCGCATTTCAATCTCGATTCGGCCGATCGTGTCGAGGTGTTGCGCGGTCCATTTTCAGCGCTGTATGGCAATGCCTCGGGCGGCGTCGTGCAGCTGTTTACCGCTGGCGGCACCGAGCCACCCGAACTGCGCTTCGGCATCGCGGGCGGCAGCAACGGCAACTTCCGCAGCTCCGTCAACGCGCGCGGCGTCGAAGGTCCGGTCGACTACAACGTGGACCTGAGCCACTTCCGGACCAGCGGCTACCGCGACCACAGCGCCGCGCGACGCGAATCCGGTAACGCCAAGCTGGGCTGGAAAATCGACGACGACCGCAAGCTCACCCTCGTACTCAACACGGTCGACATCCCTGGCGCTCAGGATCCACTTGGACTGACCCGTGCCCAGTACCAGGCCAACCCGCGCCAGGTCGCCTCGGTGGCCAACACCTTCGACACGCGCAAGTCGGCCAATCAACAGCAGGCGGGCCTGATCTACGACCAGCGCATCGATGACGCCAACAGCCTTCGCGTGATGACTTACTACGGCCAGCGCGACATCACGCAGTACCTCTCCATTCCCAGGGCGACGCAGGTCTCACAGCCGGGCAATTCGGGCGGCGTGGTGGACCTGACCAGCCAGTACGGCGGCGGCGATGCACGCTGGACCTGGCACGACACCCTCGCCGGCCGGCCCTTCGAGATCGCCACAGGCATCGCCTACGACAACCAGCACCAGCATCGCATGGGCTACAACAACTTCGAAGGCAACACGCTCGGCGTGCGCGGCAATCTGCGGCGCGACGAGATCGACCGCGTGTTCGACTTCGACCAGTACGCGCAGGCGACATGGCGCGTGGCCGAGGACTGGACCCTCATGGGCGGCGTTCGGCATAGCGATGTGCACTTCAGCTCGACGGATCACTACATCGCGGCCGGGAATCCCGACGACAGCGGTACGCAGTCGTACAGTGCAACCACGCCAGTGTTCGGCGTGCTGTGGCGCGCGACACCCTGGGCGCACGTGTACGCGAACTGGGGACGCGGCTTCGAGACACCGACGTTCTCCGAGATCGGCTACCGCGCCGACAATGGCCCCGGCCTCGCTTTCAACCTGCAGCCATCGCGTTCGCATAACGAGGAGGTCGGCATCAAGCTCCAACCCTCCGATCGTACGCAGGCGGGTGTCGCACTGTTCCGCGCGGACAGCAATAACGAACTGGCGGTGGCGACCAATATCGGTGGGCGCACCACGTACCAGAACATCGCGCGGTCGCGCCGACAGGGCATCGAGGCGTCCTTCAGCACCGAGCTGGCACACGACCTCCACTTCCTCGCGTCGTATACGCATCTTCAGGCGAGCTTCCGTACGCCCTTCCTCACCTGCGCCTCGACGGGCTGCGCCGCACCCGGCACGCCCGTGCCGGCAGGCACACGTATCCCGGGCGCACCACGCTCCACCGGCTACGCGGCACTGAAGTACGGTGGCGATCGCGGATGGCAGGGTGGGCTGGACGTGCAGACGATGGGTGCGACATCCGTCAACGATCTCGGCACCGAGTCGGCACCGGGGTATGCGTTGTTCGGACTATCCGGCGGCTATGTCTTCGACCAGGGCCCCTGGCGGGTGAACACGTTTGCCCGCGTCGACAACCTCGCCGATCGGCACGTGATCGGCTCGGTCATCGTCAACGACGGGAACGGTCGTTATTACGAGCCGGCACCGGGACGGAGTTTCCTGGTCGGCGTGGATCTGACCTGGCGATGAAGCGAGCTTGAGTCAGCCGGAAATGGCCAGGCGTTCGGAGCGGTAAAGCATGGCGGCAGCCCATACCGCCACTGCCGCCGCGACGAAGCCACCGGCCAGACAGAGCCCCAACTGCCAGCCAGGCACGCCATCACCACGCAGCAACTGCACGATGCCAAGGTTCTGGCCGAGCAGTGGCACCGCATACATCCATGGCTCGGCACGCACCGGAATCACCGACAGCAATACGCTGGGCAGAATCGGAATGACCATCAGGATCGACAGGTACGTCTGCGCTTCGCGGTAGCTCTTGGCGAAGGCCGAGACGAGCGATTGCAAGGCGGCCAACAGCAGGATCAGCGGCAGCATCAGCACGATCACCTGACCGCTGAAACGCCAGCCCAGATCCAGCGCGATGCCCAGCTTCTCGGTGGGAATGAACCACGGTGCCGTCATGAAGGCGCCGACGGTCAGGAGCAGGCTGACCAGCGAGAACGTGCAGATCGCCGCAAGTTTGCCCGCGAGGATTTTCCAGCGCGGTACAGGATTGGTAAACAGGGGCTCGAGCGACTGGCGCTCGCGCTCACCGGCGGTCAGGTCGATGGCGAGATACATGCCGCCGAGGAACACGGTGAGCACGAAGAAGTACGGCAGGAATGAGAACATCAGGCCCGACCGCGACTGCGAGGTGGCCTGGTCACGGTCGGCGACCTGCACCGGCCACGCCGTGGTCGGCGACAGGCCCCTCGCGATCAGGCGCATGGCGCCCTCGCGTCGGCCATAGCTCTCGACGACGCCACGCACGCGCATCACCGGCGTGGATGCGTCGCGTCGTGACGAGTCGTAGATCAGCTCCACCTGCACCGTCTGGCCCTTGTTCCAGGCCTTTGCATAATCGGGCGAGATACGCACCACGATATCGGCGCGCTGCTCACGCACGGCATTCTCGGGGTCGGTCAGCGCGGGCTGCGCGTCGATGCCGGCGCTTTTCAGCGCGGCGACAAGGTTCGGCGCCAGCTCGGCGCCGATGACCGGCACGGCGATCGGCCGGTCGGCCTTGGCGATCTCGCGGTTGATGGTCACGTTCATCAGCATGATGAACATCACCGGCCCTAGCAGCGGGCCGGTCACCAGCGCATTGATGAGAGTACGTCGGTCACGCAGGTTCTCGCGCACTTCTTTCCAGTAGACGGCGGTGAACGCGCTCATGCGGCGAGCCCCTCGTCGGTGCCGATAATTTTCACGAAGGCGTCCTCGAGACTGCTCTCACCCGTTTGCGCCAATAGCGCAGCAGGCGTTTCATCGGCCACGACACGGCCATGGGCGATCACCACGATGCGATCGCAGAGGGCGGCCACCTCCTGCATGATGTGACTGGAAAACAGTACGCAGCGGCCTTCGTCCTTCAGCTGCCGCATGAAGCGACGCATGGCGCGGGTAGCCATGACGTCCAGGCCATTCGTCGGCTCGTCGAGAAGCACGTTGCGTGGATCGTGCACGAGCGCACGGGCGATGGCCGTCTTCACGCGCTGCCCCTGCGAGAAGCCTTCGGTGCGGCGTGCTGCGATGTCGCGCATGTCCAGTCCGTCGATCAGGGCTTCGCGACGGCTTGCCAGCAACGCAGGGTCCATACCGTGCAGCCGTCCGAAGTAGTCGATGTTCTCGGCGGCGGTGAGTCGCTTGTACAGACCGCGCGCGTCCGGCAGCACACCGAGTCGACGGCGCACGGCGAGGGCATCCGTGTACGCGTCGACACCGTCGACGAGCACCTGGCCAGCGTCGGGCTTCATCAAGGTGTAGAGCATGCGCAGCGTCGTGGTCTTCCCCGCCCCGTTCGGTCCGAGCAGGCCGGTGATTTCGCCATCGCGGGCTGTGAAGCTCACGCCATTGACGGCGCGTACCTCACCGAAGGCCTTGTACAAATCCCTGACTTCGATCATGGGGTGGCTCCGTTGAATCCGACGAACACCGGCAGCGGCGCGAGACGATCGAGGCAACGCGCGTCGAGCGACTTCGCGTTCGCGGTGTCGATGAACTGGTCGAGCAGGCGCGGCATGCAACCGCGTGCGACCACGTTGTGACCCTGCCCCGTCAGCACGAGGTGGCGGCCATTCGGCAAGCCCTTGAGCACTTCCTCGCCATAACGGGGCGGTGTCACCGGGTCGAACTCACCCGACATCAGCAGCGCAGGCACCGCGCTCTTCACCGGCTCGTGGAAATCCGCCGGACGTTTGCCGTGCGGCCAGACTGAACAGGCAGCGCGGAAAGCTTCGATCATGGTGTCACCGAGAATCGTATCCTTGTCCTGCGGGCGCGACATGAGCAGGTCGGCATCTTCGGAACAGATGACCGAATACTGCATGCCACCGTCCATGGTGTCGCCCAGGTCGCCGGTAAGGAGTTTGGCCTGCCCCAGCAAGGGGCCGACATCGCCATGCGCGGCGGCATCGATCGACAGCGGCAGCAGTGCGGCGGTTTCGGGGGAGTAAGCGAACATGCGGACCACCGTAGCCAACGCATGCTCGCTTAGCACGCGCTGCACGGACGCGTAGTTCTGCGGATCGCGGAAGCTGACCTTGTGCGGATTGGCGCGCAGCGCGTCGCGCAGCTGGAACAGGGTCTGGTAGGGATCACTGAAGCGTGCGTGGCAAGCGTTATCCGCATCGCAACGGGCGAACTGGGCCTTCAATGCAGCATCCAGGTTCACGGCGAAGTCTTCGCCAAGCACGAGCTGGTTCGGCGCAATACCGTCGAGAACCAGCGTACGCAGGCCCTCGGGGTGGCGCATGGCGTACTGCTGGGCAACGCGCGTGCCGTAGGACACACCGAGCAGGTCGAACTTTGGCGAGCCGAGGGCACGCCGCGCGTCTTCGAGGTCGGCGACGGCATCCGTGGTCGTATAGAAGCGGACGTCGGCATCCAGCGAGAGCTGATCGAGGCAGTGACGGGTTTCCTTGCGCACTGCGTCGGCGTCGAAGCCATGCGATGCCGCGCCGCCGCCCGGCACGCCGGGCTCGTCATCGTCGCGGCAGCTCAGCGGCTGCGAGCCACCCGTGCCGCGCTGGTCAAGCAGGAGCACGTTGCGGTGGGCGAGCAGCGGCGCCATGGCCGGCGCGATCGCCGGATAGCTTTCCGCCGCCGATTGGCCCGGACCACCTGCGATGAAGGCCACGATATCGTCCGCCGGCACCTGTGCACTGCTGCGAATGACCGCGAGGCGCATCTTCAGCCTGCGGCCTTCCGGGTGATCCCGGTCCTCCGGCACGTCGAATGGCGCACACCACGCTGCCACCGATGTTCCCGAGTGCGGCTGGGCCAGCTCACAGGGTCGAAGCTCGAGCGAACCGAGTTTCCACACGCGCGGTGGCGCAGGGCGTGTGGCGGCGGGAACGGCGGCGACAGGCTTTTCCGCGTCGTCGGTGGGCGGCTTCCGCATGAGCTGTCGGCTCGCGAAGGCTCCGGCGACAATGACCAGCACGATGGCGATACGTTGCACGCGTTTCATGCCATCAGTCCTCGGGCGTGAAAATGGATTCGATGGAGAGCGCGAAGAGTTTCGCGATCTTGAAGGCGAGCGGCAGGCTGGGATCGTATTTGCCGGTCTCGATCGCATTCACCGTCTGCCGGGAAACGTCGAGCCTCTCGCCGAGGTCGGCCTGTGACCAGCCCAGCACGGTACGAAGTTCGCGAACGCTGTTCTTCATCGGCGGTGGTAATACAGCCGGGTGGCGCACTTGCACACGCCGAAGCAACCCATCAACACCGGCAACACCCAGATCGCGACAGCTTCGGCCGGGGGTGCGGCGATCACCTGCGCGTTAAGCAGCATGCCGTAGGTAAAGAAGCCAAACCCTCCGACGCCTCCGGCGATGGCGATGGACTCCAGATCGATGCGACGTTCGAACTCGTCCTGGTCGCGGATGACGCGAACCATGGCGCGGATGACGAAGGCAACCGGCAGCACCGGCAGGAGGGTGACGACGGCGCGCGCCGCCGTCCCTTCCAGCGTCCTCAGCCACCCGACCGAGACGAAGAGCAGGATGACGTAGGCGAGCATGGCCGGAACAAACTCCCGGAGATATCGCTTGTGTACTGCACGCATCGCCATTCCCCGAATCAGTGCGTCTGGATGATGCCTGCCAGCGCTTTTGCGAGCGCGGCGAGTCGAAAAGCGACGCGGTACGACATGACGAACCTCCAGATGAGCGGACGACGTGTCAAGCACGCTTGACATCATCCTGAGCCGGACGCCGCGTCATGTCAAGCACCCTTTACATATTCGTGCGCCGATTCGGCATCGCTAGGTCGTTACGGCAGGGAGTGTCGGAATTCACGCGTGTGACGCTTTTTCTTACCCGATCCTTGCAACCGACGGTTACACGTCACTGGAGATCCACCATGAAATTCCGTCTGCTCGCCATTTCGACACTGATCGGCCTGAGCCTCGCCTCCGGCGCCGCCCAGGCGGCAACGGCTACCACCACCTTCAATGTCCGGATCACGATCACCGCCGCATGCGACATCAGCACGACCGCACCGACCGATGTGAACTTCGGTACGCAGCCGTCGACGGCAACCAATGTCGATAACCAGGGGGCACTCAACGTCAACTGCACACCGAGCGCACCGTACACGATCGCGCTGGACAATGGTCAGAACGGTACCGACGCGAACAGCCGGAAGATGAGCAGCGGCACGACGCTCGTCCCCTACCAGCTCTATCGGAACGCCACGCGCACGGCGGCCGACATCTGGGGCAGCACCACGGGTACGGGTGGGAATGTCTACGCCGCGAGCGGCACGGGTACCGTGCAAACCGTACCCGTCTATGGTCGCGTGCCGAGCACGAACTTCGCTGCCGGCAGCTACGCCGACGTCATCACCGCTACGATCACGTACTGACGGTGCGCCCGTGGCCGCGACGCGTGGCATTAGCCTGCGCGCTGGCCGCAGTGCTCTTTCTCGTGCCCCCGGCATCGGCGAGCGGACTGCAGGTTTCGCCGATCGGCCTGCGCCTGCTCAGTGCCGCACAAGCGGACGCGCTGTGGCTGACCAATACGGGCAGCGAACCGATACACGTGCAGGTACGTGTCTTCCGCTGGTCGCAAGCGAACGGGAAGGACGTGCTCGAGCCATCGCGCGACCTGGTCGTAAGCCCGCCCATGGTCACTATCGCTCCGGGCGACCGGCAAATGGTTCGTGTCATCCGGCAGGTGCCCGCACCCTCGGGAACGGAGGCCTCATACCGTGTCATTGTCGACGAACTGCCGATCGATGCAGGCGATCAGCCCGGGCTGAAATTCGTCCTGCGCTATTCCATACCCGTCTTCCTGGCACCGCTGGGCGACCCGCCCGTGCGAACGGCGTTGCAGGCAAGTTGGGACAACACACCCGATGGCCCGATGTTGCGCGTAAGCAACGTGGGCAGTGGTCATGCGCAGATCGCCGACGTCGTCTGGCACGGCGCGAAGGGACAACGCATGGTTCTGCTCTCGGGCCTTGTCGGCTATGCACTGCCGGGCAGCAGCATGAGCTGGCATCTCCCCCAAGGAGCGACGCAAGCAGGCGGCGCGGTGAAGGCGAGGATCAATGGTGAAACGTCCGAGTCGACCCTGGTCGTGGACACGGACGGCCGCTAGCCTACTCCTGCTGGACGCCGCCGCCATGCACGCCTTCGCCAAAGACACCGACCCTGTGCCGCCGCCGGCGACCGTGCAGCCGCGCGAACGTCTTGCCGGCGAAGATCTCTACCTTGAAGTCGTGCTCAACGGCAGCGCGACCGAGCGCCTCGTCCATTTCACGCGTCGCGGCGAAGCGCTCTGCGCCACCGCGACCGACCTGCGCGGACTGGGCTTCGTGCTGCCACCGGGAGACGACGAGCGCTGCCTGCCCGACATCCCGGGACTCCACTACACCTACGATGTGAGCCAACAACGCGTCACCGTGGATGCACCGCTAGACCGGCTCAACCTTCCACGGCAGATCCTCAACAAGGCCGAACGCAGTGCCACACCTCCTACGAGCGGCACCGGCGTCCTGCTCAACTACGATATCTACGCAGCCGAAGGCAGCGGGCTCGGTAACGTCAGCGCATTGACCGAACTACGCGCCTTCAGCGATGGATTCGGTGTACTGAGCAGCACTGAACTGACGCGTCGCTACCAGACGCCCGGACAAGGTTGGCAGGGTGACACCGTGCGCCTGGACACGCAGTGGCGACTTGCGTTTCCCGCGCAATCCCTGGCCTTGACCCTTGGCGACACCTTCACCGGCTATCTCTCCTGGACCCGCGCGACGCGCATTGGCGGCATCGGCTTCGGCACCGACTTCGCGCTGCAACCGTATCGCGTTACCACGCCGTTACCACAGTTTTTCGGCCAGGCCACCGCGCCCTCGTCCGTCGAGCTCTATGTCGATGGCATCCGCCAATACAACGGTCGCATCCCGGCGGGCCCTTTCCAGCTCACCGCCGTGCCCAGTGTGGACCAGTCGGGGCAGGCCCAGGTGGTGCTTACCGACGCGCTGGGGCGCAGCAGCACGGTTACCTTCCCGTTCTACTCCGCGCGACAGCTTCTGCGTGCCGGTCTTGACGACTGGTCCGTGGAGCTGGGCACGGTACGGGAGGCTTATGGCATCGACTCCTTCGAATACGGCAACGCGCCGATCGGAAGCGCCACGTGGCGTCACGGTGTAAGCGACAGCCTCACGCTGGAAACGCATGCCGAAGCGGGTGACGGCCGTGGTACCGCCGGCGTGGGTGCGGTGTGGAATCCGGTCGGCGCCAGCGTGGTCAATGCGTCGATCGCGAGCGCCCGGGGCGGCGGCTCGCAATACGGTCTTGGCTACACGTGGAGCGGGCGCTACGTGAACGCGTCGCTGGACACCTTGCGAAGCGACGCGAGCTACCGCGACGTGGCTTCCAACTATGGTTCTCCGCCGCCCCGCGTAAGCGACCGTGCGCTCATCGGTTTCAACGTGCGTGAATCCAGCTTCGGCGCGAACTTCGTGCGCCTGCGGTACGCAGGACAAGCGGCTTCCCGCTATGCGGGCCTGTTCGTGTTGCGCAATTTCGGCCGCGGCATAACGATCAATCTCAGCTACAACCAGAACCTCGACCAATCCAGCGATCGCAGCATCTTCCTCGGCGCCACCCTGGCGCTCGACCAGCGCACCACATGGAGCGTGTCCGCACAGCGCGATCGCGACCAGACCTTCGCCACGGTGGATGCCAGCCGACCGATCGACGGCGACGGTGGCTTCGGCTGGCACGTGCAGGGACGTAGCGGGAACGATAGTGGCGGCCTGGCCGAGCTGGGCTGGCTCGGCAACCGCGGCCAGCTGACGGTGGGCGCGAGCAATATCGGGCCATCGTCGTACAGCTATGCGGATGCGAACGGCGCCATCGTGCTGATGGGCGGACACGCATTTGCCGCACGGCGCATCGACGATGCCTTCGCCCTGGTCAGTACGGAAGGCACGCCGGGTATTCCCGTGCTGCTGGAGAACCGGCGCACGGGAGCGACCGACAGCAACGGCCTGCTTCTCGTCTCCCGCCTCAACGCCTACCAGGACAACCGCCTCGCTATCGATCCGCTCGATCTTCCCGCCGATGATCGTGTGCAGCGCGTGGAGAGCATCGTGGCGCCGTCCGATCGCTCCGGGGTGGTGGTGCGTTTCCCGGTGAAGCGTGTCCGGGCAGCTTCGGCGATCCTGGTCGACGAGAACGGTACGCCCCTGCCGGTCGGATCCCAGGTTGCGACCGGCAACGGACCGCCCGCCTATGTCGGCTACGACGGCATGGTGTACCTGGACAACCTTCAGGGCAGCACGGCCTTGCACGTGAGCCTTCCGGACGGGCGTCGATGCGACACCTCGCTCACCTACCCTGCCAGCGCACGTAATCTGCCCCAGATCGGGCCACTGGTCTGCCGGACGACAGGGCCATGAAGTGGCTTGCGCTTCTGCTCATCGCATTCGCCGCCCTGCTCGGAACCCAACGCGCGGATGCAACGACAACGTGCACCGTCACCAGCATCAGCAGCGTGGCCTTTGGCAGCGTGGATCCGACGGGGACCTTCGTCGACACCACGGCGACGCTCAACTACAGCTGCACCTATACCGGCCTGCTGGGCGCACTCTTCGGTAGCTACATCACGGCGTGCGCCAGCCTTGGCGCGGACGACCTGGGCAACCTTGCCCCGCGCACGATGATCGATGCGAGCGGTGACCGCATGCAGTACCAGCTCTACAAGGATTCGACGCGTACGACGGTCTGGGGAACGATCGCCAACGCCACCTATACCGCACGAACCTTCAACATAAACATCGGCATCCTTTCCAATGGCGCGGTGGTGACCGGAAACCTGACCATCTACGGCCGCGTGCCCGCCCTGCAGTCGAACCTCTCACCGGGTAGCTACACCGCAACGCTTGCCAGTTCGCTCGCGAGCAATGCGCTGACCTACAGCTACAACGAGGCCTTGCTCAGCCTTGGCGCGCCGCCGGCCACCTGCCAGTCCGGTGGGACAGGAGGCCCGATCACCGTAGCCGCGCCATCGGTCGGCGTCACGGCGTCCGTCGCACCAAAATGCACAGTGGGCACGGCAACCGACCTGGACTTCGGCAGCGTGCCCGGGCTGCTTCTGACGGCCACGGACAAGACCTCACTGGTGCGCATGACCTGCACCAACCGTGCGGCGTATCAGGTCGGTCTCGATAACGGACAGAACGCACTTGGCACGACGCGACGAATGTCGTCGGGTAGTGAGTTCGTCGCCTACGATCTCTACCGTGACACGCCTCGCACGCTACGTTGGGGAGGCACGCTCAATACCGACACGGCGACAGGGACCGGCTCCGGCAGTGAGCAGACGATGACTGTGTACGGCCGGGTCCCTGCGCAGAGCGCTGCGCGGGCCGGAGCCTACAGTGACATCATCACCGTGACCGTCACGTACTGACGGCCACTCTCTCCACCGGCGCCGTTATCAAAGCGCCGTTATCAGAACGAATAAACCACGCCTGCGCGTGCGCTCATCCCGGATTCACCGCCACGACCGAGGCGGGTACGCGCCGTCACATCGATATACGCGGTGAGGTCCGAACGAAACTGCAGCGATGCACCCGCAGCGAGTTCGGCCGCCCTGCCCGCCCGGCCGGTGGCAAGCCGGACGCCCGACACATCGATGGACTCGCCCGACCCGCGCGTAGCGACATAGCGCGTGTCGAGGTACGGTGACCACGCGGTAAGCACGTCGCCACACGGCTCGAATCGCATCGACGCACGCGCACCAGCTCGCAGGGTCATGCGCTCGGGTGCGCCCGGCCGAACCATGAGGCCGTCGCGATCCTGAGCGGTGACGAAGCGCAGGCGCTGCCACAGCAACGAGGCCGCGGGCTCCAACGCGAAACGCTCGATCGGATCCCAGCGAAAGCCACCGCCGATCGAGGCTTCATTGGCATTGGCACGAAGCCGTCCGAGCACCTCACCACGCAGGGGCGCGTTCACATCGACACGGTAGTGCGTGTAGCCATACGACACATTCGCGAGCCAGCCGCCTTCGGTGTTCAACACGTAGGTAGCCGCCACGCCGCGAGCGTCCGCCTTGGCGTGACTCACGCCATCGATGGCACGCGGCGCGATGCGCGTCGAGCCGGTGGAAAGCCCCAGCCCCGCGCGCATCGTCGTGGCGCCCGACGACCACGCAAGCAGATCGCCGGCAACCTGCAAGCCACGATCCGATCGTGTGTAGTCCACGGCGTAACGCTGGAAAGGCAGGTCGCTTCGGTACGTCGCGTGGCCACCGAACGTGCGGACACGCCATGCGGGATCCTGTGCTGCGGCCGGCTCGACCGGACGCCATGCGTCCATCGACGCCCGCCCGTAACCGAAGAGCGCGTTGGCAAGCACGAGGTAGGTCGGCGCCTGGGGCAGCAGCCGCGCCCGGGTGCGCGCGGCCTGGGTGCTGGCAGGTTTACCGTTTACCGGGTTACCGGATGCGTCGGTGCGATTGCTCTGCAGACGATAGTCCCAATGGTCGTTGCCTTCGCCGTCAAGCAGCCGCTGCCCCGCGTCGGACGAACCCGGCGCATAGGCAACGAGGCCGTACTGCCACGGACCGGCGGCCACATACCCTCCCGCAAGATGGAACGAGTTCGCGTCTGCGCTACCGCCGACCTGCACGACGCTTATGCCGTCGCCCGCACCCGGTTCACGCGTGAGGGGTGATGTATCCGCACCCGCGCCACCGATGTTGACGATATGAAGGGTGGTGGATCCGGTGACGTCGCCGGCGACCAGCAGGCGGTCCGTGAGCTGGCGGTTCGTTGCGCCACCGGCATCCAGACGGGTCCGCAATGTCACGCTGCCTTCTCCGCCCGGATTGGCGAACGTACCGACGCGGAGGCTGCCGGGCGGTGCGCCCTCGTCGAAGGCAACCTGGCCACGTCCGAGCAAGGCCAGGCGTTCCACCGAACTATCGCCGGTTGCCTTCCAGGATCCGTCGGCGACGACGAGTTCAGCAACATGCTCTCCACGGCCGCGCCAGAACGTGTTGTCCAGACTGACGCGCAGCGGGCCGCTCCCCGTGCTGACGATGTCTCCGTGCACGCTGCTGTTCTGCGCAGAGAAGGTAAGCATCTGGTCCGCGTTCTCGATGCGACCGGTAATCTGCGCACCACCGCCTACCCTGACCGCGACCTCTCCCAGGTCTCCCTGCACGGCGCGGACCGCGTAGCCAGCGCCTCGCACTTCGCCACCGTCGATAGTCGCCATACCGCCCGCAAGGGCGATGGCGGATGCACCGGCGCCCTCGGCGACAATCCGCGTGTCACCTACGGTGAACGTCGACGTGACGCCCTGGATCGATACCGTGTCCACGCCGGCTTGCTCCGTCAACAGAGAACTCTTGCTGAGCGCGACGTTTGCGCCGCCACTGACAGCGACGGCCTCCGCAACGTCGAATGCCGCGCCCGCGCCGCTGCGCTTTCCCGCATGGACGACCGAGAGCCCCGACCCGACGATGCGACTGTCCGCACCCGCGGCAACGACACCGATGGCGTTCTCGCCATCCATGCGCAACGTGACGCTGTTCGTGGTGATCCGGCTGCCCGATCGCGAAGAGATACCGATGCTGTCGGCCGCACTCATGCTCAGTGTGACGTTCTGGAGGGTGACCCTCGACACGTCCTGGGCATGTACACCGATGGACCTCGCTCCGCTACCGACGATGCGGCTGTCACCGATGAGCGCACTCGCCTCGCCGAAGGCAAGGAGCCCGTAGGCATGGCGCGCTCGGCTGCCCGAGCTGCGATTGACGATATCCACGTCGAACGCGTCGAATGAACCGCGTCTTCTTACTTCGACAGCGCGCCCGACACCGGGCCCGACGATCGTGACCTTGTCGCCTCGGTCCATCGAAAAAGCCCCGCCGGCATCGACAACGATGCTGTAGGGATAATCGGTGCCTCGCGCCGGAACTACCAGGGCGCCGAACAACGCCAGGGCGAGCGCGCTGCGCCCGTACGAACACACGGCCATGATGCCTTCCTCGTTTCGTCGATGAGGAAGGCAAGTTAGTTATCGGCTGGCGCTACGTATGTCGGGAGCCGTCGCGCCGAGAGTCAGCTGTCGCCTCGACGCCACTCACCACGCTTCGGTTTGGCGACGGGCTTCGGACCCGCCTTGCGCTTCAGGCGTGCTTCCAGCGTGGCGGCCTGCTCTTCGCGCTCGTCGTGGAGCTTGAGGTAATTGCGCCAGCGTTGCGGCGAAAGTTCGCCTGAGGCCAGCGCGGCCTGAATGGCACATCCGGGCTCGTTGCTGTGTCCGCAATCGGCGAAGCGGCAGGCCGACGCAAGCGTTTCGATGTCGGCGAACAGATCGAGATTCTCTTCGCCGGTGAGCTTCAGCTCGCGCATCCCTGGCGTATCGATCAGACATCCGCCCGTTGGCAAACTGAGCAGTGCGCGATGTGTTGTCGTGTGCCGTCCGCGACTGTCGTGCGTGCGCACCGCGGCAGTGGCCATGCGATTCTCACCAAGCAACGTATTGGTCAGCGTCGACTTGCCCGCACCCGACGAGCCCACCAGCACGGCGCTGGATCCGGGGCCGAGGTATTCGGCGAGAAGGGCTACCGTGCCCGGGTCTTTCGCGTTGATCGCATGCACGGCCGCGTCATCCGGCAGGCGTTCGCGCAGCGCGTTGACGGCGCCCTCGACATCCACGTCGGTGTCGGCCTTGCTCAACAGCACGACAGGACGCGCGCCGGAGCCTTCCACAAGAGTGAGGTAGCGTTCGATACGCGACGGGTTGAAGTCACCGTCCAGGCCGGTGATCACCAGCACGTAGTCGATGTTGGTGGCGATGATCTGGCGTTCGTAGCGCTCACCGGCCGCGGCGCGCGTCAGGACGGAACGCCGTGGCAGCACCTCTTCGATCACCGGGTGGTTGGCATGGTCGAGGAGGACAAAATCGCCCACCGACGGCCGCAGCGATGGGTCGAGACCACGCTTGAGGAAGTGCCCGGCGGGCTGCGCGTTGAACGCGACCGAGCCGTCATGCACCTCGTAGCCAGCACGATGCTGTGCCACGACGCGGGCGAGGCGGCGTGGATCGTCGGGCAGAGCGGGGTCGCGCCAGCCGATTTGGCGCAGGCGCGCCAGGTCCGATGAGTCGGTCATGGCCGCGATTATGCCCGCTTCCGCGCCCCTTTCCGCCTCGCGAGCCCCTTCGTACGCTGTTAGGATCGGGTTACGACCGCCGGGAACGCGCCCGGCGGCAAGCAACGGAAGTCCTGCAAGTGTCCTCGATCAAGCCCAGCGCGCACCTGGCGGAAGTGCGCTATGAAATCCGCGGCGCCCTCACCCGGCGTGCCCGCGACATGGAAGCGGCCGGCCAGCCGATCATCAAGCTCAACATCGGTAACCCCGGCCGCTACGGCTTCGCCACCCCGCCACACCTGCGCGAGGCCATCGGCGCCCACCTGACCGATAGCGAGGCCTACGGCCACGAACAGGGTCTGGAAGAGGCCCGCGAGACCATCGTCGCCCAGCAGAAAGGCCGTGGCTCGGTCGGCATCGACGTGGAGCGCGTGTTCATCGGTAATGGCGTGAGCGAGCTCATCGACATTTCCCTGCGTGCCCTGCTCCAGCCCGGCGACGAAGTGCTGCTGCCCAGCCCGGACTATCCGCTGTGGAGCGCCGCGACCATCCTCAACGACGGCAGCCCGCGCTACTACCGCTGCCTGGCCGAGAACGGTCACCTGCCCGATCCGGACGAAATCGAAGCCCTGATCGGCTCACGCACGCGCGCCCTGGTGCTGATCAATCCGAACAATCCCACGGGTGCCGTCTACCCGAAGGCCCTCCTCGAGCGCATCGTCGACGTGGCCCGGCGCCACAATCTGCTGCTGCTCTGCGACGAGATCTACGACGAGATCCTGTACGACGACACGCCCTTCCAGCCGCTTGCCGCGATCGCCGGCGATCATCCGTGCGTGAGCTTCGGCGGACTGTCGAAGGTGCACCGTGCCTGCGGCTATCGCGTCGGCTGGATGAGTCTCTCGGGCGACCCGCGTCGCACCGCGGAGTATCGCGATGCCCTCCAGCTGCTCGCCGCCTTGCGCTTGTGCGCCAATGTGACCGCGCAGTGGGCCGTGCGCCCTGCCTTGCTCGACAAGCCGACCATCGGTGCCCTTACCTCGCCTGGCGGGCGGCTGTACCAGGCCCGGCAGACGGTGCTCGACCGTGTCGCCGCCAGCCCGTTCCTCGACGTGGTCGCTCCGGGCGGTGCCATCTACGCCTTCCCGCAGATCCGTGCGGATGCGATCGCGCATTTCGACGACACCGCCTTCGCCCTCCGCCTGCTCGAAGAAGAGAGCGTACTCGTCGTTCCCGGCACCAGCTTCAATCTCTCGGCGAGTCGTCACCTGCGCCTGACGCTGCTACCCGAACCCGCCCAGCTCGCTGAAGTGTTCGTGCGCATGGACCGCGTACTCGCCCGCATGGCCGACGACGCTGCACCCGCGGCCAGCGCGGTCGCCTGAGGCATGGCGGAAGCCACCTACCTCGCCCTCGGCGATTCGTACACCATCGGCGAAGGCGTACCGATCGAGGGCCGGTGGCCGGTGCAACTGGTCGCGCGCCTGCGCGAGCGCGGGGTCATGGTTGGCGATCCGCGCATCATCGCCACCACAGGCTGGACGACCGACGAATTGACCAGTGCGATGGATGAGGCCGGGCTGCGTGGCAGCTTTAGCCTGGTGACCCTGCTGATCGGGGTGAACAACCAGTATCGCGGGCGCTCCGCCAGCGAGTATCGCGAGCAGTTCCTCGCTTTGCTCCAGCGCGCCGTTGCGCTGGCCGGCGATTCGCGGCGGGTCATCGTGGTGTCGATTCCCGATTGGGGTGTCACCGCCTTTGCCGAGGGCCGCGACCGCGCGGCGATCGGCAGCGAGATCGACACCTTCAATGCCATTGCGCATGACGAGACGGTTCGCGCCCATGCGCGCTGGGCGGATGTGACGCCGGCCTCGCGGGGGGCCGGTGCGAAGAAGGACATGCTGGTGGAGGATGGGTTGCATCCTTCGGCGGCGCAGTATGCGACGTGGGTGGAGGTGATCCTGCCTGAGGCGCAGGCGGCGGTGCGGGAACTTCACCGCTGATCGCCGCTGAAGCGGCTCCCACATAAAGCAGGGAAAGGCAGCAGGTTTTCTGTGGGAGCCGCTTCAGCGGCGATGCTCCACCGCAACACACCTGAAACACCCCCGCCACGGCCCGGTTACCTGCCAGGCCGACACTGATGTCCCGGGACAACCCGGGAAACCGACGTCATGGCCAAGCTCTCGTGCCGAAGCGCCTTCATCTCCGACGTGCATCTGGGCACGCCGGACTGCAAGGCTGCCTATCTCCTCGACTTCCTCAAGCATCTCGATTGCGAGCGGCTTTACCTGGTCGGCGACATCGTCGACCTGGAAGCGCTCGCCAAGCGCCACTGGTGGCATCCCGACCATAGCGCGGTCATCGCCGAGCTCATCGCGATCGCCGCGAAGGGCGTCGAGGTGATTTACCTTCCCGGCAACCACGATTTCCAGATGCGCGGCCTCGCCGGCTCGACCATCGCGGGTATCCGGGTCGAGCTCGACGCGATCCACGTAGGCGCCGACGGACGCCGCTACCGGGTCAGCCACGGCGACGAATATGATCCCGAGCATATCGGACGCAGCTGGATCGCCTGGCTGGGCGACAACCTGCATCGCTTCATCTGCTGGGCGAACCGTCGTGTGCACGCAGTGCGCAAGCGCCTCGAGCTGCCGTACATGCCGCTCTCGATCATCCTGAAGTCGCATGTCGGCGCGGCCCTGGCCTACATCCGGGACTACGAGCAGCGAGTAGCTTCCGACGCCCGCGAGCGCGGCTTCGACGGCCACATCTGCGGTCACATCCATTTCGGCCACATCCGTTCGCTGGACGGCATCCTGTACATGAACGACGGCGACTGGGTGGAGCACTGCACCGCACTCGTCGAGGATGCCGGCGGCGCCATGGAGCTGATCCATTGGACCGAGCGTTGCACCCACCTGGGTCGCGCCAGCCGTGAGACCGTGCTGCCCTCGCCAGAAGCCGTGCGGGGCTTCGCTCCACTGGCCGATTGCCGGGCCGATCTCAGGGAATTGACCGCAGAAGTGTCGCTAGCGGGTTGAAACGGACTCAAGGGGGGCCCATGTGCCACGGATGCCGGTAAAATGGCCCCCTCTCTTTCCGCGGTGACCCCATGGCCCTCGATACACCCACCCGCGAGCGCATTGAAACCCTCCTCGCCGAGCATCAAGTCGTGCTCTTCATGAAGGGCACGCGCCAGCAGCCGATGTGCGGCTTCTCCGCCGCGGCGACCAATACGCTCAACGACATCATCCCGACCTACCACACAGTCAACGTGCTGGAAGATCCGGAAATTCGCGAGGGCATCAAGGAGTACGGCCAGTGGCCGACCATTCCGCAGCTCTATGTGAAGGGCGAGCTGGTCGGGGGTTCGGACATCATCCGCCAGATGTACACCAGCGGTGAGCTCTACACTCTGTTCGGCGCCAGCGCACCGGACCGCACGCCGCCGGAAATCACCATCACCGAGAAGGCCGCCGAAGCCATCCGCGGTGGCATGGCCAATGCCCAGGGCATGGCGCTGCATCTGGAGATCGGCCCGGACCACAGCGCCGGCTTCCAGCTGGCGCCCGCCGGCGATTTCGACATCGTCGTGGTCGCCAGCGGTATCGAAGTCCACTTCGATCCGGGCAGTGCCGCGCGTGCCAAGGGTGTCGTCATCGACTGGGTCACCACCGTGCAGGGCGAAGGCCTCAGCCTGAAGTTTCCCGGCGCCGTCGAGATCGGCACGCTCAACGTCCATCAGCTGAAGGACCGCCTTGCCGCCGGGGACATCACCCTCGTCGACGTGCGTCCGGCCCACGCTCGCGCCATGGCCGCACCGCTCGCCGGCGCGCGCATCCTCGAAGAGGAAGGCTACGAAGCGCTGGCCCAGCTGCCGAAGGACGCACCCATCGCCTTCATCTGCCACCACGGCGTCTCCAGCCGCGCCGCAGCCGAGCGCTTCGCTGCGCATGGCTTCACGCAGCTGTTCAATGTCGAAGGCGGCATGGACGCGTGGGCGCGCGAAGTGGATCCGACGGTACCGCGTTACTGATGTAACTGATGCAGAAGCCGCTTCTATGTAGGGGCCGCTTCATGTGGGAGCCGCTTCATGTGGGAGCCGCTTCAGCGGCGATAACCAGGTTACCTCAGCCCATCGCCGGCATAGCCGGCTCCCACACAGAGCTCAGGCATCCCATCAGTAAGCTCAGGATCCAATCAGTTCGACAAGACGGCGCCTTCGGGCGCCGTCTTCGTTTGTGAGTCGCGCCAGCGCAGGAAGGGTCGTTCCACTACGTAGTGGAGGACGGCACCGCCTGCCAGCGTCGCTACGACGTAGATGGCGAAGCGCAGCAAGCCGTAGTCCGCCAGCCGGCCGACAAGCGCCGCCTGTACCAGCATGAACACGCCCTTGTGGCTGAGATAAATGCTGTACGACGCCGACGCCAGCCAGCCCGCGCCGGGAACCTTCAGGCGAGCGAACCACGTGCCGCCGCAGCCAGCAGCGACGAAAGCCATCATCGTCAGGGCGACCAGTGGATAGCCGACCACGCAGGGCCAGAAGTCGGAACGCGCGTTATCGAAGAACACGATGGAAGCGGCGAGCAGGGCAACGCCGAGCGCCAGCAGCAGGTTGACGCGGGCGCGAACCCACGCAAACCATGCGGGCCGGTAAACACCACAGGCGGCGAGCGTGACACCAGCGACGAGACCATCCAGGCGAGCCCACGTCGGGTAATAGAGGTAACGCAGATATCTCAGGCCCCGGTCATCGACAGGGCCGCCGACCGAACTTCCGACGGGCCCCACGAAATGGGCCCACAGCCACGCACGCAACAGCACGCCGCCAAGGACCACGGCCATCGCTACAACGGCAAACTTCCACGCCGCCGGTTTTCGCGTCAGCGCGAAGGCAAGGAACGGAAACACGAGATAGAAATGTTCTTCGACGCAGAGCGACCACACATGCGAGAACGCGTAGTTGTCATCGTTGTTGTACTGGAGGTTGAACGTGAAGGTGAGGAACTGCCATAGCGGCTGCATCCCCTTTGTCTCGGGCCATGCAGGCCACAACTCGTACAGCCCCAGCACGACGAAGAACGCCGGCAGGATACGAATGAAGCGGCGCTGGTAGAACGCTGTGAAGTCGAGCGTCCCCGTCCGGCTCAGGGCCTTGAACACCTGCGTACCGATCAGGTATCCGCTGAGCACGAAGAACAGGTCCACGCCCATCCAGCCGGACCACTGCAGCACGCCATAGCCATCACCCAGGCCACCGATAAGGTAGCTATGGAAGAGCAGCACCCACGCGATGGCGACGGCACGGAGGGTGTCGAGTCCGGGGAGGCGGGTCATGCGCGATCCTTGCTTGGTTCTGTGTGAATGTGCGCGATGGGGGAGCGCCACGGGAGGCGAAAAAATGGCGAATCAGGGGCGCTGCACGGCTGCCGCCGGGGCTAAGCCCGCCCCTGGTGGAGTGCCGCGAGCAAGGCGTCGATATAGGTACGGCTCGCACGCAAGGTGGTGCCATCGCGCAGGCGAAGCACCGCGTCACGATTCGGACGGGCCTGGAACTCCGCCACCTGGTCCACGCGGACGATGGCCGATCGATGCACGCGCAGGAAGCGCGACGGATCGAGCTTGCGCGACAGTGTCGTCAGGGTTTCGCGCAGGAGGTGGCGCTGTTCGTTCACGTGCAACGCGGCGTAGTCGCCATCGGCTTCGATCCAGGTAATGTCCGCTGCCTCGACGAAACTCAATCGTGCGCCGATGCGGATGCCGAAGCGCTCCGGCAAATGGCTCGTCGTCGCACGCCCGAGTTGCCGGCGCGCGCGATCGATCGATTCAGCGAAGCGTTCGTCATCGATCGGTTTCAGCAGGTAGTCGATCGCGTTCAGTTCAAAGGCGCGCACGGCGAAGCTGTCGTGAGCGGTAAGCAGGATGGCTAAGGGGCGCTCAGTGGGAGGGATCGCCGCCAGTGCGTCGAGCCCGCTCAAACCGGGCATCTGAACGTCAACGAAGGCTACATCGACCGCATCCTTACGCAACGCCGCCAGCGCATGACCATCGCGGCATTCGGCCACGACGGTGACGTCCGGCTCGGCACGCAGACGCGTGAGCACGCCGCTGCGCGCCAGGGGTTCGTCGTCGACCACGGCCACGCGAATCATTCCGCCACCTTCGGCTGTGACGACAACCGCCAGGGCAATTCAACCATCACGCGCCATTGCGCGCCGACAGGACCCGCCTCGAACCCGTGCGCATTCGGGTGCAACGCATTGAGACGGGCGCGTACGTTGGCAAGGCCAACGCCGTACCCGTCGCTCACGACACCATCAAGCCTGTCGTTCTCCACCTGAACACGCAGGGTGCCGGCTTCACGCTGCACGCGGATCGACACCGTGCCTCCCTCCCCGCGCGGCGCGATGCCATGACGAATCGCGTTCTCGACCAGCGGCTGGAGCAGAAGGTGCGGCACCAGCGCATCCAGTGTGTCCGGCCCCGTATGGATGTCGATGCGCAGGCGGTCGCCCAGCCTCGCCTTCTCGATGTCCAGATAGGCGGAGGTGAAGACCACCTCGTCGCCGACGGTTACTTCGTGCCCGTGCGTTTCTTCGAGCGTGGTGCGAAGGAAGTCGCCGAGGCGGGCGATCATGCGGCTGGCGTCGCGCTTACGATCGTCGTTGACCAGCGCGGAGATGGCGTTTAGCGTGTTGAACAGGAAATGCGGCTGCAACTGGTACTTCAGCGCACGCAGTTCGGCGTCGCGTGTCGCCTGCGCGGCGAGCACGAGGCGCTCGCCCTCGGCACGCAACGCGGCACGATGCAGCACCATGGCTTGCAGGCCGCAGAAAGCGATGAGGGCCAGCCAGCAACCGTCCAGGCCGCCAAATATCCATACCCAGGTGATCTTCGCGCGCATTTCCGGGCTGGCCAGGTTCTCCAGCGCGACCACGGCATTGAGCACCGACATGGCGTAGCTCACCGGCAGCAGCACGGCAGCCATCGTCCACCAACTTGCGCCTCGCCGCCAAAGCACGCGCTGCAGCCAGCCCAACGGCACGATCCAGGCGAGATAGGACAGCGTGTAGAACAGGCGGAAGGCCAGCGCCTTCGGATCGGTGACCGACGAGGGGAAACCCATGATCACCATGCAACCGAAAATCGGCAGGCCCGCGATCCAGGCCATACCCGGCGACACCGTGACGTTGCGGTCTTCCTGCATGACGGTCCTCGTCGTTTCCTGGCTGATTGTATCGGCGATGGGGTCGCGGCAACCTGGATATCGCCGCTGAAGCGGCTCCCACATTCCCAACAAAAGTGCCCTGCCGCAAGAGAACTCGCGGCAGGGCATTCCGTTAGCGCGATAAGCCGGTTACAGGCAGGCGTTAAGCCCGTCGAAGACCGTCTTGCGGGTCATCGGGAGTTTCACCTCGAGCGGCTCCTTCGAAGACATCAGCGCCTCGTAGAACGATTCCACCGGCGTGTCCTTGGCCAGAGCCAGCTTGCACTTGAACAGCTTGGCGTTGACCTGCACCGCGCCGGACTTGCCGTTGACCTGGGTGGTGCTGCCGGCGAATGTCCAGAGGCACTGCTTCATCGTGCCCTTGGTGGAGTCGACCGAGCAGCGCAACTGCATCGGCCGCAGGTTGCCGTACTCGCCTTCGCAGAAGGTGTCGCCGCAGATGCCGCCAAATGCGCCGGCAAGGTGTTCTTCGAGTTTTTCGAAACGTTCCATCCCGGCTTCCGACGCCGGCCAGTCGATCGCATCGACGTAGCGTGCCGGAGCGGGTGCAGGTGCCGGAGCGGGATGCGCCGGTGCTGGCGTCTCCACCTGCGCCATGGCGATGGCGGGAACGAACAGCAGGGCGGCAACAAGGGTGTTTCGAAGCATCGTGGTGTCTCCTTGGTTGGGGAGCACACATGACACCGTGTTCGCGCATGGGCGTCTGTCCATCGACGCCCATGCCGTTTCGTAGTCTTACAACCAACGCCCATAGCGGCGGATGTAGATCGTCTTCATCAGCTGGGTCAACACGCAGTAGCTCACCAGTGTCACGGCGAGCCAGGCGAAGTAGATGCCCGGCAGCGGCACCATGCCGATGCGCTGGCCGAGACCCGAATAGGGAATCAGCATGCCGATGATCATGATCGCACCCGTCAACGCCAGCACCGGCGCGGAAGCGACGCTCTGCAGGAATGGAACACGCCGCGTGCGAATCATGTGCACCACGAGGGTCTGCGAGAGCAGGCCTTCGATGAACCAGCCCGACTGGAACAGCGACTGGTGGGCGACATCGTTGGCACCGAAGTAATGCCACATCAGCCAGAACGTGGTGATGTCGAACACCGAGCTGACCGGTCCGATCCAGACCATGAAGCGCCCGATATCGCCTGCGTCCCACTTACGCGGCTGGCGGAGGTATTCCTCGTCCATGCGATCGAAGGGAATCGACAGCTGGGACAGGTCGTAAAGCAGGTTCTGCACGAGGATCTGCAGCGGCAGCATCGGCAGGAACGGCAGAAAGGCACTCGCCACCAGCACACTGAACACGTTGCCGAAGTTCGAGCTGGCGGTCATCTTGATGTACTTCATGATGTTGCCAAAGGTGACGCGGCCCTCGAGCACGCCCTCCTCCAGCACCATCAGGTTCTTCTCCAGCAGGATGATGTCCGCCGACTCCTTGGCGATATCCGTGGCCGTGTCGACCGAGATGCCCACATCCGCCTCGCGCAGCGCAGGTGCATCGTTGATGCCATCGCCGAGGAAACCGACGGTGTGGCCGCGACGCTGCAGCGCCTTCACCACGCGCGCCTTCTGCACCGGCGACATCTTCGCGAACACCGTGGTCTTCTCGACCATCGCATCGAGTGCGTCGTCGTCGAGCTGCTCGATGTCACGCCCCAGGGCGGACGCGGTCACGTCGAGGCCGACCTCGGTGCAGATCTTCCGGGTGACGGCTTCGTTGTCGCCGGTAATGACCTTCACCGCCACGCCGTGGTGATGCAGCGCGCGAATGGCCGTGGCGGCGGAGTCCTTCGGCGGGTCGAGGAAGGCCAGGCAGCCGACCGCGGTCAGGCCCGTTTCGTCGGCCACGCCGTAAGCCCGCTCGCCCGCCGGATCGCGACGAATCGCGACGACGAGCACGCGCAGACCATCTTCGTTAAGCTCGCGCGTCATGGCGCGAATCTCGGCACGCTTCTCCGAGGTCATGGGTTCGACCACATCACCGATGCGCGCCTCGCTGCATATCTGCAGCATCTCCTCCACGGCGCCCTTGCAGACGAGCAGTTGCTCGCCCCGCCCGTCCGAAACCACCACCGACATGCGCCGGCGCTGGAAGTCGAACGGAATCTCGTCGACCACGTGGAAGCGCGAAGCGATCGGCTCGAGGTCACGATGCGTGAGCACCGCCTTGTCCATGAGGTTGCGCAGGCCGGTCTGGAAACGGCTGTTGAGGTAGCCGTATTCCAGGGCGTCGTCGGAGTCGTCGCCGTTGAGGTCGACGTGGCGCTCGAGCACGATCTTGTCCAGCGTGAGCGTGCCGGTCTTGTCCGTGCAGAGCACGTCCATCGCACCGAAATTCTGGATCGCGTTCAGGCGCTTCACCACCACTTTGCGCTTCGACATGGCGATGGCGCCCTTGCCGAGGTTAGCGGTGACGATCAGCGGCAGCATCTCAGGCGTGAGGCCGACGGCGACGGACAAGCCGAACATGAAGGCTTCCAGCCAGTCGTGCTTGTCAAAGCCGTTGATCACGAAGACCACGGGCACCATCACTGCCATGAAGCGGATCAGCAGCCAGCTCACCGACGAAATGCCACGGTCGAAGCTGGTCTGCACGCGCTCACCTGACAGCGTGTGCGCGAGCGAGCCGAGGTAGGTGCGCGAGCCGGTGGCCAGCACCACGGCCGTTGCCGTACCGGAGACCACGTTAGTGCCCATGTAGCAAACGGTCGGCAGATCCAGCGGACCATCGGCGGAACCGGGGCCGGTGGTCGCGTTCGGTGCAGCCTTCTCCACCGGCAAGGACTCGCCCGTGAGGATCGCCTGGCTGATGAACAGGTCTTTGGCCGCCAGCAGGCGCAGATCGGCCGGCACCATGTCGCCGGCACCCAGATGGACGATGTCGCCCACCACCAGTTCCTCGACCGGTACTTCGATGCGCTCGGCGTGGCCGTCCTCGGCACGGCGGGTCACCGTGGAGGTATTGCGGACCATGGCCTTGAGCTTCTCGGCGGCGCGCGACGAGCGGAACTCCTGGGTGAATGACAGGAGGACGCTGATACCGACCATCACCGCGATAATCACCGGGCCCGTGAGGTCGTCCGGCTCGGTGAAGATCTGGACTACTGCGAGCACCAGCAGGACGATGATGAAGGGGTTACGGAAGGCGTGCAGCAGCTGGATCGACCAGTGCGGCGGCTTCTCGTGGCCCACTTCGTTGATACCGTCGCGGTCCAGCCGCTCGGCGATGGCGGCCTCGTCCAGGCCATCGATTCGTGCATCCAGCGAGCGCAGCAGCTCATCGGCCGGACGGTAGGCGTCGGCACTGGCATTGGTGAATGCTTTTGCGGCGACGGCCGCCTGCGAGATGTGCTTCTTCATGGCTCACTGCCTTTCCGGACGACCTCTCCGGGGCAGGCGCGAGCGGCTCTCAGCTGGCAGCTGAAGGCGTGCGCGCCGGCGCGGAGCCGACGTTCGGTTTCCGGGTAATCGTGACGGCGGACGGCGAAAGCCGCGCCGTAGAGTCTATGTCGCTGTTCATGCCTGCGGCAGTTTGCCGTCAGCCCGTTTCAAATTGCTTTCAGAAGCGTCGAGCGAGCGCGGAACGGTAATCGTGCGCTTGGCCGGGGAGGCCTCGTTGGCACGACGACGGGCGAGAGCGAAAGCGAGACGGCGGCCGAACATGCGCGGACCGGTCTTTTCGAGTTGGATGTACATGGCTCAATCCTCGAATAACGGAAGCTCGCGAGCTTCCGACGAGGAGAGCCGGACTTTCCCTAGCGGAGGAAAGCGCCGACAGACCGGGTGCGGTCGCCGCGGGCGATGAGTTTTGCCAGCGCCGGGCTCCGATGCGAGCGGAATCCGGCGCGTCGACTAGGGTAGACGTCCATAAGCCTGAATAAGCTAAGAAGGGTGTCACCGCACGAGAAGAGCTGAGCGGTAACCTGCGAATTGTCGCGCCGCAGCGCGGATCGGTCAAGCACCAAACAAGCTCATGTGGGAGCCGCTTCAGCGGCGATAACCAGGTTGACGCAACCCCATCGCCGGCATAGCCGGCTCCCACAGAAAACCCTGCCCCAGTGAATCAGGGAGGAACCTCAGCGGCGGGCCGCCCGTCCGTGATTCCCGCCTCGTACTCCCGGGCCTCGCCCAGCAACCAGTCACGGAAACGAGCCACCCCGGTATGGGATTCCGAGCGCTTGGGGTAAACAAGGTAATACGCCTCCGTCACACGCAGCCGCTCCTTGCACAGCACCGTAAGCGCGCCGCACTCAATCAGCGAACGGGCCATGACGAGCCGCCCCAGGGCGACGCCCATGCCTTCCAGCACGGCACGTTGCAAGTGCTCGGTGTTGTCGAAACGGGCGACGTAGCGGGAGGGTAAGGGCATGCCGAAGGCCTCGGCCCAGTCGTTCCAGCGGCCCGAGGGGTCACCGAGCAAGGGCCAGCCTTCCAGCGAGGTGGTCGGCAGGCCGCCCATCTTGCGCACCAGCGAGGGGCTGGCGATGGGCACGATGTATTCGGCGAACAATTTGTCGGCCTTAGTCCGTGGCCAGGAGCCCAGTCCATAGCGGAAGGCCACGTCGATGGTCGGCTCTCGATCGAAGTCGACCACGGACACCGACGAGGACAGGCTGAGTTCGAGTTCCGGATGGGCGCCAACCAGTCGGGGCAGACGCGGGACCAGCCAACTCGAAGCGACCGAGGGCAGGACGCTCAGGGTTACGGTGTCCTGGTGCCGGCTCGCATAACGGTTGAGGGCGTGTTCAATGCCATCGAAGTGATGGCCGATCGAATCGAGCAGGTTGTTGCCATCGGCAGTGAGCGTGACGCCGCGGGGGCCTCGCTCGAACAGCGAGCGGTCGAGCCGTTCTTCGAGGTTGCGGATCTGATGGCTGAGGGCACTGACCGTGAGGTTGAGCTGCTCGGCGGCGAGCGAGAGCTTGCCCGTCCGGGCGACCAGGACAAACCCCTGAAGCTGACCGAGCGGCAGGCGAGACATGTGAAAAATCCTCAAGTCCAGGTTGCAAACATATCGCTTTTTGGCGGCCTGCGGAACAGGCACCCTTAACTACACCGATAGTCGCAAGGGGTTGCGACTACACTCCCAAGGAGTACGTCATGGCTTCGATCTTTACCGGCCTCGCCTTCATGCACGGGCACATCGTCGACCGCGAACTCATCTTTCGTCTCGGCCGCGACGAAGTCGCCGCCAACCGCGGCGCGGGCTCGCCGCAAGCCGTGCCGACGCCCCGCAAGGCGGAGCGTACGGCATCGCGTGAGGTCCCTGCCCGCCCGGCCTGCGCTACCTGCTGACGGATACATCGCCTGAACCTTGCGTGCCTCAAAATGGGGGTTTCCGCCCTCATCGGAGAGACGCATGAAGCTTCGCCCCATCGGTCGTTCACCCCTGCAGGTTGCTCCACTCGCCTTTGGTGGGAATGTGTTTGGCTGGAGCGCGGACGAGGCTCGCTCGTTCGAGCTCCTCGACGCCTTTGTCGATCACGGCTTCAACCTCATCGACACGGCGGATGTGTACGAAGCCTGGGTGCCGGGAAACGAAGGCGGTGAATCCGAAACTATCATCGGCAACTGGCTGAAGAAGAGCGGCAAGCGCGATCGCGTCGTCATTGCCACCAAGGTCGGCAAGTGGGCGCGCTACCCGGGTCTTGCGCCGACCAACATCAAGGAAGCAGTGGACGATTCCTTGCGCCGCCTGAAAACCGATCACATCGACCTATACCAGTCGCACGAAGACGACGCCAAGGTACCGCTTGAAGAGACACTGCGCGCCTTCGACGATCTGGTGAAAGCCGGCAAGGTACGCGTGATCGGCGCGTCCAACTACAGCACCAATCGCCTGGCCGATGCGCTCACCACGAGCGCGTCGAAATCGCTATCGCGCTACGAGTCGCTGCAGCCCGAGTACAACCTGATGGATCGCGCGGGTTTCGAAGAAAGCATGCAGCCACTGTGTGTGAAGGACGACGTTGGCGTCATCAGCTACTACTCACTGGCCAGCGGCTTTCTCAGCGGCAAGTATCGTAGCGAAGCGGATCTGCACAAGAGCAAGGCGCGCGGCGGTGCGGTGAAGAAGTATCTGGATGCACGCGGCTACCGCGTGCTCGGCGCACTCGATGAGGTCGCCCAGGCGCATGCCGCGAAGCCAGCGCAGGTCGCGCTAGCCTGGGTGATGGCTCAGCCTGCGATCAGCGCGGCTATCGCCAGTGCGACCACGGTAGAGCAGCTCGATGAGCTGGCGAAGTCAGCCGCGCTCGTGCTGAGCGCGGATGAGTTAAAGAAGCTCGGGGACGCCAGCGCCACCTGAGCATTGTGGGAGCCGATTCATCGGCGATCCCGCGGCAGCGGGCCAGGGTGCGGCGAGCACCCATTCGCCGATGAATCGGCTCCCACATGGTGCTTAGGTCAACGCGACGCGAGCAGCGTCGCGATGGCCTTGTTGAACGTGGCGCTCGGACGCATTGCTGCGCTCACGAGGGCCATGTCCGGGTGGTAATAGCCCTTGATCTCGACCGGCTTGCCCTGCGCGCCGTTCAGCTCGCCAATGATCTTGTCCTCGTTCTCGGCCAGCTCCTTCGCCACCGCCGTGAAACGCGCCTTGAGGTCGGCGTCGTCATTCTGCGCAGCAAGTGCTTCGGCCCAGTACATCGCCAGATAGAAGTGGCTGCCGCGGTTGTCGATCTCGCCGACCTTGCGCGCCGGGGACTTGTTGCTATCGAGGAAGCGACCGTTGGCGACGTCGAGGGTCTTGGCGAGCACGCGGGCGTGCTTGTTGTCGTAGCGCTCGCCAAGGTGCTCGAGCGACGCCGCCAGCGCGAGGAACTCGCCGAGCGAATCCCAGCGCAGGTAATCCTCTTCGACGAACTGCTGCACGTGCTTCGGTGCCGAACCACCGGCGCCGGTTTCGAAAAGACCACCACCCGCCATCAGCGGGACGATGGAAAGCATCTTCGCCGAGGTGCCCAGTTCCATGATCGGGAACAGGTCGGTCAGGTAATCGCGTAGCACATTGCCGGTGACCGAGATGGTGTCCTCACCCTTGCGGATGCGATCCAGCGACAGCTTCGTCGCGGCGACCGGATCGAGGATACGGATGTTGAGGCCGTTGGTGTCGTGGTCCTTGAGGTAGCGCTCTACCTTGGCGATCACCTGCGCGTCGTGGGCACGGTTCTTGTCCAGCCAGAACACGGCCGGCGTGGCCGAGAGGCGCGCACGCTGCACAGCGAGCTTCACCCAATCCTGGATCGGCGCATCCTTGGTCTGGCACATGCGCCAGATATCGCCGGCTTCGACGGCGTGCTCGAAGACAACACTGCCATCGTCGGCGAGGACGCGAACCTTGCCGTCCGCCGGGATCTGGAAAGTCTTGTCGTGCGAGCCGTACTCTTCGGCCTTCTGCGCCATCAGGCCGACATTGGGCACGCTGCCCATGGTCGCCGGATCGAAGGCACCGTGCGCCACACAGTCCTCGATCACCGCCTGGTAGACACCGGCGTAGGAACGATCGGGAATCACCGCCTTGGCGTCCTGAAGCTTGCCTTCGCCGTTCCACATGCCGCCGGAGTCGCGAATCATCGCGGGCATGGAGGCGTCGACGATGACGTCGCTGGGCACGTGCAGGTTGGTGATGCCCTTGTCGGAGTTGACCATGGCCAGCGCTGGACGGTGGGCATACTCGGCCTTGAGGTCCGCTTCGATGGCCGAGCGCGTGGTGGCGTCGAGCTTGTCGAGGCGGGCATAGAGGTCACCGATGCCGTTGTTGGCGTCGAAGCCAACCTGCTTGAGCGCGTCGGCATGCTTGCCCAGCACGTCCTTGTAGAACTCGCGCACGACGATGCCGAACATGATCGGGTCGGACACCTTCATCATGGTGGCCTTCAGGTGCAGCGAGAACAACACGCCCTTGGCCTTCGCGTCGGCAATCTGCGCGTCGATGAAACTGGCGAGTGCCTTCTTACTCATCACCGCGGCGTCGACAATTTCACCGGCCTTTACCGCGACCTTGTCCTTGAGCACCTTCACGCTGCCATCGGCGGCGGTAAATTCGATACGCAGGCTGCCAGCCGCGCCGAGCGTAGCCGACTTCTCGCTGCCGTAGAAATCACCGCCATCCATATGCGACACGTGAGACTTCGATTCGCTCGACCACTTGCCCATACGGTGCGGGTGCTTGCGTGCGAAGTTCTTCACCGAGAGCGGCGCGCGGCGATCGGAGTTGCCTTCGCGCAACACCGGGTTCACGGCGCTGCCCATGGCCTTGCCGTAGCGCGCGTTCGTGTCTTTCTGTTCGTCGGTGGCGGGCGCATCCACGTAGTCGGGCAGCTTGTATCCCTGCGACTGGAGTTCACGGATGGCGGCCTTCATCTGCGGCACGGAGGCGCTGATGTTCGGCAGCTTGATGATATTCGCATCCGGCGTGGTCGCCAGGGCGCCGAGTTCGGCCAGGTGGTCGCCGATCTTCTGCGCGTCGGTCAGGTAGTCCGGGAACTGCGAGAGGATGCGGCCGGCGAGCGAAATGTCGCGGGTTTCGACAGCCACGCCGGCGGTACCGGCGAAGGCCTCGATGATCGGCAGGAACGAAGCGGTGGCGAGGAACGGCGCCTCGTCGGTGAGCGTGTAGATGATCTTGGGCGAGCTGGACATGATTCGGCGAGCCTTATGCTTGAGTGGGCCAGGTCATGGGGCCCGCCGGCGCAAGCCTCAAGGGCGCACCGGCGAACGGGAAACCGGTCCATTGTGGCGCGGATGGCAGCGGGCGGGAAAGCCGCCCCGCAGCAATGCAGTTATGCCGGGGCAGCACAAGGCGCGCTGGGGCGGGCTTTGTGTGGGGGCTTTGTGTGGGAGCTTTGTGTGGGAGCCGATTTATCGGCGATTGGCCTTTCGGCTGCTCCGCTCTGTTGGCTTTTCGCCGCTGAAGCGGCTCCTACATGTCCTATTTTCGCCGCTGAAGCGGCTCCCACACTTCCTTATCGCCGATGAATCGGCTCCTACCGGGCGCTCAGTCGCAGCAGGCGTGCCTCGCGGCGGCGCGCCTTGCGTGCCTTCCAGCGTTCCGACAGGCAGGCGAAGATCACGTACAACGCCGGGGTGGAGAGCAGGGTCAGGCTCTGCGAGATGAGCAGGCCACCGATCATTGCGATACCCAGCGGACGGCGCAGCTCGGAGCCCTCGCCCAGGCCGATGGCCAACGGTAGCGCGGCGAGGATCGCGACCATGGTCGTCATCATGATTGGGCGGAAACGAACCAGGCAGGCCTCGCGGATCGCCTCCTTCGAGCTCAGGTGATGCTCGCGCTCGGCAACGAGCGCGAAGTCGATCATCATGATCGCGTTCTTTTTCACGATGCCGATGAGCAGGACCAGGGCAATCATCGCCACCACGGACAGCTCCGTATCGGTGATGACCAGTGCGGCGAGCGCGCCGACACCGGCCGCCGGTAGCGTGGAGAGAATCGTCACCGGGTGAATAAGACTCTCGTAGAGCATGCCCATGAGCAGGTAGACGACGATGATGGCGGCCAGGATCAACAGCGGCATGTCGCTCTGCGACTGCTGGAAGCGCCTGAAGTCGCTGCCGGCGTCGAGACGGATGTCACCTGGCATGCGCATGCCGCTGATGGTCTTCTGGATGATCTCCATCGCCTCGCCCATGCTCACGCCGGGCGCGAGGTTGAAGCTCACTCCCATGCTCGTGTACTGGTCCTCGTGCACGATCTGGGTTGGAGCGAGTCCCGGTACCTGCTTGGTCACAGCCGACATCGGCACCATGGCACCGGAATCGGCTTTCACATAGATCTGGTTCAACGACTCAGGCGTAGCCGCCATCTGTGGCAAGGCGTTGACGATCACACGGTACTGGTTGATGTCCGAGTAAATAGTCGACACAGCACGCTGCCCGAAGGCGTTGTACAGCGCGCCATCGATATTGCCGATGGACACCCCAAGGCGCCCCGCCGTGTCGCGGTCGATCACTATGTTCTGGCGCAGGCCGGCGGCATCGATATCGCTGCCGACGTCCTTGAGCATCTTGTTCTTCTTCAGCGCATCGACCAGCTTGGGCAGCCATTCCTGCAACTCGGCGACGTCGTTGCCCTTGAGCGATACCGAGTACTGGCCGCCCTGCGAGCTACCGCCACCACCGCCGGTGGGCAGGTCCTGGATAGGACGCAGGCGCAGGTTGAGGTCGGGGTATTTGTTCGCCTTGGCGGAGATGCGGTCGAGCGCGTCGAAGGTGGTGTCCTCGCGGCCATCCGCCACGGTCTTCAGCTCGATGTTGAACGAGCCGGTCGAGCCGGTACGGCTGGTACCAAGACGCGAACCGACCGATTTCACGTCCGGATCGGCGAGCAGCATCTCGGTGAGGCGTGCCTGGCGCACCTTCATTTCACCGAACGAAACGGTGGAGCTGGCCGTGGCGCGCGCGGCCATCAGGCCGGTGTCCTGCGGCGGGAAGAAGCCACCCTTGACCATGCCAGCCAGCACGAAGGTGATGCCCACCAGCACCAGCGGCGTGAGTGCCATCAGCAGCGCGTGGCGCAGCGACCAGTCCAGCGCACGGCGGTAGAGGCCGACCAGGCGATCCTGGCCGCGCTCAAGGGCGCGACCGAGCTTCGACTCCGGCTTGTCGTTCTTGTGCGCGGTAAGAAAGTGACCGCAAAGCGACGGCGTGAGCGTCAACGAGACCAGGGCCGACACGACGATCGCGGCGACCAGGGTGACGGTGAACTCCTTGAAGAACATGCCGGTGATGCCGCCGGCGAACAGCAACGGGATGAACACCGCGATCAGCGACGCGGTGATCGAGACGATGGTGAAGCCGATCTCGCGCGCGCCGAGCAAGGCCGCCTCGAACCGGGAAATCCCCTCGTCCATGTGTCGGATGACGTTCTCGATGACCACGATGGCGTCGTCGACGACGAAACCGATGGCGATCACCAGGGCCAACAGGGTCAGGTTGTTAAGCGTGTAACCGAAGCAATACATGGCGACGAACGCACCCGCCAGGGACAACGGCACGGCGAGGCCAGCGATCAGGGTTGGCGCCAGGCGTCGCAGGAACAGCGCCATCGTCATGATCACCATGCCGAGGCTGATCAGGAGTGTCGCCTGCACTTCGTGCAGCGAGGCGCGAATGGTCGGCGTGCCGTCGAAGAACGAATGCAGTTTGACGCCCGCCGGCAACCAGGCCTGCATGGTCGGCATCTGCGCCTTGATGCGATCGACCGTCTCGATGACGTTCGCGTCCGACTTGCGGTACACGTACATCAGGATGCCGGGCTTACCGTTGAACCACGCCGCCTGGTAGGCGTCCTGCTGGCCATCGTACACATGCGCGATATCGGACAGGCGAATGGGTACGCTGTTCTTGACGGCAATGACCAGCTTGCCGAACTCTTCGGCCGTATGCAGGGAGTCGGTCGCCGTCACGGCGATGTTGCTGTAACCGTCGGTGAGGAAGCCTTGCGGCGACGTGACGTTGGCCGCGGTGAGCGCGTTACGCAGCTGGTCGGGAGACAGACCCATCGCATTGAGCGCGCGCAGATTCACGTCCACGCGGATGGCCGGCGTGGCGCTGCCGGCGATGTCGACCGAGGCGATGCCTTCCTGCTGGCGCAGGCGCTGCGCGAGAATCGAGTCGGCCACGTTGTAGAGCGCGGTGGGCGCGACCGTGTCCGAGGTCAGCGCCAGCACGATCACCGGGTCGTCGTTGGGGTTGGCCTTCTGGTACGAGGGCGCATTGAGCAGGCCGGTAGGGAGGTCCGGCTGCGCCGCGTTGATCGCCGACTGCACGTCTCGCGCGGCGGCGTCGATATTGGTCCCGTTCTGGAAGAACAACAGCACAAAGGTACTGCCCTCGGAACTGTTCGAGCGCATCGACTCCACACCAGGTACCTGACCAAGGTGGCGTTCCAGCGGTGCGGCCACGGTGGAGGCCATCGTGCTCGCGTCGGCACCTGACTGCTGGGCCTGGACGAAGATCGCGGGGAACTGGATGTTCGGCAGCGCGGCGACACCGAGCAGCGAGTAACAGATCAGGCCGACGACGAAAAGGCCGATGGCGAGCAACGATGTGCCGATCGGTCGGCGAATGAACGGGCCGGAAATATTCATGCGGTGGGACGGCTTTTCTCGTGCTGGATCGCGTGGACCATCCGTGTACTAACGCGTATCCCGGAAAAAGGTTTCGCCGGGCGGCGAACCGTCCGGCGAATGAGGGTGCTGCGGTCTCCCCCGGCGACGCTTCCCATCAGGAAGCGGGCCGGGCTTCGGCTAGCAGTAGCTCTCGTCGCGCCTTGCGCTCCGCCAGCCAGTCGGAGAACCGTTCCATGTAGAGATAGATCACCGGCGTGGTGTAGAGGGTGACCAGCTGCGAGAGCAGCAGGCCACCGACGATGGACACGCCAAGCGGCTTGCGCAGCTCCGAACCGATGCCATTGCCAAGCGCCAGCGGCAAGGCGCCGAGCAACGCCGCCGCGGTGGTCATCATGATCGGACGGAAGCGCAACAGGCAGGCACGGCGGATCGCCTCATGCGCGTTCAGGCCGGTACGTTTCGCCTCGATCGCAAAGTCGATCATCATGATCGCGTTCTTCTTCACGATACCGATAAGCAGCACGATACCGACGATGCCATCCACCGACAGGGTCATGCCGCACATCAGCAGGGCCAGCAACGCGCCGACGCCCGCCGGAGGCAAGGTGGAGATGATCGTCAGCGGGTGAATGTAGCTCTCGTAGAGCACGCCCAGCACGATATAGATGACGATGATCGAAGCCAGCAACAGGAGCACTTCGTCGCCGACCGACGAGGAGAACTCGGCAGCCTTGCCGATGAACTGACCACGCACCTGCGGCGGGAAGTTGAGTTGCTGTTCCACCTCGTGGATGGCCGAGACCGCTTCGGACAGCGACTTACCCTGGGCCAGGTTGAACGAGATCGTCACCGCCGGAAGCTGCTGCAGATGGGTGACCACGAGCGGTGCGCTGGTGACCACGGAGCTGGCCAGCGCGGCGATGGGAATCGTGCCACCCGAACCTACCTGGAAGCCGACATTACCGGTGTTACCGATACCGGCCGGGGTCGCCGAATTGCTCGAGGCCAGCTGGCCGAAGCTGGTGGCGTTCGAGCCTGTGAGCGCGCCGTTGCCGTTACCGCGCACGGTCAACTTGTTCAGCAGGTCAGAGCTGGTACGGAACTCCGGCGCGACTTCCATTACCACGCGGTACTGGTTCAACTGGGTGAAGATGGTCGAGATCTGACGCTGGCCGAATGCGTCGTACAAGGTGTCGTCGATGGTCTGCACCGGAACGCCGAGGCGGCTGGCACTGTCACGATCGATGGTGAGCTTCAGCGCCGTGCCCTGATCGGCCAGGTTGTTGTCCACGTCCGACAACTCTTTGCGCTTACGCAGGGCGGACGTCATCTGCTGGGCGTAGCCGGCGAGCTCGGCGGAGTTCACGTCGGACAGCGAGTACTGGTACTCGGTCGCCGACACCTGGGTGTCCAACGTAACGTCCTGCACTGGCTTCAGGTACAGCGCGACACCGGCGATGTTGTCCACGGTCTTCTGCAGGCGCGGCAGGAGGTCGTCGAGCGAGGCGCGATCGCTGCGATCCTTCAGTACGAGTGACAGCTGGCCCTGGTTGAGCGTGGGATTGATCGAGCCCGCGCCGATAAAGGCGGCGACGCCGGCCACAGCCGGATCCTTCGCCAGCGCATCGGCCACGGCCTTGGTGCGCTGTTCCATCTGCGGGAAAGCCACGTTCTGGTCGGCCTGGACCACGGCGGTGATCAGGCCCGTGTCCTGCTCGGGCAGCAGGCCCTTGGGGATGACGATGTAAAGCACCACGGTCAGTGCCACGGTGAGTGCGGCGACGACCATGGTCAGTGGGCGGTGATCGAGCACCCAGTCCAGGCTGCTTCCATAACCATCGACAATGCGCGACCAGGTGGTGTGCTTGCCCGAGGCGGAGGCGTGCTCGTGCGCATCTTCCGCGTCCGGCAGCTGGTCGGCCTTGAGCAGGTAGGCGCACATCATCGGCGTGAGCGTCAACGAGACCAGCATGGAGATGGCGACGGCGATCGTCAGTACCCAGGCGAACTCGTGGAACAGGCGACCGGTGACGCCAGGCATGAGCAGCAACGGCAGGAATACCGCGATCAGCGAGACGGTCAGCGACAGGACGGTGAAGCCAATTTCCTTCGCGCCGATTTCCGCGGCGGTCTTGGCGTCGTGACCTTGCTCGATGTAGCGGACGATATTCTCGATCATCACGATCGCGTCATCGACGACGAAGCCCGTGGCAACCGCGAGCGCCATCAGCGAAAGATTGTCCAGCGACATGCCGGCAAAGGCCATGACGCCGAAGGTGCCCACCAGCGAAAGCGGCACGGCGACCGACGGAATGACCGTGGCCCACAGGCGGCGGAGGAAGACGAAGATCACCGCGACGACCAGGAAGATCGTAAGGATCAGGGTGAACTGGACGTCTTCGACCGAGGCACGGATGGTGATGGTGCGATCCGAGAACACCTTCAGGTGGACGTCGGCGGGGAGCACCTTCTGCAGGTCGGGAATGGTCTGCCGGATCTGCTGCACCGTCTGCACGATGTTCGCGCCGGGCTGGCGGCGAATGTCGAGTAGCACGGCAGGCTTTCCGTTCGCCCAGGCGGCGAGCTGGTCGTTCTCGACGCCATCGATCACGTTGGCTACGTCGGAAAGACGCACGGGTGCGCCGTTCTTGTAGCTGATGATGGTGCCCTTGTACTCGGCGGCATCGGCCAGCTGGTCGTTGGTGCCGATGCTGTAGGACTGGGTCTTGCCGTTGAGCGTGCCCTTGGGCGCGTTGACGTTGGCCTGCGTGAGCGAACTGCGCACGTCTTCCATGGTCAGGCCGAGATTGGCCAGCTGTGCGGGATTGATCTGGATACGCACGGCCGGACGCACGTTGCCGGCGATCGAGACCAGGCCCACGCCCTGCACCTGCGCCAGCTTCTGCGCGATGATCGAGTCGGCATAGTTGTTCACGTCACGCAGCGGCAGGCTGTCCGAGGTGAGCATCAGCGTCATGATCGGCGCATCGGCCGGGTTCACGCGGTTGTAGACAGGCGGATAAGGCAGGTTGTTCGGCAGCGTGCCGCGTGCCTGGTTGATCGCCGCCTGTACGTCCTGCGCGGCGATGTCGATGTCGCGATCCATGGCGAACTGCAGCACGATCGTCGACAGGCCCGCCGAGGAGTCCGAGCTCATCGAGGTCAGGCCGGAAATCTGGCCGAAGTTACGCTCCAGCGGTGTGGTGACCAGGGCAGCCATCGTGGTGGCGCTGGCACCCGGGTACTGCGTGGTAACGACCATGCTCGGCGCACTGATCTCCGGCAGCGCCGACACCGGTAGCTGGCGGTAGCCGAGGATACCGAGCAACAGCACCGCCACCATCAGCAGCGAGGTCGCGATCGGGCGGCGAATGAAGAGTGTCGAAAAACCCACGTTTGTGTCCTGGTGTCGGGACCTTGCGGTCCGTGGGCGACGCGTCCGTCATGGACGCGCCGCGCGCTGCTCTATCAACCGCCGCGCTTGCCGCCCTGGCGACCCTGTTTGCCCGCCTGCTGCGACTTCTGCAACTCGTCGGCGGTAGGCGCGGCAGGCACCTGGCCCGGCGCCAGCGGCTGGATCTTCGAACCCGGTTTGAGGCGGAACTGGCCTTCGGTGACCACCTTGTCGCCGATCTTCACGCCCTTGGTGAGCATGACGTGGCTGTCGCCGACCTCGGTGGCGGTTTCCACCGCCTGCATCTTGACCGTGTTGTCGCCCTGCACCAGATACACATAGTCACCGTCCGGACCACGCTGCACTGCTTGCGCGGGAACCACCAGACCGTTCTTTACCGTGCGCACCTTGAGCTGCACATTGACGAACTGGCCCGGCCACAGCTGGGTCTTCTCGTTGTCGAACAACGAGCGCAGGCGGAACGTACCGGTGCTGGTATCGATGGTGTTGTCGAGCACGTCCAGGTGGCCCATCGCGATGGCGTGGGAGTCGACGCGGTCGAGCGCGGAGACTTCCAGCGCAGACAGCGAGCCGTCCGTCGTGGAACCGCGGACCAGATCGAGATTCTTCTCCGGAAGGAAGAACATGACGTAGATCGGGTGCAGTTCGGTCAGCGTCACGATCGCGTCGGTGGTGGCGACGATGTTGCCTGCGTCCACCGAGCGAATACCGGCGAGGCCGTCGATCGGCGCGATGACCTTGGTGAAGCCCAGCTGCACCTGTGCCGCACGGATCGCGGCCTGGTCGGCGTTGGCCGTGGCCACGGCCTGGTCGAGACTGTTCTTCAGGTTGTCCAGGTCCTGCTTGGACACGTACTGCTGGCCACCCTTGCTGACCAGGTTCGTCGAACGGTCGAGGTTGTTCTTCGCCGTGGCCGCGAGGGCCTGGTCCTGCTTGAGCTTGGCGACCGACTGGTCGTACTGGGACTGGATCGTGCGGGGATCGATCTCCGCGATGACGTCGCCCTTCTTCACTTCCTGACCTTCCTGGAAGTTCAGCTTCATCAACTGACCGCCCACCTGCGGGCGCACGGTGACCGTGTTGCGTGCCTGCACGGTACCGAGGGCCGTGAGGTACACCGGCACATCCTGGCTGGCCACGGGAACGACCGTGACCGGTACCGGTGGCTGATCCTTACCTTGCCCCTCTCCGTTTGCCTGGGCACCCGCCGCAGCGTCGCCCCCCTTGGCGTGATGGCCCCTGACGAGGAAGAAGCCCGCGATCAGCACGACAACAATGACGGCCAGCGCGATTTTCCAGAAACGCGACATGTAACACTCCCAGATGAATAACCGGTCGAAGGCACCGCTCCGACCGGGCGCGCCGTGCGCCATGGGGGTTTATACCCCCAGAAGGTTAAGGATCGACGGCGCCAATGTTAGGTGTAGGGGAACGGAGTTGAACAATGCCGGTTGACAGGGGTACCCCATGACTGACGGCATGCTTCCCCCTGTCGCGGACCCGTTCCGACGCCGATCTCAAGACCACTGACTCGCGCGAGGGTTCCGTTATACTCGCCCGGTTCGATGCCGCATCGCGGCCGCAGGCAAGCCGGATCCCGGGGAGGGGACGGCACACCCAATTTCAGTGGAGTCAATGCGTGAGCGGTTCTCCGAGCAAGTCCGACCAGAACTTCCTGCGTCAGTTCTCAATGCTGAGCGCCGGCCTCAGTGTCCTGACCGTCCTGTTGATGGTGTTGGCCTACGCCATCTACAGCAACATCCCGAAGGACCAGGACCCCGCCGTCGCCAAGCGGACCGAGGCCCGGATCGCCCCCGTCGGCGCGGTGTACGCCGGTGACACGGGTCGCGCCGCCATGCTGGCCGCCCAGGAAGCCGCGGCCAAGCTCGCTGCCTCGCAGGTGGCCTACGGCGGCAGCACCGATGGCAAGACCATCTACGACAACCTCTGCCATAGCTGTCACACCGCTGGCGTGGCCGGCGCGCCAAAGGTCGGCGACAAGGCTGCATGGGGTGCCCGCGTCGCCCAAGGCATCGCCACACTGACCAAGCACGCCATCGAGGGCTACAACGGCCCGGACGGCAACCACATGCCGGCCAAGGGCGGCAATCCCTCGCTGACCGACGAGCAGGTCGGCAACACGGTGAAGTGGATGGTCGACCAGGCGAAGTAAGCCTGGCCTGGCCTGCATACCGAAGATACGCCGCCTCTCGGCGGCGTTTTTTATTGGCTCTTCGCGCGTCTCTGGGGGTGGGCTCGCCTTCGGCCTCGCGTTTTGCTTGGCTC
>CBIGPO010000021.1:0-66728 GCA_966191635.1 uncultured Luteibacter sp.
CGCCGCGAGCCCGATCCGCTCCGTGACGACATCGCCGTTCCGGGACAGGTACCCGAGCGTGTAGGCCACCGCCTCCCTGCCGTCCAGGGCGACCCCGTAGACCTGCTCCTTGGGGGGCACCCGTGGGTCCACATGCTCGATGGTGGGAATGGCACGACCGTCCGGATTGATCTCGTACGCCTGGCGCAGCTTCGCGCCCACAGCCAGGGTCTGCAGCTTCACGCGCAGTTCCTGCTTGTTGCCGAAATTCCAGTTCACACCGCTGTCGATGCCAACAGTCCTGCCATCGAACGAGCCGACCAGGTTCGAGACCTGCGTTCCGCGGTCCTGCCAGATCAGCCAGTTCGGATCCCACTCGTAGCTCGCACCGGCGAAGATGCTGAAGGCATCAGTGATGAAATAGGTCGGCGTGAACTTGAAGTAGAAGGCGAGGCGGTGGTACCCGGTGAGCTGGTTGCCGCTGATGAACCCTTCGTCCTTCCAGCTCCAATGACCGATGCGCGGACTCTCGCGTTCATAGGTGAGCTTGGCGGTCGGCGGCGTATGCAGCGGATTGCCGCCACGGGTGAGCAGGTCATCGTAGGCCGCCGTGAAGGTATCGAGCCGCCACTCTTCATCGCCACCGTCGCGACGCCGGCTGTCACGCTGGATGCGGAAGCGACGGGAAATGCGTCGGCCTTCGGTGTTGTCCTGCGCCGAGATGCGATAGCGCCAGAGGTGCGATGCGTAGGCGGAATCCGCAGGAAGATCGGTGTCGCGCCGGCGCACTTCCCAATGCAGATATTCCATGTCGTTGCGCGGCAGATAGCCGAAATCGTCGATATCCAGCCGGTGGCCGAAGTACATGCCCAGCCACTGCTGACTCCATACCGGGTTCATTTCCCAGTACACGATGCTGGTCGCGCCGAGCCCCGACGCATTCGCCTGTGGCTGGTCGATCTTGCTGCCGACGACGTTACTGGTCACGGTGAACGTCTCGCTCGGCTGCCAGCGATGGTCGAAACCGAGCACGTTGGCATCGCGGTCGAGGAACGGATGGTTAACCCGCGTGGCGAGCATGCCGAAGGTCTGCGTGCCCTCGGTCTGGGTGAGACGCAGCGCACCGAAGGTACGGCCATCGTCACCCTTTTCCTGCGCGGTGAGGATGCCGTAGCTGGTATCGCCCACGCTGCCGTTGACCTTTACCGCGGCCGAAATATCCGCGGGGCCGTGGCCGTCGTCGGATTCGCCACCCACGCGACGCGTGTAAACCAGTTGCGAGTAATCGTCGAGCAGGCTGAAGTCGAAGATGCCCTGATTCTCGGTGAAGAACGGACGCTTGTCGGTGAAGAAGGTTTCTTCCGGCGAGAAGTTCACGACCAGGTCGTCGCTTTCCACCTGGCCGAAATCCGGATTGATCGTGGCCGTCAGCTGCGTCTGTCCGTTTGGCTTCCACACGATGTCCGCACCCTCCTGGAAGGAGGCACCACCGTGGGCACGGTCGACCCGGCCGACCACGTACGGCGTCACCGCAAACAGCGACTGCGAATAGGATGGCAGCGATACTTTCTGGAAGCTGGAAAGGAAACGGCCCTGGTCGAAGGCGATCGCCGGCCATGCCATGCGCTCGCCCGTGGCTGCGATGATGCGATCGATATACAGACCGATATGACGGTTGTCGCCATCGGCGCGGCGCATCGGCGCGATATACCAGGGAATCAGGATCTCGACCGAGTAGCCCTCGGCGTCCTGACTGACCGCGTGGTCCCAGCGACCGTCCCAGTCGTAACTGAAATCGGATTCGTTGGTAATCACCTCGTCCGCGACGCCGCCAAGCGAGCGCACTTCGAAGTCGTAGCCCACACGGCCGTCGCCGTCGAAATCCACCATGACGTTGATGCGGTCGACGAGGGCGTCCTCGTCACGGCGTGTCTGTTGCGTCGAGCGTGGTACATCGGCCGGCTGGGTGACGCGGATGGCCACGGCCAGTCCCTTCGGCGTCGAGAGCACCCAGGCCTCGGTCGGCTGGCTACCTGGCTTGCCAGTCTTGGGCTGGGTGTCGCGGAAGTCGGTGATGTGCTGCGCGCCCGTCCATTCCGTCGGGTCGATATGACCGTCGATCGTTACCTCGGCGTGGACCGAGAAAGCAGCGAGACAGAGCGTGGCGAACAGGGCGAAGCGGCGATGCATGAGTCATCCGGGACGTGGAATCTTGCGGATAGGATGCCGCCCACTTCGCAAAGGTTTGCCATGACCCTTGGCCCATGCGCTCAATCCGACTCCCTGATGAGGTCGATGAGCGCCCGCAATGTGGCGGGCACATGGCGCCGCCCCGGGTAATACAGGCACAAGCGGTCGAAGGGTGGCGTCCAGTCTTCCAGCACGCGCTCCAGCGTGCCGGCCGCAAGATCCTCTGCCACATTGAACTCGGTGAGGTAGGTCAGTCCCAGGCCGGCCCTCGCCGCCTCCCGCATGAGATCAGGTTGGCTCAGTGTCATCTGCCCCTCCACGTCGATGCTGACGGCCTCGCCGCGGCGTTCGAATTCCCAGTGGTAGATATGCCCCGCCGGCATCCGCGCACGGATGCAGCGATGCCTCGCCAGGTCGGCGGGCGTCTGCGGCCTGCCGTGGATCGCGAAGTACGCCGGCGATCCGACCACGGCAAAGCGTACGGGCGGTCCGAATGGCACGGCGATCATGTCGCCAGGCACGGTGTCGACAGTACGGAAACCCGCATCGAAACCCTCACGGACGATGTCGATCATCCGCTCTTCGGTCACCAGGTCCAGGTGCACGTTGGGGTAACGCTGCAGATAGGGGATGAGGAAGGGCAGCATCACCCAGCGTGCGGCGCCGGCGGATGAGTTCAGCCGCAAGGTGCCGCTCGGCATTGCCGCGTCTTCGCCTGCACGGTCGATGGCGTCACGGATGCCAGCGACCGCAGGTGCCAGGTCCGCGATGAAGCGCTCCCCTGCGTCCGTCAGACGAACGCTGCGCGTGGTGCGGTGGAAAAGCCGCGTGCCCAGCCGTGCCTCCAGCGAGGCCACCGACTGGCTGAGCGCCGAGGTCGACATCTCCATGTCGGCGGCCGCGGCCCGAAAGCTGCCCAGGCGCGCCACCGCCAGTACCGCTTCGAACTCCGTCAGTCCTGAACGCATTGTCCGCTCCTGCTTCATGCCTTATCCGGATTTGTCCGTCTTATCAGGCTAATCCTTCGCGCCCATTCTTTCCATCTCACCCACCTTTCCTGGAGAACCCCATGCACACGATCGACCAGATCTACATCGACGGCGCGTTCGTTACCCCGCACGGGGAAGAGCGCTTCGAGCTGTTCAACCCGGCCACCGAAGAAGTCATCGGCACGGTGCGTCTCGCCGACGAGGAAGACACCCGCCGTGCCATCGCCGCAGCGAAACGTACGTTCCCGGCGTTTTCCCGTACCACGGTGGCCGAGCGCATCGCCCTGCTCCGCCGCATGCATGCGGCCGTCGAGGCACGTGGCGACGACCTTTTCGCCGCCTTGCTCGAGGAATACGGCGCACCGGTCAACCGCGGCCGTTGGATGGTCCAGCATGCGTCGAGCGTGTTCCTCGACGCGATCGAGACGCTCGAGCACTTCGAGTTCAATCGCCGCAAGGGCACGGCTACCGTGGTCATGCAGGCCGTCGGTGTCGTCGGGCTCATCACGCCGTGGAACAGCAATGCCGGCTTCATCTGCGGCAAGCTCGCTACCGCCATCGCCGCCGGTTGCACCGCGGTGATCAAGCCGAGCGAAATGAGCGCCCTGCAGACACGCGTCGTCACCGAGGCGCTGCATGCCGCCGGTGCGCCGGCCGGCGTGTTCAACATCGTCACCGGCCGCGGCGAGGTGGTCGGCGCGGCCATCGTCGACAGCCCGGACATCGCCAAGATCTCGTTCACCGGCTCGACCGCCGTCGGCAAGGGCATCGTCCGCGCCGCCGCCGACACGCTCAAGCGCGTAACGCTGGAACTCGGCGGCAAGTCCCCCGTGGTGATCCTGGACGATGCGGACTTCGACGCCGCCGTACCCCTGGCCCTGATGGCCGGCTTCGCGAACAGTGGTCAGGCCTGCATTGCGGGGACGCGCCTGCTCGTCCCGCGCTCACGGCTGGCCGACTTCGAGTCGCGCATAGCCGCGGCAGCGAACGCTGTCGTCTCAGGCGATCCGTCCGACCATGGTACCGACGTCGGCCCCATGGTCAGCCGCAAGCAATGGGACCGTGTGCAGGGCTATATCCGCAAGGGTACCGAGGAAGGCGCACGTCTGATCGCGGGCGGTGAAGGCCGTCCGGAAGGCCATACGCGCGGCTGGCTGGTTCGCCCGACTGTCTTCACCGATGTCCGTAACGACATGACCATCGCCCGCGAGGAAATCTTCGGGCCGGTACTGTCAATCATCGCCTATGACGACGAAGAGCACGCCATCGCGATCGCCAACGACACGCCCTATGGCCTGCAGGCTTATGTGCTGTCCGCGGATACGGCACGTGCGCGCCGCGTCGCCTCGCGCATCGATGCCGGGCGTGTATTGATCAACACGCTCTCGCACGAGCCGAAGGCGCCCTTCGGGGGATTCAAGCAGTCCGGGCTCGGCCGTGAGTACGGCAGCTTCGGCCTCGAGGCGTATCTCGAGCCGAAGGCCTTGCTTGGCGTGGATGCGTGATCGACGGTCAATGCGACTTCGCGATGTCGACGGCGGTAAGCTTCAGCGTCGCGCGGTGGACGAAGCCGAGCTTCTCGTAAAGCCGCGCGGCACCTTCGTTCCCCGCGGACACGTGCAGGAAGGAAACCAGTCCCTGGGCGCGATGGCGGGTCACTAATGCCGCCAGGAGCGCACGCGCGAGACCGCGCCCCGCGAACTCCGGATGCGTGCAGACGGCACTGATCTCACGGCCACCTGGCACGGCCATCCGCTCGCCGGCCATCGCGATGAGCCTGTTTTCCTGGAGAACGCCGACATAGGTACCAAGCGCCGCCGTGTGCTCACGGAAGAATTCCGGGTAAACCAACGAAGTGAGCGCCCGCATGCGTTCCCGGTGTTCGTTGCCGAGCACGGAGACTATCTCCTCCGTATCCAGGTCGGGGGCATCCAGCGGGCGCACGAGTTGCAAGGTATCGGGTACCGCGTGACCGGCGTCGACGAGGGCAGGGATCCAGCGCTCAGGCAGCACGTCCGGAGCCACGCCGAGGAAGTAACGCCGGCCCACCAGCCGTGGATCGTCGATCACATGGGCAGCCCGGCTCGCCACCGCCACGAAGGGTGCATAGGCGTCGCCATACCAGAGCGCATCGCCCGATCGCCGGGCCAGCGCTGCGTGCTCGCCGGTGAGCGAGTACCACAGCGGGTTATCGAGTACGGAGGGATCCATGTCTGCCTTCCGATGACGAATGACACATCATGGGGGGCAACCCGAGCGCATCACAACCGGCTCTGCTACTTTTCGTCCGTTAGCACTCATTCCGGGGATCCCATGCTCGCTCGCACCTGCCTAGTTCTCGCCCTCGCCCTCGCCCTGCCCGCCGTTGCCGAGGAGGCAAAGAAGGCACATACGCCCACGGCCAAGGAGTTGCTGGCCAAGGCGACCGCCGCCGAATGGCGCACCCCGGAGCCGCAGAACCTCGTCTACATGGACCTCCCGCAGGGCCAGGTCATCATCGAACTTGCCCAGGACTGGTCACCGGAACATGCGGCCAACATCCGCACGCTGATTCGCGAGCACTACTTCGACGGCACCCAGGTCATCCGCGTTCAGGACAATTTCGTCACCCAGTGGGGCGACCCCGATGGCGACGACAAGACGAAAGCCAAGAGCCTGGGCAGCGCCAAGGAGACGCTCACGCCCGAGTTCACGCGCAAGCTGGGCGGCAAGGCCATTCCCTTTACCAAGCTTCCGGACGGCGACGTCTACGCGCCCGAGGTCGGCTTCTCCGAAGGCTTTCCGGTGGCGCGCGATACCAAGGCCGGCGAAGCCTGGATCACCCACTGCTACGGCACGGTCGGCGTGGCGCGCGACGTCGGCGCCGAGACCGGTAACGGCAGCTCGCTCTACGCCATCATCGGCCAGGCCCCGCGCAATCTCGACCGCAACCTCGCCGTCGCCGGCAAGGTCATCAAGGGCATGGAATTCCTCGCCGCCTACCCGCGTGGCGGTGAGCCGATGGGCTTCTACGACAAGCCCGAGCAGCGTGTGACGATTAAGAGCGTACGCCTCGCCGTCGACGTCCCCGAAGCCCAGCGCACGCCGATCCAGGTACTGCGCACGGACAGCAAGACGTTTGCCGCCGTGATCGAAGCCAAGCGCAACCGCAAGGACGATTTCTACACCCGCCCGGCCGGGAAGATCGACCTGTGCAATATCAGCGTGCCGGTGCGCGATCCGTCGAAGCCTGCCGCGCCCTGATCGAAAAACATCGCCGCTGAAGCGGCTCCCACAAGGCCTGCGCAGGCCTAATGTAGGAGCCGATTCATCGGCGATGCTCTTCTGTATGCCCCAAGGACAAGGACCGCCCCATGGAAAACTACCGCCAGACTCTGAAGCAAGCCGGCAAGATTCTGATCGTCGTCGGCGCCATCGACATTGCCGTCATGGTTGCGTGCATTTTCGCAAACGAGGGTTACTCTTCTTCGCTCAACGTGTTCGCCCTCGCCGCCGGCATCTACCTTGTTCGCGGCAACCTTCGCACTGCGCTATTGGTGACGCGATTCGGCGCGTTCCTGCTTACCGGCTGCATACTTGCACTATTTCTCGTCTTCCCGAGTATTGAGCCACTGTCGCTCCGGGTAGTCGAGTTGAAGCTGCACACATTGACAACGCTGCTGACGCTGGCCGTGCCTGTTGTTCTCCTACCAGTGCTGATCTGGGTCTATCGCCTGCTACGCCGACCGGAAGTGCTGGCCGCGCTGGAAGATAAGGGACTGACGGCAAAACTCCCTCGCCTCTACATCGGCATGGGCGCAGCCCTAGCCCTCTTCATGGCAGTGATGCTCCACGTCTTGTTCAACGGCGAAGGAGCGAAGAAAGCCATCGAGCTGGCGCGCGTGCAAAACGGGACCCAGTACGAATACGCCATACGTCAGCTCACAGTGAGTTCCGACAGCGGATCCGCCGTGGTGACAGCATTCAAGGACGACGAGATCAAGGACGTTTCGGTCAAGTGGTAGGGGGAGCGCCGTACCGACGCATCGCCGAGCGGCCCAGCCCAGCGGCACAAAGCATCAGCAGTGCACCCACGCCCCACCCCCGACGGTCGCCCCATCGAACGGCGTTCTCGACATCATCGACGGTGAATGCCTGCCGCTCGTCGAGCGTCAACGCATACACCTCAAAGTGACTAGGCTCTTTCGTCACATTGAACGTCTTCGCGTCATAGATCACGACGGCCGACGTCGGAGCCTGCTCGCGCCAAGCCGCCCCGATCGCTTTAGCGTCGACGGTTCCTTCCCGAGTGTTGAACGAGAACGGCATCCCCTCCAATCCAAAGTGGAGTACCCCGTTATCGACAATCAGGTGCTCCGGCTTGCCTGAGATACGGTGGAGTGACGTCGGCTCCGGGAGGTAGGAACCGAACGCTGCCGAGATGAAAGCAACACACGCCATGACGATGCCGAGCGCGGAGAACGCGATCAGCACGCTGCGCGGAAGAACGTTTCGCATCAGTCCGCTCCAGAATCCGCCGGTACCTTGTGGGACGCATCCTGACCAACCACTTCATCGCGCAACTCACGCAACTTCGTCTTCAGCTTCGCCTCGTTCTCCGGCCCCATGCGAATCATGAACTTCTGCCCGACCGAAAGCTGCTCAAGCGACTGGTTCGCGTAGACATAACCAACCTTCTCCGGAAGCAGCTGCTGGTTACCCTTCGGCTCCGGCGCGGCGAGGAGGTGGTCAATCACCTCGATGAGGCGATCGTTGAAATAGCCATTCGTACCAAGGTCACGGTACGCCTGCTGGAACAACGAATAATTGCGTTTGTACCAGGCAGCCGCGGCCTTGGTGTTCATGCGGTCAGCGACGTACATATAAGTGGCGTAGCGGTCGCTGTTCTTCTTCGATGCGACGAAGTTTCCATCGTCGGAAACCACCTGAAAACGACCCGTCGGCGTACGCAACGGCACGACGTTCATGCCGACGCTCTGCTTTGGCAGCGCGTCGATCGTCGACACCATGCGCGAGACGATGGCTTCCGGGCGAAGCAGGGATTTCAATGCGCCGTCGCTGGTCAGCGCCATCAGACCGGCCAGCACTTCGTCGTCGCTCTGGTCGAGTGGCGGCAGCGCGGCGGTCGATCCGCCAGCAGGCCCGATCGGATGCTGCACGAGCGGCGCATCGTGCACGGTGGTCGACGATGCCGATGCGACCGGACCGTTGGAGAAGGCCGGTGCGGTGGCCGCATCGCGTACCTGCTTCTCCCGGTAAAAGAAGATGCCGACCACGACCAGAATCGCCACGATCAGCAAACCCGCTACCCACTTCGAACCCGATGACTGACTGCTCAACGCACCTGCTCCTGCCAAAACCTAGCCCCATGGGACTACGAATGGCGGGTTTGGTTCAAGGTTGACTCGATCCTCGCATCATGCACCCTAGCCGCCGCTTGCGGGAAGGGCCACTGGGCACCTAGGCTGGTCTCGTCGGGCATCCCCCCATGGTCCGGCACCAGGGCACCACCCCATCGATAACGTCTGTAGGAGGAACCATGGCTTTCTCTGCACGGCAAGACGCTGCCCCGATCTCGGGCATCAATGTCACCCCGCTCGTCGACGTCCTGCTGGTTCTGCTGATCATCTTCATGATCTCGGCACCGGTGATCGCCCACAAGGCTCGCGTGGACCTACCATCGGCAGGCTCTCAACCGCCCACGGCGATGCAGGAACCGATCGACATCACCATCGAACCCAGTGGCATGACGTTCTGGAACCACGTACTGGTGACGGATGCTGCGCTGGCGACGCAGATGCAGATCCTCGGCTCGCGGGAAGGTGACAAGCCTGCGATTCACATCAGCGCGTCGGACGACGCCTCGTATGAAGACGTGGCGAAGGTGCTCGTCGAAGCGAAGGTTAACGGGCTTTCGAAGATCGACTTCGTGAATCGCTAAGTCACAGTAAGTTGGGCGGCCGGGCCAGAACTAACCTTCGCGGTAGAGCTGTTCCGCAATCAGCCGCTCGCTGGCAATCAGCGAGCGGTCCACCGAGTTCCCGGCGATACGTAGGGTTCGGCCCATGGCCCGCTGCCATGTCTCGCGGTCGCCGCGATGGTAGGCAAGCCACGCTTCGCAGCGAGACGATAGACAGGGATTTCCCCATCGCGAGCGTCGCAGGGCATCGGGACCCGGCAATCGTGCCGAATCACGGTGCAGCACGGCGGCGGCAAAAGCGATCTCTCCGCGGACGAGGTCGATCAGTTCGGCGGACGCGGATCGGGCGAACCGATCGGTCGGGACAAGCGCATCGAGGTTGTCGCCTAGCGCCGCGGCCTGTACCCACTCACCAAGCTGCTGATGTCGTTTGACGGCGTACCACACACCCAAGGTTGAGTCGTCGATCAGGGCGTTCGCGTCGCTCGCGTCCAGAGCGGAAACCGGCACTCCGCGAAGCATCCTTGCCCCCGCCAGGGTCGGTGCCATCACTTCGTCGCTGGGCGGATGTTTCAACCACCGCCACGCCATGCATCCGTCGGTCTCAAACGCGCTTTTACCCGGCAATAGATTCGAGATCGGCCAGAGCAGGATCGGAAGGCACCCTGCCAGCACCCACCGAGTGGATGCCGAAGGCACCAGCTGGATCATCAAGGCTACGATCAGTGCAAGGGACACCGTCGCCGCCACACCACTCAGGGCGAACACGATCATCGGGATGCGAAGCGAACGCTCGGGGTCCGGGGAGGCAAGAACGTAACCGACAGGAAGTGGGTGGATGTAGCGCTTCCAGCGAAGTCTCAACCCCTTACGTAGCGGCGCGATATCCACGGCACCGATGCGCACCTGTACGACCGTCATACCCAACCGGCGCGCCGCGAGATAGTGGCCGGCTTCGTGTACGGCGGTCGCTATCGGATTGACGACTATCACCGTCGCGACAAAGGGGATCACTGCCAAGGTGGACGCAGCGAACACATCGCAGCCGAACGTCACTAAGATCACGAGCCACTGCAACGAGCGACTCATCACACTCCCGAACTGTCTCCAACCGGGAGACGGCGACCAGGTGTCAATGGGTTGTTCGAGGACCTGTCCATCCATGTGCTGACGCCCCACGTCACGTTCATCGGTTGGCGAGTCGTCTCGCCTCTTTCGCGCTCACCAGGCATGTGTGGGGGACAGCCGACGGATCGACGTGCCAGATGCCATCGGGCTTCGGCGCATGGTAATGCACCTGGCCGGACACGCAAGGCACCCCGGTCGCCGCCTTGCCGAACACCGCGTGCCAGGTACGCAGTGCCATCAAGGCGGTGGTCGCATAACCCGGGTGCTGGCCGTCCGCATGTGTCCAGGCCAGCGACGGCTCGGCCTCCATCCCTTGACGACGCGGCTCGGCGATCTCGATGTATGTCGCGCTGATCGCACGACCGATGTCGCGCTCCCCGTATTCGAGCGCCGCATTGGTTTCGCGACTGGTTTGCCACGTGCCGAGGTAATACACCCGCGCTCCCGCAGCTCGAGCCATCGCTGCGACTGCCATTGCCGAGGCTTGCGCAGGAAGAACGGTGCCGCGTTTCTGGCATGTCTCAGGGCAGAACGCCTCCCCTCCCCGCTCCTGGAGAATCACGTCCGTATAGCCGCCCGTCGCAAGCGCGTTGGCAACCATCAGATCGTGCTGAGCGTCGGCGAGGGACGCGCCACCCTGCGCAATCATGTCGACCGAGAGATGTTCACCCTGCACCGAGAGCGAGGCGAACGCGCTCGGCAGGTCGTTGACATAGGTCAGGCTGTTACCCAGGAAGAGGACTTTGCGCGCGGTGGTCGGAGCAGGTCTCGCCGGCGCCAGCGGCGGGTAGGCCCAACGAAGTGCGTAGCGCTCCGAGGCAAGGTAGATTGTGTCATGGTGTTGATCGGGTCGCGGGACATACGTCCAGAGCAGGCCCTCCGGCTTCAACTTCCCGAGTGTTCTTTCGAACTTCGCGACGTAGGGACCAATGTTTTCCTCGTCGGCGGACGTAAGGAACAACTTGCTCGGACCAGAACGCAGGTGCTCGATCAACGCCGAGGACTCGTTCACCAGACCGGCGTCGTTCCACCAGAGGCTGGGGCTGATCGCGATCGCGGTGTCGAACAGCCCCGGCTCCCGCAGGAAGCTCTCGACCGAGAACAAGCCAGCCAGTGACTCGCCGATGATGCCGCGATGGCCATCGACACGATAACGCGTCGCGATCTCCGGAATGAGCTGCTTCGCAATGAACGCGCGAAAGACCGCCGAGCCACCGACCCGCGGCGCGATGGCCTTATCTGACGCGATCGTGGTCGGCCCAGTCATGTCACGACGCCGCTCGGTGTTCTCGATACCGACAAGGATGAGTGGCTGGATCTCGCCCGCGCGGATGCCTTCGTCCAGCGCCTTCGCCACATGCGGGAAGTCTTCCTGCAGGCCGCCGTCGGGCATGTAGAGGACGGGGTAGCGGTCGTTCGATGCGTCGTAGCCGGGAGGCTTGTAGACGTTGATGTAGCGGGTTTCGGCGGGAGTTGTGGTGGTTAGGGTGAATGCGTCGTGGGGTGGGGTTTGAGCTTGGGCGGCCAGGGACAGAATGGACAGCGCCAGGGCGAAAATCGTGGCCCTGGCGCTAGCACCCTTCGCCGCTGAAGCGGCTCCCACAGAAGACCTGCGCAGGATTGGCATCGATCGCTCCCTCGATAGGTATCCAGGGAGCTTAGGCGATTACATGTTGCGGCGGTACTCGCCGCCTACGTCGTACAGCGCGTGGCTGATCTGGCCGAGGGAGTTGTTCTTCACCGCGTCCATCAGCTGTTCGAACACGTTGCGACGCTCGCGTGCGGTTTTCTGCAAGGTGCGCAGGCTTTCCGGGGCGAGGCTGTTGCGGGCGCGGCCGTAGAGCAGCACGTTGTCGATCTGCTGGCCCTTCTCTTCTTCCGTGGACCGGATGAGCTCGATCTCGGTAGAGATCTCGCCGCCGTGGTCCTTGGGCAGGAAGGTGTTGACGCCTATGAGGGGAAGCGAGCCGTCGTGCTTCTTGTGCTCGTAGTACATCGACTCTTCCTGGATCTTGCCGCGCTGGTACATGGTGTCCATAGCGCCGAGCACGCCGCCGCGCTCGCTGATCGCCTCGAACTCCTTGTACACGGCCTCTTCCACGAGATCGGTCAGCTCGTCGACCACGTAGCTACCCTGCCAGGGATTCTCGTTGAAGTTGAGGCCAAGCTCACGGTTGATGATGAGCTGGATGGCGACGGCACGGCGCACGCTTTCCTCGGTCGGCGTGGTGATCGCCTCGTCGTACGCGTTGGTGTGCAGACTGTTGCAGTTGTCGAACAACGCGTACAGCGCCTGCAGCGTGGTGCGGATGTCGTTGAACTGGATCTCCTGCGCGTGCAGCGAGCGGCCGGAAGTCTGGATGTGGTACTTCAGCATCTGGCTACGCGCGCTGGCACCGTAGCGCTCGCGCATGGCGCGAGCCCAGATGCGACGGGCAACGCGACCGATCACCGTGTATTCCGGGTCCATGCCGTTGGAGAAGAAGAACGACAGGTTCGCTGCAAAGTCGTCGACCTTCATGCCGCGCGCGAGATAGTACTCGACAATGGTGAAACCGTTCGACAGCGTGAAAGCCAGCTGGCTGATCGGGTTCGCACCGGCTTCGGCAATGTGATAACCGGAGATCGATACCGAGTAGAAGTTGCGCACCTTGTGGTCGACAAAGTACTGCTGGATGTCGCCCATCATGCGCAGGGCGAACTCCGTGCTGAAGATGCAGGTGTTCTGCGCCTGGTCTTCCTTGAGGATGTCCGCCTGCACCGTGCCGCGCACGTTGGCCAGGGTGAATGTCTTGATGCGCGCGTAGGTTTCCGCGTCGACCACTTCCTCGCCCGAGATGCCGAGCAGGCCCAGGCCGAGGCCGTTGTTGCCCTCGGGCAGGCCGCCGGTGTACGTCGGGCGGTTACCGTCCGGATAGAGCTGCGCAATGCGCGCCTTGGCGGCATCCCAGCGGGACGGATCCTCGTTGAGGTACTTCTCGACGTTCTGATCGATCGCCGTGTTCATGAACATGGCGAGGATGATCGGTGCCGGGCCATTGATCGTCATCGAGACCGACGTGGACGGCGCCGACAGGTCGAAGCCGGAGTACAGCTTCTTCATGTCGTCGAGTGTGGCGATGGAGACGCCGGAGTTGCCGATCTTGCCGTAGATGTCCGGGCGCGGCGCCGGGTCTTCGCCGTAAAGCGTGACCGAGTCGAACGCCGTCGACAGGCGCGCGGCGGCGCCTCCCAGCGAGAGGTAATGGAAGCGACGGTTGGTGCGTTCCGGTGTGCCCTCGCCCGCGAACATGCGGGTGGGATCCTCGCCGGCGCGGCGATATGGGAACACGCCGCCGGTGTACGGGTAGTAGCCCGGCAGGTTCTCGCGCATGAGGAAGGAGAGCAGATCGCCCCAGTCCTTCGTCTTCGGCGGCGACACCTTGGGAATCTTCTGATGGCTCAGCGACGTGCGGTAGTTCTCGACGCGGATGACCTTGTCGCGCACCTGGTACTCGGTGAACTCATCCGTGACCGATGCGAACCGCGACGGCCACTCACGCAGCAGGGCAATCGCTTCGCTGCTCAGCTCGCGCACCGCCTCGTTGTAGCGCTGGCGCAGCGTCGACAGCGAGCGGTCGCCGTCGACACTCAGTGCGTCGTGGTCGTAGAGATCGAACGCGCGAGGCAGGCTATCGTCGCCGATGTCCTTGAGCGATTCGAAATAATGCTGGGCCTTGCTCGCCGCTTCCGCCTGCTTCGCGATACCGCTGTTGACGCCACGACCCTGCTCGGCGATCTCAGCGAGGTAGCGCACGCGGTTGCCCGGAATCAACACGGTGGCGCGCGGTTCGCGCAGGCTGGTGTCGATGTCCGGCGTCCAGGCAGCTTCGGGCAGCGCGAGCTTGCCGCGCATGAGACGGCAAAGGTTGGCGAACATCCAGGTAACGCCCGGATCGTTGAACTGGCTGGCGATGGTCGGGTAAACCGGTACGTTCTCATCGGCCAGCTGGAACGCGACACGGTTGCGCTTCCACTGTTTGCGTACGTCGCGCAACGCATCTTCGGCGCCACGCTTGTCGAACTTGTTGAGTACGACGAGCTCGGCGAAGTCGAGCATGTCGATCTTCTCGAGCTGGCTGGCCGCGCCGTATTCACTGGTCATCACGTAGACCGGGAAGTCGACGAGATCGACGATCTCCGAATCGCTCTGGCCGATACCCGCGGTCTCGACGATCACCAGGTCGTACGCCTGCGACTTCAGGAAGTCGATGCAGTCATGCAACACGATGGATGTCGCTGCATGCTGGCGACGGGTCGCCATGGAGCGCATGTAGACACGCGGGCTGCGCAGCGAGTTCATGCGGATACGATCGCCCAGCAGGGCGCCGCCGCTACGGCGACGCGTCGGATCGACCGCGAGCACGGCGATGCGAATCTCCGGGAACGCATGCAGGAAACGCAGCAGCAGCTCATCGACCACGCTGGACTTGCCGGCGCCGCCGGTGCCGGTCAGGCCGAGAACCGGGGTCTTGTTGCCGGCGAGTTGCCACTCCTTACGCAGGCGGGCGAGCTCGGTCTCGGGTAGCAGGTCTTCCTCGATGGCCGAGAGCATGGCACCGATGGAAATCTCGTCTTCTACCGAGGCCGTCGCCGGCACCGCTTCCACGCGCTGGCTGGCCGCGGCGCGCGTGCGCGACATCACGTCTTCGATCATCTCGGTGAGGCCGAGTTTCATGCCGTCGTTCGGGTGGTAGATACGCTCCACGCCGTAGGCCTGCAGTTCACGGATCTCCTCGGGTGTGATCGTGCCACCGCCGCCGCCGAACACACGGATATGGCCGGCGCCGCGCTCGCGCAGCATGTCGACCATATACTTGAAGTACTCGACGTGGCCGCCCTGGTAGGAGGACAACGCGATGGCATCCGCATCTTCCTGGAGCGCCGCGCGCACCACGTCTTCCACCGAGCGGTTATGCCCCAGGTGGATCACCTCGGCGCCCTGGCTCTGGATGATGCGACGCATGATGTTGATCGCCGCGTCGTGGCCGTCGAACAGGCTCGCCGCCGTAACGAAGCGCAACGGCGTCGCCTCCGCGTCGGTGTGGCTGGCGGGGATGTGCTTGGGCTGCGAGCTCATGAAAACTCCGGGGAAGGATCGACTGCGAGTGGGGAACCGCATAATTCTACCGCCGGAGGCCGCACGGGCTCTGGTGCAGTGCAGCGAACCCCTCGCCAGGCCGGCTCAGCCCAGTCCGGCCGAATAGCTGCTCGCGCGGTGCGTCGTGATGCCTGCCCGCTGCTCGTGGCCCAGCGGCAGTTCCGAGTTCACGATGAAAACCTGCGGCCGCGTGTTCGGGCCGGTGAGCTGCATGAGCACGCGCTCCCCGAGACTTCCCTCGTGGTGCCGGATTTCATTGGCCAGCGTCGCGGACATGGGTGGCTCGGCCGCCTGTTCGGGATCGTCCCAGAGGTCGCCGACGCGGTGGAAGTGTTCCTCGCTGACCTCGACCCACACACCGATGTGGTAGTCGTCCTTGCGGCCCTCCACGGGCAACGGCAGGGTCGCCCGCAGGAAGAAGCGTTCGTCGTCGATCACACAGGCATCGTCGCTCTCGTAGACGTCGAGAGAACGTTCGTCATTGGGCATATCGAAAATGGCATCGGGCCGGCCGTAGCTGAGTTCCAGCTCGTCTTCCTCGTGCGTCGCTCCACAGATCGCGCAGGTAGCTGTCATGGGACCGCTCCGTGAGGTAGATGCCGATGGTAGCTCAGCTGACCTCGGTGCCACCGAGAAAGGCAATCGCCGACGCCATGACGCCCGCATCGTCGACGATGCGGCGATGGCCCAGGCGGCGCGTCTTCAGCAGGACGGCACCCGGCCACAGGCGCGCATACAGTTCGCCCTCCTCCACCGGCACGTCGCGGTCCGACACGTCGTGGATGATCAACGCGGGCTGCGTGCGTTGGGGCGCATGCCTGTCCACGTGCAGCGCTTCGATCGTTACCCCGGTGCGGGCGGCGAGCAAGCGATGCAGTGGTTCACGAAGATGTTCGCCCAGGCGGACGAAGCGGGCGAAACGACGCGTCGCCGCCATGGGGTCGGCCGCTGGCGCGATCAGCACCACGCGCTTCGCGCTCCAGCCTTCGCCGAGCGCCAGGGTGACGGCGGCGCCGCCCAGCGAATGCGCGACCACGCCTTCCGCGTCCCCGTAATGACGGCCGATCGCCGCCACCGTGTGCGCAAAATCCGGCAAGGTGCAAAGCGTGCCGCCGCTATGGCCGTGCCCGGGCTGATCGAAGGAAACCGCGGCCCAGCCACGGGCAAGAAGTTGCGGCGCCCAGCTTTCCCAGCGCAGACCCATGCTCGACCAGCCATGTGCCAGCAGCACATAGGGTTGCGTGGAGGGATCGCCCCAGACATAGGTGGCGATGGACTCGCCAGCAACCTCGACGCTTTCTTTGCGCGCAGACATCGTGGTCAGCGCATGCGCGGCCCGCTGGCGGCTACTCGGCAACGGCGTCTGGAAAACCCGCGCCGCATGAGCCACGGTGCGGGCCGGCGCCACCCTACTGCCGAACCGGTAGGCGAAGCGGATGCCAAGCAGGGTCGCGACGGTGCGCACGCCAAAGCGGCGGGGTAGCTTCATAGGGGGACCAATGGACGAGGGGATGGGTAAGCTTTCACGGAGCTGAACACTATGGTCGAGGGCGGGTCAACCCGCCGTAAGGAAACCGCGTTCTGGCGCACGAATCCGCATCCGCGGACGTGCCGAGGAGAGACCGCATATGACGACCCTGACCCGCAAACTCGTTGCCCTGGCGGCCCTTGGCCTGGCCGCGGGTGCCGCAAGCTACACCCCGCCCGCCGCCGCGCGGGAATATGTCGAGGTCACCGTCGGCACCCGTCCCCCGCCGCCGCGCTTCGAGCGCCTTCCCCCGCCGCGCTCCGGCTACGTCTGGGCCCCGGGGTACTGGAACTGGTACGGCGGCCGCTATGTCTGGGTCGGGGGCCGCTGGAACGCCTACCGCCCGGGCTACGTCTATCGCCCGCCGGTCTGGCGTCCTTATGGCCGGGGCTATCGCATCGAGCGTGAGACCTGGGTCCGCGACCCGCACTGGCACCGCTAAAACGCCCGGTTGCTGCGCCGCACCTACACGGACGCCAACAACGGTTTAAACTAGGTAGCTGACACGACATCTCGCCCCCGCCACCCGGCCGGGGCGATTTTTTTGGATGGTCATTATCGGCCCGTGATCCCCATCACGGGTCTTCACCTAGAAGCGCGGTGCTGCTGCCGCTTGTAACTGGAGTTTGCGTTCGATGATTTTCGAAACCATCGCCAACACGGGCCACGAAGAAGTCGTCTTCTGCCATAACAAAGACGCCGGCCTGAAGGCCATCATCGCGATCCACAATACGGTGCTCGGCCCGTCGCTGGGCGGCCTGCGCATGTGGCCGTACAAGACCGAGCAGGACGCGATCAACGACGTGCTCCGCCTGTCACGCGGTATGACCTACAAGAACGCGGTGGCCGGCCTGAACCTGGGCGGCGGCAAGGCCGTCATCATCGGCGATCCCTCCAAGGACAAGTCCGAGGCGCTGTTCCGCGCCTTCGGCCGTTTCGTCAATTCGCTCAACGGCCGCTACATCACGGCTGAAGACGTCGGCATCGACGTCAACGACATGGAATACGTCTACCGTGAAACCGAGTACGTCACCGGCGTGCACCAGGTCCACGGCGGTTCGGGCGATCCCTCGCCGTTCACCGCGTTCGGTACGCTGCAGGGCCTGATGGCCGCGCTGCAGACCAAGCACGGCAACGAAGACGTGGGCAAGTACAGCTACGCCGTGCAGGGCTGCGGCCATGTGGGCAGCGAGTTCATCAAGCTGCTCCGCGAGCAGGGCGCCAAGGTATTCGTCACCGACATCAACAAGGATGCCGTGCAGCGTTGCGTCGACGAGCTCGGCTGCGAAGCCGTGGGCCTCGATGAGATCTACGACGTCGACGCCGACGTCTACAGCCCCTGCGCCCTGGGCGGCACGATCAACGAGCAGACCATTGACCGCATCAAGGCGAAGATCATCTGCGGTGCGGCAAACAACCAGCTGGCCACCGACGCGATCGGCGACGAGCTCGCACGTCGCGGCGTGATCTACGCACCGGACTACGCTGTCAACGCCGGCGGCGTGATGAACGTCTCGCTCGAAATCGACGGCTACAACCGCGAGCGCGCCATGCGCATGATGCGCACGATCTACTACAACGTCGGTCGTATCTTCGAGATCTCCGCCCGCGACAACATCCCGACCTACAAGGCCGCGGACCGCATGGCCGAAGAGCGCATCAGCGCGATCGGCAAGATCCGCCTGCCCCACATGGGCAACGGCGCGCCGCGTTTCCAGGGTCGTATGCGCGGGCAGTAATCGCTTAGCGCAAGGGGCAACGAAGAAGCCGCTGGAGTGATCCGGCGGCTTTTTCGTTCTGGGACTGTGACTCTCAACGGTTGGGGCGCGAGTTGCGACCTGGTAGCGCCTCACGGTCGTCAGGATTTCACTGCGCGACGGCAAGCAGGGTCGGCGCTGTTATCGTCGCAACGGTGGTCACCATCGCACCGAAAGTCAGCAGGCAGGTCAGGACGGCAGCGGCGAAAAAGGTCTTCAGCATGGCGGTTTCGAATTTCATGGTCGTTCTCCTTTGGACGATGAATGAAGCGGGGTCGTGATTACGGTTGCATCGGGCGTGCCAACAGCTGAAATCGGCTGCAGGGCGCATTCCTGTGCGGTTTTCGCCCGGGGCCGCTCAGCCCGTCCGTGTCCGCGGACGATGTCGACCCGTCCGGACAGCTGTCCGCCCGCCCTGTGGGAGCCCTTGTGGGAGCCGCTTCAGCGGCGATGGGGGCTTGCCGCAACCTGGCCCGCTGCCGCGGGATCGCCGCTGAAGCGGCTCCCACAGGGGCTGGCGCAAGATCCCGCTGGCGGGGCCATCCTCCTGCGACGATCTGCTACACTTCGATCACCCCGGGCTGTCTTGTAAGGCTTTGCCTACATGGAGCTTTTGGGTCAAGGGGGACGCCGTTCGCGGCGGCAACAAACCAGAACTTTCCGATCACGACTTTCGTCGCCTCGATGACGGCGTGGCTGCCTTTGTGCCTGAAGGGTGACCGTGACCGTCCGGGGATGAAATGGACTTACCGAGCTTATGAGCGCGATCCCAGCCGAAACCTTCACCTTCGACGACGTCCTCGCCCGACTGCGGTCCGTGCTGCATGAAACCTTCGAGATCGACCCCGCGAAGGTGACCCCCGAGGCCAACCTCTTCACCGACCTCGAGCTGGACAGCATCGACGCTATCGATCTGGCCATCCAGGTGCAGGATATGACCGGCACCCGGATCAAGCCCGAAGACTTCAAGAGCGTGCGCACCGTAGGCGACGTCGTCGCTACCGTGCAGACCCTCGTCGCCCGCTGAACGGACCGATGGCGGGCAGGCCCGGACCGCGCGACCCCGCGGCGCGATCCTTCGCGCCCTGCGCGGTGGTCCCGATCTACAACCATGGACAGACCATTGCGGCGACCGCTAACGCGCTCGCAGGGCATGGACTGCCGGTCCTGATCGTCGACGACGGCTCCGACGCCCAGACGCGTGCCATCCTCGACACCCTGGTTGATGGCCGCGACGATCTGCGACTGATCCGTCTCCCCGTCAATGGTGGCAAGGGTGCCGCGCTGAGCGCCGGCTTCCTTGCCGCCTACGAGGCCGGCTACAGCCATGTGCTGCAGATCGACGCCGATGGCCAGCACGACACGGCCGACGTGCCGCGTTTTCTTGCCGAGGCAAAGAACTCGCCGGACGCGATGGTCTGCGGCCGCCCGATCTACGACGACTCCGTGCCGCGCGCCCGCCTCTACGGCCGCTACCTCACGCATGTTTGTGTCTGGGCGGAAACGCTGTCGTTCGATATCCAGGATTCCATGTGCGGTTACCGGCTGTATCCGCTGGAGGCTACGCGCGCCGAGATCGCACGAAAGCCGTTGCCAACCCGCATGGATTTCGACACCGAGATTGCCGTGCGCCTGTTCTGGCGCGGCGTACCCGTGCGCAACCTGCCCACCCGCGTGATCTATCCTGACAACGGTCTGTCGCATTTCCGTATGTGGCACGACAACGCGCGGATCACCGCGATGCACACGCGCCTGCTGCTCGGCATGCTGCCTCGTGCACCGCGCCTCCTTCTTCGCAAGCTCAAAAGCAGGTCCCACTAATGCGTCGCCTGATCGCCTTCTTCGCCCTGCTCTGCGTATTTGCTACCCATGCGCAAACACCCACCCTTACCGACGACATACTCGGGCACCTGGCGAAGCATCCGCAGGTACGCGCCGATTTCACCCAGAGCCGCGAGAACCCTGCCCTCGCCGAACCCCAGCTCAGCCACGGCGACCTGTTGTTCGTGATTGGCCACGGTATGGTCTGGCATACGCGTGATCCGTTCGAAGACACGCTGGTATTCACCTCGGGCGACACCTCACGGCTGAACGCACAGGGCAAGCTCGAACGTGTGCGCGACGGTAATCGTGGCGTGAGCCAGGTATCGGGCATGCTGCAGTCGCTGCTCGCCGGGAAGTCGGACGAGGCCATGCGTCAGTTCACGATAAGCGCCGAGGGGACGCCGGCGCATTGGACCCTGCACTTCGTGCCCCGCCAGGCCCGTGTGGCGAAAGTGCTCGCCGGCATCACGCTCAAGGGCGACGACTTCCTGCAGTCCATCGAAGTGAACCTCGCCAGCGGTGAGCGCACGCTTATCACCTTCGCCAATACCCACGATGCCGACTCGCTCACCCTGGTCGAAGCCAAAGTGCTAAGCATTCCATGAAGTCGCTGTCGACCACGCAACGCGCTGGCCTGTTCGCATTCGCGTCGCTGGTCGTCTGCCTGCTGTGCGCGTGGCTGCTGTTTGGCCGCGGCACCTCGCCGCTGCAAACCGACGTACTCACCCTGCTCCCCGTAACCGAGCGCCATCCCCTTGCCGAGGAAGCCGTCGAACGACTGGCCCGGGCCAGCGGCGATCGCATGGTGTTGCTCGTCCACGACAAGGATGACGACGCGGCCAAGGATGCGGCGCGTGAGCTCGGTGCCACGCTGGGTGCGGACCCTGTGTTCGCCTCGGTGATTGCGGAGCTACCGCCGTTCGATCTCGACCAGCTGGTCACGCCGTTCCTGCCATTCCGTTTCCACTTGCTCACACCGGAAGACCGCGCCGCACTCACGACGCCAGGCTTCGATCCCGTGGACGCGCTGAAACGCCGGCTCAACCAGCCTTTCGGTGCCAACGTGGGCGCGAAGCTCACCGACGATCCCTTCGGCTGGATGCAACACTGGCTCGACCGCCAGCCATGGAACCGCTCGGCCCTCGTCCCCGAAGACGACCTGCTCACCGCACACCGCGACGATGGCAGCTACGTACTGGTCATCGCCACGCTCAAGGGCTCGTCGTACGACGACGTCGTGCAGCGCCGTGCGCTGGCGACGCTGGAGCACGCAGAAAGCGCGATGCTCGCGAAGCATCCCGGCACGACGCTGTTGCGTACCGGAGCCATCTTCTACGCCGCCTCGGCCCGCGCCGCCGCCGAACACGACACCCATGTCGTCGGCATCGCTTCCACGGTCGGCATCGCGTTGCTGCTTCTGCTGGTGTTCCGCTCCCTGCGGCCGCTGCTGATCGCCTTCGTCTCCACGGCACTGGGTGTGATCGGCGCCATAGCCACGACCGTGCTCGTGTTCGGGCAGCTGCATTTGTTGACCCTGGTTTTCGGTGCGGCCCTGCTCGGCGAAGCGGTGGACTATTCGATCCAGTACCTTTGCGCCCGTGCGAATGCCGGCGCGAACTGGAACGCCGAGCGCGGCGTGCGCCAGGTACGCCCGGCGTTGCTGCTCGCGCTGGCCACTTCCCTGCTTGGCTATACGCTGCTCGCCGTTGTGCCCTTCCCCGCACTGCGGCAGATGGCCGTGTTCGCCATCGCCGGCATGACCATCGCCTGCGCCAGCGTGTTCTGGCTGTTACCCGCATTGACGCAGAAGCCCGCGCGTGCACCGCTCTCGCCTGCCCTCGTTCGGCTGGCCCTCGGCTGGCAGCGCATCGCCTCGGGAAGGCGCGCACTGCTGGGTGTGGCCGTGCTATGTGTCGTCGCCATTCCGGGCTGGCTGCGCCTTGGCCACGACGACGATATCCATCTGCTCATCTCGCCACCGAAGGCACTCGAAACGCAGACGGCGACGATTCGCGACGTCGCCGGCTTTGGCGGTGGCAGTCAGTTCTGGCTGGTGGAAGGCGCAAACGCGGAAGAAGTACTTCAGCGTGAAGAAGCACTCACCGACCGGCTGCAGGCGTGGGTAGCGGATGGCAAGCTTGGCGGCTGGACTGGCATCAGCGGGATGGTCCCGTCCGCGCATCGTCAGCAGCAGAACATCGCCGCGCTCACACCGCTGTTTTCGCCACGCAAGCGCATGAGTGACTGGATGGATCAGGCCGGCTTCCGCGCGGAAGGCAGCGCTGACTTTGTCGCTGCGTGGCCGGGCCGCGCGTTCACACTGGACGACTGGCTCGCCATACCGGCCTACACGCCGTTTCGCTACCTGTGGATGAGCGGCGGCGACCACGGCGTGGGCAGCATCGTCGTGCCTCAGGGCCAGGACGACGCAAACCTGCTGCGTAAGGCGGCCGACGGCCTTCCCGGCGTCTCGCTGGTCGATAAGCCCGCAAGCATCACCGCCTTGTTCGGTCGCTATCGCGGCTACGCCGATATCTGGCTCGGTGGTGCACTCGCCCTGGTCGGCCTCGCCTTCCTCTGGCGTTATGGTGCCCGTGCCGCGTGGCGTGTACTGCTGCCACCCGCCGCAGGCATCGTGCTCAGCGTGGCCGCACTCGGCTACCTTGGCGAACCGCTGACCCTGTTCCACGTCATGGCCTTGATGCTTGTGCTCGGTGTCGGCGCCAACTACGCCGTCTTCCTGCGCGAAGGCGAGCCGCATGTCGCCCATATCCCCGGCGCCGCGTACGCCGGCGTACTGCTCTCGGCGGTCACCGCCCTGCTTTCCTTCGGTCTGCTCGCACTCAGCACGATGCCGGCCCTCCAGCACTTTGGCCTTACCCTGCTCCTGGGGATCGGCTTCACCGCGCTGCTTGCGCCGGTGAGCGTCCCCGCACCGAAGAATCGAACCGCATGAACAACGCAGCACACGTCACCGGAGGTCGCGCGATGAAACGCGTCGTCGTTACGGGCATTGGCGGCATCACGCCACTCGGCCACGACTGGACCACGATCGAGGCGCGCCTGCGCCAGTTCCGCAATGCTGTGCGTCGCATGCATGAATGGGACTATTTCGACGCGCTCAACGGCCGCCTTGGCTGCCCCGTCGATGACTTCAGCATGCCGTCGACGTGGTCGCGCAAGCACGTGCGTTCGATGGGCCGCGTGGCCCAGCTCGCCGTGGCTGCCAGCGAACGCGCGCTCGACGACGCTGGCCTGCTCGGCAACACCGAGATCACCGACGGCCGCATGGGCGTGGCCTATGGTTCGTCGGGCGGCAGCATCGAACCGGCCAAGACCATCGGACGCATGCTCGAAACCGGATCCATGCAAGGCGTGACCGCCACCAGTTACATCCAGATGATGGCGCACACGACAGCGGTGAACGTCGGCGTGTTCTTCGGCCTGAAGGGTCGCATCATCACCACGTCGAGCGCCTGCACATCCGGCAGCCAGGCTATCGGTTACGGCTATGAGGCCATCCAGCATGGCAAACAGACACTGATGGTCTGCGGTGGCGCCGAGGAACTGTCCGGCCCCGGCGCCGCGGTGTTCGACACCCTGTTCGCTACGAGCACGCGCAACGACACACCACAGATCACGCCACGCCCTTTTGACGCGAAGCGCGACGGCCTCGTCGTTGGCGAAGGCGCCACTACGTTGGTTCTCGAGGAGTACGAGCACGCGGTCGCCCGTGGTGCACGCATCTATGCGGAGATCGTCGGTTTCGGCACCAACTCCGACGGCCAGCACATCACCCAGCCCACGCGCGAAACGATGGCCGCCGCGATGCGCATGGCACTCGCCGATGCCGACCTGCCGCCCGCGGCCATCGGTTACGTGAGCGCACACGGCACGGCAACCGATCGCGGCGACGTGGCCGAAAGCCATGCCACCGCGGACGTGCTCGGCACCGGCGTGCCGATCAGCTCCATGAAAAGCTATGTGGGCCACACACTCGGCGCCTGCGGCGCGCTGGAAGCCTGGTGGGCCATCGAAATGATGCGCAGTGGCTGGTTCGCGCCCACGATCAACCTCGACACCCCCGATCCCGAATGCGCGCCGCTGGATTACCTCATGGGTGAGGGGCGCGAAATCCGCACCGGCTACGTGATGAACAACAACTTCGCGTTTGGCGGTATCAACACCTCGCTGATCTTCAAGGCTTACGGCTGATGCGTCGGGTCGTCGTCACCGGCATGGGCGCGGTGTCCTGCCTCGGCCCCGACCGCCATGCCCTGTTCGACAGCCTGCGTGCGGGCCGCGCGGGATTTCGCGACATGCCCGATTTCGCCGCGCTGGGTATGCGCTGCCGCGTCGCCGCGCCTGCCGATACCGGTGATCTCGAACCGCCGCAGCGCAAACTGCGTCGCTACTTTCCGCAGGCAGCGGAATACGCCTGGCACGCCACGCGCGAAGCACTTCAGGAGGCCGGGCTCGACGAGGTGCGCATTCGCGAACGCGACGTCGGCATCCTCATGGGTGCTTCCGCCGCCCTCTCCGAGTACGAAGCGGGCCTGGACATGTTCCACGCGCGCGGCATCTCGCGCCTGTCACCCTTCATCGTGCCGCGTAGCATGGGCAGCGCGGTTGCGGCGACGCTTACTCACGCTTTCGGCTTTGGCGGCCGCGGTTTCACTATCAGTTCGGCGTGCACGAGCGCGACACACGCCATCGGCCAGGCCATGGAACTGATCCAGCTTGGGCGGCAGGAAATCGTGGTCTGCGGGGGCGCCGAAGAACTACACGATAAGGCGGCCATGTGCTTTGACGTGATGAACGCGCTGTCGACAACGAGCGTAGCCGGTGAGCACGTGGCCTGCCCTTACGACGCGGATCGCGATGGCATAGTGCTCGGGGGTGGCGCTGGCGTGCTCGTGCTGGAATCGCTCGATCATGCGAGTGCGCGCGGCGCACACATCCTCGCCGAACTCGTCGGTTACGGCGCGGCGTCGGATCCCGACGGCATGGTCAGCCCGGAGGCAGCCGGCATGGCCGAAGCCATGCGCCAGGCCATCGACCTCGCCGGCCTGCTGCCCGACTACGTGAACACGCATGCCTGCGCCACCGTGAACGGCGACCTGGCAGAGTGGCATGCGCTGAGCCAGGTATTCGGCGAACGCGGGCACCCCGTGCCGCCCATCTCGTCGATCAAGGGGCTGACCGGTCACGCGCCGGCAGCAGCTGGCGCGCTCGATGCCATCGCTTCGATCGCCATGATGGAGAACGGCGTGCTGCTCGGCGGCGCGACACCGGCAAAGCGCGATGCCGCGTTTGCCGGCGCACCACTGATCGACGGCGAACTCGCCATGTCGGTAGACAGCGTGATGTCGAACACCTTCGGTTTCGGCGGCAGCTGCGCCGCCCTGGTCTTCCGCCGGTACGCCGGAGCCGCCGCATGATCGAGCTGGTCATCGAACGCTGGCGCGCATGGGCGCCCGGAGTCGAGGAGCCGGCCGACTGGGCCGAGTGGTCGGCGGCGCCGCGCGCGCTGGACGACCGTGGCGAACAGCCCGCCTGTGACTTCGTCGCGCCCATGCAGCGCCGCCGCCTGAGCCGGCTCGCACGCATCGTCATGCACGCCGCGTGGCCGATGTGTGCCGACGACGAACAACTGCCCTTCGTCTACGCCTCACGACACGGTGAGACGACGCGCACCTTCGCCATGCTCGATGAGATCGGCCGCGAAGCGCCGCTGTCACCCACGCAGTTCGGCCTGTCCGTGCATAACGCCATCGCCGGGCAATGGTCCATCCTGCGCGGTCAGCGCGGCGAATCCGTCGCGATCGCGGGTGAGGCCGATACCTTCGAGCACGCCATCGTCGAGGCCTCCTCCCTGCTCGGCGACGGCGCCCCCGCGGTGATCGTGGTGATCGCCGAAGAGCGCCCCGCGGCAGCCTACGATGGCTGGATCGACGACGTTCCCTTCTCTTATGCCGTCGCGCTGCGTGTCTCACGCGCCGATGGCGCCGTCGCCGGCCCGCGCTGGCGGCTGTCGCTTCGTGGTAATACGGAGGCCGCACCGTCGGCCGAAGGCCCGCACGCCCTGCATTTCGTTCGCGCGCTGCACGATGGCGCGACCCTAGACCACCCGTGGAAGACACGACGATGGACCTGGCAGCCGATACCGTGACGCGCCGAGGCGACTTCTGGGCCTGGCGCTTCGTCTGCACCGCGTTGAGCTTTGCCCTGTTCGGCATCGGCGGCATCGTGCTGCGCGTGGCCGTGCTGCCCGTCGTGCTGGCCTGGCCCGCGCCGGAAGCCATGCGCCGGCGTCGTGCGCGGCGAACGGTAGGTCGCGCTTTCTGGTTGCATTCGCAGTTCATGTACCGCACCCGCACGGTCGATTTTCGCTTCGATGACGTGGAACGCCTGGGTCAGCCCGGTCAGATGATCGTGGCCAACCATCCCTCGCTGATCGACGTGGTCTACCTGATCGGCCACGTGCCGGAAGCGAACTGCGTGGTCAAGCACAGCCTGTGGAAGAACCCGTGGATGCGCGGGCCGGTGACGGCCGCCGGTTACATCAGCAACGACGGCAGCGCCGAGATGCTCGAACGTGCTGCCGATGTGCTGCGCGACGGCCAGACGCTGATCATCTTTCCCGAAGGCACGCGCACCACGCCAGGCCAGGATCCCGTCTTCCATCGCGGCGCCGCGGCCATCGCCGTGCGTGGTGCGCGCATCATCACCCCGGTGTTCATCACCGTGGTGCCGACCACGCTGACCAAGGCCGAGCCGTGGTACCGCGTGCCGAAACGGCGCGTACGCGTGCATATACGGGTCGGCGACGATATTCCCGTGAGGGCCTTCAGCGAACACGCCCCCGCGCCGATAGCCTCGCGTCGCCTCAACGAACACCTCCATCACCTCTACGCCAGGGAACTGAAGGCATGAATGACCTCGAACGGGACATCGCCGGTCTCATCATCGAAACGCTCGCGCTCGAACACCTCAAAGTGGACGACATTGCTGTCGACCAGCCGCTGTTCGGCCAGGGGCTCGGCCTGGATTCGGTCGATGCCCTCGAACTCGCGCTGGCGCTGCAGAATCGCTATGGACTGAAGATCGCCTCGGATTCGCGCGACGCGCGGCGCCATTTCGAGACCGTGCTCAGCCTCGCCCACTACGTCGAAGCGAACCGGGCCCCATGCGCAGACTGAGCAATGTGGCACTGCTGCTGGTCGGCGTGCTCTATCCCTTCATCGTCTACTTCGGCATGGACCACGTGTCCACGCCGATTTTCGGACTGATTCTCGGCGGACTGTGGCTGGTGCGCGCGCCCGCCCTGTGGCGCCAGCCCGGCGGCCGCTGGATGCTCGGCGTGACCCTGGTCTACTGCGCGGTGCTGGCCTTCGGTGGTGAAGACGATCTGCTGCGCTGGTACCCGAGCCTGATCTGCGCGCTGTTGCTGGCGACCTTCGGCCTCAGCCTGAAGTTCGGACCACCGATGATCGAGCGCATCGCGCGCGTCACCGAGCCTGACCTGCCACCCGTGGCCGTGCGCTACACGCGCAAGGTCACCTGGGTGTGGGTGGTGTTCTTCTTCGTCAACGGCACCGCGTCGGGGATCCTCGCCAAGTGGGGTCCGTTGTCGTGGTGGACGTTCTACAACGGCATCCTGGCGTATTCGGTGATGGGCGTGCTCTTCATCGGTGAGTGGCTGCTGCGCCAGCGCCTGCGCCGCCGGATCAACAAGGCGCCGATGGACGGCGCGGCCCAGTGCCTGCTATCGCATCCCTGGGTCGCTGCAGCCGCAGGAGGCTATGCGGGCAAGCTCGGCCCGGGGATGGTCGTGGCGCTCGCTCCTGCCGGACGCACGGCGCTGTTGCGCCACGGCCGTACCGGCATCATCAACGAACTTGGCCAGCAGGCTGCCGGCGACGATGCGCTATCGACACCAATGGTTTGGCGCTTCGTCGATGTCCTGCCTGAGTCCGCCAGGGTCGACGCACTCTTGCAAGCGCCATTGCCGACGGCCCCCCGCGTGCTAGGCGAACGCCTCGACGGCGACACACACGTGATCGAGCTGGAGTTGCCACTGGATCTGGCCTGCTTCGCCGACCACTTCCCCGATGCTCCGGTGCTGCCGGGCGTGGTCCAGATCGGCTGGGCGCTCGAGCTTGCCGCGCCGCGCCTCGGCACGCCGACCACGTGCCGAGGCATGGACGCGCTGAAGTTCCAGCGTCTGCTCCGCCCGGGTGACCGCATCGAGCTGACGCTACGCTACGACACCGTGCGTGGCCGCCTACACTTCGCTTACCGCACAGGCGACGCGCATTACTCGTCCGCGCACCTGCGCCTGGAAGGCGCCGATGCCTGAGTCCGCAAGCGCGACCACACACTGGTCGGCACGAAAAGAGCGTGGAAGCTTCCTTGGCATGAAGCTCACCGCTGTCGCCGTGCGCCTGCTCGGCCGTCGGCCTGTGACACCGGTGATCTATCTCATCGTGCTGTATTTCTTCATCACGGGCCGGGGGACACGGCGCAGCGTGGCGGACTACCAGCGTCGCCTGGCCGCCTGGAGCGGGCGCGCCGATCTGTTTCCCCGCAAGCGCCCGGTGCTCGCCCAATACCTCGCATTCGGCGATTGCATGCTCGATCGTTTCGACGTCTGGCGCGGCAAGCTGCGCCTGTCCTCCGTGGATATGGACGACCCCGACGGCGTGCGTGATGCGCTGCTTTCCGGAGCGCGAGGCCAGCTTCTCGTCTGCACGCACCTGGGCAACCTCGATGTATGCCGCGCCATGGCCGAGATCGGTGAAGGTGTGCCGCTGAACGTGTTGATGCACCTGCCTAACGCAGCGCATTTCAACCGCCTGCTCGGCGAGTCGGGCGACCGTCGCCTGCGCCTGATGCATGTGGGCGACCTCGATACGGTGATGATGATCGACTTGTCCCAGCGCCTGGAGCGTGGCGAGTGGGTCGCCATCGCCGGCGACCGCGTGCCCGGGCACGGCGGCCGCCGTGTAAACGCCGATTTCCTCGGTGCACCAGCCGCCTTTCCGCAGGGACCCTGGCTGATGGCGGCCATGCTGCGATGCCCGATCAACCTGGTGTGCTGCATCAAGCGTGCGGGCCGTTACACGATTCACCTGCGTCGCTTCGACGATGCCTCTACGTGGGAACGTTCGACACGCGATGCCACCATCGCCGGTGCCGTCACCCATTACGCCGAATGGCTCGCGCGGCATTGCCTTGCCGCACCGCTGCAATGGTTCAACTTCCACGCGTACTGGCATGGTACGAACGGAGCCCACGATGCGCGCTAACGGTGTGTTCGCCGTCGATACCGAACTGACCGTTCCTTTCTTCGACGTCGATTCGATGGAAGTGGTCTGGCACGGGCACTACGTGAAATACCTTGAAATCGCACGCTGCGCGCTGCTCGAGGCACTCGGCCACGACTACGTGCGCATGAAGGAAACCGGCTATGCCTGGCCGATCATCGACCTGCAACTACGCTACGCCCGCGCCGCTCGTTTCGGCCAGAAGCTGGTCATGCGCGCCGAGCTGGTCGAGTGGCAGAATCGCCTGAAAATTCATTACACCCTCAGCGACGCCGCCACCGGTGAGCGACTGACCCGCGCCAGCACCATCCAGGTAGCGGTCAGGCTCATCGATGGCGAGATGCAAATGGTCTCGCCTTCCGTTTTCATCGACGACATCGAGCGCCAGCTGGCGCGCCAGCCGTCGCCCTGAACCGCCATGGACGCCTCAACGATGAAGTACGCCAGCGCCACTTATGTCGAGGAAACCCGGATCGGTTTCGTCTTCCTGCGCACCCATACCTGGCAGCACCACGTCCTGCGCGTGGCAATCAATGACCTCAAGCGCCTGGCCGGCGAGCCGCTGCCGCAGGGCGGTACGCTGCTCGATGTCGGCTGCGGCCAGGGTCGCTCGTTCCGCTACCTGCGTGACGTGTTCGCTCCCACGCGCATGCTCGGTCTGGATGCGGATCCGCACAGCATCGACCTGTCGCGTGCCGAAGCCGCACGTGAAAACATCAACGTGGAGCTGTTCACGAGCGACTGCGCACGTATCGGCCTGCCAGACGCCAGCGTCGACACGGTCTTCTGCCACCAGACCTTCCATCACCTTGTCGAGCAGGAACGTGCGCTCGACGAGTTCTGGCGCGTGCTCAAGCCGGGCGGCCTGTTGCTGTTCGCCGAGTCCACCAAGGCGTACATCGACAGCTGGGTCATCCGCTGGTTCTTCCGTCACCCGATGCACGTGCAGAAGACGGCCGACGAGTATGTCGCGATGCTGCGTGCCCGCGGTTTCGTCTTCACGGATGCGCAAGTCTCCCTGCCCTATCTCTGGTGGAGCCGGGCGAAGGATTTCGGCCTGCTGGAGCGCTGGGGCATCAAGGCCGCACCGCCCGTAGGCAAGCGCGAGGAAACCCTGGTGAACGTTGCCGCGCGCAAGCCGGGCTGATGGAATGACGACCTACCTGAACGCCCTCGGGGTCGTGTGCTCGCTCGGTGCGGGAAAGCAGGCGGTGGCAGAAGCACTGTTCAACGCCGCAGATCACGGCCTGCGCGAGCTTGCCGGCTGGGTGCCGTTACAGACGCTGCCAGTCGGCTATGCATCCGCCACGCTGCCCGAGCTTTCCGACGAACTTTCGCACTGGGACACGCGCAACAACCGTCTGCTACTACTCGCCGCGCAGGAGATCGAAGCGGAGCTCCGCCAAGCTATCGCACGCTTCGGTGCGGAGCGCGTCGGCATTGTCATCGGCACCAGCACCACCGGCATCGAGGAAGCAACGCGCAGCATCGCGACACGTGGCCAGACCGGTGCCTGGCCGGCGGATTATCGGTATGCGGACCAGGAGCTGGGTGCACCAGCCGCCTTCCTCGCCGAGTGGCTGGGCGTCGCTGGCCCGGCCTACGGCATATCCACCGCCTGCACTTCCGGCGCCCGTGCCTTGCTCAGCGCCCAACGCCTGTTGAAGACCGGCCTCTGCGACGCCGTGATCTGTGGCGGTGCCGATACGCTGTGCCGCCTGGCGACGAACGGCTTCCACGCACTTGAGGCGACGGCGGACGCGCGCTGCCAGCCATTTTCGCGGTTGCGCGACGGCATCAACATCGGCGAGGCGGCCGCCTTGTTCCTGATGACGCGCGAGAACGCTCCGGTGGTCTTCCTCGGCGGCGGTGCGAGTTCCGACGCGTACCACATGTCCTCGCCGGAACCGGAAGGTCGCGGTGCCAGCGACGCCATGGCGCGGGCCCTGTCGTCTGCCGGCCTGGATGCGGGCATGATCGACTACGTGAACCTGCACGGCACCGCCACCGAACACAACGACGCCATGGAAAGCCGTGCCGTCGCCGCGACTTTCGGCCGCCCCGTGCCCTGCTCCTCGACCAAGGCACTCACCGGCCATACGCTTGGTGCCGCCGGCGCGCTCGAGGCGGCATTCTGCTGGCTCGCCCTCACCGATCCGCAGCGGCGCCTGCCGCCGCACGTGTGGGATGGCGAAGTCGACCCGTCGCTCCCGCCACTGGCTTTCACCGACCGTGACAGCCGCCTGTCGCCGGGCCAACGTCACCTGATGAGCAACTCCTTCGCGTTCGGCGGCAATAACGCGAGCCTAATCCTGGCGAATGCACCATGACCCTGTGGCCTATCGAACAATTGCTGCCGCACGCGGGGCGCATGATCCTGCTGGACCGCGTGGTGGAGTGGGACGCGGAGCGCATCGTCTGCGAGCGCGTCATTCGTCGCGGGGATGCCTTCATCGAAGCGAACGGCCTGCCCGGCTGGACCGGCATCGAGCTGATGGCGCAGGCCATCGCAGCGTGGAACGGCTGCCAGGTACTCGCCGCCTCGGGCACCATCCGTCCCGGCTTCCTGCTCGGCACGCGTAGTTATCGTGTAAATGCCGACGTGTTTCCGCCAGGGGCGAAGCTCATCATCGAGGCCGTGCGCACCTTCCATGACGACGATGGCATGGGCGCGTTCAGCTGTCGCGTCGATACTGCGGGCGTGCACGCCGAGGCACGCCTGACGGTGTTCAGTCCGCCGGATCCGACGCCCTTCCTCGACCCCCGCAACACTCTCGATTCCAAGGGAACCGCGCCATGAACGACACCGTCCTCGTCACCGGCTCCAGCCGCGGCATCGGCCGCGCTATCGCGCTGAATCTTGCCGACGCCGGCTACGACATCGTCGTTCATTGCCGCTCGCGCCGTGAGGAGGCCGAAGCCGTGGTCGCCGAAATCGTCGCCATGGGTCGCGCGGCGCGCGTCATGCAGTTCGATATCGCCGATCGCGCCGCATCGGCCGCGGCGCTCGAAGCCGATCTCGCCGGGCACGGTGCGTATTACGGTGTCGTCTGCAATGCGGGTCTCACACGCGACGGCGCATTCCCGGGCCTCACCTCCGAGGATTGGGACCAGGTGCTGCGGACCAATCTCGATGGGTTCTACAACGTGCTTCACCCGCTGGTGATGCCGATGATCCGTCGCCGCAAGCCTGGGCGCATCGTCTGCATTACCTCGGTCTCCGGCATCATCGGCAACCGCGGGCAGGTGAACTACAGCGCGTCGAAGGCCGGTGTCATCGGCGCGGCGAAAGCGCTCGCCGTGGAACTGGCCAAGCGCAAGATCACGGTCAATTGCGTAGCGCCCGGGCTGATCGACACGGACATGCTCGACCCGGACGTGCCGGTCGAACAAATCCTGAAGGTCATCCCGATGGAGCGGACGGGTACGCCGGAAGAAGTTGCGGCAGCGGTGCGGTTCCTGATCAGCCCGGAGGCGGCGTACATCACGCGGCAGGTGCTGGCGGTTAATGGTGGGCTTTGTTGAAACGCTTCCGCTAGCGCCCGTCGCCGCTGAAGCGGCTCCCACAATTCTCCGGCACTTCGGCCGCTGAAGCGGCTCCCACAATTCTCCGGCACTTCGGCTGCCCCGCTCTGTGTGGGAGCCGATTCATCGGCGATAGCGACGGAGCGGTGACGCTATGCAGGTAAAGTAATCGAATGCCCTCCCTACGCGCCCTCGCCGAATCCGACCGCTTCGCCGACGTACTGCGCGTCTTCCTCGCCCTGTCCGGCATCACGGCCTGGTGCACGATCGTCGGCCCCGCCAGCGCCATCGTGCCGGCCCTCCTGGGCGCCATCGCCTGTGCCCTTGCCGAGACCGACGACGCCTGGCGTGGACGCCTGCGGGGGCTCGTCGTCACCCTGCTCTGCTTCGCTGGTGCCGCTGCCGGCGTGAAGGCCCTGATCGGCATACCCGTCCTGTTCGCGGTCGCCCTGCCGCTTGGCACCTTCATCCTGGTGATGCTCGGGGCGGCCAGCGGTCGCTACGCCACGATCGCCACCGCAACACTCATTCTCTCGGTCTACACCATGATCGCCTCCGACGCCGCGGCCGCGGGCACCGGTGGCGCGGGCACACTGGCGATTCTTGCCGGTGCCGCGTGGTACGGCCTGCTGTCGTTGATCTGGAGTGCGCTCGCGCCCCAACGTGCCGTGCGTCATGCCCTGGCGCGCCTGTTCGAATCGCTGGGTACGCTCATCGAGGCCAAGGCCGCCCTGTTCGAACCCGTACACGGCCTCGACCGCGACGCACTCGACATCGAGTTTTCCAGGCGCAACCTGCGCACGGTCGAAGCACTGACCGGCGCACGCACCGCCCTGCTCGACCGCATCGGCCGGCGTCAGCCACGTGGACGCAGCGCGGCACGGCTGGCGATGTTCTTCGTCGCTCAGGATATCCATGAGCGCATCAGTTCCTCCCACTATCCCTACGACGAGCTCGCCGACGCGCTGTATCACAGCGACCTGATGTTTCGATTCGGCCGCCTGCTGCGCCTGCAGGCGATCGCGTGTCGAGAACGAGCCGACGCTATCAGGCGCGTTGCGCCGCTCCACTCCATCGCCCTGCCGCGCGCCGCACTCGACGACCTGCGCGAGGCCATCGCCTATCGTCGCCGCAGCGATCCGCCCGATCCGGCCGTCGACGATGCGCTCTCGGCGTTGATGAACAACATGGAACGCCTGCAGACCGCCATCGAAGACGAAGGCACCTTGCCTGAAGACATGGATACCGCACTGCAGGGATCCGAACCCTCGTCGCTGAGGGATGCGATCGCCCGCATCCGACTCCGGCTCAACCGCCGCTCCATGCATTTTCGCCATGCCGTGCGCCTTGCCGCCGGCATGCTTGGCGGTTACCTGCTGATGCTTGCGCTGCATCCCACGCACGGGTACTGGATCCTGCTGACCACGCTGTTCGTCTGCCAGCCCAGCTACGGCACGACGCGACGCCGTCTTGTCCAGCGCGTGGTCGGCACCACGGCGGGGCTGGTCGCCGGCTGGGCCATGCTTCGCCTGCTGCCCGGCGGCGACTGGCGACTGCCGGTACTGGTCGCGACCGGCGCCGGTTTCTTCGCCTTCCGCTTCCGCCGCTATGCACTGGCGACCGCGGTCATCACGTTGTTCGTCCTGCTCTGCTTCGACCGCGTCGGTGCGGGCTACGACGCCATCGGCCCACGGCTGCTCGATACCCTGCTGGGCGCCATCGTCGCCGCTGGGGTGATCCGCTTTGTCCTGCCCGACTGGCGCGTCCGCCGTCTCGACGATGTAGTGGCCGACGCCCTGCTCGCCTATGGGCGCTACCTCGAGCGCATCGCGGCGCAATACCGCACCGGCAAGGCCGACGATCTGCCCTACCGTATCGCCCGTCGCGACGCGCATGCCGCGCAGGCCGCCGTCGCCGGCAACGTGACCGAGCTGCTCGCCGAGCCCGGTCATCCGCAGGAACGTGGCGAGCGTGCGCTGCGCCTGCTCACCGCCTTGCAAGCCGGCCTGGCGCACCTGTCTACCCTGGGTGCCCACCGCCAGGCCCTGGCAGCGGACGATGCCACCGCCGTCGAGGAGCTTGCCCGGCGCATTGCCTATAGCCTGGACGCCCTGGCCGAGCACGTACGGGCCGGTTCGCCAGCCCCGGCACTAGGCACCTCGGACCTGCTCATTGGCACCGCGCTGCGCGTCGCGACGGCCCCCGAGGCCGTGCGCCTGGTGGACCGCCAGTGCCTGCTCCTGGTCCGCGTCCACGACCGGATCGCGGCCATGCCGGTCGCCTGATTGCTGCGTCGCGCCGTGGATTGGGGCCGCCGGCGCGTTACGATGGGAAGCTTTTTCCCCGTATCCCCCGGAGTTGCACGCATGCGCCCGTTTTCCCTCGGTGAAGACCTCGACCTCCTGCGCGAAAGCGTCCACGCCTTCGCCGAGAAGGAAATCGCCCCCCGCGCCGATCGCATCGATCGCGAAAATGTCTTCCCGGAAGACCTCTGGCGGAAGTTCGGCGACATGGGCCTGCTCGGCGTAACCGTGCCCGAGGAATTCGGTGGTTCCGGCCTGGGTTTCCTCGCCCACATGGTCGCGATGGAAGAGATCTCCCGCGCGTCGGCGTCGGTCGGCCTGTCCTATGGCGCGCACTCCAACCTGTGCGTGCAGAACATCTACCACAACGGCAACGACGCGCAGCGCCGCAAGTACCTGCCCAAGCTCACCAGCGGTGAGTGGGTAGGCGCGCTGGCGATGAGCGAGCCGGGCGCCGGCTCCGATGTGGTCGGCTCGATGAGCTGCCACGCCGAGCTGGTCGGTGACGTATGGGTGGCCAACGGCACGAAGATGTGGATCACCAACGGCCCTGACGCCGACGTGCTGCTGGTCTACATGCGTACGGCGCCGCGCCCCGCGGGTAGCCGCTGCATGACCGCCTTCATCATCGAGAAGGGCATGAAGGGTTTCTCCACCGCGCAGAAGCTCGACAAGCTCGGCATGCGCGGTTCCAACACCTGCGAGCTGGTGTTCGACAACTGCGAGATCCCCGCCGAGAACATCGTGGGTGAAGTGAACGAAGGCGTACGCGTGCTCATGGGCGGCCTGGATACCGAGCGCCTCGTGCTCTCCGGCGGCCCCATCGGCATCATGCAGGCGGCAGTGGACCTCGTCCTGCCGTACGTGCGCGAGCGCAAACAGTTCAATGCGCCCATCGGCACATTCGGCATGATGCAGGCCAAGGTGGCCGACATGTATACCGCGCTGCAATCTTCACGCGGCTTCGCATATATGGTTGCCCAGCAGTTCGACAACGGCGTGAAGTCGCGCATCGATCCGGCCGCGTGCCTGCTCAACGCGTCCACCAACGCGGTGAAGGTAGCACTGGAAGCGATTCAGTCCCTCGGCGGTAACGGTTACATCAACGAGTTCCCCGCGGGGCGCCTGCTCCGCGACGCGAAGCTCTACGAAATCGGTGCGGGTACCAACGAAATTCGTCGCATGCTCATCGGACGCGAGCTGTTCCACGGCAAGTCATAACAGGCACAGTTCGTATTGCGACATGGGCCGCTCCCACGCGAAGGTGGGGCGGCCCTTTTTTTACCCAAATCGAATGCCAAACAACCCGCCATCTTCAGTGGCGTCCGTCAAGCGCGTGGGAAGTACATAGTCATTGAGATCGAAGCCTTCGATGGTTTCCTTGAAGGCGTCGTCTTCATTCATCGTCACGATGTACTGAAAGCCCAGCTCGCTTGATATCTCGGCCCCAAGACGCAACGCGCTTATTACCTGACGCCCATCCACTCCATCGAATAAGTGGCTGTCGTGAATCAGAAATCCTGGCCCCATCTTGCGCTTTGCGCACAAACGCATACGGGAATGATGCTGATGTGGGTAAGTACGGCAACTAAGTCGCCATAGCCCAAATTGACGTTCGCTTCCATAGTGAGAGAAGGTCCGAACCACGACTCAAGGTCGTCAAGGCTCAACTGACGGAAAATCGCCAGCAGGCCCTCGTATCCCCAATGGCTGATTCTGATCTTCGGGTTGTCTTGTCCAAGTTTGGCGAGTGCCGCGATGATGTGAGGCCCAAGGCGACCGTCGGGCGCATTGTGGACGAAGATCCACTCATCGAAATGTTCTTCCCAGTGTTCCTTAGCTCCCTCGAAATCCTCGTTGATCTTCTTGACGGCTACGGCGGCGGTCAATTCATTGGGGGCGTAGATCTGAAAGAGGATTCGTGCGGAAGGCAGGTACCCATCGTTCTTCCGGTCACCAACGGTTCCCCAGGGCCGGCAGGCCATGAAATCGTTGGGGTAAGCCTTCGACATCAGCGCTTCGAATAAGCGTTGAAACCCGTCCCCCTTGAACTCTAGGAAGGCAATACGGAAATCTTTTTCGTAATTGAGTTGCTGAATGCGATCCATGCGATCAAGGCCCTGACTAGATGTTGTTAGATTTCTTCAGGAAAAACTCACTGCGCCTTGCTGGCAAATTGGGGATTCGCGCGATTGATATCGAAAGGAAGCGCCTTGTCGGCCGCGATACGAGTGAGCAGCATCCGGATGGCATCCGAAACAGACAACCCCATTTCGGCCAATACGTTCGTGGCCTCCTCTTTGATATGCCCGTCAATCCGGGCGCGAACGACATCGCTACTCGCCATTACACGCACTCGTCAATTTGTAGCTACATTGTAGCTCGCATATAGGCTTGTGTCATGAGGTCCTTCACTGCGAAGAAGCCTAGGCTTTGACCATGTCTCGCGTCGGCCTTTCCTTCAGTTCGAGATCGTATCCAGACCCTTCTCCCACGCAAGCCGCGCATGCGCCTCCGCCGCGCAATGTGCACCCATCTGCGTGAGCGCCGCTATCGCATCAAGCGACAACGCCATGCGCCGGCAATCGACGGTATCGGACTCATGCACGAACTCCGCGAGTAATTCCGTCAGCCCGCGCGCGTACTGAAGCAATTCCGCAGCGTTGTTGAGAAGCTCATGCGCCGAGGCATCGGGGTCGGCGTAGTAGCGCGCACGACGAAGCGTGCCGTTTTCGTTGGCAACAGACATCACTGCTCCTTGATGAAACCTCCGCGTGCCCAGGTGCGGCACACGCACGAGGCGACGTGCCGCGGATCAAACGGACTCGCGGGTTCACGGCTGCCCGTGACCGGGCGCCGGGTGGATTGGTTGATGGAGTGGTGAGCGTCAGCCCGTCTCGCTGGCGCGCTAGAGCACGCGCCGGGTTATACGGCCAAGAAACATCTCAGCAAGAAACATCTCAGAACTAGCTGACGCCGTTGTCCTCAACCGTGTCTGCGACGTAGGCAGACGACCCGGTGACCGTTGAGGGTGTCGCCGGGGGGATTCGGCGGGCGAACGGGTGCCGTATGATCGATGGCAATCACGATTGACTCCTGACAAGTTGATTGTGGCCAGCGGTCCGGGGGTGCTTCGAACACCCTCGGGCCGCGCTTCTCACCGCATTGAGCGATGGTTGCCTGCGCAGCATTCACAGCGACGACGCAGGCAACGGGATGACCGTAGCAAAACAACATTGGGTTGTCTGTAGGCCCGGCAATTTTGGGGAATCGCCGATGAATCGGCTCCCACAAAAAGCCGGCCGTTCGCGCTGCTGTTACCAGGCCAGGCGGTAGCTTGCGGTTGCTGAGTGTGAGTGGTCGCGATCGGCGAAGCGTTGTTCTACATCGATGCCGAGCTGTGAGTGTTCGCTCAAGTCCAGGCCCATGGTGAAACCCGCCGTACCGGCACGACGCGACAGGCCGATGCCTTCGACCGGTGCCCACTGTGCGATGCCGTTGTAGCGTGCCGAGAACACTTCGCCCTTGGTCGCAAACGCATTCTGCCAACCCAGCTTGGCATCGATGCGCAGCTTGCCGTACGAGGTTAGCCACGAGCTGCCCGCGCGCAGGCCGAAGCCTGCCTGCCAGCGTGAGGTGGTCTGACCGTTCGCCGCAAGGCCGAAGCCGTCACCACCCGACTCCTGGAAACCTGCACGACGGATGCTCGCGAACTGCGCGTTCGCATACGGCGTGAGCGTGAACGCGCCGACGTTCGTGCGATAACCGAACTCGCCGTAGGCCACGTTGTAGTGGCCGGTGTTGTCGGTGCCCGCGAATGCGCCCTGATCGCCCAGGCGCAACAGGCGCTGTGTGTCGCCGTGGAAACTACCGAAACCGAAGCGCCCCACGCCGTACCAGTTCGCACCACGCGAACCGGCATACAACATGCCCTCCGTTGCACGATTGGTCTGGCGATCCATGCTGCCCGAGAGCTGGCCCGTGCTACGCATCTGGCTGACTGCGAGGCCGGCGAAGCCGTTATTGCCGAGCTTGATGTCGTTTCCGACCAGCGCACCGTCGAGGTTGAAGCCCACATTGCCGAAGCCTGCGCGGCTGAGACCGCCCTGCGAGCCGAGCGGCTGTGTCCATGCGCCCGTGGGACCCTGCTGATCGAGATGGTTGATCAGCGCGTCGTTGCCCGCTTCGATACCTGCCAGGGTCACGGCAGTGCTCGCCGCATACAGCTGGCCCGACAACGATTCCAGCGAGGCCTGCGCCACCTGTTGCGTGGAAGACTGCTGGATGCTGCCGGCAGCGAGCAGCGTGTGCTCGTCCATCGCCGCAGCGGTCGGCGACACGTTGGCCAGGCTGGCGTTGATCTGCGCGAAGGCGCCATCGAGACGCTGTGCCGAATTCACCGCGGCCACCGACTGCGACATGCTCGTCGTCGCTACCTGGGTAATGCTCAGCTGCGTGGTGTCGACCCAGACTTCCTTGGGCAGGTACTGCAACTGCGCACTCAGGAATACACCCGACGCCAGCGTCTGCGTGGCGAACGCACCCAAGACCGCGTTGGCGGTGAGCACCTGCTGGTGCGAGGTCACCGTGTAACCGGAAATCGCGCCCGCGATATAAAAGTCGCCGGCAAGCGAAGCCGTACCACTGACGATCAGCGGCGCGCCCAGCTTCTGCGACAGCCGGCCGGTGGCGGTCTGCGTAAAGTCGCCGTTGATATGTGTGGAGGTGTCCAGCGTCGTCAGCTGACCGGCGTTGCTGACACTGCCGCCGATGTTGCCATGGGCGATCAGGTTGGCTGTTCCCGTCAGGGTCACGGCACCCGGCACGCCGAGCATCGATTCCAGCGTCGCCGAACCGCTGACATTCGTCGCACCTGCGTACGTGTTCGTGCCCGAAAGCGTGAGCTTGCCGTTGCCCGATACGTTGAGGCCGCCGGCTCCCTTGATGTCGTTGAGGAAGGCGGCATCCTGCCCGGCCGCGGTGGCGGCATCGAAGTTGCCCCAGTCGAACGTCGCCGGGCCACGGATGGCGCGACCGACGTTAAGGCGCCCGTAGCCATAGATAGCGTCCGGGCCGGCGGCGCCGAGGTCGTCAGCCGTGCCGAGAATGATCTGGCGCACCGCATTGACGCCCAGTGCGGGGAAGGCCTGCATCACGACCGCGGCGGCACCGGATACCTGAGGCGCTGCCAGCGACGTGCCTTTCCAAACTTCATACGACGTGTTCGTCGCGGTCGATGCGGCCGAGGCCACGATCACGTCGCCGGGTGCCGCGAGGCAGTAGTTCATCGCCACGCCGCAGCGATTCGAATACGTAGCCATCTGTGTGGGGTTGTTGCTGTCCAGCGCGACCACGGTGAGCCAGCCGGCCTCGAGATCCGGCGCGCGTGACGGCAACGCCGCCACCGTGGACGGGTTGGCGTCGCCGTTGTTGCCTGCCGCAAATACGAAAAGATGGCCCGCGGTGAACGGCGCGTAGGCGTCGTGGAAGCTCTTCGTCGCTGCCGTGTCGGAGGCATCCCAATAGACGCCACCCCAGGAATTGTTAAGCACCTTCGCGCCACGGGCGATGACATCGGCGTTCACCGTGCCCAGCGGGTCGGCGCTCGTTGCCTGGTTTCCCTGGCCGGAACCGTCGTCGGTCGGCGCCTTGTCGGCGATGATGCGTGCCGAAACGAGGGTCGCGTCCGGGGCAACACCGCCGGCGAATTTGCCGAAAGCGCGCCCTGCCGCGATTTCCGCCACAGCCGTGCCGTGTCCGACGACATCGTCGACAGCGGTGTTGTTGGTGCTGGGGTCTACGTAGGTCAACTTGGCCGTGACCCGACCGGCGAGCGCCGGATGCGTGGACGTGACGCCACTGTCGATGATGCCGATGACCACACCCTTGCCGGTGAACCCGGCCGCCTGAGCGGCAGCGACGTTGGTCAGCGCGATCTGGGCATCGATGGGCGGGTCGGGCGTGGTGGGCTGCGTGGGCGTGGTGGGAGGCGGGGGTGCGACCACCACACCGCCACCAGCGCTCTTCGAACCACCGCCGCCGCCACAGGCTGCCAGACCCAGGCTGACACACACGGCAAACGCCAGCTCGCGCTGGCGCGGGAGATTCCGCTGATTCACATTTAGCCCCTCAGTTCGACGTCAATGTCGCGCGGCCAGCATCCCCTGGCGGCGCACCTGAGTCGGATACTTACATATCGGCCGGGCCCCTGGCGTGCCGCAGTGCACAGTGCTTGCCGCGGCGCAGATTGCCCCACCCCGGCCCCCGCTGCGATACTCGACCGGTTTTCCGCCCTCCGGGGCGGCCATGCGAGTCCCACGGAGTTCCCATGTCTGAGATCGTCATCGCGGGCGCCAAGCGCACCGCCATCGGTTCCTTCCTTGGCCAGTTCACCGGCGTCCCCACGCCGAAGCTCGGTGCCATTGCCATCCGCGCCGCCCTCGAGCAGTCCGGCCTTGCGCCTGCCGATGTGAGCGAAGTGATCATGGGCTGCGTGCTGCCCGCCAACCTCGGCCAGGCACCGGCTCGCCAGGCCTCGCTCGAAGCCGGCCTGCCGGTTTCGGCGGGTTGCACCACCATCAACAAGGTGTGCGGCTCCGGCATGAAGGCACTGATGCTCGCCCACGACCTGATCAAGGTCGGCTCGGCACGCGTCGTGGTTGCCGGCGGCATGGAGTCGATGACCAATGCACCGCACATGGTCAACGCGCGTACCGGCATTCGCTACGGCGACGGCCAGCTGGTCGATCACATGGCCTGGGACGGCCTGACCAATCCGTACGACGGCCAGTCCATGGGCGTGTTCGGCGAGAAGTGCGCGGACAAGTACACCTTCACGCGCGAAGAGCAGGACGCCTACGCCATCGCTTCGGTGGAACGTGCGCAGGCCGCACAGAAGGCAAACGCTTTCGTCAACGAGATCGTCCCGGTGACCGTCCAGGGTCGCAAGGGTCCGCAGGAGTTTGCCGAAGACGAACAGCCGGGTCGTTCCGACACGGCGAAAATTCCCACGTTGCGCGCTGCGTTCCGCAAGGAAAACGGCACGATTACGGCAGCCAGCTCGTCCAGCATTTCCGACGGTGCCGCTGCGCTCGTCCTGCTCGATGCCGACGATGCGAAGGCACGTGGGATTACCGCACTGGCGCGTATCGTCGCGCACGCCACGCATTCGCAGGAACCCGAGTGGTTTACCACCGCACCGGTGGGCGCCATTTCGAAAGTCCTTGAAAAGGCCGGCTGGAAAGCCGATGACGTCGATCTGTTTGAAATCAACGAGGCGTTCGCCGTCGTGCCGATGGCTGTGATGCGCGAGCTCGGCGTACCGCACGACAAAGTCAACGTCAACGGTGGTGCATGCGCGCTGGGCCATCCGATCGGCGCCAGCGGTGCGCGCATCGTGGTCACTCTTCTCAATGCGTTGACAGCCCGTAGGGCAAAAAGGGGCGTCGCTGCGCTTTGTATTGGCGGCGGTGAGGCCACGGCGATCGCCATCGAACTGGTGTGAACCTGACGTCGATGAATTGGGTGGGCGTTCTTTCAATAACGATCACGCGCTCTGCATGGGTTTTAATGCGCCCTGAAGAACACCCTTTCGGTCGGTAGCTAAGTCATAACAACTAGGCTATTAATACGCCCGCCTAACGGCATTCCACGGCTAAGGAGAAACACAATGAATTTGACGCGTACCCTTCTCGCCTCTGCGCTTGTCGCGCTTCTGGCAGCTTGCAGCAACGGCGCGACGGATTCCGCTCAGGACGCCCAGAAGTCCGCTGCAGATGCACAGCAGCAGGCTGACAAGGCACAGCAGGCCGCCGACCAGTCGCAGAACGCCGCGACCACGCAGGCCGCCGACCAGGCTCAGCAGTCCGCCGATCAAGCCAAGGACGCTGCCAGCCAGGCCCAGGCTGCCGCTTCCGCTTCCACCGCCGGCGGCACGCCGGAAGCCGCGAAGGATGCCGCCTCCAACGCCGCCGATCAGGCCGACAAGTCGGCTGACCAGGCCAAGGACGCTGCTTCCAACGCCAATAGCGCGAAGGACGACAAGAAGAACTAAGCCTCGCGGTTTGTTTTTAAGCCCCGCGGTTTGTTCTGTCGCCAGAAACGGCCACCTCCGGGTGGCCGTTTTTTTGCGCGCTTTCTGTATGAGTTTGGGTTTCTGTATGGGTTTAGGTTTCTGTAAGAGTTTCTGTGGGAGCCGATTCATCGGCGATCCCGCGGCAGCGGGCCAGGTTGCCGCAAGCACCCATCGCCGATGAATCGGCTCCCACAAAGAGCTAGGCCCTCGCCATGTGGGAGCTGGCTGTGCCGGCGATTGGCGCGCCGCAGCGTTTGCGCACCCTCGCACCCCGCTATCATGGTCGTTTCGTCCCCGCGCGAACGCCCCCATGCCCATTCTTGAATCGCAGATCGACCCCCGCTCCGCCGACTTCCAGGCAGCCAGCCTGAAGCTGCGGGCACTCACCGACGACCTGCGCGAGACGCTCAGGCGCACAGCGGAGGGTGGCGGAGCAAAGGCCCGCGAGAAGCATGTCGCTCGTGGCAAGCTGCTCCCGCGCGAGCGCATTCGTGCCTTGCTCGATCCCGGGTCGCCCTTCCTGGAAATCGCACCGCTCGCCGCGCACGGCATGTACGACGATGCCGCACCGTCCGCCGGCGTCATCGCCGGCATCGGTCGCGTGATGGGCCAGGAAGTGGTTGTACTCGCCAACGACGCCACGGTGAAAGGCGGCACGTATTTTCCGATGACCGTGAAGAAGCACCTGCGTGCGCAGGAAGTCGCGATGGAGAATCGCCTTCCTTGCGTGTACCTGGTGGATTCCGGTGGCGCGTTCCTGCCGCTGCAGGACGAAGTATTCCCGGATCGCGAGCACTTCGGCCGCATCTTCTACAACCAGGCACGCATGAGCGCCCAGGGTATTGCGCAGATCGCCGTTGTGATGGGTTCGTGCACCGCCGGCGGTGCATATGTGCCTGCGATGAGCGATGAAACCATCATCGTGCGCGAGCAGGGCACGATCTTCCTCGGCGGCCCGCCGCTGGTGAAAGCCGCCACGGGTGAAGTGGTCGACGCCGAAGCCCTCGGCGGGGCGGATGTTCATACGTCCATTTCGGGTGTGGCCGATCACTTCGCCGAGAACGACACGCATGCGCTGGCCATCGCCCGAGACATCGTCGGCTCGCTCAACCGCACGAAAAAAATGCCGCTTGCCGTGCGCGCGCCGATGGAGCCGAGATTCTCCGCCGAGGAACTCTACGGCGTGATTCCCGAAGACACGCGCCGTCCGTTCGATATCCGCGAAGTCATCGCGCGCATCGTCGACGATTCCGAGTTTCATGAGTTCAAGGCGCGCTACGGCAAGACGCTCGTGACCGGCTTCGCACATATCCACGGCTATCCCGTGGGCATCGTGGCGAACAACGGCATCCTGTTCGGCGAGTCTGCCCAGAAGGGCGCGCATTTCATCGAGCTGTGCAACCAGCGCAACGTGCCGCTGGTGTTCCTGCAGAACATCACCGGCTTCATGGTCGGGCGCAAATACGAGAACGCGGGAATCGCGAAGGACGGCGCGAAGATGGTCACCGCGGTGGCCTGCTCGCACGTACCGAAGTTCACCGTGGTCATCGGCGGCAGTTTCGGCGCCGGCAACTATGCAATGTGTGGGCGCGCCTATGGCGCGCGTTTCCTGTGGATGTGGCCGAACGCGCGCATCAGCGTGATGGGCGGCGAACAGGCCGCATCGGTGCTGGCCACCGTGCGCCGCGACGGTATCGAAGCCGGCGGCGGCAGCTGGAGCGCCGAGGACGAAGAGGCCTTCAAGGCCCCCGTGCGCGACCAGTACGAACGCCAGGGCCACCCGTACTACGCCAGCGCGCGTCTGTGGGACGACGGCATCATCGATCCGGCGGATACCCGGCGCGTGCTCGGGCTGGCGATCTCGGCTTCGATGAATGCACCCATCGAGCAGGGTCGGTTCGGCGTGTTCCGCATGTAAGCCAACTTCGAGGAAGCACATGTAAGTCCCTGCCCTGTCGACAATACAGGGCAGCGTGATAACCTCTCCGGTCCATGTCCGACTTCGACAACCGCCCTGCCCCCGAGATCTTCACGCCGTCCGGTCTGAACCGGCTGGTGCGCGATCTGCTGGAGGACGCCCTGCCCATGGGCGTGTGGATCGAGGGCGAGCTGTCCAATGTGTCACGGCCTGCGTCGGGCCATGTCTACTTCACGCTCAAAGATGCCAGTGCGCAGGTTCGTTGCGCGATGTTTCGCATGGCGGCGTCGCGCCTCCGCTTCCGCCCCACCGACGGCATGCATGTGCTCATGCGTGCCAAGGTCGGGCTTTATGAAGCGCGTGGCGAGTTCCAGCTGGTCGCCGACCACATGGAACCGGCGGGCGAAGGCGCCCTGCAGCGTGAATTCGAACAGCTCAAGGCACGGCTAGGTGCGGAAGGACTGTTCGACCAGGAACGCAAACGCGAGCTACCCGCCTTTCCGCGACGCATCGGTGTCATCACTTCACCGTCCGGCGCGGCGATCCGCGACGTGCTGAGCGTCCTCGGCCGGCGCCTTGGCCTGGCCGAGGTCGACGTGTTGCCGGTGCCGGTGCAGGGTCGCGAAGCGCCACCGGCAATCGCCTCCATGGTCCGGCGTGCGTCCGCGAGCGGGCGCTACGACGTGCTCCTCGTTACCCGCGGGGGCGGCTCGCTCGAAGACCTTTGGGCCTTCAACGACGAGACCGTCGCACGGGCCATCCATGCCAGTGCCGTTCCGGTCGTTTCCGCCGTAGGGCACGAGGTGGACTTCACCATCGCCGACTTCGTGGCCGACCTGCGCGCGGCGACGCCGTCGGCCGCTGCAGAACTTCTCGTACCTGACGGCGCCGATCTCGCGCGCCAGCTCGACCGGCTTCGCCAGCGCATGACGACGCTGATGACACGTCGCCTGCAGGCCGCCGCGCAGCGTGCCGATCATTGGCAGGCCCGCCTCAACGCGCAGCGTCCGCAGGCACGACTCGCCCGCGATGCTCAGCGTCTCGACGGGCTGCGTCGACGTTTGCTGGTCTCGGTCAGCCAGGCCAACGCGCTGCGTCGAGCCCGTCTTGATCGACTGCAAGCGCGCCTCACCGCGCAGCATCCGAAGGGCCGTCTGGCCGCTTCGCGCCTGAGCGTTGCGCAACTACGCCAGCGTATGGCGACGGCCATGTCGCGTCGCTTGGAGCGCGACCGCCTTCGTCTTACCGAGCAGGCACGCACGCTGCATGCGGTAAGCCCACTGGCGACGCTCGAGCGCGGCTACGCCATCGTTTTCGACCAGCGCGACGCCGTGGTCAAGCACGCCAACAATGTCGCGGTGGGCGACCGCCTGCGCGTGATGCTGGGCGATGGCGAACTCAAGGTCCGCCGCGAGGATTGAGCCAGTCCCCGCCCCCTGTAGGAGCTGCTTCAGCGGCGACCGGACTGACGACACAGTCAAGAATCGCCGATGAATCGGCTCCTACAGGAAGCGAGCCGCCGTACACGGTGGCCCGCCGTACACAGTGGCTGAACGCATAAGGCCAGATCATTCACTGAATCGCCGCCACGAGACCAGACCATGCTCGAGTCGAGCTACCCCTACTACGTCGCCAACAAGGCGAGAAAATCGCGCAAGACCTTCGACGTCATCGACAAATACACCGGCAAGGTCGCCACACGCGCCGCCCTGCCCGATGACGCGGCGCTGGAAGAAGCCATCGCCGCCGCGCACGACGCCACGCTGCCAATGAAGCGATTCCGCCCCTACGAACGCCAGGCGGTACTCGAGCACTGCGTCACTCGCTTCCGCAAACGCAAGGACGAACTGGCCTATGCGCTGTGCGTCGAGGCGGGCAAACCCATCAACGATTCGATCGGCGAAGTCACCCGGCTTATCGAAACATTCAAGATCGCCGCCGAGGAATCGGTACGGATCAACGGCGAAACTATCAATCTCGAAATCTCGGCGCGCAGCGCGGGATACCACGGCTATACGCGGCGCGTGCCCCTGGGGCCGGTGTCGTTTATCACACCGTTCAACTTTCCCTTGAACCTCGTTGCGCACAAGGTCGCTCCGGCGATCGCCGCAGGTTGCCCCTTCGTGCTCAAGCCCTCCGAACGCACACCATTGGGCGCGTTGATCATGGGCGAAATCCTTGCCGAGACGGACTTGCCCAAGGGCGCGTTCTCGATCCTCCCGCTGGACGGTAAACACGCCGAGCCCCTCGTCACCGACCCGCGCTTCAAGTTGTTGTCGTTCACCGGCGGCCTGATCGGCTGGGACCTCAAGTCGAGAGCCGGGCACAAGAAGGTCACCCTCGAACTCGGCGGCAATGCCGCCTGTATCGTCGACGGCGATCAGGGCGATCGACTCGACGCGGTGGTCGAGCGCCTCGTCTTCGGAGCGTTCTACCAATCGGGGCAGAGCTGTATCAGCGTGCAACGCATCCTTGCGCATGACAGCATCTACGATGCCCTGCGGCGCAAGCTCGTCGCAAAGGTGAAGACACTCAAGGCCGGCGATCCGAAGAAGAAAGACACCTTCCTCGGCCCGATGATCGACGAAGTTGCCGCCGAACGCCTGGAATCCTGGATACGCGAGGCGAAGAAAGCCGGTGCGAAGATTCTCTGCGGCGGTGGTCGCAAGGGCGCGATGCTCGAGGCCACTGTGTTGGAGAACGTGCCGCACGATGCGAAGCTGCAGCGCATGGAAGCTTTCGGCCCGGTCGCCCTGCTCCAGCGCGTGGGCAGTTTCGACGAGGCCATTGCTACGGTGAACGATTCGGATTTCGGCCTGCAGGCCGGTGTGTTCACCAACGACCTGCGCCGCGCCATGCGCGCCTGGGACGACCTGGAACAAGGCGGAGTGATCGTCAATGACGTGCCCAGCTTTCGTGTGGACAACATGCCGTATGGGGGCGTCAAGTCGTCGGGAATGGGGCGGGAGGGCGTGCGCTACGCCATCGACGACATGAGTGAGGTCCGGCTGATGGTGATCCGCGACGTGTGACACGTCCCATCCTATCGGCCCCGCGTATGCTCAGCAGACCCTCGCGCAAGGTAACTGATGTATGTCCGCCCTGGTGTTCGTGCACGGCTGGAGTGTCACCAATACGTCGACCTACGGCAGCCTGCCGACGGTGCTGCGTGACCGCGCGGCGCAGACAGGCGCCGCCCTGCGGGTGCTCGACATCCACCTCTCCGAGTACGTCACCTTCGACGATGCTGTCGGCATGGACGATATCGTCCGCGCGTTCGATCACGCCCTGCGTGGACTGGCGCTGCCGGATGGTCGCTTCGACTGCATCACGCATTCCACCGGTGGCCCCGTGGTCCTGGCCTGGCTTCGGGCCCAGCGTGAGCACCCGACGTTGTACGCGCCGATCCATCTTGGCCGCGCAGTCATGCTCGCGCCTGCGCACTTCGGTTCCGCGCTGGCCAGGTTGGGCAAAAGTGTCGTCGGTCGCCTGAAGGCCTGGTTCGATGGTGTAGAGCCGGGCCAACGTATCCTCAACTGGCTCGAACTCGGCAGCCCCGAGTCCCTGGCGCAGAATCTGGACATCATCCACGGCAAAGATGCGGCGTCGAACGGCACGTACCTGTTCTCGCTGATCGGCGACCGGCCCGATCGCAGCCTTTACGACGTGGTCAACTCGTATACCGGCGAAGATGGTTCGGATGGCGTCGTGCGCCTGGCCGCCGCCAATCTCAACGCCACCCATTGCGTGCTCGCACAACAAGGGGCATCGGCCACACTCTCGATGACGCTGACACGTGCGCCGCGCACGGCATTCAAGATGCTGGCCGGACTATCCCACTCGGGTAACAAGCAGGGGATCATGGGTGCCGAGCCACCGTCGCCGCTTACCGTCGACGCGATCATGCGCTGCCTGGCTGTGGATTCCGCGGCGGCTTACACGGCGCTATGCAACGCATTCGCCAGCGAGAACACGCAGCGAGATGCCAATCGCGTGGAACTCGAGCCTGCCCTGTTCTCTCCGCGCGTACACATTCACGATCCACGCAGCCTGATGATCTTTCGTCTCGTGGACGATCGCGGCGAACCGCTGGTCAATGCGCAGTTCCAGCTGATCGCCGGGCCCGAAGCCTCAGTCGATCACTTGCCGCAAGGCTTCATGCTCGACCGGCAGGCCAATTCGCGCAGCCCGGCCACGGTGGCGATGTTCCTCAATCGTTCGGTGCTCGCCGGCGAAGTAGCTATCGCGGATCCACGAGATCCGCACAAGACGCTGCGCGATGCGCTGCAGCCTCATCGCCCCTACGGTGTGCATATCGAACCGATCGACCTTACTGGCCTCATCCGCCATGTGGTCGCAAGCACCACGCATGCCGACGACCTGCTCGACGCCCTCGGTCCGCACGAGACAACCGTCGTCGACGTAATCCTCTCCCGCCGCGTCGCTGAAGGTGTCTTCCGCCTGACACAGAATCTCGTTGCCGAGGATTTCCACAAGCCGTTTCCAGGCGCTGACATCGCTTGATTGACCCGGTTTGATGTGGGAGCCGCTTCAGCGGCGATGGGTGCTTGCGGCAGACTGGCCCGCTACTCGGGATCGCCGATGAATCGGCTTCTACACAGAGCAGCCGTTCCGCCGTCAGTCAATCGGCAGGCTTCAGATCACCCACTAGCGTCGGAATCAACTCCGACACCGTCGGATGAATCGGCACCGCCCATTGCAACGTCCCGATGGATGCGTCTGCATTCATCATGTCCAGAATGCCGTGAATGGCTTCGTCGCCGCCCGTGCCAAGAATCGCTGCGCCGAGAATCTTCTTCGTCTGCGCGTCAGCCACGATCTTCATGAAGCCCCAGGTCTCGGCCTTCTCCACGGCACGTCCGACGCGCGTCATCGGACGCTTCGACACCAGCAACGGCCGGCCCGACTTGCGCGCTTGCGCTTCGGTCATGCCGACGCGGCCCAGCGGCGGATCGACATAGAGCGCGTAGCCAAGAATGCGATCGCTGACTTTACGCTCGTCGCCATCGAGCAGGTTCGCCGCCACGATCTCGTAGTCGTTCCAGGCGGTATGCGTGAACGCGCCCTTGCCATTGCAGTCGCCCATCGCCCAGACGCCTTCTGCGCTGGTCTTGAGGTGATCGTCGACCTTGATATAGCCCTTGCCGTCCATCTCGACGCCTGCTTTGTCCAGGCCCAGGTCATCCGTATTGGGACGACGGCCTACGGCCAGCAATACATGAGTTCCGACGACCTCGGGCGCTCCCTCGGTACAATCCACGCCGACTTTCACGCCGCGCTCGTGCTTGGCCAAAGTGATGCAACAGGCATCCGTTCGTACAGCAATGCCCTCTGCCTCGAGAAACGCGCGGATCTCGGCAGACACGTCTTCGTCTTCATGGCTGACCAGCCTGGCACCCTTCTCCACGATAGTTACCTCGGCACCGAAGCGCCGGAACATCTGCGCGAATTCGAGACCGATGTAGCTTCCGCCGACGACGACGAGATGTTCGGGCACGGCCTGAAGCGGAATGATCGTGCTGTTGGTCAGGTAGTCGACCTCGTCGACGCCCGGAAAGTCGGGCACGTTGGCGCGCCCCCCGACATTGAGGAACACCTGAGGTGCCTCGAGCGTCTCGCCGTTTACCTCGATTCGCCGCGGGCCGGTAAACCGCGCATGACCACGGATAAGCGTGAGACCCGGCATCGATGCCAGCCAGTCCTCGTTTCCTTTTCGCGAATCCAGAATCACCTTCTGCGCCCGCGCAGCCACAACAGGCATGTCGATGCTGATAGGCCCCACGCCCACGCCAAATTCAGCCCCGCGCTGGGCGAACCGGGCGGCGCTGGCACTGGCCACGAGGGTCTTGGTTGGCTTGCAGCCGGTATTGACGCAGGTACCGCCCACCAGATGGCGCTCGATGATGGCGACTGTCTTGCCCAGGCCGGTCAACCGCCCAGCCAATGCCGGGCCAGCCTGTCCGGCCCCAACGATGATGGCGTCAAAGGTACGGGTCATGGGCGGGGCTCCGGCGGATGGAAGACCCTTCGATCGTAACCTGCCCTGCGGGCTGCCGCCTTGCAGGAAGTACCGATGTGCAGGGCGGTGTCGGCCCTGAAGTGGTGACCCCGGCCCGATTCGAACGGGCGACCTTCCCCTTAGGAGGGGGACGCTCTATCCAGCTGAGCTACGGGGCCAAGGGCGTGAGGATACCGGAGGTTGCCGCAGGACAGAATCCCTCCTCGCCATGTAGATCAGCAAGTCAATTCCGGCCCCGTCGATCACATGACAATGATCCGTCGGAAAAAACGGGGGGCGCGCCTACGCCAGAAGTGCTATGGACGTGAAGGCATCGCGCGCGTCAACTCGAAGCGCGCCTACCCGACAAGGAATGTGTCATGCCACGGATTGCGGAACTCTCGTGCGCACTCGCTGCTGCGATCTTTTTATTGACAGGTTGCACCAAAGCACCGTCGCTGATGCAGGCCAAAGGTGTCGCGCCTACGGATTTGCCGACAATACGGATGTACGAGGGATTTGATGGCAAACAGGAAAATCTCTGTACGATCACGATCTCCACCGCACCCTATTGGATACAAGGCGAGGTCGACAAAGAATTCGGTTGCGACAACGACGAAATAAGATCGATGAAGATTCATAATCTGCCTGCGGGAAGCTACGTCACCCTCTATAACGACCCGAAGTGTGGTGACCACGACGACTGGCAAAGGACCATCATTACGAGGTCGCGACCAGGGGCGCAAGACATCATCGTGAGCGGGTTCACATCTACCGGTGATTACGTAGGCCCCGGGGAAAATCCGATCGAGTACACGCTCAAGTACAAAAGCTCAGGATCGAAACACGGAGCGTCGCCCCGCTACAACCTCGCCGGAGAAGTATCTTGCATGAACGTCTACGTGCCTGCGCAATAGTGAAGCCCATCTGGGCGGCGACGCACGTTCAAAGGCGACTGTCAGCAAGAGGATATCGAAGGCGACCATAGGACACCGACTGTGAAATCAAGCCGCATCTATGGCGCCTACGGCAAGAGCACGCCCCTCGGGCAGAGGGCACGCAGCTCCTACGCAGGAGAACGCATCGAGTCGGATACCGGCTACTACTTGCTCGGCAACCGCCAGTATTCACCGGTACTACGACGCTTCCTCAATCCCGATCCCGTCAGTCCCTTCGACGACGGTGGCTTGAATCGCTATACCTATTGCGGCGGCGACCCGATCAATCGGGTCGATCCGAGCGGCAATTCATGGTTGAGCTGGTTGTTCGCAACTATGGGGCAGGCTCGCGCCAACGTAGGTGCAGCCAGCAACCCGGGCACCCTGGCGGCGAATGGCGGATCTGCCACGAGCAGCCAGACCGCCGCAGTCTCCATGCCGACTACGGTGACAGTGGTGGCCGCCGCGTTTGTCGATGCGCTGACCACCCTGGCCGGGGTCGGTTCGGTGGCAACCGGCGAAAAAAAGGCCGGCAATATCTTCGGCTGGCTGACGATGGGGTCCGAAGCGGCGTCCACTGGGTCGACCCTGTCGCCGATGGCGCGGACCCGTGCTGCCCAATTTGTGGGGCAGCAGTGGGGGCCTCACGACATCGACGCGCCGCGATACAAGATCGACATCGTCCAGGCTCACCAGATTCCACCTGAGAAATTTCGTTACTCCACTCGCACGGGAGTACTGAAGGTCAACACACGTTGGGTACGCCGGACGGACCCACTGGACGTACGCGTTTCCCACTGGGCTCCGGACACGGCCATATCCACCCGAAAACTCGCTCATCCCTTGAAACGAATAGGGCGCATGCCCGTTGTCGATAGTAATGACAATGTCTACATCTACAGCGGTGTTCATGGCAGTAGATACGGCGACAATTGGGAGAACGGCAAGCGAAAGCACGAAGAGTACGCGTTCTACTGGGGTGACCGCCGGAAGAGGCGCCGCTACGCATCCTACCTTCCCGGCAGAAACCTCTCGGTCGAGAATATCGCTGGCATCAGTACGGACGAGATGATCGAAAAGATGTCCCGACCCGGCGTGCATCTCCATGCCTATTGCTTTGGGGCAATCGACGATCTGATGCTCGCCGTCCTGGACGCCAGCCCGGTACCCATTTACTTAAAGCGCTGACGCAGCCGGCGCCCAGGTATTCACTACGTCGGGCAACCTAGCGGACAACCCTCAACTTCCGCCCTGGCATGGCCGGCACCCGCGCCGGCCGCTTGGCGTCACTCCCGAACGGCCGCCATATGCCGTCGACGCCCTCGACCCCGATGCTGGTGTCGCCACCCTCGGCAGCGGCCTGGTTCACAGCCGAGCGCAGGGCCTCAAAGCGGCTGTCGAAGCGGGAAAGTACGCGGCCATCGACGCACACAGGCCAGCGGTGATTGTCGTCGGGGTGATAGGGAATCTCATAGATCCGGGACATGGGCGCTACCAGCCTTGGTAAGAAACACAGAAACAGCATGGACTTGCGACGGTGACCGCAGGGTCGTCGTAACTTCCCCCGATAAAGACGCCCCGCAGACATCCGTCCCGCGCCGCACAACGGGGTGTGAAGGGTGCGTTTGCTAGAATCCCCGTTTTACCCGTCTTCCATGGAGAGCTTCATGTCCGCCAAGATCCTCGCAGCGCTCGGCCTGAGCACCACCGAATCCGGTACCTACCTTGGCCGTGGCGAATGGGCTGCCACCACGGGCGCCGGCACCCTGTCGCCAGTCAACCCTGCCACGGGCGAAGTCATCGCGACGGTCCAGGCCACCAGCGCCGCCGACTACGAGACGATCGTGCAGCGCGCTCAGGAAGCCTATGCGGTGTGGCGCACCACGCCCGCCCCGCGTCGCGGCGAAGCCGTGCGCTTGTGCGGTGAGGCCCTTCGCAAGCACAAGGACGCCCTCGGTTCGCTGGTCGCCCTGGAAATGGGCAAGATCAAGCCGGAAGGCGACGGCGAGGTGCAGGAAATGATCGACATCGCCGATTTCGCGGTGGGCCAGAGCCGCATGCTCTACGGCTACACCATGCATTCGGAGCGTCCGGGCCACCGCATGTACGAGCAGTGGCACCCGGTCGGTCTGGTCGGCATCGTCAGCGCGTTCAACTTCCCGGTGGCCGTGTGGGCCTGGAACGCCTTCCTGGCCGCCATCTGCGGCGATATCTGCCTGTGGAAACCGTCGCCGAAGACCCCGCTTTCGGCCATCGCCACCATGAAGATCTGCAACGAAGCCCTGAAGGAGGCCGGTTTCCCGGACCTGTTCTTCCTCTTCAACGACGCCGGCACCGAGCTGGCCCAGACCTTCGTGGACGACAAGCGCATCCCGCTGATCAGCTTCACCGGCTCGACCAAGGTCGGCCGCATGGTCGGCGAGCGCGTGTCGCGCCGCATGGGCCGCAGCCTGCTCGAGCTGGGCGGCAACAACGCCATCATCCTGGACAAGTCGGCCGACCTGAAGCTGGCCATCCCGGCGATCGTCTTCGGCGCCGTCGGCACGGCCGGCCAGCGCTGCACCAGCACACGTCGCGTGCTCGTGCATTCCTCCATCCACGACGCCGTGGTCGACACGCTGGTCAAGGCCTACGGCCAGGTCGAGCAGAAAATCGGCGACCCCACCCTGTCGACCACGCTGATGGGCCCGCTGAACAGCCCCGAAGCCGTAACCGCCTTCCTCGCCGCCATCGAGCAGGCCAAGGCCGCCGGCGGCACCGTGCGCACGGGCGGCAAGGCGCTGGCTGACCGCAAGGGCAACTTCGTGCTGCCGACGATCGTCACCGGCCTGAAGAACACCGACACCGTGGTGCAGACCGAAACCTTCGCCCCGATCCTCTACGTGATGCCGTTCGACACGCTGGACGAAGCTATCGCTCAGCAGAACGCCGTGCCGCAGGGCCTGTCCTCGGCCATCTTCACGCAGGATCTCAAGGCAGCCGAGCAGTATCTGTCGGCGGCCGGTTCGGATTGCGGCATCGCCAACGTGAACATCGGCACCTCGGGCGCGGAAATCGGTGGCGCCTTCGGTGGCGAGAAGGAAACCGGCGGCGGTCGCGAGTCAGGCTCGGATGCGTGGAAGGTGTACATGCGCCGCCAGACCAACACCATCAACTATTCGGACGCGCTGCCGCTGGCCCAGGGCATCAAGTTCGATTTCTGACGAACGGGTAAGGCTATGACCGATTTGCGCTCCACGGATCGTTTTTCCGACCGCGTCGAGGACTATGTCCGCTACCGGCCGGATTACCCGCAAGCGTTGATCGGCTGGTTGCACACTCTGGGCGTGACGCCGGGCTGGACCGTCGCCGATATCGGCGCCGGTACCGGCATTTCCAGCAAGTTATTCCTCGACAGCGGTCACCGCGTGACCGCTGTCGAACCGAACGCCGCGATGCGCGCGGCCGCCGTGCAATGGCTGGGCGGCGAAGGTCGTTTCCATGCCGTGGACGGCACGGCGGAAGCCACCGGCCTGGGCGATGGCAGCGTGGATCTGGTCACGGTCGCCCAGGCCTTTCACTGGTTCGATCCGGAAAAAGTGAAGCGCGAATTCGCGCGCGTGCTCAATCCGCGTGGGCTCGTCGTGGTGTTCTGGAACACGCGGCGCCTCAAGGGCACGCCGTTCCTCGAAGGCTACGAGCGGCTGCTTCATGAATACGGCATCGACTACGTCAGCGTCGCCGAGCGTTACGCGGACGACGATACGATGGCGCGCTGGTATGGCCACGGCTATCGTGGCATGGCGTCGTTCCCGCATGGGCAGAAGCTCGACTACGATGCCCTGCTCGGCCGGACCATGTCGTCGTCCTACATGCCCAAGCCGGGCCACCCCAATTACGAACCGATGTTGTTCGCGTTGCGCTCGCTGTTCAACGCTACGCAGGACGAAGGCACGGTCGCCTACGATTACGACACCCGCGTGTTCGCGGGCCACCTCACGCCCTGACGACCACGCCATGTATGAGTTGCTCCGCCCCTTCCTGTTCGCCCTCGACGCCGAGACCGCACACGACCTTACGCTGTACGCGTCCGACGTGGCTCAGCGAAGTGGCTTGTCCGGCCTGATCGCAAAGCCGCCCGCTCCCCTGCCTGTGCGTGTGTTCGATATCGATTTTCCAAACCCCGTCGGTCTGGCCGCCGGGCTCGACAAGAATGGCGAGCACCTCGATGGCCTCGCCGCACTGGGCTTCGGCTTCGTCGAAATCGGCACGGTAACGCCGCGGCCGCAGTTGGGTAATGACAGGCCGCGCATGTTCCGCCTGCCGAACCACGAAGCGGTGATCAATCGCCTGGGCTTCAACAATGGCGGCATCGATGCCCTCGTGCGCAACGTGGAAAAAGCCACATTTCGCGGCGTGCTCGGCATCAACATCGGCAAGAACAAAGACACGCCCAACGAGCGTGCCATCGACGACTATCTGTTTTGCCTCGAGCGCGCTTACCCGTTGGCCACGTACATCACAGTGAACATCTCCTCGCCCAACACGCAGGGCTTGCGCGATTTGCAGGAAGAGGAAACCTTGCGCCGTTTCATCGGCACGCTGCGTGAGGCCCAGGAACGCCTGGCCAGCCAGCATGGCAAACGCAAGCCGATGCTGCTGAAGATCGCACCGGACCTCACGGACACCGAGCTCGACGCCATCGCCGAAGTACTGCTCGCCTCCGGTATCGACGGTGTGATCTGCACCAATACAACCATCGACCGCGATGCCGTGGCGGGCGATCCGAATGCGCATGAAACCGGCGGACTCTCCGGTCGGCCGCTGTTCGAAAAATCCACGGCCGTGCTGCGTGGCATGGGCAAGCGCCTCGGCGGCAAGCTGCCGATCGTCGGCGTCGGCGGCATTCTCGATGGCGACACGGCCGCGGAAAAGATCGAGGCCGGCGCTTCGCTGGTGCAGGTCTATTCCGGTCTGGTCTATCGTGGCCCGAAACTCATCGCCGAGGCGGTCGCCGAAATTCGTCGCCGCGGAGTGATCGCATGATCAACAATGCGCCGATCGACATGGGCGGCTTTACGCTGACCAGCGATGCGCCGCTCGGCGGCCGCAACACCTTGCGCGTGGACGCGCGGGCGAAGCTGCTGGCCGAAGTGCGTGACCCGACGAAGCTCCCGGAAATCCTCGCTTATCCGGCGATTCGCGGCGGTAAGGTACTGGTGCTCGGCGAAGGCAGCAACATGCTCATCGGCGGTGACTTCGATGGCACCGTGCTGGCCATGGCCACCAGCGGCGTGGAGACCTTCCAGCGTGACGATCGCGTGCTGATCCGCGTCGCCGCCGGCGAGCGCTGGGACGATTTCGTGCGCTGGTCGCTCGGTCAGGGTTATGCAGGCCTTGAGAACCTCATCCTCATTCCGGGAACGGTGGGCGCCTCGCCGATCCAGAACATCGGTGCGTATGGCGTCGAAGTGGCTGAGTTTATCGACACCGTCGAGGCGTGGGACACGCACAAAGCTGAGTTCGTCGTACTCGACAAGGCCGCGTGCGCCTTCTCGTATCGCGACTCCACCTTCAAGCAACAACCTGGTCGCTGGATCGTCGTCGCCGTGACTTTCGCGCTGCCGCGAGAGCGTCCGCTATCGCTCGATTACGCTGGCATCCGCGATGAAGTGGCGAAGATGGGCGTGGAACGCGCCACGCCGTATCACGTGGCCGAAGCGGTGGTCCGCCTGCGCTCGCGCAAGCTGCCCGACCCGGCTGTGATAGGTAATGCCGGTAGCTTCTTCAAGAATCCCATCATCGGTGCGAACAAGGCCGATGCGCTCGCGCTTGCCCATCCGGGGCTGCCGGTGTGGCCGCACACGGGCGGCACCTCCAAGATTTCAGCCGGCTGGCTCATTGAGGCGGCGGGTTTCAAGGGCTTGCGTGATGGTGATGCAGGTATCTCGAATCGCCATGCACTCGTGCTGGTCAACCACGGCAAAGCCACGGGCCCGCAGCTGTGGGCATTCGCGCAGAAGGTGATTGCAGGCGTAGAGATGGCGTTCGGGGTAACGCTGGAGCCCGAGCCCGTCGTTGTGTGAGCGGGCATGCTCCTTGTGGGAGCCGCTTCAGCGGCGATGGGTGCTCGCGGCAAACCGGCCCGCTGCCGCGGGATCGCCGCTGAAGCGGCTCCCACATCGCCGATGAATCGGCTCCTCCAGGTTTAGTGGCATCCCTGGCGGATGTCATGGTGGTGTCAAAACGCGGTCATAAGCTCACCCGACGGCGTACCATGAGACGCCGCGATCCGCGATGAGGACGACGCCCTGGATACGATGACGCCCCCGACCGAGTCGACTGCCCCGCCGAAGGTGCCCGCTGCGAAGCCGCCCCAGGCGCCGCCGCCGGAGCTGCCGGCTATCGACCTCAACGACAGCAGCCTCTACATCCACCGCGAGCTGTCGCAGCTGCAGTTCAACATCCGCGTGCTCGACCAGGCGCTGGACGAGTCCAAGCCGCTGATCGAACGGCTCAAGTTTCTGCTGATCTTTTCGTCCAACATGGACGAGTTCTTCGAGATCCGCGTCGCCGGCCTGAAGCAGCAGATCGCCTTCGACCACGAAATGATCGGTGCCGACGGTATTCCGCCACGGCGAGCGCTGGCCGAGATCGCCGAGATCGCGCACCGGCAGATCGAGCGCCAGTACGCCATTCTCAACGAGAAGATTCTCCCCGCGCTGGCCGACGAAGGTATCCGCATCGTCCGGCGCAACCAGTGGACGCACAAGCAGAAGCTGTGGGTACGCCGCTACTTCCGTCACGAAGTGGCGCCGCTGATCACCCCGATCGGCCTGGATCCCACGCATCCGTTTCCGCGCCTGGTCAACAAGAGCCTGAACTTCATCGTGCAGCTCGAAGGCACCGATGCGTTCGGCCGCGATTCCGGCCTGGCGATCGTCCCGGCACCGCGCATCCTGCCGCGACTCATCCGCATGCCGGACGAGATCTGCGAAGGCGGCGACAATTACGTACTGCTGTCGTCGATCATCCATGCCCATGCGGACGACCTGTTCCCCGGCATGCGCGTGCTCGGCTCTTACCAGTTCCGCCTGACCCGCAACGCCGACCTGACCATCGACCCCGAAGACGTCGAAGACCTGGCACGCACACTGCGCGGCGAGTTGTTCTCGCGCCGCTATGGCGATGCCGTACGCCTGGAAGTGGCCGACAACTGCCCTAAGCCGCTCGTCGATTACCTCATGAAGCAGTACGCGCTGGAGCCGGCGGCGCTTTACGAAGTCAACGGCCCGGTGAACCTGGCGCGCCTGTTCGAGATGACCCTGCAGCCGCAGTACGCACGCCTGCAGTTCCCGACCTTCGTGCCTGCCCTGCCCAAGGTGCTGGCCAATGCCGAGGACATGTTCACGGTCATCGGCAAGCAGGACGTCCTGCTCTACCACCCGTTCGAATCGTTCTCGCCCGTGGTCGACTTCCTGCGCCAGGCGGCGAAGGATCCCCAGGTGCTGACAATCAAGCAGACGCTCTATCGCAGCGGGGCCAACTCGGAAATCGTCGACGCCCTGGTCGAGGCTGCGCGCTCGGGCAAGGAAGTCACCGCCGTGGTCGAGCTGCGTGCGCGGTTCGACGAGGAGTCCAACCTCAGTCTCGCCTCGCGCCTGCAGCAAGCCGGTGCCGTGATCACCTACGGCGTGGTCGGCGTGAAAACGCACGCCAAGCTCATGCTTGTGCAACGCCGTGAGAACGGCAAGCTGGTCAGCTACGCGCACCTTGGCACGGGCAACTACCATTCAGGCAACGCGCGCCTCTACACCGACTACAGCCTGCTCACCTCGGACGAAGCCCTGTGCGACGACGTCCACCGCCTCTTCCGTTTGCTGACTGGCATGGGCAAGGCGCTTAAGATGAAGCGCATGCTCTATGCGCCGTTCACCCTGAAAAAGGGCCTGCTCGACCTGATCGCGCGCGAAGCCGCCAACGCCGCGGCGGGCAAGAAGGCCGAGATCGTCTGCAAGATCAACGCGATCACCGACGCCAAAGTCATCCGTGCCCTGTACCGCGCCAGCCAGGCCGGCGTGAAGGTGGAGTTGATCGTGCGCGGCATGTGCTGCCTGCGCGCAGGCATTCCTGGTGTGTCGCAGAATATTCGCGTCCGTTCCGTGGTAGGTCGCTTCCTCGAGCACAGCCGCGTGTACTGGTTCCTCAACGACGGTGAGCCGGACCTCTACCTGGCCAGCGCCGACCTGATGGAGCGCAACCTCGATCGCCGCGTCGAAACCTGCTTTCCCATCGAAGGCAAGAAGCTGAAGCAGCGGGTCCGTCGCGAACTGGAGGCCTACCTCACCGACAACCACTCGGCGTGGATGCAGCACTCCGACGGTAGTTATGTGCTGACGCAGCCGGCCTCGGGGCAGCCGATCCGGGACGCCCAGATGCAGCTGCTGGAGCGCTTCGGCGGCGTGGTGGCACCTCCGCCGGCCTGATTCGGCCGGCGCCTTCACCTAAACCGAACGACCCAGACGACAGACTCCTTCGACCCACGGCACAATCGAACGTGCCGCGGAAAGGGGGAGACGGAGGTTTCACTCGAAACGCATCCGGATCCATGCCGCGCGTCCACGGCGACGCGCAGCAGGTGTTGTCTTGGGACTGGGCGTGGGTTTTTCGCACAAAGGACAGCAAGGGATCATCCATCGCCTCCTGCAGGCGACACTTTGCTGTTGCCTGCTTTTGACCGGTGCCACTTCGGCCTCCGCCGACACGCTCGCCGGCAACTGGCGGGAGGCCCAGCCCGGCGATAACCCCGCCGAGGTACTGCGCGAGGCGGAGAACCGCCCACTCGCCGCGTTCGACCCCTCGCGCATGCAGGTTTTCCCGAATTCGCCCTCTGGTACCTGGGTCATCCTGCGCACCCTTCCCCCCTGGAGCAGCGGCAACCGCGTACTGAGCATCCGCACGCCAGGCCTGGGCGCGGTGACGCTGTACGACGAACACGGCGCGGTCGCCGGCACCTCTGTCGAGGATTTCGGCCCGGCGCTGCATGGCCACGGGCGGCTGATCTTCGAGATACCGGCGTCGGTTCCGGCGTCGCATCCGCTGCTGCTCAAGTTCGAACCGACCAAGATGCCGCCCGGCGCGGTCACGATGACGGTGGAGCCGTGGCGTGACTACCTGCGCGAAGACGGCGGCTGGGTGGTGTTCGCCACGGCCTGCTTCGCCGTGATGATGACGATGGCACTGATGGCGCTGTGCTTCGCGCTGATCCTCCGCGACATGACCTTCGGCTGGTACGTGGCGTACCTGCTCTGCTATGCGCTGATCCAGGGACTGAAGTCCGGGTACGTCTTCCATCCCCTGGAGATCCAGTCCCTGGCCGGCCTGGCAGATACGCTCGGCGCGGCAGCGACAGCGCTCTCTGTCTCGTTCGCCGCACTGTTCATGCTGCGCTTCGCCAAGGTCGACGACTACGTGCCCCTGCTGCGAATCCCGGTGCTGGGCTTTGCCATCGGCATGCCGGTGTTGACGGTGCTGCGTGCCACCGGCATCGGCGTACTGGTCGACACCTCGCAACTGCTGCTGCAACCGCTACTGTTACTTGGCGCGTTGCTGCTGTTGGTCACGGGAGCTACCGCCGCCGTGCGCGGCTCACGCCACGCCTGGTTCTTCCTGGTCGGCTGGACACCGCTGCTGGCACTCACCGCGCTTTGCGGTGCGCAACAACAGGGAATGCTGGCCGGTGCGCCCTGGCTGCCGGACGCGGCGATCGCAGTAGGCGCATTCGAGGCGGTCGTCCTGTCGATCGGCTTGTCCGACCGCGCCCTCACCATTCGCCATGACCGCGACAAGGCACGCCAGCTTGCCGACAGCGATCCTCTCACCGGGGTGCTGAATCGCCGCGCGTGGACTGAGGGAGCCCTGCAGGCACTCGAGCAGGGCATGTCGCGTCCTATCGCCCTGCTCTTCCTCGACCTCGACCACTTCAAATCGCTCAACGACTGCTACGGCCATGCCACGGGGGATCGCGCCCTCGTCGCGGTGGCTGCGGCCCTGCGCGACGAGCTTCGCCCGACCGACCTGCTCGGGCGCTTTGGCGGTGAGGAGTTCGTGGCCTTGCTGCAGGGCGTGGACAAGGAAAATGCCGTACAGATCGCCACGCGCCTGTGTCGGCGCATCCACCGTCTGGACGTCCATACCGGTCAGCCACGGAGCGACGACCTCCTGACCGTGTCGATCGGCGTGGCCATGCGCTCGGCGGCGGATACGGTACAGTCGTTGACCGAACGGGCCGACGCGGCGATGTATGCGGCGAAGTTGAGCGGTCGCAACCAGGTAGTGTGCTCGGGACCGGTCGGGCCGACGCTGGTTCGGCGTAACGAGATCCAGACGCGGTAGCGGGCCCACGATAACCAGGGCCGCCGAAGAAAGGCCACTCATGAAGAACGGCCACTCATGTGGGAGCCGCTTCAGCGGCGATACTCTTAGCTAGGTAGGAGCCGGTTCATCGGCGATGCTTCTGTGGGAGCCGGCTATGCCGGCGATGGACCTACCGCTAAACCGCTCCGTTGGCCTTTCGCCGCTGAAGCGGCTCCCACATGACCTATCTCGCCGCTGAAGCGGCTCCTACAGGGCTAGCTCTGCGGCGGCGGCGACAATGTCGTCATCGCCGGGCAGTACCAGGAACGCTGCGCCGGCAAGCGGCGTGAAGGTATCCGCGCCGACCACGCGCCGTAGCGGCAAATATCCCAGCCCACCCTCGACGATGGCCGTGATCACACCCTCGCCGACGCCCGCGCTCTTGCGGCCTTCGTCAACAACGACGATGCGCTTCGCATTGACCGCCTGCGCAACGATGAAGCTGTCGTTGAGCGGTACCAGCCAGCGCAGGTCGACGACGCGGACTTTCCAGCCTTGCGCGGCTTCAATGCGCCTGGCCGCGCGCAAGCTCATCGGCACGCCGTTACCGAAGGTGAAGATGACAAGGTCGTCCGCATCGTCGTTGTAAACACGGCCTTCGCCCAGCGGCATGGCTTCGCCCTGCTCGGGATACGCGAACTGCCACTGGCCATCACCGGGCTCGTACAGATCCTTGGTCATGTACAGCGCGATCGGTTCGAAGAAGGCCGTGACGCGACCATCCACCTTTGCCAGTGCCGACAGCGTGCGCAGCATCGTCGCCGCATCGTCGCCACGGCTCGGACAGCCCACGACGAGGCCGGGAATGTCACGCAGCGCGGCAATCGAATTGTCGTTATGGAAGTGACCGCCAAAGCCCCGCTGATAACCAAGCGAGGCCACGCGCATGAGCATCGGGTTGCGATACTGGTCGTTCGAGAAAAACTGCAGCGACGCCGCTTCGCCGCGAATCTGGTCGCTGGCGTTGTGGAAGTACGCGAGGTACTGGATCTCGGGCAGCGGCAGCATGCCCATGTTCGCGTAACCCTGGGCAAGACCGAGGATCATCGTTTCATCGAGCAGCGTGTTGAAGACACGCGCGTTGCGGAACGCCTTGTGCAGGCCCTTCGTCACCGTGTACACGCCGCCCTTCTGTGCGACGTCTTCGCCGAAAAGCAGGCTCTCCGGATACTTGGCCATGAGGTCGTGCAGCGCCTGACCGATCTGGATGGCCAGGTGGCGCGGTGGCTGTTTCTCGGGCAACTTGTCGACACCACCGAAGACGCGCTCACGCTCTGCGGCATTGGCAGGGCGCTCGGCTTCGGCGCGAACGGCGGCGGGCGTGTACGGCGCCAGCGGCTCCATCACCTCGGCCAGCGTGGTGATACGCGGCCGGCGATCCGCTTCCTCGGCGGCTTCGAAGCAACGCTTGCGCGTGTCGTTATAGAGATTGAGCAGACTGTCGCGGTCGTAAAGGCCTGACGCCAGCGCGATAGCCGCGCTGCGTAGCAGCGGATCGGTGGCCTCCAGCGCGACGAGCTCCTCGATCGAACGCCATTCAATCTCGAAATCGGTACCGGCATGACCCATGACGCGCGTGGTGCCGAGGTGCAGGAAGGTGGGACGGCGCGTGCGACGGCAATGGTCCACCGCTTTCTGCACGTCGGCGTAACCACCGGCAAGATCGAGGCCGTCCGCGTAGAAGTAATCGAGATCCGGACGGTGGCGGAAGTTATTCGCCACCCAGCCACCCGGCGTCTTCACCGAAATACCGATGCCATTGTCTTCGCAGACGAAGAGCACGGGCGCGGGCAGCTTCTGGTACGCCGTCCACGCCGCCGCGTTGAACGAGGTCTGCGCCGTGGCGTGGTTGGACGACGCGTCACCGAAGGAACAGATGGCGATCGAGTCGTCCGGAATCGGAAGTGCGTGCCCGATGCGCCGTGCCTGCTCGATGGCCACAGCCGTGCCCAGTGCCTTGGGCAGGTGCGAGGCAATGGTCGAAGTCTGCGGAAGCACCCACAACGGTTTGCTGCCCCACACTTTGTGGCGCCCACCGGAGGCCGGGTCGTCCTTGCTTGCGGCGAACGAGAGCGCGGAATCCATCACCGGATCCATACCCGGCAGCTTGCGGAAGCGCTCGGCCATGAAGCCACCGCTGCGGTAGTGCAGGAAGGCGGGATCCGTGTGGCGCGTCAACCGCGCCACCATCGCGTTGCCTTCGTGACCCGACGAACCGATCGTGTAGAACACCTTGTTCTGCACGCGAAGCACGCGCGCCATGAGATCGAGATGACGGCTGATCAGCTGCGATTCGAGCAGTTCGCGAAAGCCTCGTGCATCGAGGGCGCTGCCCGGCAACACGGGTTCATCGTCGCGCGGGGGCCGGGCGACATCACCCTTCCAGAACTGCACGAACTCGACGAAGTTCTGGTCGACGATCTCGGCGCGATTGAAGCCCTTGTGACGGGCGGCGATGGGATGCGGAACGGACATGGCGGAGCACTCGGGGAATAGGATCAGGCGACCATCGCGGAAAAGCCCGGCTGCGCGCGCACACGCTCCAGCCAGGCGGCAATGCCCGGCCAGCGGGTCATGTCGAAGCCGCCGTCGGCGGCACAATGGGTATAGGCAAACAATGCGATATCGGCCACACCAAAGCGGCCGCCGCTGAAGAACGACTCACGACCGAGGTGGTCCTCCATGACGTCGAAGGCCTTCGCGCCGCGCGCCAGAAGATCCGGAAGTTCGGCGCGGCGGGCGTGGTCTTCAGGCAACCACTTGCAGACAAAGCGCGCAACGGCGACGTAGGGCTCGTGGCTGTACTGTTCGAAGAACATCCACTGCAGCGTGCGCGCGCGATCCCACGGATCGGTCGGCAGATAGGACGTACCCTCGGCGAGGTAGCAAAGGATCGCGTTCGACTCCACCAGGCGCCGTCCGTCCTCGAGCACCAGCAGCGGCACCTTGCCGTTCGGATTAAGCGCGAGGAATTCAGGTGTGCGTGTGGCACCGCTGGTGCTGTCCGTATCCACCCAGCGATACGGCGTTCCCGTCAGTTCCAGCAACAGTTGCAGCTTGTAACAGTTGCCTGACGAGCGCAGGCCATACACGGTGAGCATGAGAAGTTCGGTCTCAGAACGCGTTGATGCCGGTGAGTTCGCGGCCGACCACCAACTGGTGGACGGTCTCGGTGCCTTCGTAGGTGATGACCGATTCCAGGTTCAACGCATGACGAATGGCCGAATGCTCGGTGGTGATGCCCGCGCCGCCGAGGATGTCGCGGCAATCGCGCGCGATGTCCAGCGCCATGCGCACGTTGTTCCACTTGGCCAGCGAGACCTGGGTCGGCTGCAGGCGGCCGGCGTCCTTCAGGCGGCCGAGCTGAAGCGACAGCAGCTGTGCCGTCGTGATGCGACGGGCCATGTCGGCCAGGCGGACCTGCACGGCCTGGTTCGCAGCCAAGGGACGGCCGAACAGGATGCGCTGCCCGGAGTAGTCGAGCACTTCCTTAAGGCAGGCCTGTGCAGCGCCGATCGGGCCCCAGGTGATGCCGTAGCGTGCCTGGTTGAGGCAACCTAGCGGCCCCTTCAGGCCCTTTACGTTCGGCAGGCGGGCGCTATCGGGCACGCGCACCTCGTCGAAGAACAGTGCGGAAGTGACCGAGGCGCGTAGGCTCATCTTCTTGTGCACTTCCTGTGCGGCGAAGCCCTTGGTATCGGTCGGCACGACGAAGCCCTGGATACCGTCATCGGTCTGTGCCCAGACAATGGCGATGTGCGCGAGGTTGCCG
>CBIGPO010000022.1:0-66675 GCA_966191635.1 uncultured Luteibacter sp.
GGCAATTAAGTAAACGGCCGCTTTTGGGCGGCCCTTCCAAAGCGGGTCGCCGCAGACGTGGCCCCGAGGGTGAGACCCGCCGGCTCTTGCGACGCAAAGCGAGCCAAGCAAAACGCGAGGCCGAAGGCGAGCCCACCCCAGTAATTCGCGATGAGCCTTTTTAGATTGAGGCGAGCTGGTTATCGCCGATGAATCGGCTCCTACAGGGGGCTGCGGAGTCAGCGACCCTGGCCGCGAAGCTTCACATCGCCGCTGAAGGATTCGACGTGGATGTTGCCGCTGCCACTGCCGATGGTGGTTTTGAGTTGCTTGCCGGGGCCGTCTTCACCGCTGGAAGGCGTGCCGAAATCGCTGCGGATGCTGCCGCTGAACGTCGAGGCATCCAGCTTGGCGGAAACATCGGACGGAAGCTGGAGCTGGACGTCGCCGCTCATCGAGTCGACGTCGATCTTGCCGTCACGCGACGGGCCGCCGTTGATCTGCGTATCGCCCGAGACCGTGCTGAAGTTGGCCTGCTTCCAGGGACCACCGCCGATCGTCATGCGGCCGGACACGGTCTGTGCTTCGACCCGTTCGGTCACGCTGGGCGCAGTGATATCGCCTGAGACCGTTTGCAGGTCGGCCTTGGCCGCGCTGCCGGCAAGATCGATCGTGCCGCTGACCGTCTGCATGTTGATGTCAGGCGAGCGCAGGTTGCCGCGGATGCGGCCGCTGACCGAGTTGATCTCGATCTTGCCGCCGTCTAGGCCGTCGATACTGACCGGTGCGCTGACCACGTTGATCTCGACGCTGACGGCCTTGGGCACGCGCACGTTGAGCACGGTGGGCTGCATGCGGGTGTCGCTGCCCCAGCTGAAAATGGAATGTTCTTTTGAGTCGCTGTCCACGTGGATTTCCACGTTGCCGTCGCTGCCTTCGATTTCCAGCGGACGGGCGCCGTCGCCCAGTGTTCCGGAGACCTGGATCTGGTTCTTGTCCCAGGCGGTCACGGTGACCTCGCCCTTGACGTTGTCGATACTGACCTTTGCATTCGGCCGGATGTCTTTCGACAGGTTGATCGGGGTCGAGGCAAATGCCTGTCCGATCGAGAGTGCCAGCAGCAGGGGAGTGAGATAGAGCGTTTTCATGAGTGGGGTCCTGGCTGTTCGCATGTTAGCCGGCTTGCTTTTCGAGGTTACGCAGACGGTCGCGTTGGCGTTCGGTCTTCAGCAGCAGACGCTGCAGGGCGGCCGAATCGGGGGAGTCCTGCATGGCCTGGGTCAGCTCCATGCGCGCGGCGTCGAGTTCCACCGCGGCTCCGGAGAGACGCGGGTCGGTCGGTTTCCAGTGGGATTCACTGGTACTGGCAAGGCCGTCGCTGCCGGTAGGCGCGACGAGATGAAGGCCGATACCGCCACCGAGGACCGCCACGCCGGCGATGGCCGCGGCCATCAGCCAGGGCTGGGCGCGTCGGCGGCGCGGAGTCGCGGCGACGGTTGCTTCGTCGAGACGGGCTTCGATGCCGGTCCAGAGGTCGCGACGGGGCGCGACCGGCCGGTTGAGGGAGCGCATCTGGCGCAGGTATTCGAGTTCGTTCATGGCTTATCTCCCAGTGCGCGGCGGAGCAGTCCGCGTGCACGGTGTAACTGCGCTTTCGAGGAACCAACCGCCATCCCGAGTTCGATGGCGATCTCCTCGTGTTTCCAACCTTCCACGTCGTAGAGGATGAGGACGGCACGGGCCCGCGGCGGCAACGCCGCGATGGCCTTTTCCAACTCGTCGCGCTCCACGGCGCGGACGGGATTGTCGAGGTCGGCGATGTCCGGTAGATGTTCATCGTCGAGGATGCTGACGGGGTCGGCGTTGCGGGCACGTATGGACATGAGTGCCACGTTCACCGCCAACCGGTACACCCAGGTGCCAAACGCGCTCTCGAAGCGGAAGCCGTCGAGCTTCTGCCAGGCGCGGATGAAGGCTTCCTGCGTGAGATCTTCCGCGCGGGCATGGTCGAAGGCAGCCAGGCGAAGGATGGCGCCATAGACCCGGTCCGAATGCTTGCGGTAGAGCTGTTCGAACGCCTTCCGGTCGCCGCCGACGGCAGCGCGCACCACATCGTCATCGGACGTGGCAACAGGCAGCTCAGGCTGCATGAAGGAAGTGGCGGCGAGGCATAGTGCATTCATCTTGCCAGCTTGGATGCCGGCAAGGGGAGAAGCGTTTAAGGGAAAGGAAATGTAGGAGCCGATCCATCGGCAAATCAGGCAATGTGTCAGGGCATGTGGGAGCCGCTTCAGCGGCGAAAAGCCAACGAAGCGGTGACGCGGCGCGCTCAATCGCCGATAAATCGGCTCCCACACAAAGCAGGGCCCCTAAAGCAGGGCCCTGATCCCGCCATCAGGCGACGTTGGCCGCCCGGCGTTCCACGGCCGCTTCCAGGGCCTTGCTCACGCGGAGGCGCTCGGCCTTCAGGCGCTCGGGCATGCGCGCACCGAAGCCATCGAGGTATAGACCGATGGCGTTCAGTTCTTCGGTCCAGCCTTCCACGTCGACGTGAAGCAGTTCGTCGAGGGCGCCCGGCTTCAGGCCGAGCCCTTCGGCGTTGAGCTCACCCTTGGCGGGAACCACGCCGATCGGGGTTTCCACGCCTTCCGCCTTGCCGGCCACGCGCTGGATCATCCAGTCGAGCACGCGGAGGTTCTCACCATAGCCGGGCCACATGAAGCGACCATCGGTGTCCTTGCGGAACCAGTTGACGTGGAAGATCCGCGGCAGCTTCGCGCCGGGCTTGTCGAAGGACAGCCAATGGGCGAAGTAGTCGGCGAAGTTGTAGCCGCAGAACGGCTTCATCGCCATGGAGTCGCGACGAAGTACACCTACCGCGCCGGTCGCGGCGGCCGTGGTTTCCGAACCCATGGCCGCACCGACGAGCACGCCATGGGCCCAGTCCTTCGCCTCGAACACCAGCGGCACCAGTGACGGGCGACGACCACCGAAGACGATGGCCGAGATCGGCACGCCGGCGGCGTCCTCGGACTCCGGCGCCCAGCTTGGGCACTGCTTTGCGCTGACCGTGAAGCGGGAATTGGGATGGGCGGCGGGGCCGTTGGCGGCGTCGTACGGGCGACCTTGCCAGTCGGTGACCGGTTCGCCTTCACCCAGACCTTCCCACCACGGACGCGCGTCCGCGGTGACGGCGACGTTGGTGAAGATCGCATCCCGGCCGAGGGTGGCCAGGGCGGTTGGATTGGTGTTCGCACCCGTGCCGGGGGCGACGCCGAAATAGCCTGCTTCAGGGTTGATGGCCCAGAGGCGGCCATCTTCGCCCGGTGTCATCCAGCAGATGTCGTCGCCGACGGTCCAGACTTTCCAGCCCGCCTTGCGGTAGCCCTCGGTCGGAATGAGCATGGCCAGGTTGGTCTTGCCACAGGCCGAGGGGAACGCAGCAGCGATGTAGTGCTTCTCGCCCTGCGGATTCTCGATGCCGACGATCAGCATGTGTTCGGCCAGCCAGCCTTCGCGCCGGGCCTGGTGGCTGGCGATGCGCAGCGCGTGGCACTTCTTGCCGAGCAGGGCATTGCCGCCGTAGCCGGAGCCGATCGACTTGATCGAAAGCTCCTCGGGGAAATGCATGATGAAGCGACGCTCGGGGTCGAGGTCGCCCGTGGAGTGCAGGCCTTTGACGAACTGGCCTTCGCGCTCGATGCGTGCCAGGGCAGGGGCGCCCATGCGCGTCATGATGCGCATGTTGGCGACCACGTAGGGGCTGTCGGTGATCTCGACGCCACAACGCGAAAGCGGTGAATCGATCGGGCCCATGCAGTACGGAATGACGTACATGGTGCGGCCGCGCATGGCTCCGGCGAACAGGGCGTCGATTTTCGCGTGCGCTTCGGCCGGTGCCATCCAGTGATTGTTCGGGCCGGCCTCTTCTTCCTCCGGCGTGCAGACGAAGGTCAGGTGCTCGACGCGAGCGACGTCCGACGGATTCGAGCGATGCAGGTAGCTGCGGGGGTTGGTCTCCTCGTTGAGCGGGAGGAGATCGCCACTGGCGAGCATCGTTTGGACAAGTTCCGCGTATTCCGCGTCCGAGCCGTCACACCAGCGGACGGAGGTGGGCTCCGTCAGTCGGGCGACATCGTCAACCCATCGATTCAATGCTTCCAGGGAACTTCCGTACGAACGCATCCGTTGTGGTCTCCAGTTAAACGCTGTGGAGACAGTAGTTTGCGAGCGTTGGTATTGGCAAGGCACGGCGCAGCAAAATGCGACGCGCCGTTCAGCTCACGCGTTCGGTTTGGCCGGTGTCAGCGTAAAGATCACGTGCTCGACATAGGCGTCGAACTCGTCGTGGCTGAGGCGCGGCAGGCCGAGGGTGAAGTTCAATTGAAGGAAGCCCACGTAGGCTGCATACGTAAGGCGTGCACGATGCAGGGCGACCACAGGCTCGAGGCCGGCTTCCTGGTACATCGTGGTAAGGAACTCGATACGCCGTTGCGACACGCGCGCCATGACCGGTACGACCTGCGGGTGGTCGAGTGCCTTGAGCAGGGCGGCATAGACGCGATGCGCCTGCAATTCGTGGGCGACGCGACGGAACAGTTCCGGCAAACGTTTACGCGGATCGTCGATGCGCTCGATCTCACCGAGGACTTCGCGTTCGCCGTATTCTTCCCAACGTTCCAGCGAGGCCTGGAGCAGGGCTTCGCGCGTACGGAAGTGCCAGTAGAAGCTGCCTTTGGTCACGCCCAGGCGGCGCGCAAGCGCCTCTACGGCAAGGGCGCCGACGCCTTGTTCGGCGATAAGGGCTAGGGCGCCGTCTTCCCAGTCTTCTGCGGAGAGGCGGACTCGTTCGTTCTTGGCACCGTCGGTCATCGACGCATGGTAGCCGAGACGCCGCCGTTTGCAATCCAGCAACTGTCCGGCCTGTTGCATAAGACCTTGACTTGGTTGCCATTGCATGTCCGTACGCCACCGTATTGACGCCCTCTGCCCGGGGCTACATACTCAGCCGTATGGTTGCCTATTCCACGTCCCTGCCATCCTCCACCTCGAGCCTGGTCTCGATGGACGGTATTGCCCTCGCCATGCAGCGCTGGCCGGGCGTGCGCTCGCCATCGCTGGTTTTCGCGCATGGCTTCGGACAGACGCGTCACGCATGGAATGGCGCGGCGCGGACGCTGGCTGAGCAAGGCTTCGACGCGACTACCTTCGATGCCCGCGGTCACGGCGAAAGCGAACGCGTGCCACGCGGCGAGTACCACATGGAGCAGTTCGTCCACGATCTGCTCACGGTATCGGCCGAGGCTATCTCGCCTGACGGCCGTCCGCCGGTACTGGTTGGCGCCTCGATGGGCGGGCTGCTGGGGCTGGTGGCCGCTGGTGAGGAGGAGGCGGGTCGGTCGCCGTTCTCGGCACTGATCCTGGTCGACATCACCCCACGCTGGGAAACCGCTGGCGTCGAACGTATTCTCGGCTTCATGCGCGCGCACCCGGACGGTTTCGCGAGTTATGAGGAGGCGGCCTCGGCGATCGAGGCGTACCTGCCGCATCGGCGTGAGCGCAAATCCGAAGCCCAGCTCAAGCCCCTGTTGCGGCAGGATGGCCAGGGGCGCCTGCGCTGGCACTGGGATCCCGCCCTGCTCGACGGCCTGGTCCAGGAGAGCGAGCGCTACCAGCCGCGACTGTTCGCGGCCGCCGCTCGCGTCGAGGTGCCCGTGTTGCTCCTTTCCGGCAGCCGTAGCGACGTCGTCTCCAGTCAGACCGTCGACGAATTTCTCCGCCTCGTGCCGCATGCGCGCCATGTGGCCCTCGCCGACGCCACGCACATGGTCGCCGGTGACGCGAACGACGCGTTTACGCGCGAGATCGCACAGTTCATGCAATCGCTCTGATCCAACCGCTCTAACCGACTTACGACGAGGTAACACCGATGTCTGCAATCCTGGTTGTACTGGCGGCACTGATTGCCTCCGGTGCCTGTGCCTACCACCGCACGTCGCTCCGCACGTGGGCCATCGCGACCGCGGTGACGACCCTCGTCGTCGGTCTGCTCGCGCGCGCGCCGGTGACCACGGTCGTCGTGCTGATCCTGCTGGCGCTGGTCGCCGCGCCGTTGCTGATGGTCGACTTCCGCCGGAAGAAGATCAGCGCACCGCTGCTGTCGATCTTCGCCAAGGTGACGCCCAAGTTGTCCGAAACCGAGCAGACCGCCCTCGAGGCCGGCACCGTGGGTTTCGAAGGCCAGCTGTTCTCGGGCAAGCCGGACTGGTCGGAACTGCTGCGCCAGCCGAAGCCGGAACTCTCGGTGGAAGAGCAGGCCTTCCTCGACGGTCCCGTCGAAGAACTCTGCAGCATGATCGACGACTGGCAGATCACCCACGAGCTGGCCGACCTCCCGCCGAACGTCTGGGAGTTCATCAAGAAGAACAAGTTCTTCGGCATGATCATTCCGAAGACCTACGGTGGCCTCGGCTTCTCGGCGCTGGCTCACTCCGCCGTGCTGCAGAAGCTCTCGAGCATGTCGCAGACGGTTGCCTCCACTGTCGCCGTGCCGAACTCGCTCGGACCCGGCGAGCTCCTCATGCACTACGGCAGCGACGAGCAGAAGAACCACTTCCTGCCGCGCCTGGCCGATGGCCGTGAAATCCCTTGCTTCGCGCTGACTGGTCCCTACGCCGGTTCGGACGCCACCTCGATTCCCGACTTCGGTATCGTCACCAAGGGCATGTGGAATGGCGAAGAAACCGTCGGTATCCGCCTGACCTTCGACAAGCGCTACATCACGCTGGCGCCGGTCGCGACCATCGTCGGTCTCGCGTTCCGTATGTACGACCCGGACAAGCTGCTGGGTGAGAAGGAAGACCTGGGCATCACGCTGGCGCTGCTGCCGCGCGAAACCCCGGGGATGGAAATCGGTCGTCGCCACTTCCCGCTGAACACTCCGTTCCAGAACGGTCCGGTGCACGCGAAGGACATGTTCGTGCCGTTGTCGGTGCTGATCGGCGGTCCGCACATGGCCGGCCAGGGCTGGCGCATGCTGGTCGAATGCCTGTCGGTCGGCCGCGCTATCTCGCTGCCGTCCAACGCCACGGGTGCCTCGCGCATGGCGGTTTCGGCCACCGGCTCGTACGCGCGCATGCGCAAGCAGTTCGGTCTGGCCATCGGTCGTTTCGAAGGCGTGGAAGAAGCACTGGCCCGCATCGGCGGCCTGACCTACGCCATGCAGGCCCTCTCGCGTGCCACCGCCGCCGCGGTCGATCGTGGTGAGAAGCCGGCCGTGCCGTCGGCTATCGCCAAGTACCACGCCACCGAATGGTGCCGCCAGATCGCGTCGGACGCGATGGACGTGCACGGCGGCAAGGGCGTCATCCTCGGTCCCAAGAACTACATGGGTCGCGGCTGGCAGTCGGTGCCGATCGCCATCACGGTGGAAGGCGCGAACATCATGACGCGCAGCCTGATGATCTTCGGCCAGGGTGCGATCCGCTGCCACCCTTATGTCCTGAAGGAAATGCAGGCACTTGGCATCGCCGATTACCGCGAGCGCCTGAAGACGTTCGACAAGGCCTTGTTCGGCCACATCGGCTTCGGCTTCTCCAACGCCGTGCGCAGCTTCGTCCTCGGCCTGACCGCGGCGAAGATCGGCGAGACCGCTGGCGACGCGTACACGCGCCGCTACTACCGCAAGCTCAACCGTTACTCCGCGGCGCTGGCACTGTGTGCCGACGTGGCCATGGGCGTGCTCGGCGGCAAGCTGAAGTTCAAGGAAAAGCTCTCGGCCCGCCTGGGCGACGTGCTCTCGTACCTGTACATCGCCAGCGCGATGCTCAAGCGTTACGAAGACACCGGCCGTCCGGAAGCGGATCGTCCGTTGCTGGCCTGGGCTTTCCACCAGTGCGTGTGGAATATGCAGATGGCGCTGGATGGCGTGATCCGCAACTTCCCTGTGCGCCCGGTCGCCTGGGTGCTGCGTGCCCTGGTCTTCCCGTTCGGCCGCCGCGAAGTGCCGCCGTCGGATCGCCTCGGCCGTCGTGTCGCCGCGTTGATCACCGCACCCAGCGAAGCCCGCGATCGCCTGACCACCTGGACGTATCTGACCCCGACGGCGAACAACACGGTGGGTCGCATGAATGCGCTCCTGCCCGACGTGATCGCTGCCGAGCCGGTGGAGCGCAAGTTCCTCAAGGCGTTCAAGGGCGGCCAGCTGAAGTCGCACACGTACAACGAGCAGCTGGCGGAAGCCGAGAAGCTCGGCGCCATCACCACCGCCGAGCGCGACCTGCTCCAGCGCGTGCGTGACGGTGTTGCCGAGTTCATCTCGGTCGATGACTTCGACAGCGAAGAGCTGCAGGCTGGCGTGAAGCGCAATGCCGAAGCCATGCAAAAGGTGCGCGCCGCGTAAGGCGATACGCTCTGTGTAGGAGCCGATTCATCGGCGAAAAGGCCGCGAGCAATCGCGGCCTTTTTTTATTCCCTGGGAAGGCTCGGCTTCGCCATCGCGCTTGCGCTCGGGTACTGAGGGAAAGGGGGCCGCCGGCTGCCATTCTCGTCGCTAAGTCCTCGTCCGGCCTACGCCTCCCTGCGGAGTCGCTCCGAGAACGGCAGCCGACGGCTCCCTCCCATGCGTGCCAATCGGCTGAAAGGCGAGCGGGGCGCGGTTGATTGCGCGCACGGCGATCGAATCCGGAAATTCGCATCCATTATCGATTCCCTTGTCTATTCACCGTATCGCTCTCGTCTGCGTGGCGATGGCGAATCTAGGCTCCGGAAAGCGACATTGGGTTATTGCACTTGCGACTACAGACAACCCAATGTTGTTTTGATACGGTCATTCCGTTGCCTGCGTCTTCGCTAGACGTGTCGCGCAGGCAACCATCGCTCAATGCGGTGAAAAGCGCGAAGCAGGAGTGTAACGAGCACGCCTGCTTCGCTAACCAAAACCAACTTGGAGTCCAGTTGATATGGCTGTTACCGATCATACGGCACCTGCTCGCCCGCCGAATCCCCCCGGCGACACCCCCTACGGTTACCGGGTTGTCTGCGTCCCTCGCAGATACGGTTGAGGATCCAGGGCGTCAGCGATTTCTGAGATGTTTCTTGGCCGTGTAACCCGGCGCGTACCTACGCGCGCCGACGACGCAGGCTGACGCTAACTCACTTCATCAATCAGCCACCCGGCGCCCGGTCACGGGCAGTCGTGAAACCGCGAGTCCGTTTGATCCGCGGCACGTCACTTTGTGGGCGTGCCGCACCTGGACGCGCGGAGGTTTCATCAAGGAGCAGTGATGTCTGTTGCCAACGAAAACGGCACGCTTCGTCGTGCGCGCTACTACGCCGACCCCGATGCCTCGGCGCATGAGCTTCTCAACAATGCTGCCGAGCTGCTTCAGTACGCGCGCGGGCTGACGGAACTGCTCGCGGAATTCGTGCACGAGTCGGATGTCGTCGATTGCCGGCGCATGGCTTTGTCGCTGGATGCAATAGCGGCGCTCACGCAGATGGGTGCGCATTGCGCGGCGGAGGCGCATGCGCGGCTTGCGTGGGAGAAGGGTGAAATGAGAGGGGACGCGTTGGGTCCACATTGAGGCATCGCCGCTGAAGCGGCTCCTACAAAGAGCTTGCGGGCGATTCAGCGCAGCCGCACAACTGCTCTTTGCTCGCCTTGCAAGCCAGTGTCACGTTTGGAGGGGAGTCGTCGGCTGGCGTTCTCGGAGCGATTCCGCAGGGAGGCGAAGGCCGGACGAGGACTTAGCGACGAGAATGGCAGCCTGCGGCTCCCTTTCCCTCAGTACCCGAGCGCAAACGCGATGGCGAAGCCGAGCCCGCGGAAGTCTTAAGCGCAACCGTCCTGCTGAGCCACAACCTCAAGCAACCGCGCCTCCACCTCATCCCGCGAATGTGCACGGAACAACCGCGGCGCCGCACGACGAAGTGCCTTGCAGTCCAGCGTGGTAAGGCGGTCACGTACCTGAAGCAGCTGCCCCGGGTGCATGCTGAATTCTTCCAGGCCCATGGCCAGGAGCAGTGCCGTGAACTGCGTATCGCCGGCAATCTCGCCGCACAGGCTAACTGGCTTCTTCGCCCGCCGCGCGCTCGCGATCACATGCGCAATCAGCCGCAGGAACGCCGGCTGCAACGGATCGTAGATGCCTTCAAGCGCATCGTTGTTACGGTCAGCCGCGAGCACGTATTGCGCAAGATCGTTGGTGCCGATGGCGAGGAAGTCGGCCTTCTCGAGAATCGACGCCACGCCGATCGCCGCGGCCGGCACTTCGATCATCGCGCCGACATCCAGACGTTCCGGCAACTCCTGCCCTTCGCGCGCGAGATCCTCGCGTGCCTTCTTGATCAGGCGCCGCACATCGGTCATCTCACCCAGATGGGTAATCATCGGGACAAGAATACGTACTGGCCCGTAACAGGCGGCACGAAGGATCGCGCGCAGCTGCACGCTGAAAATGTCGGGGTAGCGCAACGACAGACGAATACCACGCACACCCAGCGCTGGATTCTCTTCGCCACGAATCGCCAACCCTGCCGCGTCGGCCTTGTCGGCGCCGAGGTCGAGGGTGCGGATGGTGACGGGCAAACCGCCCATGCCAAGGACGACGTCGCGGTAGGCGATGAACTGCTCCTCTTCCGAGGGCAGGCCACGCTGGCGCAGGAACAGGAATTCGGAACGATACAGGCCGACACCGTCCGCACCGCGGGCGCGGGCCAGCGTGATGTCGCCGATCAGTTCGGCATTGGCGTAGAGGCGCACGTGGGCGCCGTCTTTCGTCAGCGTCGGTGCCGAGGCGAGCGCGGCCAGGCGACGGCCTTCCGCAGCGGCCTGGCGCTGCCACTGGCGATAGCGAGCGAGGTCCTGTGCGGTGGGATGCACGATGACTTCGCCATGCTCGGCATCGATCAGGACGAGGTCGTCGTCGTTGATTGTGGCGAGCGCGTCCTTGGTACCCACCAGCATCGGCAGGTTGAAACTGCGCGCGAGGATGGCGCTATGCGAGTAGATGCTGCCCGCGCTGGCGATGACGCCGAGCATGCCCTGGCCGGCCATGCTGGCCATGTCCGCAGGGGCGAGGGTGTCGCTGACGACGATCTCACCCACGCGCGCGGCGAGCTTGCGCTCCTCGCGACTGGATTGCTGGAGAAGGGCGGACATGACGCGGCCGATGACCTGGTCGATGTCTTCGCCGCGGCTCTTCAGGTAGGGGTCGTTCATGGCGTCGAACACCGCGGCGAGGCGGTCGCGCTGCATCTTCAGCGCCGCGCTGGCGGTGTAGTGGCCGACGGCGACGAGCTCGTCCAGGCCGCGCAGCAGTTCTTCGTCGTCGAGGAGCAGGCTGTGGGCGTCGATGAAATCGCCCACCTCGCGCGCCAGCGCGCCGTGCAACTTGCCACGCAGCTCACGTAGTTCCGTGCGGGCGCTGTCGATGGCCTTGTGCAGTCGTTCGATCTCGGGCGCGATCTCCGCGTCCTCGAGCATGCGCGTGTCGACCGCATAGATACTCGGCTGGACCAGGCGTGCGCGACCCAGGGCCATGCCCCGGGCGGCTTGCGTGCCGGTCAGCACGTATCTCATCGGTCAGGCACCCTCGTCGAACTTGCGGTCGAACAACTCGACCACGGCATTCAGGGCGGCTTCTTCGTCCTCGCCGATGGCGCGCACGCCGAGGGCGGTGCCCATGCCGGCGGCCAGCATCATCACGCCCATGATGCTCTGGGCATTCACTTCGCGACCCTTGCTGATGATCCAGACGGTCGATTTGAAGCTGGAAACCAGCTGGACGAGTTTGGCGGAGGCGCGTGCGTGCAGGCCCAGCCGGTTGGATACCACGATGTCCCGTTCAAGCATGGTCGATGAAAATCCCTCCGCGACCGCCACTGGCCGCGATCTCGGTCAGTTCGGTCAGCGATTTATCCGAGTAGTTGAGTACGCGCAGCAGCATCGGCAGGTTCAGGCCCGAAACGCAGCGCAGGTGCACGCCCAGTTCGCTCAGGGAAAGGCCGATATTGCACGGTGTCGCGCCATAAAGGTCGGCGAGGACGAGCACGCCGTCGCCGTGGTCGAGGTCGCGGGCATGCTTGGCGGTTAGGGTACGCATGACGTCGGGATCCGCGCTGGGCGGCACTTCCACGGCGTCCACGTCCATCGGCAGCTTGGGCATGACGTGGCGTGCGGCGGAGATCAGCGCTTTGCCGACCGCTTCGTGGGTCATGAGGAGGACGCCGACGCTCATCGCCCGGTATCTCGGTATTGCTTGGGCTGGATCATGGCGTTATTCGAGCTCACGATGAAATGTCAGTACGTTGCCGCGTTCCGAGCGGAAATGCTGGGCCAGCTTCTCGACGAGGTAGACCGAGCGATGTCGCCCGCCCGTACAGCCGATCGAAACGGTGACGTAGCTGCGATCCTCACCCTCGAAGCGTGGCAACCACGTTTCGAGCCAGCGAGTCACGTCGCCATAGTATTCGCCTACCAGGGGGTTCGCGTCGAGGAATTCCCTGACCGGCTGGTCTTTACCCGAGAACGGGCGCAGGCGAGGGTCCCAGTGCGGGTTGGGCAGGCAGCGGGCGTCGAAGACGAAATCGGCGTCAGACGGTAGCCCGCGGCGATAGGCGAACGACTCGAAGAGCAGGGTGGTGCCGTCCGAGGCCGCCGCGTAGCCGGTGGCGAACAGGCGGCGCAGCTGGTGCACGTTGAGGTCGCTGGAGTCGATGACCTTTTCAGCGATGGAGATCAGCGGGCGGAGCAGCTTGCGTTCCTGGGCGATCGAATCGGCCAGCGAGAGCTTCTCGGCGGCCAGCGGATGACGCCGGCGGGTTTCCGAGTAGCGCTTGATCAGCACGTCGTCGCGGCTGTCGAGGAAGATCAGGTGCACGTGCACACCGGCCATGGACAGCTCGGAAAGCACGTGGGGCATGCGCGAGAGGTCGACGCGGCGGTTGCGCACGTCCACGCCCACGGCGATACGCCGGCGTGGGCCGTGCTCGCCCTGGCTCACCGCCGCCACCAGCTGCGGTATGAGTTCGGCCGGCATGTTGTCCACGCAATAGAACTCCAGATCCTCCAGCGCGCGCAGCGCGACCGTCTTGCCACCACCGGACATGCCGGTAAGGACGATCAGGTGGATGGCATCGGGGTCGACGATGGGGTTCATGACTTCATCGGTCACGGGGGTCACCAGGGTGGCAGCCGACGCATCTGGTGCGCCTGGCGGTCGATGAAGGTCTGCGCAGGGTCGATGCCCTTGCTCTTGAGCACGTGACTGCGCACGGCGGCCTCGACAAGAACCGCGAGGTTGCGGCCAGGCGCCACGGGAATGGTGATCTTCGGGACATCCACGTCGAGCACGTTGCGTCGGCTGACGTCGCCGGTGAGACGGGTCATCGCGTCGGTCTCCTCGCCCACCAGCATGGGCTTGAGGTGGATGACCAGGCGCAGGTACTTCGAGGGCTTCACCGCGGTATGACCGAACATCTCACGAATGTTCAGCACTCCCAGGCCGCGCACTTCGAGCAGGTCCTGCAGCAGATCGGGGCAGGCGCCGTCGATCACGTCGGGTGCGATCAGGGTGAACTCGGTCGCGTCGTCGGCGACCAGGCGGTGACCGCGACTGACCAGTTCCAATGCCAGTTCGCTCTTGCCCGAACCGGGCTCGCCCGTGATCAGCACGCCGATCGAGAACACTTCGAGGAACACACCGTGCAGGGTGACCCGCGGCGCGAGCGTGCGCGCCAGGTGGTATTGCAGGTAGGTGAGCAGCTCATGGCCGCGGCGCGTGCTCAGCCACAGCGGGGTGTCGGTCTCCTCGGCCACTTCGCGCAGGTCCGAGGGAATGGCCTGGTCCTTGGTGACGATGAGAGCAGCCGGCTGGTAGGCGGCGATCTTGTGAATCACTTCCCAGCGCTGGCGCGGCTCCAGGCCGTCGAGGAAGTTGAGTTCCTCGGTGCCGATGATCTGCACCTTGTTCGGGTAAATCACGTTCAGGTAACCGACCAGCGAGGGGCGGCGGCTCTGCTTGGTGTTGGGTTCGAGCACGCGCGACTCGCCGCGCATGCCTGCGGCCCAACGCAGCGCCATGCGCTCGTGTACTCCGTCGAAGAGTTGTCTGGCGGTCAGCCGGTCCACGCTGGATCCCTTGAATGGCGAAGCCGGCGCGAGGGCGCCGGCTGGGGCTATTGTGCCATCAAGCGTGGATGGGGGTTCAGGGAGCGGCGACGCGCGCGTCGCGGCCCTCGGCGTTGTGGTGATCCTTGAGCTTTTCCTTGTGCTTCTTCAGCTGGTCGGCAAGCTTGGCGATCATCGCGTCGATGGCTTTATGCAGGGCGTCGGGCTTTTTTTCGTCCTCGAGGCTGGCCACGCCGTCTGCGTGCAGGCGGGCGCCGGCGCAATGCAGGGTGCCACTGGCCTTGTGCTCGTTCTTGTCGACGGAAAGGACCACGTCGAGGGCAGTGATGTTGTCGAAAAGGCGTTCGAAGCGGCCGATTTGCTGTTCCACGCGCTCGCGCAGGGCAGGGGTGGGATGGATGTGCTGGCCGCTGATCTGGATTTGCATGAGGCCTCCTTCTTGCTGAGGGTGCCGCCTTGGTGGCGACGAGTGCGGAGCGGCGGGGTGCCGTTCCTCAAGCCTGAAATAGTGGGACCGTGGACCTCCGTAAGGGTTCCCCGCGCCTAACTGGCGCGGACACGTTCGCTGGAACTGGGAATGCGCAGGGCTTCCCGATACTTGGCCACCGTACGGCGGGCCACCTGAATTCCGCGTCGATGAAGTTCCTCGGCCAGGGCCTGGTCGGACAACGGGCGCCGTGCGTCCTCGCCTGTGATGAGCTTGCGGAGCATGGCCTGGATCGCGGTGGCCGAGGCGCTGCCACCGTCCTCCGTGGCCACGCCACTGGAGAAGAAGTGCTTCAGTTCGAAGGTACCGCGCGGCGTGTGCATGTACTTGCGCGTGGTTACCCTGGAAATGGTCGATTCATGCATGCCGACCTCCTCGGCCACCTCGCGCAGCACCAACGGATGCATCGCCTCCGGGCCGTAATCGAGGAAGGCGCTCTGCCGGCGCACGATCACGTCGGCCACCTTGGTCAGGGTTTCGGCGCGCGACTGCAGGCTCTTCAGAAGCCAGCGGGCTTCCTGGAGCTGTCCCTTCATCCAGGTGGCGTCGTCGCCGCGGGCGCGGGCGATAAGGTTGCAGTAATGCTGGTTGAGGCCGAGCCGGGGCTGGGCATCGGGATTGAGGCTGACCTGCCAGCGGCCGTTTTCACGGCGCGCGTAGACATCCGGAGCGACGTATTCCACCGGCGTGGCGTCGAGCGCCGAGCCGGGCCGCGGGTCCAGACTGCGGATCAGGGCGGCCGCGGCGGCCACATCCTCTTCGGCGGCCTTGAGCCGGCGGGCGATCTTGGCGGCGTCGTTACGCGCCAGCAGCTCGAGCTCGTCGGTGACCACGCGGATGGCAAGGTCGCGGTGCGGCGTATCCAGGGAGAACTGTGACAGCTGGCAGAGCAGGCAGTCGCGAAGATCCAGGCTGGCGATGCCGGTGGGGTCGAAGCGCTGCACGCGCTGGCGTACGCGTTCGATCTCCCCGGCGCTGGCGTTCAGCTCGGCGGGCAGGGCGGCTTCGACCGCCTCGACGCCGTCGCGAAGGTAACCGTCTTCGTCCAGCGCGTGGATGATGGCCGTGGCGATCGCATGGTCGCGCGGCGAAAACTGGGACAGGTTGAGCTGCCATTCCAGGTGCTGCTGGAGGCTTTCCGGGGCGGCGTTCTGTGGTTCGAAGCCGTCCTCGTCGCCGCTGCCGGACCGCGATGGCGCGCCGGCGTAGTCACCGGCCTCGCCAGGGAAGCGATCGTCGTCCCACTCGGGAGCGAGCTCTTCGGAGGGCGTGGCCGTGGATTCTTCTTCGGCCTTGGACGCTTTGGCAGGGACCTCGTCGCGTGCCGGGAAGTCGGGGCCGTCGTAGTCGCCTTCTTCGGGCAGCTCGGGCTCGGCTTCGGCATCCTCGGCGAACTCAAGCAAGGGATTACTTTCCGCGATCTGGCGGAGTTCGGCCTCAAGCTCCAGCTGCGACAATTGCAGCAGGCGGATGGCCTGCTGCAATTGAGGCGTCAGCGTGAGTTGCTGATGCAGGCGAAACTGGAGTCCGGGTTTCATGCCTTCGATGCGTGGGGTGCCGGATCCATCGTAACCCTTTGCGACCTTCCCAAACCAGCATTCCGGCGAGCTATGCCCACCGGTCGGATAAGCAGCGCGTCAGATGCGGAATTCACGGCCCAGATACACCTCGCGCACCTTTTCGTCGGCGAGGATGTGCTGCGGCGTACCCCGGGAGAGGACTTCGCCGTCATTGAGGATGTACGCGCGGTCGCAGATGCCAAGCGTCTCACGCACATTGTGATCGGTGATCAGCACGCCGATGCCACGTTCTTTCAGATGACGGACGATGCGCTGGATCTCGCCGACCGAAATCGGATCGACGCCGGCGAAGGGTTCGTCCAGCAGCATGTAGCGCGGGCGGGCGGCCAGCGCGCGGGCGATTTCCACGCGACGACGCTCGCCGCCGGAGAGGCTGATGCCTTTCTGCTCGGCGATGTGCGCGATCTTCAGCTCGTCGAGCAGGCTTTCCAGCTCTTCTTCGCGCTGCCTGGCGGTCATGTTGTCGCGCAGTTCGAGCACGGCCAGGATGTTGTCCGACACGCTCAGGCGGCGGAACACCGAGGCTTCCTGAGGCAGGTAGCCGATGCCGAGCTTGGCACGGGCGTGCATGGGCAGCCCGGTGATGTCCTGCTGGTCGAGCTTGATCGTCCCGGCGTCGGCCTGGATCAGGCCGACCACCATGTAGAAGCAGGTGGTCTTGCCGGCACCATTGGGACCGAGCAGTCCGACCACTTCACCCTCGCGGATGGAGAAGGCGAAATCGCGAACTACCTGGCGCGCGCGAAAGCGCTTCTGCAGGCCTTGGGCTGAAAGCATCGGGTCAGGGCTTCTTCGGTTGGGACGGTGCGGCAGCCGGCGGCTTGGCAGCCGGCGGTGTGGCGGGGTTCGCCGGGGCAGCGCCAGGCGCCTGCGCCTTTGGCTGGAAGGTCATGTGCACGGGCTCGGGGCCATTGCTCTCGCCCGTCATCGTGCTGTTCGTGGTGTTGTAAGTGATCTTGTCGCCGTCGCTCTGGTTCAGCTTGCTCTTGTCGGAGGCGTCGGCCTGCTTGTCAACGTGCGCCTTGCCGGTGAGCACGGCAATGCCGTTGCCACTGTTGGCGGCGTCGTCCGGCTTGTAATCGATGTTGCTGGCGTGGCCCCGCATCAGCAGGTCCTGATCGTCCAGCTGCTGCACGGTGGCCGGGCTTCCGTCGATGATGACCCGGATGATCTGGTTGTCGGCGTCGAGGTAGCCGGTGGCCTTGTCGCCGGTGATCTTCAGTGTGCCCTGGGTCAGCACCACGTTACCGGTCCAGATCACCTTGCCCGGCTGCGTGCTGTTCGCCTGCTGCTGCGTGCCGTCGAACGACTTCGAGGTGACGTTGGTCGGCTGGGTGCGATCCGACTGCTTGGCAACAGCGGGCACGCTCGTCACGAGCGCCACGCCGAGTACCGCGATGAGGGCCCTAGCGCTTGCGCGGCGGGTAGACGGTGTGGACTGCATCGAGGAGCTCCAAATGCTTGGTGTCGAGATTGGCGCGCATGCCAACGCCATCCATTGTAGAGGCTCCCTGAACGATCCGGGCCCACTCTGCCGTTTCCAGTCTGTTCTCCTTCGGCCACGCCGTGACCTCGGAGGTATCGATGCTGGCCGGTGGCGTCTGCGCGAAGGCCACGCGGTCCATGTGCACCTTGCCTTGTAACTTGAGCAGGCTGCCGTCCTTGTTCACCCACCCGTACTGCGAATGTCCCTTCCACGGTGGTGCCGTCAGGTCCTTCGTCGGCGGAAGCACGAAGTCCGGCGCATTGATGTAGAGCGACTCGTCGCCTTCGCGACGCTCCACGTGGGGGGCGATCAGCGTGAACGCGGGCTGGCCCAGGTCATTGTAGGAATCGAGGGTGAAGTTAGTCACCACGTAGCCCGACCGCGGCGGCCCGACGAAGTCGTCGACCTTCGCGTCCGGCGCGACCCAGTAATAGAGCAGCACGCTGGCGCCGAGGGCTGCCGCGAGCATGCCGGCGATACCCGCGGCGCTGCGGTCCTTGAACAGGAGCATCAGGCTCACAGCCAGCGGTCCCGCTCGGCTTCGGCCTTGCCCTGGGCGGCGAGGATAAGATCGGCCACCTCACGGGCGGCGCCGTAACCACCCGACAGACGGGTGCGGATGTGCGCGCGCTCGGCCACCCAGGGGTGGGCGTTGGCTACGGCCACCGCGAGTCCGGCAAGGCCCATGGCCGGCAGGTCCGGGAGGTCGTCGCCGACGAAGGCGGATTGTTCGGGCGTCAGGCGCAGGGCGCTCAGCAGTTCCGTCAGGCAGGCGCGCTTGTCCTTCTGGCCCTGGTAGACGTGCTGGATGCCGAGCTCTTCCGCGCGCAGCGACACCGGGTGACTGATGCGGGCGGTGATGATCGCCACCTTGACACCATTTTCCTGCAGGCGCTTCAGGCCGAGCCCGTCGTGCACGTGGAAGACCTTGGTTTCGCGGCCGTCCTCGGCGTACCACAGGCGGCCGTCGGTGAGAGTGCCGTCCACGTCGAATACAACCACGCGTACGTTGGCCGCGCGCTCGGCGACATCGGCGGGAATCTCGGTGTAATGCGTGTAGGCCATGGGCTTCTGATTGAGGGCGTCAGACGACGCGGGCGCGGAGCAGGTCGTGGATGTTGAGCGCGCCGACCACACGCCCGTCGGCATCGGTAACCAGTAGCGCGCTGATCTGGTGTTTTTCCATCAGCTGCGCGGCTTCCACGGCGAGCTTGTCCGACCCGATGGTTTTCGGCCCGCGGGTCATCAGCCCAGCGACGGTGGCGCTGCGGAGGTCCACGCCGTCGTCGTCCAGGCAGCGACGAAGATCGCCGTCGGTGAAGACGCCAAGGAGGTGCCCGTCATCGTCGACCACGGCGGTCATGCCCAGGTGCTTGCGGCTCATTTCAACGAGCGCTTCGCTGAGGGTGGCCCCCAGGTGCACGCGGGGGACATCGTCACCCGAGTGCATGACGTCGGCGATGTGCAGGAGCAGGCGGCGGCCAAGACTGCCGGCCGGATGCGAGCGTGCAAAGTCGTCCGGGGTAAATCCGCGGGCTTCGAGCAGAGCTACGGCAAGGGCGTCGCCCATGACCAGCGCGGCGGTGGTGCTGGCCGTCGGCGCCAGGCCGTGCGGGCAGGCTTCCGAACTCACGTTGGCGTCGATATTTACATCGGCCTGCTTGGCCAACGACGACTTCGGGTTGCCCGTGATCGAGATCAGCTGAATACCCTGACGCTTGATCGCCGGAATAATGAAGAGGAGTTCGTCGGTCTCGCCAGAGTAGGAGATTCCAAGCAGGATATCGTCCGGCTGGATCATGCCGAGGTCGCCGTGGCTGGCCTCGCCCGGGTGGACGAAGAACGACGGTGTGCCGGTGGAGGCCAGGGTGGCGGCGATCTTGCGGGCGATGTGGCCGCTCTTGCCCATGCCGGAGACGACCACTCGGCCCTTGCAGGCCATGATCATCTGGCAGGCTTCGACGAACGAGGCATCCACCTTCTTTTCGAGGGCGCGGATCGCCGCCGCTTCGGTGACGATCACGGTGCGCGCGCTACGGACGACGATATCGGCATTCACGAGCGGGTGATCGACAGGCGGAGCGGTGCGGGCATTCATGCGGCCTCGGGGGTCCGGGTTGGGGCGTTTGACCCGGGATGTCCATTTCTGCGACACCGGATTTCCATTACCATTACATATTCTCATTTTATCGTCGCCACCATCGAACGGTGGTTCAGGGTCCGTTTCGGAACCCTTGGCCTGGCGACCCCCTTCCAACGGAGAATCCATGGACGCTGCCCGCATCCAGGCATTGATCGAAGCCGGCTTGCCCGGCGCCCTGGTGAACGTTCGTGGCGACGACGGCGTGCACTTCGAGGCTGACGTCATCTCGGAACAGTTTGCCGGCAAGTTGCCGCTGGCCCGTCACCGCCTTGTCTACGCCACGCTCGGTGAGCTCATGGGCGGTGCCATCCACGCCCTGGGCCTGAAGACCCTTACTCCCGAAGAGGCCGCAGGCCGCCGCTGACGCGCGCCGCGACGCCCTTCGTACGACCTCCCTTTTTGAGTATTCGACAACATGGCCAAGATCCTGATCACCGGCGGTAACCCGCTCGTGGGTGATGTGAGCATTTCCGGTGCGAAGAACGCCGTACTGCCTATCCTCGCTTCCTGCCTGCTTGCCGATGAACCGGTAAGCATCGGCAATGTGCCGCATCTGCACGACGTCACTACCTTCATCGAGCTGCTCGGCCGCATGGGCGTGCGCGTGGTGCTGGACGACCGCATGAAGATGCACATCGACCCGCGTCCGGAAAATTCCTGCGTGGCGCCGTACGAACTGGTTCGCACCATGCGGGCGTCGATCCTCGTGCTTGGCCCGTTGGTGGCTCGTTACGGCAGGGCTGAGGTCTCCCTTCCCGGCGGTTGCGCGATCGGCTCGCGTCCGGTGGACCAGCACATCCGCGGGCTTCAGGCGCTCGGCGCCGAGATCACGGTTGAGAACGGCTTCATCAAGGCGAAGGCCGGCCGCCTGAAAGGCGCTCGCATCGTCATGGACATGGTCACCGTCACCGGTACTGAGAACATTCTGATGGCCGCCACCCTGGCCTCGGGCACCACGATCATTGAGAACGCCGCGCAGGAGCCTGAGGTGGTCGATCTCGCTCACTGCCTGATGGCCATGGGCGCGAAAATCGACGGTATCGGCACGTCCACGCTCATCGTTGAAGGCGTCGAGCGCCTGCACGGGGCGCACTATGAAGTGCTGCCCGACCGCATCGAAACCGGCACCTTCCTCGTCGGCGCTGCGATGACGGGCGGCAAGGTGCGTGCACGCGGTGCGCGTGCCGACACCATGGACGCCGTGCTGCAGAAGCTGGAAGAAGCCGGTGCGCATATCAGCACGGGCAAGGACTGGATCGAGCTCGACATGGGCGGTCGCCGTCCCAAGGCCGTCAATCTGGTCACCGCGCCTTACCCGGCGTTCCCTACCGACATGCAGGCACAGTTCACCGCGCTCAACTGCGTTGCCGAAGGCGTGGGCGTGATCACCGAAACGGTATTCGAGAACCGCTTCATGCATGCGCTGGAACTGCAGCGCCTGGGCGCGGACATCCGCCTTGAAGGCAACACCGCGATCATCACCGGCGTACCGAAGATGAGCGGCGCGCCGATCATGGCGACCGACCTGCGTGCCTCGGCGTGCCTGGTGCTCGCGGGCCTCGTCGCCGAAGGCGACACCACGGTCGACCGCGTGTATCACATCGACCGCGGCTACGAGAACATCGAAGAGAAGCTGGGTGTGCTCGGCGCGACGATCCGTCGTCTGCCGGGCTGAGTTGCCTGCCAGGCAAAAACAAAAGGGCTGTTATGGGAGCCGGCTATGCCGGCGATTGTGGGAGCCGCTTCAGCGGCGATCCCGCGGCAGCGGGCCAGATTGCTGTCATCACCCCATCACCAAATCGCCGCTGAAGCGGCTCCCACAAGGAGCCGCCATGCCGCCGCCGGTCAGCGTTACTTGCCCTTGAAGCTCACGAGCTCCAGGGTCAGGTCGCCGCCATCCTTCTGCGCCAGTTTCACCGGCACCGGGTACTTCGTCGGCACATACCAGGCGCTGAAGGTTGCTGCTTCGTCGGAACGATCGACGCGCTGGGCATCGAACGAACCGGCCGGCACGGTGACCTTCTCCTTGCCCGATACCTTGAACGACTGGTTCTCCACGGCCTGCTTGACGGCTACCGGCAGGGTGATCTGCTGTTGCCCGGCGGCCAGCGCCACGCCGAGCGCCAAGGGAAGCGTATTGCGCTCCACCATGTTCGGCGCGGCCGTGTAGGTGTAGCTCTTCTTGCTGTCCTGCACTTGCACCGTGTTGCCCTGGATGGTCAGGTCACGTGTCTTGCTCTTGAACGAGGAATCCAGCTGGTAGTGGTAGCTGATGGCCGCCGGCACTTTGCCTGACCAGGTGAACTGCGAGACCTCGGTCACATTGGCGCCCGCGATCGCCGCGAGGCCGCCGGTGCCCTTGGTCTGGTTGCTGTATTCGTACTTGCCGCCACCGACCGATTTCAGGGTGATGGTGGCCTCGCCAAGCGGATCGCCGCCCTGGAGCACGTGATACGTCGCGGTGAAGGACTGCGGTACGTCGGCGGCGAACGCGGCGACAGGCAGGGCGAGGGCCAGCGCAAAGCCGGCACGGAGCAGGGGAGTCGTCTTCATGCCATCGAGTTTAGCGATGGTGGCTGAATGCTGGGCAATAAGGACATGTGGGAGCCGCTTCAGCAGCGAAAAGCCAACGGAGCGAAGAAACTGCAAGGCCTGTTGCCGCGCTCGGTAGGAGCCGATTCATCGGCGATAGCCAGGTAGCCGCAAGCGACTTCGCCGATGAATCGGCTCCTACAAGAGCTTCGCGATATCCAGCGGGCTTGTCAGCGGCAGGCCATCGAAGACGGCTCCTCCCGCCCAGCGCAGGCGTCCGCTGGCGATCGCGCCAACGACGGCAGGCAAAAGACGGTGCTCTTCGACCAGCAGCCGCTCGGCCAGCAAGGCTTCGGTGTCATCCGGCCGCACGGCGATACGTGCCTGCGCCACGACCGGGCCGCCATCGAGTTCGGCGGTGACGAAGTGCACGCTGGCACCGTGCTCGGCGTCGCCGGCTTCGAGGCAGCGGCGATGCGTATGCAGGCCGCGATACTTCGGCAGCAGTGACGGATGCACGTTGATGGCGCGGCCTTCCCAGTCGGCCACCACGCTCGCGTCGATGATCCGCATGAAGCCGGCCAGCACGAGCAGGTCCGCACCGGCGTCCGCCACACATCCGAACAGCGCGCGATCGAAATCGGCGCGCGTGGCGTAGTCGCGGGGATTCAAGGCAACCGTCGGAATGCCCGCGGCGGCGGCGATCGTCAGCGCGCCGGCCGAGGCCTTGTCGCTACCGACAAGAACGAATTCGACGGGGAGCCGCGCCGCGATCAGCGCGGCGAGATTACTGCCGCGTCCGGAAGCGAGCGCGGCGACACGCAAGGGTCGATCCATGGAACGGGTCAGGCGATGTGGACGCGTTCGTCGCCGCTGGCGGCGACGACCGAGCCGATCGCCCAGGAGGCGAGGCCATGGGCGGCGAGTGCCGCCTTGGCGGCGTCCACCTGATCCTGCGTCAGCAGCACGGTGAAACCGATGCCGCAGTTGAAGGTGCGCCACATTTCTTCGCGCGCCACATTGCCTTCGCGTTGCAGCCACTGGAACACCGGCGGCAGTTCCCACGAGGACGCGTCGATGCTCAGGCCGAGGCCGTCGGGTACCACACGGATAATGTTTTCCTTCAGACCACCGCCCGTGACGTGGGCCATGCCGTGCACGTCCACCCTGGTCAGGAGGTCGAGGATCGGCTTCACGTAGATGGTGGTGGGCGCCATCAAAGCGTCGCCCAGCTTTACCCCGCCGAGGTCGAGGTCGAGCGGTGAGCCGGCGCGCTCGAGGATCTTACGGATCAGCGAATAGCCGTTGGAATGCGGGCCGGAGGCAGCTACGCCGAGAATCACGTCGCCGGCGACGATTTTCGAGCCATCGTTCATGGCGGACTTTTCCACCGCGCCGACGGTGAAGCCGGCGAGGTCGTACTCGCCCGGCGGGTACATATCCGGCATTTCCGCGGTCTCGCCGCCGATCAGGGCGCAACCCGCCAGCTCGCAGCCGCGGGCGATGCCGCTGATGACCGAGGCAGCCGTGTCGATGTCGAGCTTGCCGGTGGCGAAATAGTCGAGGAAGAACAGCGGCTCCGCGCCCTGGACGAGCACGTCGTTGACGCACATGCCGACCAGATCGATGCCGATGGTGTCGTGACGGCCGAGGTGCTGGGCCAGCTTGAGCTTGGTGCCCACGCCGTCGGTGCCCGACACCAGTACCGGCTCCTTGTAGCGGCCGGAGAGGTCGAACAGGCCACCGAAGCCACCGAGCCCGCCCATGACTTCAGGACGGAAGGTCCGTTTGACCATGGGCTTGATGCGTTCGACGAGGGCGTTGCCAGCGTCGATGTCGACGCCCGCGTCGCGGTAGGTAAGGGAGCCCTGGTCGGAGGACATAAGCGATTCCGGCGCGTATTGGAAACCGTGCATGATAACAGCAAGCGACCCCAGAGCCTGCCCTGCACGCCGTCTCGATGGACGGCATGGCAAGGTTTGGGCAGACTCCCCGTCTTCATAAAGCGACGCCAAAATCATGCGCCCAGCCCGTTTCCTCGCCTTCCTGATGATCTTCCTGCTGTCCTTCGTCGGCACGGCGGCGGCGCAGACCGCGATTTATACGGTGACGGTGCCGGTGGCTGACACCAGCGCCGCCGTGCGGGACCAGGCCTTCGCCAATGGCCTGACCCAGGTGCTCGCCCGGGCCACGAACGGCGCGGATCCGCGCTCCAAGCCCGGCTACGCCGAAGCCATGAAGCAGCCCGGCGGTCTGGTCCAGCAGTACCAGTACGCGCGGACTGGCGGAGCCAATGGCGCGCCGCTGAGTCTGGATATCGTGTTCGACCCCGGCGCGATCCGCCGCGTGCTGGCGGTCGGCGACGCCGCCGCGGCCGCACCGAAGCCACCGGTGCTGGTGATTGCCCATGATGCGAGTGGCAAGCTCCTCGGTCAGCAGGACCTGCTCCCGCTGTCCCAGATGGCCGATACCCGCGGCTACCAGACCGTGCTGCCGAAGCCGGATTCCACCCTGGATGCCAACGCCATCGCGGGCGGCGATGCCGGAGCGATCGCTACCGTGGCCCGTCAGTACAACACCGCCGTGATCCTGATCGGCAAGGTTGGCGGCGACCAGACCGACTGGACCCTTGTGTCGGCGGGACGCACGTCCAACTGGAAGGACAGTGGCGAGGCTCGCGCCGCGCTGCTCTCCAATGGCGCCAATGCCATGGCCGACAAGCTCGACCGCCAGTTTGCGGCGACCCAGGGGGGGAGTTCCAGCGGCAAGGTGTGGGTTTCCGGACTGCGCTCGGCTGCCGACTATGCCGGCCTGCTGTCGACGTTCCAGAACGACCCCGCGGTGAAATCGGTGGCCCCGATTGGCGCCACTTCCGATGGCGTGTTGTTGAATGTGAGCGCCACCGCGCCGTTGGCTCGCCTGATCGCTGGCTACGCCTCCGGCGGCCACGTGCTTGCCGCCGACGCCCACGACGGCGCCGACCTCGCCGTTCACTGGATCCCCTGATCCGCGACAATGGCGTCACCGCCGCCACGGGACGATGGCGGCGACTTCCCTATGTAGACACTGGAATCGCATGACTCACGACACTTCGCGCCGCTGGCAGATGCTTGCGATCGCCGCTGCCATCATCTTCGTGATCTGGGTGCTTGCACCGGTGCTCATGCCGTTCGCCGTCGCCGCGATGCTCGCCTACCTGGGTGATCCGCTGGCGGATCGTCTGCAGCGCTTGGGCATGGGACGCTCGTGGGCGGTAAGCATCGTCTTTACCGTCATCGCCCTGGCCCTCATCGGCACGCTGCTCCTCCTGGTCCCGCTGATCCAGCACCAGTTCGAGAATCTTGCCGAGAACCTGCCGCGTTACGTGGAGTGGGCGCGAAGCACGGCGCTGCCGTGGATTCAACAGCGCCTGCACCTGGACGCCGACGTCTTCGACAGCGATCGCCTGATCGCAACCATCAAGGAACATATCGGCTCGGTCAGCAGCGTGCTGGCGACAGCGGTGACCAAGGTGACGCAGTCCGGCATGGGCATCGTCATGTGGTTGACCAACCTCGTGCTGATCCCGGTGGTCGCGTTCTATCTGCTGCGTGACTGGGACACCATGATCGCGCACATCCAGCGTCTGCTGCCGCGCTCCATCGAGCCGACCGTGGTGCGCCTGTCGCGCGAATCGGACCAGGTGCTTGGCGCCTTCGTCCGTGGCCAGTTGCTGGTGATGCTGGCGCTCGGCCTGTTCTACGGCATCGGTCTTACCCTATGCGGCATCTCGATCGGTCCGCTCATCGGCATGGTCGCCGGCTTGCTCAGCTTCGTGCCTTACCTCGGTTTCATGATCGGCTTCGTCGCCGCGCTGATCGCCGCGCTGGTGCAGTACGGCGACTGGACCCACGTGATCCTGGTGGCGGTGGTGTTCACCATTGGCCAACTGCTCGAAGGCTATGTGCTGGTACCTCGCCTGGTCGGCGGCAAGATTGGTCTGCATCCGGTGGCAGTGATCTTCGCCGTGCTCGCCGGCGGCCACCTGTTCGGTTTTCTCGGCGTGCTGCTGGCATTGCCGGCGGCCTCGGTCGTGGTGGTATTGATGCGCTACGTCTTCGCGCGTTATCGCGAGAGCGATCTGTACATGGAGCCGGCAACCGCGGTGGAGCAGGAACGGATCGATGTGGAAGTGGATGTGGACGTCAGCGTGAAGCCGGTCCGCCCCACCATCCCAGGTGACGGCGGTCCATGACGACCCAGCTTCCCCTTGCGTTGCGCTGGCCGCGTCGCCAGCGGTTCGAACACTTTCATGCCGGTGAGAATGCGGTCGCGGTCGAAGCGGTGCATGCCGCTGCGGTCGATCCGGCGGCGCCCTGGGTTTTCGTTGCCGGCCCCATCGGTAGCGGCCGTACGCACCTGCTCATCGCCGCGTGCCAGGCCGCGATCGACGCCGGGCGTACGGCGCAGTACCTGCCGCTGGCGGGCTTGCGCGGCTCGCGGGCGGTCGCTATTCGTGGCATGGCCGGAAGCGACGTGCTGGCGATCGACGATGTCGACTCCATTGCCGGTGAGGCCGATGCCGAACACGCGCTGTTCGACACCTTCAACCGCTATCGCGCGGATGGTTGCACCCTGCTGTTTGCCTCCGTGGGCGCGCCCGTTTCGCTGGAGATCGCCTTGCCGGACCTTCGTTCGCGTCTCGGCTCGCTCACCCAGGCACTGTTGAAGCCGCTCGCAGACGTGGAGCGCCGCCAGGTGCTTCGCGACCACGCGGCGGGTCGCGGCATCGAACTCGACGACACTGTTCTGGACTGGCTGTTTGCTCACCACGCTCGCGATCTTGGCGCGTTGCTCGATCTGCTCGATACACTGGATCGCGCGTCACTCGCCGCCCAGCGGCGAGTGACGGTGCCGTTCCTGCGCAACCTGCTCAGGGACGTCTGAATTCAGCCATCGCGGCGGGTCGGAACGGTGACAGCGGTGTGGGCAAATCCCAGACCGCTGGCAGGTTGCATTTACACGCCGAGCAGGCGGGCCGTAGCGTTGGCTTTGATCACTTCCGTCATGGCGGCGGCCACCTTGTGGTTCCCGGCGATGATGTTGCCGCTCTCCGGCAGGCCTTCGCGGCCGGCGAAGTCGCCGTAGACACCACCGGCTTCGCGTACGAGCAGGGCGCCCGCGGCGATGTCCCAGATGTTGAGCGTGGGCTCGAAGAAACCGTCGACGCGCCCGGAGGCGACGTAGGCAAGGTCCAGTGCGGCCGAACCCATGCGACGAATGTCCTCGGCCTCGGTGAGCAGGGCCGCGGTCATCGCCAGCTGCGATTCGATGTGGTTGCGGGCGCGGTAGGGATAGCCCGTGGCGATGAGCGCACCGGACAGGCCCTCGCGCTTGCCCACGCGGATGCGGCGGTCGTTGAGGTAGGCGCCGTCGCCCTTGCTGGCGGTGAAGAGCTCATCGCGCAGCGGGTCGAAGACCACGCCATAGACTGGCTCGCCCTTCTCGACGAGGGCAATGGAGACGCAGAAGTGGGGAATGCCGCGCAGGTAATTATGCGTACCGTCGAGGGGATCGATGACCCAGGTCAGCGGTCCCTTGCCGATCTGCCCCGATTCCTCGCCGAGGATGGCGTGGGTGGGGTAGGCGCGGCGAAGTTCCTTCACGATCTCGGCTTCGGCAAGGCGATCGACTTCGGAAGCGAAGTCCATGCGCTGCTTTTCGACGACCGCGAGGCCTTCGAGGCGATTCATGTAGCGCAGGATGATGTTTCCTGCGGAGCGCGCGGCGCGCGCCGCAACGTTGACGGCGGGTCTGGGCATGGGGATCGACTTGGTAAAAGAACAGGTGAGCGCGGTCGGGCCGCGTCGGTCGCGCAGTTTAACACCGCCTTGCGGCTCGCCCAAGTCATTGCCGTTGTAGACTTTCCGGTCCTCCTGTTCAGCCTCCCGACGCCATGGCCCTTTCCGAGCTCAACGACCGCCTCCGTTTCGTCCTCGTCCGTACCTCGCATTCGGGCAATATCGGCTCGGCAGCGCGTGCCATGCGGACCATGGGCTTCGACCAGCTCACCCTGGTGGCCCCCCATCGCTTCCCCGATCCGGAAGCGACGGCGCTGGCCGCGGGCGCGGACGACGTGCTCGGCAACGCGTCCATCCAGGACGACCTGGTGGCAGGCCTGACCGGTACGACCTTCGCCCTGGGCCTCTCAGCGCGTCGCCGCGGAGTGAACATTCCCGAGCTGGATCCCCGTGAGGGCGTGGCCCAGGCCCTTGCCGCAGCCCGTCGGGGCGAGCAGGTCGCCCTGGTTTTCGGCAATGAGCGCACCGGCCTGGAGAACGACGAGCTCTCCCGCTGCCACGCCATGATCCGCATCCCCAGCGTGGACGATTTCAGCTCGCTGAACCTCTCGCAGGCGGTGCAGGTCGTCGCCTACGAACTGCGCACGGCCCTCCTGGCCGACGAGACCAGGGCCCCGGCGGCCGAGATCGATCCTGACGAGGTTCCGGCGGACGCGGAGCAGCTCGAGCGATTCTTCACCCATCTGGGCCAGACCCTCGACGACATCGAGTTCCACAAGGGCCGTTCGCCGGTCACGATCATGTTGAAGCTGCGCAAGCTCTTCCTCCGCGCCCGCCCCGAACTGCGCGAACTCCGCATCCTCCACGGCATCCTCGCCGACGCCCAGCGCATGGCCGAGATAGCCCACAAGAAAGACTGATCAAGGACATGTAGGAGCCGCTTCAGCGGCAATGAGGACATGTGGGAGCCGCTTCAGCGGCGAAAAGCCAACGAAGCTGAGATGCAGCAACCCCCACCCCCATTCGCCGATAAATCGGCTCCCACATTAAATCGGCTCCCACATTATTCCTGTGCACCAAATTCCCGTGCACTAAAACAAGTCGCGAACCAGTCCCAGCAGCGCGCGACTGAAGGTGGCCGACGCGATAACGATAACGAGGGTAGCTGTCCACACAGCAACCAGCAGCGCCCCATCACGCTCGACCAGCGCGAATGCGAAAGCGATCAGCATGCCGCCGAAGACGTAGTTGGTGAACGGGATCGGCAAGGCGAGCAGGATGCCGATGAGGATCATGATCGCGCCGGAGACGAAGGTGAACGGGCGTCGCGTGAGCCGCTGCAGGCGCGGCTTGCAGACCGTTTCGAGCCGGCGGGTGAGCGGCTCGGCGCGATCGAGGAAACGTAGCAGGCCTTCGCGTGACATCGAGCGTCGACGCAGGAAACCCGGGATCCAGGGATGTTCGAGGCCGACCAGCATCTCCAGTCCGAGTGCGATTACCAGCACGCCCATGACGCCGCCGATCCCCAGCGGTACCGGGATGAAGTTGGGGATGGCGAGCAGAAGCAGCAGAAAGCCGAAAGCCCGACGCTGCAACGGTTCAAGCAAGGCCTCGACGGAAATCCGTTCACCGGGGGTCGCCAGCAGCGCTGCACGGAGCAGGGCAGTGGTCTTTTCTTCGCGCGCTTCGTGAGTAGTCATGAACCGACGATCACCGGCTGCGCTTGAACCGCGCCTTTATGCTCAGCCTTGCGCGAGCGCCGCGTTCTCACCGACCACGCTGACCAGCAGCTTGTCGATACGGGCGCCGTCCATGTCCAGCACTTCGAAACGGATACCCTGCCAGACGAAGGACTCGCCGGCATGCGGGATGTGCCCGAAATTGGTCGTGACCATGCCGGCGGCCGTGCGGAAATCGTGCTCTTCCTCGTTGGGCAGGCGGTCTATCTGCAGCAGCTCGCGCAGGTCGTCAGCCGGCAGTGCGCCATCGACGAGCCAGCTGCCGTCCTCGCGACGGACGATGGGGCCGTCGTGCGTGGTGTCGTCGGTGGAGGGTGCGGTGGCGCCGACGACGGCCGAGAGCAGGTCGTTGAGGGTGACCAGGCCTTCGATGTCACCGTACTCGTCCACGGCCAGGGCAAGCTGGGTGTCGGCGTCACGGAAGGACTCGAGGAGGTCCAGGGCGCGCGCGGTCGCCGGGACGAAAAGCGGTCGGGAGATGTGCTTGAACAGGTCCACCTCGCCCCGCTGCAACGAGTCGAACAGCGATTTCACCTCGACTGTGCCGATGACCTCGCTCTCGTCGCGGCGATAGACCGGGTAGCGAGAGAACGGGGTTTCACGCAGTACTTCGAGGTTGTCCTCCTGCGACGCATTCATGTCGAGCCAGGCGATCTTCATCCTCGGCGTCATCACCGAGCCCACCGTACGGTCGCCCAGGCGAAGCACCCGATTGACCATGTTGCGTTCGTCGAGGTCGAGGATGCCCTGCTCGGCACTTTCCGCCACTAGCAGGCGGATCTCCTCTTCCGTGGCCGCCGAGGCATCGCCGCGGCGCAAACGGAGCACATGCAGGATGCCGCTGGAGAGATGGTTGAGCAGCCAGACCATCGGCAGGGTGATCCGCGAGATGATCAGCATGGGCACGGCGATCTGCGAGGCGATGCGTTCCGGCGCGGTCAGCGCGGCGCGTTTGGGCACCAGCTCGCCGATGACGATCTGCACCAGCGACATCAGCAGAAAGCCGAGCAGCCAGCCGATGATCTTCGCGTAGGGCTCCAGCCAGGCGGGCTCGCCGTCGTGGAGGAGGGCGGTGAACTGCGCGCCCAGCGTGTCGCCTGCCACGGCGCCGGTCACCAGGATGATCAGGGTCATGCCGACCTGCACGGTCGACAGGAATCGCTCCGGTGACTCGGCCAGGCGCAGTGCCACCCCGGCCCGGCGGCTGGTCCGCGCCATCTGCTTGAGGCGGCTCTTGCGCGAGGCCACGACGGACATCTCGGACAGCGCGAAGAACGCGTTGCCGAGGGAAAGGAGGAGGACGAGCAGGATTTCGGAGAGCATTGGGGGGGATATATATCAGACGGGGGGGATTTGGGGCTTGGCTTCTTCGCTTCGTTGGCTTTTCGCCGATGAATCGGCTCCCACATGTCCTTTTCGCCGCTGAAGCGGCTCCCACATTTCCTTATCCGGTAACATAACAGTCACAAATCCCCCAGGTTCCTCCAGGCGACCCCATGTTTTCACTCCAGACGATGTTCGGTAAGGGCGACAAGTTCTATGGCCTGCTCGAGGCCAGCGCGGAAGCCGCCCGCGAAAGCGCCAAGGCGATGCATGAGCTGGTCACCCAGGCCGACCGCAACCCAGTGATGGCCGCCTTCAGCACGGCCCGGGCTCGCGAGAAGGCCTTGCACGGCCAGATCGGCGAGGAGCTGGTCAACACCTTCGTGACTGCTCTGGACCGCGAAGACATCGAAGCGCTGAATTCCGCGCTGTACAAGATTCCCAAGACCATCGAGAAGTTCGCCGAACGCTACGTAATCGTCGCCGAGCGGCTCCAGGGCATCGACTTCAGCCAGCGCGCGGCCCTGCTCGAGCGTTCGGCCGAGGTGGTCGTCGCCATGATCGGTCAGCTGCGCCATGGTCTGAAGATCGACCCGGTGAAGAAGTTGCGCGACCAGCTCCAGGCACTGGAGTCCGAGGCCGATCGCCTCCTGCTCGATCCCTATCGAACGCTCTACGCTGAAGCTTCCGATCCACTGCGCGCCATTCTCGCCAAGGATCTGTTCGAGTTAGTGGAAAAGGCGGTGGACAAATGCCGCGATGTCGGCAACGTCGTCTATTCCATCGTGCTCAAGAACTCCTGAGGGCGGCCGTCCCATGAGCATGGTTATCGCGGTCGTCCTGATCGCCCTCGCGTTTACCTACATCAACGGTTTCCACGACACGGCGAACTCCATCGCCACCGTGGTCGCGACCAAGGTTCTCACGCCCGGCCAGGCCGTCCTGCTAGCGGCGGTCACCAACCTGGCGGGCGCCCTGTGGGGAACCGCTGTGGCGGCGACGATCGCCTCCGGACTGATCGACACCGGCGTGGTGGACGTGGGCTCGCAGCTGCTGATCAGCGCGCTGCTCGGCGCGACCATCTGGAACCTCATCACCTGGTGGATGGGCCTGCCGTCCAGCTCCAGCCACGCCCTGGTCGGTGGTCTCTGCGGCGCGGCACTGGCTGCCTCGGACGGCAACCTGCACTCGATCATCTGGTGGGAGGGCGGGGCACACTGGTGGCTGGGCAAGGGTGTGATGCCCAAGGTCATCCTGCCGATGATCGTCTCGCCCTTCCTTGGCTTCGTCATCGGCTACCTGTTGATGGGGGGGCTGTACGCGTTGCTCGGCTTCTTCTCGAGCCGCAAGGGCCTGCTGCATCGTTTCGGCCGCACACCCTTCGTCAACAGCTTCTTCGGCAAGGCGCAGATTGTCTCAGCCAGCGCGATGGGACTGTCCCACGGCATGAACGACGCACAGAAGAGCATGGGCATCATTGCTCTTGCCCTGGCCGGAGCCACAGCGGCGGGTCACTTCGACCACCTTCCGACGATCCTGCAGTTCCTGCGTATTCCGCACGACCCGGCAGCGCCGGGTGGCTTCCCGATCCCGGTCTGGGTCAAGGTGGTTTGCGCCTTGACCATGGCCGCGGGTACCGCCGGCGGTGGCTGGCGCATCATCAAGACGCTGGGTCACAAGATGGTCAAGCTGCATCCGATCAACGGCTTCGCGGCTGAAGGCAGCTCGGCGGCGGTGATCCTCACCGCATCCCTGCTTGGCGTGCCGGTTTCGACCACGCACAACGTGTCGGCTTCGATCATGGGCGTGGGCGCGGCGAAGCGCTGGAACGCCATTCGCTGGTCCGTGGTGGAGCGAATGGTCTGGGCCTGGATCCTCACCCTGCCCATTACGGCGGGTATCGGCTACGGCCTGGTCAAGCTCAGCCGGCTGTTCCTCTGACTCAGAGCGCGTCGGCTTCGCCATTGACGACCTGTTCGAGCTCGTCGCCCGTTGCGCCGAGCTCTTCGATCAGGCGAGTGAGTTCGCGTTCGTCCAGATAGTCGTAAGGCCGGTTCTCGCAAAGGTGCAGGTACGGCGAACCGTCGAGGTCCGCCTCGGCGAGGTATCCGGTGCGTTGCTCCCAATTGAAGCGAAGGCAGCGCCGCGCATCCACGCCGGCGAGCGGGCCGATCGGGGTCGACAGGCGCAGGAAGCGCAGGCCTTCGGAATCTTCCAGCTCGGCGAGATAGATGCCCTGGTGGCGTCCGTCCGGCAGCTCCAAGTCGAAGCTGATGACGTAGGGCTCATTCTGGCGGAGCTTGTGGACGCCACCGACATGGGAGCGGATTGCCTCGAAGTGTCGCATGGCCGTGGGAAGGTCCGTCACTGGGGAGGGTCGATGGTACGCTCCCTGCCGTTTCCAGACATGCACGAAACGACCATGACGGATGAACTCGACGATGATGAGGCCCGCGCGCTCCGTGCGACGCGGATCATCGAAGCGGTGGCGGCGATTCCCCGCGGCCGCGTCGCCAGCTATGGCGCCATCGCTGCACGCGCCGGCTACCCGGGGCGCGCCCGCCTTATTGGCCGGGTGCTCGGCGATGCACCCAACCGTCTCGACCTTCCCTGGCACCGTGTGCTTCGGGCCGACGGACGGATTGGCATACCGGCGGGGACGCAGGGCTTTCGTGAACAGTGCCGACGGCTCAAGGCGGAAGGGGTCACCGTGAAGGATGGTCGGGTGCCGATGAGCGCCTTCGGCCTTGACCACGACCTGGACCGCGCCATCTGGGGCTGACGCGGTAGTCGCCTCAACGGTACGTGACCTCGACCACCTGCCAGGTCGCGGAGCGGTCCCTTTGCAGCGCATAGGCCAGTAGCGAGGCGCGAATCTGGTGCCGTGCCGACGCCATGTCGAGCAGGTGGACGACGGCATCCACCCGGCGCCCGGGCGGACAATCGAGTGTGCTGCCCCGTAGGGGGCAACCCTGCTCGATGATGCTGCCGGCGAAGACGATCCGGCCGCTTTCAGCGTGGACCCACGGGGCGCCTGCGATCAGGCAGCAGGCGAGACAGGAAACGGCGAGATATCGATTCTTCATAGGCCTTCTCCACCGAAGGACACGAACGGACGATGGGCCGCGGATGCTGGGCCCGGCTCCATTACCTGCTCACACGCTCCGAAAGAACATCGCTTTCATCCCAAATCGGCGTAGGCCCACAGCTTGTTCAGCTGTCAGTGCGTAACGGATGAAAGCGCCGGTTTGTTAGCATGGCGGCATGCAGTCCCAGGCCCACGATCTCCTTCATTCCGTTTTCGGTTACCCCGAGTTCCGCGGCCAGCAGCAGGCTATCGTCGAGGAGGTCGCCAACGGCGGCGACGCCCTCGTCCTGATGCCTACGGGCGGCGGCAAGTCGCTGTGTTTCCAGATTCCCGCGCTGATGCGCCATGGCACCGGTATCGTCGTCTCGCCGCTCATCGCCCTCATGCAAGACCAGGTCGACGCACTGACCGAGGCCGGCGTTCGCGCCCGTTACCTCAACTCCAGCCTCGATTCGGCCACCCAGCGCGAGGTCGAGGAATTGCTCCTCGCCGGCGATCTCGACATGCTCTATGTCGCGCCGGAGCGCCTGCTCACCGGTCGCTTCCTTGGCCTGCTCGACCGCATTCCGATCGCCCTGTTCGCCATCGACGAGGCGCATTGCGTCTCCCAGTGGGGTCACGACTTCCGCCCCGAATACCGCGAACTGGCGATCCTCCACGAACGCTTCCCCGAAGTGCCGCGCATTGCCCTCACCGCCACGGCGGACGACCGCACGCGCGAGGAAATCGTTGAAAGGCTTGGCTTACATGCGGCCCGTCGCTTCGTCTCCAGCTTTGACCGCCCCAATATCCGTTACCGCGTTGCGCCGCGGCAGAACGCGCGGCGGCAGCTCCTGGACTTTCTTGACGCGCATCGCGGCGAAGCCGGCATCGTGTACTGCCTGAGCCGCCGCAAGGTGGACGAGACCGCAGCGTGGCTGGTCGAGGCCGGCGTCGAAGCCTTGCCGTACCACGCAGGTCTCGATGGCGACATGCGCACGCGCCACCAGCAGCGGTTCCTCCGCGAGGATGCCGTGGTGATGGTGGCCACCGTCGCCTTCGGCATGGGCATCGACAAGCCCGATGTGCGCTTCGTCGCCCACCTGGACCTTCCGCGCAGCATGGAGGGTTATTACCAGGAGACCGGTCGTGCCGGTCGCGACGGACTGCCGGCCGAGGCCTGGATGGTTTACGGCCTGGGCGACGTCGTCACCATGAGCCAGATGATTTCGCAGTCCGAGGCCGGCGACGATCGCAAGCGGATCGAACGCCTCAAGCTCGATTCGTTGCTTGGATTTGCCGAGGCCACACGTTGCCGCCGGCAGTTGCTGCTCGAAGCCTTCGCCGAGGTCTACCCGCAGCCCTGCGGCAATTGCGACAACTGTCTGGTTCCCCCCACGACATGGGATGCAACGCTCGCCGCTCAGAAGGCCATGTCCTGCATCTATCGCAGCGGTCAGCGCTACGGGGCAGGCCATCTCATCGAGATCCTTCGCGGCGAAGCCGGCGAGCGCGTGCGCGACCTGCGTCACGACCAGCTCACCGTGTTCGGCGTCGGTGCGGATATGGATGCCACGCAATGGCGGTCGGTGTTTCGCCAGTTGCTGGCGGCTGGCCTGATCGAAGCTGATCCCGAGGGTTACGGCACGCTACGGCTGTCACCGACCAGTGGCCCCGTGCTGAAGGGCGAGCGCAAGGTGTGGTTGCGCGAGGACGCACGTCCCGCCAAGGGTCGCCGGACCTCGCGGCCGTCGCCGGCCACTACGGGTGGGTCGCTTGGCATCGAGGAGATCGAGCAGCCGCTGTGGAGCGAGCTGCGTCGCGTGCGCTCGGAACTGGCCAGGCAGCATGGTGTGCCCGCGTATGTCATCTTCCACGATGCGACCCTGCTGGCGATGCTGCGTGCGCTGCCAGCGAACGAGGACGAACTGGGTTCGATCAGTGGCGTGGGCGAGAACAAGCTCAAGCGCTATGGCAAGGATTTCCTCGCGGTACTGACGGCGAGCGGTGCTTAAGATTCTTCTCAGTGTTCTGTAGGAGCCGCTTCAGCGGCGAAAGGCCAGCGGAGCGGTTTGGCGGGTGAGTCCATCGCCGGCATAGCCGGCTCCTACAACGAGCAGAGACCAAAAATACCCGGATTCGCTTGCATGGGCCGCGTGTCGTCCCCAATCTTGAGGGGCTGACCCGACATCAAAGAGACGAGGGTGCATGCCGTGACTTCCGGTCGCGGCCAACGACGACTCCAGGAGCCGCCCATGCACGACGCCACGCCACTCATCGCCACCATCGTCGGTGGTCTCGTCCTGGCTTTCATCTTCGGCGCCATTGCCAACCGCCTTCGACTGCCGGTACTCGCCGGCTATCTCGTCGCCGGCGTCGTGGCCGGCCCGTTTACTCCTGGCTATGTGGCCGACGCGGGCATCGCCCAGGAACTGGCCGATCTCGGCGTGATCCTGCTGATGTTCGGTGTGGGGCTGCACTTCTCGTTGAAGGACCTGCTCTCGGTCAAAGCTATCTCCATTCCCGGCGCCGCCGTGCAGATGGGTGTCGCCACCGGGCTCGGCATGCTCCTTGGGTGGGGACTGGGTTGGCCCCTCGCGCAGGGATTCGTGTTCGGTCTTGCGTTATCCGTGGCGAGCACCGTGGTCCTGCTGCGCGCGATGGAAGAGCGCCGGCTGCTCGACAGCGATCGCGGTCGCATCGCGGTCGGCTGGTTGATCGTCGAGGACCTGGCGATGGTGCTGGCGCTGGTGCTGCTGCCGGCGATCGGCGGTTTCCTGGGCTCGGAGAAGGGCGGTGCCACACCGTCGATGGGTGAACTGTTCGAGACCGTGGCCTGGACCGTCGGCAAGGTGGTGGTTTTCGTCGCCCTGATGCTCATTGTCGGCAAGCGCGTCATCCCCTGGACGCTGCAAACGGTGTCCGCCACCGGTTCGCGCGAACTGTTCCGCCTGGCCGTGTTGGCCATGGCCCTGGGCGTCGCCTTCGGCGCCGCACACCTGTTCGATGTGTCGTTCGAACTGGGCGCCTTCTTCGCCGGCATGATGATGGGCGAATCGAAGCTGTCGCAGCAGGCGGCGGAGGAAACCCTGCCGCTGCGCGATGCCTTTGCCGTGCTCTTCTTCGTTTCCATCGGCATGCTGTTCAACCCGCACGTCCTCGTCGAGCATCCGTGGGTCGTGTTGGCTGCCTGCATGATCATCATTGTCGGCAAGTCCGCCGCCGCGTTCGTGATCGTGCGGGCCTTCGGCCGGCCGGTGAAGACGGCATTGACCATCGCGACCAGCCTCGCGCAGATTGGTGAATTCTCCTTCATCCTCGCCGCGCTCGGCGTGTCGGTGGGTCTGATCAGCGCACAGGCGCGCGATGTGATTCTCGCCGCGGCTATCGTTTCCATCCTGGTCAATCCACTGCTGTTCGTGGCGCTGGATCGCTGGATCGCGAAGCACGATGCCGACGCGCCGGAGCAGCATCCGGCGGCCGTCGGTGGTCACACCGTGCTGGTCGGTTTCGGTCGCGTCGGTCGCCGTGTGTTCGCCGAGTTGCGCGCGGCCGGCGCGCGCGTGCTGGTCATCGAAACCGACGAGGATGCCGTGCGCGCGTTGCGTGACTCGGGCGAAGCGGACGTCGTCATCGGTAACGCCGCCGCCTCGCTGGTGCTCGCCGAGGCGAACCTGTCGGGCGCGCGGGCATTGATCGTCGCCGTGCCGGATCCATTCGAAGCCGGGCAGGTGGTGCGCGCGGCTCGCCAGCTTCGTGCGGATTTGCCCATCGTGGCTCGCGCGCACTCGCAGGAGTGCATGGATCACCTTGCCGGGCTCGGGGCCAGCGAAGTCATCTACGGAGAGCAGGAACTTGCGCATAGCCTGTTCGAAGCGGCACGCGGCGATCGCGGGCCGGTTGCCACGTCGGGTCACTGATCGCTACGCGGTTCTAACGTACCGGCGGCTACCGTTAACGGAATGGCACCCCGCGACGAGGACTTCATGGCATCCCGGATCGAAGACTACGCGATGCTCGGCAACTGCCGAAGCGCCGCTCTTGTGGCACGCAACGGTTCCATTGATTGGCTATGCGTGCCGCGCTTTGACGCAGCCGCCTGTTTCGCCGCGCTGGTCGGCGATGAAAGCAACGGACGATGGCGCATCGCGCCCGCCGATCCTGACGCCGCTTGCCAGCGCCACTACATCGACGGCAGCCTCGTGCTGGAGACGGAATGGCGAACCGCCACCGGCTGCGCTCGCGTCATCGACTTCATGCCCTTTGCCGGCGAGCAGGTCGGCGTGACCCGAATCGTGGAAGGTATCGAAGGGCGCGTGGACTTCGAAAGCATCCTCACCGTCCGTTTCGATTACGGCAGCGCCGTGCCCTGGGTGTCCCGGCTCGACGATCAGACGATCACGGCGGTGGCAGGGCCGGATCTGCTCGTGGTTCGCAGTCCGATCGCGGTCGAAGGCGAGGGCATGCACAGCGTGGCCCGCTTCGCCGTGAACGCGGGCGACTCAGTGCCCTTCGTCATGGCCTGGGGTGCATCGCACCTGCCGCCGCCCATGGCGCTCGACGCGCACCAGGAGTTGAAGGATTCGCTGGCCTTCTGGGAGGACTGGTCCGGTCGTTGCAATGACTCCGGCGAATGGAGCGATATCGTGCGTCGCTCGCTCATCGTCCTCAAGGGCCTGAGTTATTTGCCCACCGGAGGCATCGTCGCCGCTCCCACTACCTCGTTGCCCGAACAGCTCGGCGGCGAACGGAACTGGGATTACCGCTTCTGCTGGGCGCGCGACGCGACCTTCGTGCTGTCCGCGCTGGTCAACGCGGGTTACCACGATGAAGCCAGCGCCTGGCGCGAATGGGTACGCCGCGCCGTCGCCGGCTCGCCCGACCAGTTGCAGGTGCTCTATGGCCTGGCCGGCGAGCGTCGACTCGAGGAATACGAACTGCCCTGGCTCGCCGGCTATGAGGGTGCGAAGCCTGTTCGCGTCGGCAACGCGGCCTCCGCCCAGTTCCAGCTGGATATTTTTGGCGAACTCGTCGGTGCCTTCGCGCACGCGGTGCGCCATGGCGTGGCCTTGCAGCCTGACGCCGACGACGTGCAATCGGTGTTTCTCGAGCACCTCGAAAGCATCTGGCGCCAGCCGGACGAGGGCATCTGGGAAATCCGCGGTGAGCCCCGCCATTTCGTCCATTCCAAGGTCATGGCCTGGCTGGCATTCCAGCGTGCGGCCGAGCAGAACCGCGACGGTCGCGACCCGGGCTTCGTCCGCCGTTGGCGCGGCGTCGCCGAAGAGATCAAGGCAGACATCCTCGCCAAGGGTGTGGATCCCGTGCGCGGCTGCTTCACTCAGTCCTACGGTTCGACGGAACTTGACGCCAGCCTGCTCCTGGTGACGCTCACCGACTTCCTCCCTCCGGACGACCCGCGCATCGTCGCCACCGTTCGAGCCATCGAGGAGGATCTGCTCGTCGAAGGTTTCGTCCGTCGCTACGACACGCGCAGCGGCGTGGACGGCCTGCCGCCGGGCGAAGGTGAGTTCCTGCCATGCAGCTTCTGGCTGGTGGAAAACTATGTACTGCTGGGGCGGATGGACGAGGCGAGGACGCTTTTCACCCGCCTCGTTGCTCTCTCGAACGACCTCGGATTGCTCGCGGAGGAGTACGATCCTCGGTCGAAACGACTACTGGGCAATTTCCCACAAGCCTTTTCCCACGTAGCGTTGGTTAATGCCGCTTTCAGTCTCGCGCACGGTTACAGCGCGACTGCCGACAGCCACGCTTCCCCCAATACCACCGATCCCCAAGGAGTCCGTGCATGAGCCAAGCCCAATCGAAGCGCGTCACCTCACGCGCTCACCCGGCCGACCCGTGTACCGTCGTGATTTTCGGCGCTGCCGGTGACCTCACCAGCCGCCTCGTCGTTCCCGCCTTGTACAACATGCGTCGCACCGGCCTGTTGTCCGACAATTTCTCCGTGATCGGTTTCAATCACGGCAAGATGGCCGACAACGCCTGGAAGAAGAGCCTCCACACCGCGCTCGAGCGCTATGTCAGCAATGCCGGCGCCAAGCTCGACGAGGAAGCATGGGGCTGGCTGAGCAGCCAGATGAGCTACCACGCCGGTGACTTCGACGACCTCAGCGCTTTCCAGAGCCTGGCGACCAAGCTCAAGGACGCCGAGCGCCGCCGCGGCACCAAGGGCAACGTGCTCTTTTACCTGGCGACACCGGAACGCTTCTTCGGCGACGTCATCGAACAGCTGAAGAACGCCGGTCTCGTCGACGACGGCAGTGCGGATGGCCGATTCTGGCGGCGCGTGATCATCGAAAAGCCGTTTGGCCACGATCTCGCATCGGCGCATGCGCTGAACGAGCGCATCCTCAAGGTGCTGCGCGAAGACCAGATCTACCGCATCGACCATTTCCTGGGCAAGGAAACGGTGCAGAACATCATGGCCTTCCGTTTCGCCAATGGCCTGTTCGAACCGATCTGGAATCGCGACCGTATCGACCACGTGCAGATCACCGTGGCTGAGACCGTGGGCGTGGAACGTCGCGGTTCGTTCTACGAGCAGACCGGCGCGTTGCGTGACATGGTGCCGAACCACCTGTTCCAGCTGCTCGCCATGGTCGCCATGGAGCCGCCGACCTCGTTCGACGCCGAAGCCGTGCGCACGCGCAAGGCCGAGACGATCGAGGCGATTCGTCCCATTCAACCCGAAGACGCAGTGCGCGGCCAGTACGGTCCGGGCGCGGTGAACAACGAACTGGCCAGCTCGTACCGCGATGAGCCGAACGTGGCACCGGACTCGGTCACCGAGACCTTCGTGGCGATGAAACTGTCGATCGACACCTGGCGTTGGTCGGGCGTGCCGTTCTACCTGCGCACGGGCAAGCACATGGGCCGACGCACAACGGAGATCGCGATTCGCTTCAAGTCCGCGCCGTTTGCCCCGTTCCGCGGTACCGGCATGGACGCGTTCGGTCCGGACTGGCTGGTCCTGCAGATTCAGCCGGATGAAGGCATTTCGCTGCAGTTCGACGTAAAGCGTCCCGGCCCGCGCGTGGAACTCGCGCCGGTACGCATGGACTTCAAGTACGCCGACTGGTTCCGTGCCGAGCCGAACGTAGGCTACGAAACGCTGCTCTACGATTGCATGACCGGTGACGCCACGCTGTTCCAGCGTGCCGACATGGTCGAGGCCTGCTGGCGTGCCGTGCAGCCGATCCTCGACGACTGGGCTCAGCGCACGCCGGCCGATTTCCCGAACTACGCCTCGGGCAGTGCGGGTCCGGCCTCGGCCGATACCCTGCTGGCACTCGGTGGCCGCTCGTGGCGCCCGCTGAACTCGGCGGCGGAACTCAATGCGCGCCGCACGGCTAAGCCCAAGGTGGACGCGTCGGCATCTGCCGAGAAGAAGCCGGCTCGCAAGACGGCCAAGCGCGCAGCCACCAAGAAGACCGTACGCGTCGCCGCCACGAAGAAAGCCGCGCCGGCGCGCAAGGTTGCAGTGAAGAAAGTGACAGCGAAGAAAGTGGCAGCGAAGAAGGCGCCTGCAAAGAAGGCTGCGGCCGCACGCAAGGCCGTGCCAGTAAAGAAGACGCCGGTTGCGGTAAAGAAAGCGGCGGTCGCGAGGCGCGCGCGTAAGAAGTAACGGTGTAGCGTTCGCTTGCGAAGAAGAGCCCGGCTTATGCCGGGCCCTTCTTTGTGTGGGAGCCGGCTATGCCGGCGATGGGGTTGAGGCAACCTGACTATCGCCGCTGAAGCGGCTCCCACAAAGAGCAGGCTTACAGCAGGCTTGCCTGCGCCGGTCACCCGCCGTGATCGTCCTTCTTGTCGTGATGCTGCGGGGGCGCCGGCTTCGGCGCCGGCGCGTGATTCTCGTGCTGCGGTTCCGGACGCTGCGGTTCGCGTTGCGGCTCGGCACGCTGCGGTTGTGGACGCGGCTGCTCGATGCGCTGTGGCTCCACACGCTGCGGGCGCTCCTGCGCGGGCGGGCGCTCGAACTGTGGCTGCCTCTGCGGTTGCGGTTGCGGGACAGCCTGTGGCCGTGGTGCGGCGGTGGCACGTTGTTGTGCTTCCGCTCGTGAGCGCTCCGCTTCCTGCTCGCGGGGATCTACGCGCTGCGGCTGCGCAGCCTGTTGCTGGCGCGGTTCAACGCGCGTGGGTTGCGCCACCGCACGCTGCTGCTCGCGGGGATCCACATGCGGTACCTGGCCTACGACCTGCTGACGCGGATCGAAACGCGTGGGTTCATTACGTGTTGCAGTCTGGCCGGGTTGCGTCTGGCCAGGGCGCAGCTGTTGGCCGGCAGTTTGTCCTGGGCGGAACGGCTGCCCTGCGTTCGGGCCGCGGGCCTCTGCCGGATTGCCCGGACGCTGGGCGAAGTCGGGTGCACGCCCCTCCGCACGCTGCGCCTGCGGTGGTGGCAGGGCAGGGTGCGCGTTCGGTGCCGTCGGGCGAGTCATGTCGGCGGTGAAGTTCGGTCGCTGCATGTGCGCGTAATCGGGCTGCACAGGACGCGGTGCGGCGGCGACGGGTGCGGCCTGCCGACGGTTGTCGATATTGTTGTTGTTGAAGTCGTGCCGGTTGTCGATGTGGTTGTCGATGTGGTTGGAGCGATCGATATTTATCGAGCGGTTGATGTTGACCGTGCGGTTGATCACCGTCGTCCGGTTCACCTGATAGGGGTGGTTGTCGTAAACGATCGCGGGACGGCCGTAGTGCGGACCGTCGGGGCGGCCACCGCCCCAGGATGTGTTCCACGAGTTCCAGCCCCAGCGCGGCGGCTCGCGATGTTCGTGCGAGGAGAACAGCTGCCCGACCAGGATGCCGGCGCCGAACGAGATCAGGCCGGTGACGATGAGATCGTCACGACGCGGCGGTGCCTCGTACCAGCCTTGCGAATAGACGCGGGTGACGATTGGTTCACCGTACACGGCGTCGGGATCGTAGTCGGGCACGTAGACCACATCGGACCGGGCAGGCTCGATAACGATGGTCTGCGCGGGCGCCGCGACGATGCCGTTGTCATCGGCAACGGTCTCATCGTCGGAGGGTCCCCGGGAATCGACCTGCACGATCTGCTGCGCCGAGTTCTGCAGATTGCCGTGCGCCCGTGCGCGGCCACGCATGACCTGGATCGCGTTCATGACATCGGTGGGTTCGCTCGCGTAGGCGGCGCCCAGGGCGGCGGTCCATTCGGTATTGTTGGCCAGCTGATCGAGCACGGCAGGGAAGGCCACCAGCGACTTCACGCTTGGGTCCCAGGGCTGGGCGTCGGCGGCGTCGATGAGCGCGCTGCCCGTAAGGTTTCGATTCTGCTGCAGGAAATCCCGGGCGGCGCCGACGTCGTCCGGATGCGTGGAAGCGGCCAGCGTCTGCGCGACGAGACGGTCGGGGAACAAGGCGATCGGCGCCACGAGTGCGAAGAGTTGCTCCGCTGTCGGCGGCTGATACGCGGGCGCCTGACTCGTGGCGGGTGCGGGAGCGGCGGCGGTTGTCGCTGCAACCGGTGCCTGCGCGTCAGCCGGCGCCTGGCGCTGGCAGCCGGCAAGGGCGCCGATGAGTGATACGGACAGGACGGACATCATCGACACATCCACTGCGAATCGCTTGATCACCATGAGTTCCTTTGCTCGTTGGGCCTGAGTGCATTCAGCTTCGACGAAGCGAGGTGACTGATGGCTGTCTGAAATCACATTCCGCAAGGACTTGCCGATGTCGTTCATCGTCGCGTTGGCATCGGATGTGCCGGTTTTTCCGCTGCGGTGCAGCAAAGCAGGCATCCGATCGGACCTTCGGGCCACTTTCCCCGTCGATCCTCAGAAAAACCGACGCTGCGCAGCTATTTACGCGTGGCCATCGAATGTCTCGCTTGCGCATGGATCGATCCAAATGCCGTATGAGATTTACCGCAGTGCAGTAATTTCACGGTTTCATTAAGTCATTAAATAACAATAGCTTGTGCTGATTTCTCTGACTTTAGATCGAGTTAAAAAATGGTTGACAACGTTGTCAGTCGACCCTAAAAATCCGCCTCGTAACACGGTTGCAACAGCGACACGCTGCGGTCACCTCAGCGCGCAGGGCAAGCGACACATTCAATGGAACGGATGACAAACGCAGGCGAGAGCTTGTGCGGCGTCGTTCGTCCCGAAAAACCATTCTCGTCCCCAGGAGATAGCAGTGAATTACCGGATCAGCGCCCTTTCCATGGCCATCATGGCCGGGCTGTTCGCCACGGGTACCGCCATGGCGCAGGACGCCGGCGCGACGCCCCCGCCCGCCACGACCACCAAGAAAGCTGAGCCAGCCAACGCACCGGCCACCGATGCCGACGCCCAGAACGCGGCGAACCTCGCCGGCGTGACGGTTACCGGTATCCGCGCCAGCTTGCAGAAGTCGCTCGACCTCAAGCGCAATTCGGACTCCATCATCGAAGCCATCTCGGCCGAAGACGTGGGCAAGTTCCCGGACCGTAACGTGGCCGAATCGCTATCGCACCTGCCGGGTATCAGTGTCGACCGTAACTTCGGCGAAGGCGACAAAGTCAGCATCCTCGGCACCGATCCGGCGCTGAATCGCCTGCTGCTGAATGGCCAGACCCTGGCTTCGACCAACTGGACCTCGGATCCGAACAACCCGGACAGCCGCTCGTTCGACTACAGCCTGCTCACCTCGGAAATCATCGGTAACGCCCAGGTCTACAAGACCCCGCAGGCGAACATCGACGAGGGCAGCATTGGCGGTACCGTCATCGTCAACACGCGTAAGCCGCTCGACCTGAAGGCGAACACGCTGACCGGCAACGTGAGCTACGGCTATAACGACCGCGCCGATACGGGCAAGCCGAACGCATCGATGCTGTACAGCTGGAAGAACAACGATTCGACCTTCGGTGTGCTCGGCTCGGTCATGCATTCCGATCGCATCATCGATCGCCAGGGCACCGAGATCTTTGGCTACCAGCGGGCGAACGATCCGACGGATACGGACCCGAATCACCAGTTCAACCCGAACGTCGTCGCGCCGGGCACCAAGGGCGTGTACCCGACCGCGATCAACACCGCGTGGTTCCAGCAGCAGCGTAAGCGTGACGGTGTGTCGACCGACCTGCAGTGGAAGCCGAACGATGCGTTCGAGCTGAACTTCACCGGCCTGTACGTCACCGAGAAGTTCGATAACTTCAACCAGAGCCATTACGGCGACTGGTCGGGCAGCGCACCCGACGCAACCGCCCTCAACTTCCAGAATGGCGTCGGCACAAGCGGCTCCTACGGCCCGGGTGCGGCAACCTACCTCGACGGCTACGAGCGCGAGTCCAAGGTCAACACCGGCACCGCGCAGCTTCGTGCCGACTGGTACGGTGACGGCTGGTCGGCGACGAGCCAGGTCGGTTACACCGGTTCGACGGGTGGTTCCGAAGGCATCTGGAATGCCCAGTTCCAGGGCTTCGGTGGCTATAACTGGAACCTCGACGGCCAGCACCCGCAGATCAACTTCAACAGCCCGGACAACCCGTCGGCGATGCTCGCCCATGGTGCGGGTTTCAGCTACGCGCCCAGCTACGATCGTGAGCGGTACTTCCAGACCGACTTCCGTCATGACGTGAGCTGGGGCCCGCTGAACCAGATCGAGGTCGGTATCAAGGCGACCAACCATCTCAATGGCCAGGACGCCTATGCGGCGCGTATTCCGTCGCCGGATGGCAGCGGTGTCTCGCTCGCCGACCTGGACGGCGGCGGTACGCCCGGCGGTTACCTGGGTGGCCTCGACGGCACGGGCAGCATGGCCAACTGGACGACGATCAGCCGTGGTGGCCTGAGGGACTACGTCAACAGCCTCGTTACCGATGTGCCGCTCGATCCGAAGGCCACGTACAGCATTGCCGAGCAGAACCGCGCCTTCTACATCCAGGGCGATTTCTCGGGCGATTCCTATCGCGGTAACCTCGGCGTGCGCTACTACCGCACGCGTGACACGGTGAACGGTTACAACAGCATCGGTCCGGACCAGTACGCGCCGGTGAACAAGCGCAGCACGTATCACGACTGGCTGCCGTCGTTCAATATCGCCTACGACCCGATCGAAGACGTGACGCTGCGTTTCGCCGCGGCGCAGACCATGGCCCGCCCGCGTTACCAGGAGATGACCCCGTACATCGCGCTGGACGACCGCACGCTGACCGGCTCGGGTGGCAACACTGACCTCAAGCCGTACAAGTCGACCAACTACGACGCCTCGGCCGAGTGGTACTTCTCGGAAAACAGCGTGCTTTCTGCGGAGTTCTTCTTCCGTCGCATCTCCGGCTACATCCTCAACACCAACGTCAAGCAGACGCACTACAACCTGACCAACCTGCGTGACGACGTGTACGACATGGAAATCCCGGTGAATGCCGGCGTGGCCAAGGTCAAGGGCGTGTCGCTGACCTACCAGCAGAACTTCAAGTACGGTTTCGGCATGCTGGCCAACTACACGTACTCCGATGCGAGCACGAGCAACGACTTCCCGCTGCCGTACAACTCGAAGAACGCCTTCAACCTCAGCCCGTACTACGAGAAGGGTCCGTGGGACGCGCGCGTGACCTACAGCTGGCGCTCGGCGTACTTTACCCAGATCGCACAGCTGCAGTCGGCACAGATCACCGGTATCTTCCGTGAACTCGATGCTTCCATCGGCTACCAGGTGAACGACCACATGCGCATCTCGCTGGATGGCACCAACCTGCTCGACGAAACGTACTACGTGTACAACAACACGCCGGCCGAGCCGCTTAACGCGTACAAGAACGGCCGCACGTATACGCTGACGCTGGGCTTCAAGCTGTGATGCGCCGCGCGTCGCTGGTGGCGGTGGCCTGGCTTGTCGCCAGCGCCGCCACGGCGGCCACGCCGGTGGAGAGGGATCTCTCCACCGGCTGGCAGTTCCGCCTCGCTCCCGGGGCGGCGCCAGCGATCGCGCAGAAGGCCCCGACGGACTGGCAACCGGCCATCGTGCCGGGGGCCGTCCAGACGGACCTGCTGGCCCTGGGACGGATCGGCGATCCGTTCTGGCGTGACAACGAGGCCAGTCTTCAATGGATCGGTCTGGCCGATTGGGATTACCAGCTTTCGTTCGACGTCGACGCGGCCGCGCTCAAGCGTGGCCACGTCGATCTGGTTTTCGACGGCCTCGACACCTTTGCCGAGGTCAGTCTCAACGGCAAGAAGCTGCTCGCCGCGGACAACATGTTCCGTCGCTGGCGCCTGCCGGTGAAAAACTCGCTCCACGCCGGTAGCAACACGCTGCTGGTGCACTTCCAGTCCCCCATTGCCCGTCTGCAGCCCTGGCTGCTCAAGCAGCCGTACTCGCTGCCGGGTGAATTCGATTCTTCCTTCGGCGACGAGCCGAAGGGCAAGCAGACCTCCAACTACGTCCGCAAAGCCAATTACCACTACGGCTGGGACTGGGGTCCGCGTTATCTCGCCGCCGGCATCTGGCGACCCGTGCGCCTGGAAAGCTGGGACGACCTGCGTCTGGCGGATTTCCACATCGCCCAGACCAGGGTCGACGAAGCCAACGCCCATATCGATGCCCAGCTCGACCTGCGTGCCGACAAGGCTGCTACGGTCAAGGTCGCTGTCGAGTGGACTGCACCGAACGGGACGCACGGCGCGCAGGAGCGCGACGTCACGCTGGCCGCGGGCGAGAACCACGTCGCCGTCCCCATCGATATCGAGCGTCCGCAACGGTGGTGGCCGGTCGGTTATGGCGATCCGAACCTCTATCGCTTCCACGCCAGCGTGAGCGCCGACGGCGCGAGTGTCGCCGAAGCCGACCGTGAAACGGGCTTGCGCAGCGTGGAACTCCGCCGCGACAAGGACCAGTGGGGCAGGGGCTTCGCCTTCGTGGTCAACGGCGTGCCCATCTTCGCCAAGGGCGCCAACCTGATTCCGTTCGACAGCTTTCCTGCGCGCGTGACGACGGCGCGCATGGAGGCCATCCTCCGCTCGGCGCGCGACGCCAACATGAACATGTTGCGCATGTGGGGCGGCGGCACCTATCAGGACGACGCGTTCTACGCCGCAGCCGACCGCATGGGTCTGATGATCTGGCAGGACTTCATGTTCGGTGGCGCGATCACGCCTTACGACCCGGCCTTCCGCGAAAGCTCGCGAGTCGAAGCGGTGGAGCAGGTCACGCGTCTGCGTGACCACCCATCCATCGTGCTCTGGGCCGGTAACAACGAGGTACAGACCGGTTGGGAGTCCTGGCCGGATCGCGAGGACTTCCGCAAGTTCATCAATGCCGACGAAGTGCGCCGTATCGACGAGGGCATGCGCGAACTGTTCGGCAAGACCCTACGCAAGGTCGTCACCGACCTTTCCCCGCAGACGCCTTACTGGGCCAGCTCGCCGAGCACCGATTTCGATGGCGAAGCCAATGTCGAAAACGACGGCGACTTCCACTACTGGAAGGTGTGGTCCGGCTCCGAGCCCATTTCGCACTACCTCGATATCACGCCGCGCTTCCAGTCAGAGTACGGCCTGCAGTCCTTCCCGGTGATGGCGACGATCAAGGCCTTTGCCGAGGCCGGCGACATGCAACCCGAATCGAAGGTGATGCGCGCCCACCAGAAGTTCGCCAACGGTGACGGCAATCAACGCCTGCTGCTGTACATCCGCCAGGAGTACGGCGAACCGAAGGATTTCCCCGCGTTCGTATACCTCAGCCAGGTGATGCAGGCTGAAGGCATCGAGCTGGCCGCCGAGCACCTGCGCAGCGCGCGTCCGCGCAGCATGGGTTCGCTGTACTGGCAGCTCAACGATGTCTGGCCGGGCGCGTCGTGGGCCAGCGTGGACTATTTCAATCGCTGGAAGGCCCTGCAGTTCCACGCGAAGCGTTTCTACGCGCCGGTGGACGTGGTACCGCTGCGCCGCGACGGCAAGACCGAGGTGTTTGCCGTGTCCGACCGCACGGCGGACTTCGACGCCAGCCTGCGCACACGTGTCTATGACATGGGTGGCAAACTGCTTCGCGAAGAGAGCCGTCCCGTGCACGCCACCGCGCTTTCCAGCACGAGCGTCGAACGTGTGGAGGATGCCGCGCTGCTCAAGGGCGCCGATCCCAGGCATACCGTGATCGCCTTCGACCTGATCGAGCAGGGCAAGACCCTCGCCCATCACCTGCTGTACTTCGGCGCGGCGCGCACGCTCGCGCTGCCGAAGCCGGAGCTCACCACCACGCTGCGCGACAGCGGGCACGGCCTCGTGCTGACGGTCAGCGCAAAGCGACTGGCGCGTGCCGTATGGATCGACACGGGTGATCTCGACGTGCGCCTGTCCAGTAACGCTTTCGACCTGCTGCCCGGCGAGAGCGTCGATATCGTGATCGACGGCAACGTTGGTCTGGATACGCTCCGTCATGCTTTGTCGGTACGCTCGCTGGTCGATGCCCTGAAGGAGAGTCAGCCGTGAATCCCAGTCGTCGCAACCTCATCAAGTGGATGTCGCTGGTGCCCAGCGTCGCCTTGGTCGGAGGGATCAGCGCGAGCGCGTTCGCTGCCTCGCGGTTCCCCAGCAAGCGACCGCCGGTGGGCCAACGCAAGTTCACCAGCGACGCCGTCGAGTCACTGATCGCTGCGACGAAGAAGAAGATCGCCGACCCCGAGCTGGCCTGGCTGTTCGAGAACTGCTTCCCCAATACGCTCGACACCACGGTGGAAGTCGGTCGTGTGGATGGCTACGAAGACACCTTCGTCGTCACCGGCGATATCGACGCGATGTGGCTGCGCGACTCCTCGGCCCAGGTCTGGCCTTACCTGCCGCTGACGCCGAAAGACGAGGCGCTGCGCAAGCTGTTCCGTGGCCTGATCCGCCGGCAGGCACGCTGCATCGCCATCGATCCCTACGCCAATGCCTTCCTCCCCGATCCCAGGGGCAAGAGCAAGCTGGAATGGGCGCAGGCCGACCAGACCGACATGCTCCCTGGTGTCGCCGAGCGCAAATGGGAAATCGATTCGCTCTGCTACCCGGTGCGCCTCGCGCACGGTTATTGGCAAACGACCGGCGACCGCGAGCCGTTCGACGATGCGTGGCGCGCCGCGACGCGTCGTATCGTTACCACCTTCCGCGAGCAGCAGCGCAAGGACGGTCCGGGCCCGTACCACTTCCAGCGCCAATCGCCTAACCCGACTGAAAGCCAGTTCCTGCACGGCTACGGTCAACCGACCCGCCCGGTGGGCATGATCCACCAGATGTTCCGTCCGTCGGACGATGCGACGGTGTATCCGTTCAACATTCCGGGCAACCTGTTCGCCGTGGTGACCCTGCATCGGCTCGCGCAGATGCACGGCAGCTTCTATGGCGACCAGGTATTTGCGGACGAATGCCGTGCGCTGGCCGACGAGATCGCCGCGGCGGTGGAGCAGTACGGCGTGGTCAAGGATCCGCAGGGCGACTACTGGGCTTACGAGGTCGACGGTTACGGCAATCAGCTGTTCATGGACGACGCCAACGTACCGAGCCTGCTCGCGCTGCCTTACCTGGAGAGCGCGCCGCACGACGCACGCTACCAGCGCACGCGTGACCGGGTCTGGAGCGCGCACAACCCGTACTTCTTCAAGGGCAGCGCCGCCGAAGGCATCGGCGGTCCCCACGAAGGCCTGCGCATGATCTGGCCGATGTCGATCATGATGAAGGCTTTCACCAGCACCGACGTGGCCGAGCAGCGGCAGTGCCTGCACTGGCTGAAGACCACGCATGCCGGTAGCGGCTTCATGCACGAAGCGTTCGACCAGGACGACCCCAAGCAATTTACCCGCGCGTGGTTCGCGTGGGCCAACACCTTGTTCGGCGAGCTGGTGGTTCATCTCGCCGACAAGCACCCCGATTCCCTGCGCCGCGTCTGACGCGGCACCTGAGCTGGAGCGATTCATGGTTACCCGTCGACGTTTTCTGCAAGGGATGGCCGCCGTTACGGCTGTTGGTCAGCTCGGTTCCCTCACCGCGCTGGCCGGTGGTGTACACCAAGGCCTGAATGCACCCTCCGCGAGCGGCGGCACCGCTGCGGATAGTGTCTTGCGTTACGTCGACGTCTTTGTCGGCTCGAGCGGCCACGGTCACACCTACCCGGGTGCGACGCGGCCGTTCGGCATGGTCCAGCTGAGCCCGGACACGAACAACGCCGAATGGGATGGCTCCTCGGGCTATCACCAGGGCGACGGCTCGATCATGGGCTTCTCGCACACGCACCTGTCTGGTACCGGCGCGGCCGACATGCTCGACTTCCTGGTCATGCCGGCGATGGGCGCGGTGCGCTTGCAGCCGGGCGATCGCGACTTTGACGGCGTGAACTACGTGTCGCGCTTCGACGCGAAACACAAGGGTGGGCAGAAGGCGGAGAAAGGCCACCGCACGCACGTCAAGGGCTACCGCTCGCACTACACGGGCGAACAGGCACACCCGGGCTACTACCGTGTGAAGCTCACCGAGCACGACATCCTTGCCGAGCTCACCGCGACACTGCGTGCCGGCATGCATCGCTATACGTTCGCGAAGGACGGCGACGCGCATCTGCTGCTCGATCTCGCGCACGGCTACCAGGACAACATCGAGACACCGACCCGGCTCAGCGACGTCGAACTCACGGTCGTCGGCAACGACACCGTCGTCGGTGGCCGTCGTGTATACCAGTGGGCGACCGGCCGCGTGCTCTACTTCGCGATGAAGCTGTCGCGACCGTTCTCCAGCGCCACGCTGTATAGCGATGACAAGGCGCTCCCCGGCGGCACGACCACGATCAAGGGCGACCAGCTCAAGGCCGCGCTGCATTTCGACAAGGCATCGTCCGAGCCGCTACTGGTGAAGGTCGGTATCTCCGGTGTCGACATCGACGGCGCCATGCGCAACCTGGATAACGAGATCCCCGGCTGGGACTTTGACGGCATCCGTGCCTCGGCTGAGGCCGAGTGGGAGCATGAGCTCTCGCGCATCCGTATCGAATCCTCTTCCGACAAGATCAAGCGCACCTTCTACAGCTCGCTGTACCACACCATGCTCGCGCCTACGGTATTCAGCGACTTCGACGGCCGCTATCGCGGCATGGACAAGGCTGTGCACACACTGCCCGAAGGCCGGCACAACTACAGCACCTATTCGCTGTGGGACACGTATCGCGCCGAGCATCCACTGCTTACGCTATACCAGCCCGAGCGGGTGCCCGATCTGGTCGACGGCCTCGTGCGTCTGGCTGTGGAAAGTCCGAGTGGCGCGCCGGTGTGGCCGCTGCAGGGCATCGAAACGGTGTGCATGATCGGCTACCACTGCGCACCGGTGATCGCCGAGGCGCAGGCCAAGGGCTTCACTGGCGTCGACTACGCAAAGGCCTGGCCGGTGCTCCGTCGTCGCGCCCTGCAGGACGACTACTTCGGCCTGCCGGCCTTCCGTGCGAAGGGTTACATCCCCAGCGACAAGGAAGGCGAGGCGGTGAGCAAGACCCTCGAGTACTCGTACGACGCCTGGGCCGTGGCGCACATGGCCGATGCGCTGGGGCATGCGGAAGACGCGACCCTCCTGCGCACGCAGTCGCAGAACTACCGGAACGTGTTCGACAAGGACATGCAGTTCGCACGCCCGCGCGCGGACGACGGCAGTTGGCTGCAGCCCTTCGATCCCATCGCGATAGGTCATTCGAAGCGCTGGCGTGACTTCACCGAATCGAATGCCTGGCAGGCCACCTTCCTCAACCAGCACGACGTTTACAACTACATGGCGCTGTTCGGTGGCGAGACGGCCTTCGAAGCCAAGCTCGACGGCTTGTTCAACGCGGATCCGGCGCTGCCGGACAACGCGCCACCGGATATCGCGGGCATGGTCGGCCAGTACGCCTTCGGCAATGAGCCGGCTCATCACATGCCCTACCTCTATGCGTACTCGGGTTCGCACCACAAGACCCAGGCGCGCGTGCGCATGCTGCTGGAATCCATGTTTTTGCCCGAGCCCGACGGGCTCCCGGGCAACGAGGATTGCGGCCAGATGAGCGCGTGGTACGTGATCAGCGCGATGGGCCTGTACGCGGTCGACCCGGTCAGCACGAACTACGTCTTCGGCAGCCCGCTGCTCGACCGTGCGGAAGTGCAGGTCGGCGGGGGCCGTACGCTGGTCATTGAGGCGAAGGACAACGGCCCAGGCCGGCCCTACATCCAGTCGGTGAGCTGGAATGGCCAGCCCTGGACGAAGAGCTGGATCACCCACAAGGAACTGGTTGCCGGCGGCACGCTTAGCTTTGTCATGGGTGAAACGCCGAACGAGGCGTTCGGCAAGGCGAAAGCCGACCGGCCGCCGTCCTTCGGTGCGACGGCGGCCTGACCGCCCCTCGTTCACGGCGGCTAGACCCCGTCAGCTCCAACCTTCCCCCGCCGGGAGCATCCGGCTGGGGAAGGGGCCGCCACATGTCGTACGCCGGACGTATGTACTTTCGAATGTTCTCGCCGGGCCTGATGGTCCTCGGCGTGGGGGCAGTCGCGGCGGCGGGGATGAAGGCCGTGCAGCAGATGCCCGGGTCACTCGGCATCCTTTCCCTGTATTCCGACCTGCCGGGTTGGATCGTTGCCGGCTCGGTGACTGTGGCGGTTGGCTGGGTGGCCGTGCAGGCCGTCCGGGTGAAGCTATGGGATCGCGGTGCGATCGCCAGCTGCTATGTCTGCGGTTGTCTGTTGAGCACTGCGCGGGCGTCCCGGCGGGGGCTTGGCTTGACCCGCCATTGCCTGGGCTGCGGCAAGGTGCATGGCGTAAACCATCGGCTGTCACCGGCCGTGGTGCCGCTGGCCGTGGCGGTGACCGCTGTGACGGACACCGCGACTGCTCAGGTCAGGCGCGTACGTTCGTTACCGTGAGGCGGTGACCCACCCGTTCGAGCAGCGCGCGCAGGGCCTCCGCGTCCGCGAGGCTGGCATTTTCCTCCAGGGACAGCCACAGCGTGTCGCCGGCGATGCCTTGGGTTTTCTCGGTGAATTCGATTTCGATGGCGACCTTGCCACCGGGCTGGACAACCGATACCGCGAAATTACGTGCCTGCACGCCCTATATCCCCTGGTGAACCTTTTCTCGGATGGGGCCATGTTACCCACCTGCGGCGAAAAGTGGTGGCCGTGTCCGGTGATGCGTGATCGACCGCACGTCCGGGCAGATGTGAATTGACGAAACTGGTATCGTCCGCCTAAAGCCCGGACCGCCTCCGGCCGATAAGCCAGTTCGAATCACACTGCAGTACGGGGCGCGACGATGGGTATGTTCGGATGGGTGCGCGGCATGTGCAGCGCCCGCACGGAGCGCGCGATCATCGCCGCTCTCTCGCGCAGCCAGTCGGTCGTCGAGTTCGGCCTGGATGGCGTAGTGCGCTCGGTTAACGAGCGTTTCCTTGCGGCGTTGGGCTGTCGCGCCGAGGCGGTGATCGGCCAGCCGCATAGCCAGTTTTTCGCGGTGGATGACGCGGAACATCTCTGGCGCGCCCTGAACCGCGGCGAGCAGGTCGCGGGTACCTATCGCGCGAAAGGCGCGTCGGGTCGCGAGGTCTGGTTCCAGGCGGTCTACATTCCGGTGGCCGGTCGCGGGGGGCGGATTTCGTCCGTGCTGCTGTATGCGTGCGACATTTCCGACGAGCGTGCGGCTATCGTCACGCGGACGCAGCGCGCGGACGCGATCGATCATACCCAGGGCGTGGTCGAGTACTCGCTCGACGGCATGGTCCTGGATGCCAACGAACTGTTTCTCGGCTTCACCGGCTACCGCCTCGACGAGATCGTGGGCAAGCACCACAGCGTTTTTGTTGGTGAGGAAGAGAGTCGTTCGGATGCCTACATCGGCTTCTGGCGGCGCTTGCGTTCCGGCCTGCACGACGCGGGGCTATATCGGCGCCTGGCCAAGGGCCATGTGGTCATCTGGCTCCAGGCCACCTACAACCCGGTCTTCGATGCCAACGGGCGTCCGGTGAAGATCGTGAAGTACGCGACCGAAATAAGCGCGGATGCGCTAACCGCGGCACCGTCGAGCCCGTCCATCGCAACGCCGTCGGTCGCGGTGGCTAACGTGCTTGACCTGCTCGACGGCGCCTCCGTGCGCGCGAGTGCGCTTGCGATGGACGCCGCCATCGATGCCGCACTGGCCGAGCAGCGTGGCGCCCACCAATAGGGCATAGGCCGTGTGGCGATCTATCTGGTCGCCGGAACCAATGTCACATTCTCTGAGCAGGGTGCGCCATTCCGGCGTTGGAACCCGCCATAGGGGGCGGCATGGCTACGTGCGGCGACGAGCGGATACCCGCGATCGTGATGGGGCGCGGGCCTACCGCGCTGGGTGTCCTTCGCAGTCTTCAGCTGGCCGGTATTCCTGCCTACGTGGCCTGTCCGCCTGGCGATATCGTCACCCGTTCACGTTGGTACCGGCCGACGCCCGGCAGCCTGCCTTGGGATGGTCAACCGGGCGAGCCTGCCCTGGCCGCCTTGAGGGCGATGCCGTTGGACAAGGCGGTGATCATCGCCGGTGCGGACGACGCGGCGCTCTGGCTCGCCGACCTGCCGTCGACCGATCTTGGCGATCGCTTCCGGGTCAGTACATCGAGCCGTGACGCGCAGGAGCTGTTGCAGGACAAGGCGATTTTCGCCGGTTACCTGGCGGCCGCGCATATTCCGCATCCTCGTACGTATCGCATCGCCTGCCTGGACGACATTGAGGCCATTCCGTTCGACTCGATGGACCGCGTCTTCATCAAGCCGGTGAACTCCCAGCGATTCAGCGACGTTACCGGGGTGAAAGGCCTCTGGGTCGATCGGCCCGAGGCGCTTCGTGAGGTGTGGGCACGCCTGCACGCGCAGGGCTTCAGCGTCATGGCGCAGGAGTACGTGCCCGGCCCGGCCAGCGAGCACTTCTTCGTCGACGGCTTTCGTGACAGGAACGGCGCCTACACCGGCCTGTTCGCGCGGCGGCGCCTGCGCATGTCGCCGCCTGACTTCGGCAACAGCTCGTGTTGTCACTCCATCCCTTTGGCGATCCTGCCGGACGCGATCGGCCATCTGCGTCGCCTGCTGGATGGACTCGACTATCGGGGCATTTTCAGCGCCGAGTTCAAACGCGATCCGCGCGACGGCGTCCATCGAATCATCGAGGTGAATACGCGTGCGTGGACCTACGTGGAATTCGCCGCGCGCTGCGGCATGAACGTGTGCGAGATGGCCTGGCAGGACGCACAGGACCTGCCGGTATCGCACGCGACCCGTGATTACCCGGAAGGCGTGGCCTGCGTCGATCTTTATCACGATATCCCGACCGTGCTCGCCCTTCGGAAACGCCAGTCCTTGCCGTGGCTGTCCGTGCTGATCCAGTGGGCCCGGGCACAGTTGCACACGTTTCGCTGGGACGACCCGCAGCCGGCTCTCTCCTTCGTTCGCGCGTTGGCGCGCAAACGCTTCCTGCGCTCAGTCGGCACGCCCCAGGGGAGCGGCAAGATCCTCGAGGGCGCGCCGCTCGGCCGCGATCCCAAGGCCTAGCGCGGCACGCGGAGACCGCCTGCAACACCCCTGGGCGAGAGGGTGAGCTGCCAGAGCTGGTCGCGCCGGCTACGGAAAACGCCGGCCGAGCAACCGAGGTAGAACTGCCACATGCGGCGGAACCGCTCGTCGTAGCGCCCGGCCAGGTGCGGCCACGCCTCGTTGAAGTTGGCCAGCCATGCCGTGAGCGTGCGGTCGTAGTCGGTGCCGAAGTTGTGCCAGTCCTCGACCACGAACAACCCCTCCAACGCGGTCGCCACCTGGCTCATCGCCGGGATTACCGAGTTGGGGAAAATGTACTTCTCGATCCAGGGATCAGGCCGGCCCGACTGCTCGTTGCTACCGATGGTGTGGAGTACGGCAAGGCCTTCGGGGAGCAGGCAACGCCGCGCCACCTCGAACCAGGTGCGATAGTTCTTGCCACCCACGTGCTCGAACATGCCCACCGAGAGGATGGCGTCGAAGCGTTCGTCGAGCTCACGGTAATCCTGCAGGCGGATATCGATCGGCAAGCCCTTGCACAGCTCGCGCGCGTACTCGGCCTGTTCCTTTGAAATGGTCACGCCGACACCGTTCACCCCATAGCGCTCCGCGGCGAACTTCAGCGCCTCGCCCCAGCCGCAACCGATGTCGAGCACGCGCTGGCCGGGGCGCAGCTGAAGCTTGCGGCAGATGAGGTCGAGCTTGGCCTCCTGGGCGTCATCCAGGTTGCTGGCGTCGGCCCAGTAGCCGCAGGAGTAGACCATGCGCTTGCCGAGCATGGCCTCGAAGAGGTCGTTGCCCAGGTCGTAGTGCTGCCGCCCCACGTCCCAGGCGTGCTCGCCGCGCTGCAGGTTGAGGAAGCGGGCCTTGAGGTGCGCGACGAGGGTATCCAGCGTGCGCAGCGAGTCGTCTACATGGGAGCTGAGTACGCGGGCGAAGAAGGCGGGCAGGTCGCCCACGTCCCACCAGCCTTCCATGTAGGCCTCGCCCAGGCCGAGCGAGCCGTGGGCGAATACGCGGGGATAGGTGCGCTCGTCGTGCACGACGAGGTCGGTGGGTCGGTTACCGCCGAGGGTAATGCCGGCCTGTTCCAGCAGGGCCTGCGCCCGTGCCTTGAGAGAAGAAGAATCGTGGCTCATAGAAGTGATTCCTGGTGATCCTCTCGCCGCCCCGCGCGGCGTGGCGCTTAGAAATGCTTAAGTACTCCGCGTGTGATGAAGAGACCGGCAATCGTCATGACGATGGAGCCGACCAGGTTCGACCCGACATGCGCAGCGAACCAGCCGTACTGCTCGCGAAGGAGCAGGCCGGTGGTTTCGGCCGAGAAGGTCGAGAAGGTGGTGAGCCCGCCGAGGAATCCCGTGGCAACAAGCAGCCGCGCTTCCACCGGCAAGGTGGTGAAGTGGTCGAACACGCCCAGCGTGACGCCCATGAGCAGGGCTCCGACAAGGTTGGCGGCAAGCGTGCCTAGCGGGAGGTTCGGGAAGAGCGGGTTGAACATGACGGCCAGCCCCCAGCGCAACCAGCAACCAAGTGCACCGCCGATGCCGACGGCAAGAAAACCGGTGTAACCCACGGCAGCTCCAGCGTAGTTCGATGGCCCGATTATGGCCCGAAATCTTGAAGCTATACTCGCCCGGTCCCCTTGCCACTCCCTTGAAGGTCCATGACCTCCGCGACCCGCGATCCGCGGCGCCACCTGCCGCTCCTGCTTGCGGCCCTTTCCATGATCGGGCCATTCTCGATCGACGCCATTTTTCCGGGCTTTCCGGACATCGGGCGTGACTTCGGTGTGGGCGAAGTGGCCTTGCAGCAGTTGCTCAGCGTGTACTTGCTGGCTTATGCGGTGATGAGCCTCTTCCACGGCGCACTGTCGGATGCGTACGGGCGCAAGCCCGTGATCGTGATCGGCATGTCCATCTACGCCGTGGCTTCCGTCGGCGCCGCCATGGCACCCAGCTTCGGCTTCCTGCTCGGCTGCCGAATCGTTCAGGGTATGTGCGGCGGTGCGGGCATCGTCATCGGCCGCGCCGTCGTGCGCGACACCATGCAGGGCGAAGAGGCCCAGCGGATGATGTCGAAGGTGATGATGATCTTCGGTATCGCGCCTGCCATCGCCCCGATCATCGGCGCGTGGCTGCTCGGCATCGATGGCTGGCGTGGCATTTTCTGGGCCCTGGCGGCGTTCACCGTGGCGCTCACGGTGAGCGTGGCGCGCCTGCTGGTCGAGTCGCATCCGAAGGAAAAGCGCACGGTGTTCCGTCCGCGCCCGCTGTTGCACGGCTACCTGACGATCCTGCGCGACCTGCCGTTCTGGCCACTGGCGATCGCCAGCTCGATCAACTTCGCCGGCCTGTTCCTCTACATCGCCTCGGCACCTCAACTGATCCGCGATCTACTGCATCTGGGCGCGGACGGCTTCCCGTGGTTGTTCGTTCCGGTAGTGAGCGGCATGGTTTTCGGGGCTTTCGTTTCCGGTCGCGTCGCCGGCCGGGCGAGCGCCGCGCGCACGGTCAACTGGGGCTACGCGGCCATGCTGTCGTCGTGCGTGCTGAACCTGATCCTCGCGCTGACCATGGACCATCCACGCGTTCCGTGGTCCACCTTGCCGCTGGCGCTGTATGGCTGCGGTGTCCAGCTGGCCTTCCCGACGCTGACCCTGCTCCTGCTCGATCGCTTTCCGGAGCAGCGCGGCGGGGTGTCGTCGGTCCAGGCCTTCGGCAGCCTGATCTTCACCGCCGTGGTGGCGGGTGTGCTCTCGCCGGCGCTGTCCGGCAGCATGCTCACCCTGGCGATCGGCACGACCTGCATGTGCCTGATCGGCCTGACCGCCTGGATCTGCTACGCCACGCTGGAGCGCCGACGCCTTGCTCGCACCCAGGCTGGCGCCGCTTCGAGCGTCGTGCCGCAGATCGAGCGCAACGAGCCAGGTTAGCTTTGTGTGGGAGCCGGCTATGCCGGCGATGGGCTTGCCGCAACCTGGCTATCGCCGCTGAAGCGGCTCCCACAAGGAGCTTGCATGCGCCATTCGGCGCCGCACCGTCAGCCAGTGGGAAGTCCGCGCTCACGAAGGAACGCCTGTGCTTCCGGTGCGTCCTGCTCGAACCATGCACGGGTGGAGCCGAGGCGGTAGGTGTAGCCCCAGCGGTCCATGTCTTCCATCAGGCGTGCGGAGCCGACCGACGGCAACTGCCCGGCGAGGACGATCTGCAGGTAGCAGGTGGCGTCTTCTTCCTCGATGGAATCCGTGGCATCGGTGTGCACCAGTGCGCGCTTGTCTTCGGGAAGCACGATGAGGTGGCAGGCCTCGTGGAGCAGGGAGTGCACGGGCGTGTCGGCGCGGGCGTAAACCGTCGTGCCGATGATGCCGGCTTCCGTTTCGCCCCAGAAACTGCCCGGGATAGCTTCGCCGTCGACCACTTCGACGAGTGCGAGGCCGTAGCGGGCGAGCAGGGCGCGGGGTTCGTCGAAGCCGATGGCGCCGACGCGGAGGACCGCGTCGGCGGAATCGGGGGCGTTCATGCCGAAGTAGCGGGCTTGCCGTCGGGAAGGGCGACCGAGAGTTCGAGCACTTCGTGGCCGCTGTCGCGGTCGAGCGTGACGTTCACGGCATCGACATCGACGTTGACGTACTTGCGGATGACTTCGAGCAGCTCGTTACGCAGGAGCGGCAGGTAGTCGGGGCCGCCGCGCGTCGAGCGTTCCTGCGCCACGATGATGCGCAGGCGTTCCTTGGCCACGCCCGCACTGGCTTCGGGTTTGCGCTTCAGGAAATCGAGAATACCCATGCTCAACCTCCGAAGACGCGCTTGAGGAAGCCCTTCTTGACCGGCTCGATGAAACGCAGCGGAAGCTCGCGACCGAGGATGCGAGCAACCGTATCCTTGTAGGCGAGTCCGGCATTGGAGTCATCGTTAAGAATCACGGGCACGCCGGCATTGGAGGCCGCCAGCACGTTTTCCGACTCCGGAATCACGCCGACGACGCTGATACCGAGGATGTCTTCGACGTCTTTCACGCTGAGCATCTCGCCGGCTTCCACGCGGTTCGGGTTGTAGCGCGTCAGCAGCAGGTGCTGCTTGATCGGCGCTTCACCCTTTTCGGCGCGACGGGTCTTGCTGGCGAGCAGGCCGAGGATGCGATCGGAGTCGCGCACCGAGGAGACTTCCGGGTTGACGACGACGACAGCATGGTCTGCGAAGTACATCGCCAGATGCGCGCCCTTTTCGATACCGGCCGGGGAATCGCAGACGACGAAGTCGAAGTTTTCCTTGGTCAGTTCGTCGAGAACCTTCTCCACGCCTTCCTGGGTGAGCGCGTCCTTGTCGCGCGTCTGTGACGCGGCGAGCACGAACAGGGTCTCGTGGCGCTTGTCCTTGATCAGGGCCTGCTTGAGCGTGGCTTCGCCGTGCACGACATTGACGAAGTCGTACACCACGCGCCGCTCGCAGCCCATGATCAGGTCGAGGTTGCGCAGGCCGACGTCGAAATCGATGACGGCGACTTTCTTGCCTTCGAGGGCGAGACCGGTGGCGAGGGAGGCACTGGTGGTGGTCTTGCCGACTCCGCCCTTGCCGGAGGTGACGACGATGATTTCTGTCAAGAGATGTCTCCGCGAATAAGCGTGGGACCGCGCGTCATAGCCGCGCGATCATGAGTTTTCCATTATCGAGCCAGCATTGCACTGCCTGGCCCTCGAATTCTTTCGACATGTCTTCGAACACGCGGTAATGCCCGGCGATCGCAACCAGTTCGGCGCGGAAGTCGGAACAGAAGATGCGTGCGGATTCGTCGCCCTGCGCGCCGGCCATGGCGCGGCCGCGAAGACTGCCGTAAATGTGGATCGAGCCATCGGCGATGACTTCCGCGCCATTGGCGACTGCGGCGGTGACGACGAGGTCGCGGTCGCGGGCATAGATCTGCTGGCCGGAGCGCACGGCGCTGCCGGTGTGGTGCTGGGCGGTGGTGCTGCTGCCCGGTTCGATGTCCTGATCGATCGTCGCCATCGCGGCCACCGGTTCCTTGCGCGCGGGCGCACCGGCGCCCGGCGTAGCGGCGGACTGGCCGGGTTCGTACTGGGCGCGGAACTTGGCGATCAGCGGCAGGTTCATCCGCTCGGCAAGGGCCTCGGTTTCCGGCGTGCCATAGGCGATGCCCACGGGAAGCATGCCGGCGCTGCGAATGGCTTCGAGCAGTGCGTCCACCATGCCGTCATCGGGCAATTTGGGCAGGTGCGAGAGGTCGAGCACGACGGCGGCGCGGGCGAACATCTGCGGTGCAGCGCGCACGCGACGCTCCAGTTCCTCGACGAGGGCGGCGGCGTCCACGCGGCGAAGGCGCACGCAAGCGATACCGACCTGACCGAAACGGAGGTCGCAGGCGGCTTCGAGGGATTCGGCGCGGGCGTTCATGCGCTCACCTTGTGACCGTCGATGGGGCGCTGACGCTCGCTCAGCCACGCCACCGCGGGCAGGCCATCCTGCTCGATGTAGCGTTCACGCACGAACGGGAAACTCGGCAACTCGCGCGCGAGCAGGCTCACCTTCGGGCCGGTCTTGCCCATCTTCTGCTGGCCCACTTCCTGGAAGCCCATGGTGCCGTGGAACAGCACGGTCTGGTCGTTGCGTGGTTCGAGGAAAACTTCACAGGTCAAAAGCGGCACACGTACCTCGGCATAACTCTGTACATCGCAATAAAAGATGCGGCCCAGCCCATGGCCGCGCGATTCGGACGCGATCACGATACGATCGATGTACACGAAGCTTTCGTAATGGGCCTGGAACCAGCGGAAATTCGGACTGCTGTATTCAGCGTCCGGACGCATGGCGATAAGAAAGCCGAGGATGCGGCCGTCCTGTTCGGCGACGCGAAAGTAGTGCGCGATCTCGTACAGGTGACGCAGGCGGCTGCGGTCCGTGGCGAGGATACCGGTGCCTGCCTCGTTATTGAGTGCCAGCACGGCATCCAGGTCGTGCTCGCGCACGTCGCGGATGGCAAGGGCCATTCGTTGCTCCGCTAATGGTTCTGGAATGATTGGTTCAAAACGGGCGACCCCCAGGCCGCCGAATGCGCGGCATTATGGCACGCCGGCCACCCCGATGGCGCGCCATCGCGCATGTAAAACCGTTGTAAAGCCGACGCTTGCCGTGTGCCGGAGCGTGACTTCTATCAGGTGGTGCGGCGGGCGCGAAGCCCTATGATGCGGCCATGTCGAAGGTTCAGTTCAATAACGTCCGCCTCCTCAAGTACGCCACGTACTTCGTCTTTCTGTGCGTGGGCCTGCCGCTTTCCCAGCAGCGGGCCGGGAGCGGGCCGGGGGCCATCGGCGACACGGCGTTGCTGGGCTGGACGGCCTGCTACCTCATCTTCGGCCTGGTGTACTGGCTGCTGACCCGCAATCTCGGGCTTCGGGTAGACGGATTCACCCGCATCGCGGTGCTCCTTATTCTCACCGGCACGGCGCTGGCGATCGGCGTGTTCAGCAAAAGCGGCGTGGCGGCGCTGCTGCTGATCATCGTGGCGACGGTAGTGCCCTGGCTGGTCACCCTGCCCATTGGCATCGCCTGGATGGTGCTGGCGCACCTGCTGCTGATCCCGGTGTTCCTTGAGATTCCCTTCACGCTGGTCGCCTCGGCCATGCAGGCTTGCCTGTATTTTGGCTTTTCCGCGCTGGTGTTCATTGCCTCCATGGTGGCAAGCCAGCAGGCCGACGAACGCGAGGAGCTGCGCCAGCTGAACTCCGAGCTACGTGCCACCCGCGCCCTGCTGGCCGAATCCACCCGTATCGCCGAGCGCATGCGCATCGCGCGCGATCTTCACGATCTGGTTGGGCATCACCTGACGGCGCTGAGCCTGAATCTCGAGGTGGCCAGCCATCTCACCAACGACACCGCACGGGAACATGTTCTCAAGGCGCAGCGCACCGCCAAGCAGTTGCTGGCCGACGTGCGCGAGGTAGTCAGCGAGCTGCGTCAGGACGATGCGATCGACCTGACCCAGGCCGTGCGCAGCCTGATCGAGGGCGTGCCGGGGCTTGAGGTGCAGTTGAGCGTGCCGCCGCGCTTCGGCGTGGAAGATCCGCGCCGCGCGCAGATGTTGCTGCGCTGCGTGCAGGAAATCCTTACCAATACGGTGCGTCACGCGCACGCCCGGCACCTGTGGCTTACCTTCCGGCACACCGGCCCCGATGAACTCTGCCTCGAGGCGCGCGACGATGGCCGCGGCGATGGCGGTGGCTCGTTCCGCCCGGGCAATGGCCTCAACGGCATGCGCGAACGCCTGGCCGAGTTCGGTGGCACGGTGGACTTCCGCAGTGGGGCGGAGGGCGGCTTCGCCCTGACCGCACGCCTTCCACTCGGTGAGGAGTCGAGCCTGGCCCACGCTCCGGCGCGCCCCGCGCTGGATCGAGGGTTGATGGACGATCCGGACCTCCCGCCCCGTGCCACAATTCCTCTTCCTTCCGAGGGTCATCCATGATCTCCGTCTGCCTTGTTGACGATCAGAACCTGGTTCGCCAGGGCATTCGCTCGCTGCTCGATCTCGCCGGAGACATCCGCGTGGTAGCCGAGTGCGCGGATGGCGCCCAGGCGGTGCAGACCATTCCGCAGATTCGCCCAGACGTCGTGCTGCTCGACCTGCGTATGCCCAACATGAGCGGCCTGGACGTGCTCCAGACCCTCGGCGGGCGCAACGAATTGCCGCCGACGATCATCCTGACCACCTTCGACGACGACCAGCTCGTGCTGGCCGGCCTCAAGGCTGGTGCACGCGGTTACCTGCTCAAGGACGTCTCGCTCGACCAGTTGGTGGAAGCGGTGCGTACCGTGGCTGCAGGCGGCTCGCTGGTCGCTCCGATGGTTACCCAGCGCCTGCTGGCCGGCGTAGGGCGCATCCAGAACCAGTTCTCCAGCCTGGAACAGCCCGACCCGCTGACCGAACGCGAAACCGAGATCCTGCGCCTGCTTTCGGGCGGCTACAGCAACAAGGAGATCGCCAATTCCCTCCGCGTAGCCGAAGGAACGGTGAAGAACCACGTCTCCAACATCCTCTCCAAGCTGGGCGTGCGCGACCGTACACGCGCTGTTCTGAAGGCTCTGGAGCTGGGTATCGTCTGACCCGACGCTGACCGGCGGCCCCCGCTGGGCCGCTGCGGGCGAAAATCACCTTGTACCAGCTTGCGAAAAAGGGCAGGGGACCCAATGGCGTTCCCCGCCGCGAGCAAGTACCATCGGCTCTTTCGGCGCGGGCGAACCCCTGCCACGGGCCGATTCTTCAGGGGTGAGCGTATGGCGTCCATGGCTGTGCGTAGAGCCCGTTCGTAAGACGTTCGGAGAACCGTGGAATGACGCGTCTGTTAGAATTTATTGTCGCCCTCGTCATCGTCGCCGTACTCGGTGTCGTGGTCGGCGTCGCTATGCCCTCAACGGGACATGTTGAGCGCGAAATGCTGATCAGCAAGGATCTGCGTCAGGTTTACGACGTTTTCAGCAACTTCCGTCGCTTCCCTGACTACACCGTGCTGCGCTCCTTCGATTCGAAGGTGCAGTTCGAGCTGTCGGGTAAGTCGTACGGCCCGGGTGCAAAGATTTCCTGGAAGGCTTCCGACCCGAAGGTCGGTGACGGCGCCCTCGAAATCGCCTCTATCGATCCGGGCTTCGCCCAGATCTCCGATGCCGGCAAGGGCACCATTGTCTGGAACCTGGACAACGGCTGGCGCGGTACCGACAAGAAGTTCACGATCACGCTGGAGCGCACCGGTCGCAGCCAGAAGCTGGTCAAGGTCAACTGGGCCTACGACGTCTCGTACGGCTTCAACCTGGTCAACCGCTTCTCGAATCTCTACATCCATGGCGATCCGGACGCGCTGATCCAGTTCAGCCTGTCCAATCTTCAGAACCTGATGGCGTCGATCCCCAACATCGACTACAGCAAGATGGTTCCGTCGATCGTCGAGCAGCCGGCCAAGCCGATCCTGTTCGTCTCCACCACCGCCCCGCGTACCCTCGACGACGTCGATACCGCGTCGGACAAGGCGATGGCCGAGATCCAGGCAGCCGCCAAGAAGCTCGGTGTGAACATCACCAGCCCGCGCATCACGTTCACCACGAACTGGGGCGATCAGAACTACACCTTCGACGTGGCCGCCGAGATCGACGCCACCACGCTGAAGATCAACGGTCAGGACGTCGAGCTCACCGCCGCCCAGCGTCCGACGCTGGATCCAGCTGAGGCATCGACCTCCGCCGCTCCGGCCGCTGGCGACACGACGGCGCCGGGCAGCAAGGATAAGTTCGGTCGCGTCGTCGTCGACGGCAACGTCAAGGCTGTGCTCGCCTTCGGTGGCAAGGCCCTCAAGGCCGATTGGGCCGGTACCGGCGCAGGCCTGCCGCAGACGCGTCAGATGCTGGAAGCCTACTCGCAGACCCACGGTTACAAGTACGACGACGTGGTGTTCCGCGCTTACGACATCCAGACCAAGGCTCCGACCAATAACCACGGCACCATCGAGGGTTACGACGAGCAGAAGTTCGAGATCTACCTGCCTCTGCAGGGCGACGGCCTCCCGGATCAGACCCCGGAGCAGGAAGCCGGCATGAAGCCGCCGGCACTGGAAGAAGCGGCCCCGGCCGGTTCGTCCACGGCCCCGGCACCGGCAGGCACCGCCGCGGCTCCGGCCGAAGCGGCGTCCGCGCCGACGCTCTCGAAGTAATTCCCGTTTAGAAGCGGGTTCGCTTCAAGCAACACCCGAAAGCCCTGCCGGAAACGGCGGGGCTTTTTCTTTGCTCTTCTCGCATCTATGGGGGGGTGGGCTCGCCTTCGGCATCGCATTCGCACCGCGCTCGCGTTGCGTCGCAAGAGCCGGCGGGTCTCACCCTCGGGGCCACGACTGCGGCGACCCGCTTCGGAAGGGCCGCCCAAAAGCGG
>CBIGPO010000023.1:0-66294 GCA_966191635.1 uncultured Luteibacter sp.
CGACCGCTGTACGCCGTAGAACTCCTGCAGGTAACGGTTGATGTCGATCGGACTGGAGACGACGCGGCGAACGTCGCGGCGAATCATGTGGGCGAGGTCGGTGGCCCAGCCCGTGTCGAATGGCTCGGCGGTGGCGAACACCACTTCACTGGACGTGGCGGAAACAGGCAGGATGCGGTGCCGCTGCGCATAGGCGCTGCTGACGACCTGGGTCACCTGGGCCACGTTGACCTTCATCGGGTCGATCTTGAGGTAATCCAGGTCGGCCTTGCCGGCTAGCCATTCCATGAGACCTTCCAGGCTCAACGGGCGGCCCGTGTCGCGGCGGTTCTCCACTTTCGCATTGGCGATGACCACGAGCGGGTGCAGCTCGATGGCGGTCTTGCCACTCTTCGAGCCCATGCGAACGCGCTTGGCGTCTTCCCCGGTCAGGTGTCCGTCGACCACAAGGGAGGCGAGCACCTCGTCGAGTTCCAGGCGGCCACGGCGTCCGAGCAGTGCGCCGTGTTGCGGATTGGCTACCATTACTTGCGACCCTGTGTGAATCCCACGCCGCTATACTAGCCCGCTTTATCAAGGACTCGGGAACCATGTCCGCGCCCACTTTCCAAGACGTGATCCAGACCCTGAACCGCTATTGGGCGGACCAGGGCTGCGTGCTGGTCCAGCCGCTCGACACCGAGGTGGGTGCGGGTACGTTCCACCCGGCAACTTTCCTCCGTGCACTCGGACCCGAGCCCTGGGCGGCCGCCTACGTGCAGCCTTGCCGACGCCCGACGGATGGCCGCTATGGCGACAATCCCAATCGTCTGCAGCACTACTACCAGTACCAGGTCGTGCTCAAGCCGAACCCGGACGACATCCTCGAGCGCTATATCGGCTCGCTGAAGGCGCTGGGTATCGATCCGCTGGTCCACGACCTTCGTTTTGTCGAAGACAACTGGGAATCGCCGACGCTCGGCGCCTGGGGTCTGGGTTGGGAAGTCTGGCTGAACGGTATGGAGGTGACGCAGTTCACCTACTTCCAGCAGGCCGGCGGCCTTGAATGCCGCCCCGTCACCGGCGAGATCACCTATGGTCTCGAGCGCCTGGTGATGTACCTGCAGAACGTCGACAGCATTTACGACATCGTCTGGACGCACGCCCCGCATGGCGTGGTCACTTATGGCGATGTGTTCCACCAGAACGAGGTGGAGCAGAGCACTTACAACTTCGAATACGCCAACGTGACCGAACTGTTCCACTGGTTCGACGTGTGCGAGGGCGAAGCCGCCAAGCTGATCGCCGCGGGCCTGCCGCTGCCGGGCTACGAGCAGGTCTGCAAGGCCAGCCATGCCTTCAATCTGCTGGATGCGCGCCGCGCCATCAGCGTGACCGAGCGCCAGCGCTACATCCTGCGTGTCCGCACTCTGGCGCGTGCCGTGGCCGAAGCCTACGTCGCACAGCGCGAGAAACTCGGGTTCCCCGGCCTGAAGAAAGACAAGGAGGCCGTCCATGGCCGATAAGCGCTTGCCGCTCGTCATCGAGCTGGGCACGGAAGAGCTGCCGCCGAAGGCACTCGACGATCTCGCCGGCGCATTCGCGCGCGGTGTCGTCGAAGGTCTGGAGAAGCGCGGCGTGTCCGCCGATTACGCCTCCGCCAAGGCTTACGCGTCACCGCGCCGTCTCGCCGTGCATATCGCGAACGTGGCCGTGGCCCAGCCCGAACAGACCATCGAACGCCGCGGCCCGGCCGTCGCCGCCAGCCTTGGCGCCGATGGTGAGCCGAGCAAAGCCCTGGTCGGTTTCGCGCAGTCCTGCGGCGTCGATGTGTCGGCCCTGGAAAAGCTCGAGACCGACAAGGGCGCCTGGTTCGTCTTCCGGGCCGTGAAACCCGGACAGCCGACCGCGGCGCTGCTGCCGGAGATCGTCACGGAGGCGCTGAAGGCCTTGCCGATCCCGAAGGCCATGCGCTGGGGCAATCGCGAAGACAGCTTCGTGCGCCCGGTTCACACCTTGCTGATGTTGCACGGCGCCGACATCGTCGATGGGCAGATCCTCGGCCTGACGAGCGGGCGCCTCAGCAACGGGCATCGTTTCCATCACCCCAAGCCGATCCACGTCGCTGACGCGGACAGCTGGCTGGATGCCCTGCGCCACGCCCATGTCCTCGCCGACCCCGCCGAGCGCCGCCAGCGCGTGCGCGACGAAGTCGCCCGCGTGGCCACCGGCGGCGTGCCACGCCTGTCCGACAGCCTGCTCGACGAGATAGCCAACCTCACGGAATGGCCGGTCGGCATTGCCTGCACGTTCGAGCGCGCCTTCCTCGATGTGCCGCCGGAAGCCCTGGTCACCACGATGGAGACCAACCAGAAGTTCGTGCCGGTCTTCGACACCGAGGGACGGCTCACCGAGCACTTCATCGGTGTGGCGAATATCGAGAGCAAGGACCCGGCCGAGATCCGCAAGGGCTACGAGCGGGTCATTCGTCCGCGCTTCGCGGATGCCAAGTTCTTCTGGGATGAAGACCTCAAGTCGCCGCTGGCGGACTATCAGGAAGGCCTCAAGAGCGTCACCTATCAGCAATCGCTGGGTAGTCTGTGGGACAAGACCGTCCGTGTTGCGGAGCTGGCCCGCGTGATCGCCAACCGCGTCGATGTGGATGCCGGGCAGGCCACCCACGCCGCCGCTCTGTCCAAATGCGACCTGCTAACCCGCATGGTCGGTGAATTTCCCGAGCTGCAGGGCGTGATGGGCCGTTACTACGCTTCGCGCCAGGGTATCGACGCGAACGTGGCCGACGCGCTGGACAGCTTCTACCAGCCGCGTTTCGGCGGCGATGCCATCGCCGCGGGCAAGGTCGGCCAGGTGCTGGCCGTGGCCGAACGCCTGGACACGCTGGCGGGCATCTTCGCCGTGGGCATGAAGCCCAGTGGCAACAAGGATCCTTTCGCCCTGCGCCGCGCCGCGCTGGGTCTGGCCCGCACCCTGATCGAGGGTGGGCTGGACATCGAGCTGCGCGCCACCCTGACCGAAGCCCTGGAAATGATTCCGGAAGCGGCCCTGCTGGCAGGCGTAAAGCCGGGCAAGGACGGCAAGGTTCCGGCGGTCGACCTGGGCGCACGTCGTCGCGAGCTGGGCGACGAGGTTCAGGCCTTCGTGCTCGAACGCCTGCGCGGCTACTACGCGGACCAGGGCTTCTCCACGGACCAGTTCGAAGCCGTGCTCGCGGTGGCACCGGCGACGCTGCCCGACTTCGATCGACGCCTTCGTGCCGTGGGTGAGTTCGCGCGTCGGCGTGAGGCCGCGAGCCTGGCCGCGGCGAACAAGCGCGTGGCCAACATCTTGCGCAAGCAGGCTGAGGAAGCGGATGCCTCACCGATTCCGGCGACGGTCGATGCTGCGTACTTTGAGTTCGATGCCGAGCGCGAGCTTCACGCCGCACTGGCCGCGGCTCGCGCGGAATCGCAGGGACTGCTCGCGGCAGGTGACTACACCGGCACGCTCGCGCGCCTGGCAGCGCTTCAGGCGCCGGTGGACCGGTTCTTCGACGATGTACTCGTCAACGCCGAGAATCCGGCGGTTCGTGCGAACCGCCTCGCGCTGCTCGCGCAGCTGAAAGCGACCTTCGGCGCCATCGCCGATATCTCCCGCCTCTGAACGGGACCGTAGCGCCTCCCACCATGCCTGTCGCAGACGGGCCTGGTGGGAGCGAACCGGTGGTCCGCGCTCGGATAATCAGGCTGCCGCGACGCCCTTGTCGTCCTGGATGCGCGACATGACGGTACGGCGGAAAGCGATCATGCGATCGGCGTAGTCGTCCTCGTTTGAACGCGCGAGGATCGAATACATTTCGGCAACCAGGTCGGCGTGGCGTGCCGGTGAGAAGCGGCTTCCCGTCATCTCGATGTCCGACTGCAAGAGCTTCATCGCCGCCGCCAGGCGGGATGCGTCCAGAAGCGCCACCGGCTGAGCCTGGTGCTCATGATTGCCTTCGCGTCCGCGGATCGATTCGGCGGTCTCGGTGCGGGTCGCCGGGTCGTCGCCCGAGCCATCCAGCATCATCGGGCCTTCGCCCGCGGCCAGCCACACCAACGACAGGCCAAGGGTCTTGGCCATGGTCACGCAACGGCCGCGCGACGGATCGGTATTGCCGTCGCGCCAACTGCGCACGACACCCTCTGAGAACCCGCAGCGGCGGGCGATCTCGCTGACACTACCCGATATCTTGATGACCGCGCGAACGCGGCTGGCGAATGAAGAGGCCGGTACGCTGGCATCTCCACGGCTGTTATCCAGGCCGCCCATGGCGCCATCGGCCAGGACGGATCCCTTCGAATTGTCATTCATGCGCTTGGAACCTCGTTGTTTTCCACAGGCCGCCCCCCGGCGATTTCGCGAACAAACGCGCGAACCTCGCAATCGGTGTACAGCGAATTCCCTTCGAAAGCCTTTCAGGTGAGAAGTTTCGTAAGTTCGAGGCTATCCACAACACCGCCGGGGCGGGTCCCATGCTGCATGACATCGTGTTTAGACACCTCAGCGACCCTTCTGTGATGTCCTATTTTTGCTAGGAATGTTTCCTAGGCCTAAATCCTAGGCGTCACAAAAACACACGCGATGATCACGTAACTTACTGGTAATTCGTAACTTTTTTCGCACGGCTGATGGTGTCGCGTAATTTATTGTTGCGACATGTAAACCGAATGTAAAAATTTCGCATTGCTTACTCGTGAAACCTTACGTATATGTGTCGCATCGTCCCTCGCGGGCGATGTTTTGGGGAACGTGATCGTAGGTTGATTGCGTTGTTTCAAGGGGACTTTTACCGCCGATTCAAACCAGAGCCTGGCAGATGCCGGGCCGGGGTCGGCTTGTCGCTAATCGCAGATTCCTGCGGTTGCGGATTTTAACGGGGAGAGGCATTCAATGAATTCGCGTCAATACCGCGCAGCGTCACTGGGACGTCGCACCGCGCTTGCTCTGGCCATCGGCCTGGGTACCGTGTCGGGTGCTGTTTTCGCCCAGGCGACCACCGGCTCCATCTTCGGCCAGGTTGCCGAAGGCGCAGGCCAGACCGTCACCGTCACCAGCGACACCGGCGTCAGCCGTACCGTCAATGTGGACTCGGCCGGTCGTTACACGGTGGGCTCGCTGCCGCTGGGTAACTACAAGGTCACCCTGAACCGCGACGGTGCCGCCGTCGACTCGCGTTCGAACGTCACCCTGCGCGTCGGCGCCGGTACGGAAGTCGCCTTCGCTGGCGCCGCCGCCGCCGCTGCCCAGGCCGCGAGCCTGGAGGGCGTCACTGTCTCGGCCAATGCCCTGCCGTCGATCGACGTCAGCGCGGTCGACTCGCGCACGGTCATCACGTCCGAAACGCTTGCCAAGCTGCCGCTGGCGCGCACGGCTGAAGCGATCGCCCTGCTGGCACCGGGCGCCGTTTCCGGCAGCTCGTTCTTCACTGGTCCGACCGGCAACGCCCTGGTCTCGATCGCCGGTAGCGCGGTTACCGAGAACGCGTACTACATCAATGGTTTCAACACCACTGATCCGCTCAGCGGCTTCGGCGGTATTACCCTGCCGTACGGCGCGATCGACCAGCAGGAAATCCTCGCCGGTGGTTACGGCGCGGCCTATGGTCGTTCCTCGGGCGGCGTCATCAGCCAGGTCGGTAAGCGCGGCACCAACGAGTGGCATTTCGGTGCCCAGGTGCTGTGGGAGCCGAAGGGCACCAAGGCCGACCAGTTCAACTATTACCGTAAGGTCGGCGCACAGGCCGGTCAGCTGTATGACGAGAACCGTGGCGACAAGAACTGGCGCACCACGTACTCCGCCTACGCGGGTGGCCCGCTGATCAAGGACACCTTGTACATCTTCCTGGCTGCCGAGCAGGAGCGTCGCGAAGGTGAAGTGACCGGCAGCGTCGCCTCGCCGTTCGTCTACCACCGGACCTACAAGAATCCCAAGCTCTACGGCAAGCTCGATTGGAACATCACCGACAGCAACATCCTTGAAATCACGGGTGCGTCGAACAAGCAGGATTACGAAGCGCCGATCTACAGGTACTCGTACGCGACCAAGACCCAGGGTGCCTTTGTCGGCCCGGACGTCGCGGGCAATCCGCTGAACAAGACTGGCGCGGATGTGTACACCGCCAAGTTCACCAGCTACATCACGGACGACATCACCTTGACCGCCCTGTACGGCAAGATGAAAGGCACGTACTACACCGCACCGGGTGGGGATGTCTCGCAGCCTGCGATCCTGACGCCGCAGTTCGAGAATCCTGCGTTCACGCCGGGTGGTCTGATCACGAACGGCAACCCGAGCGCCCAGGTCAACGATCCGGACCACAAGTCGACCAATACGAACCTGCGCATCGACCTGAGCTGGCACATCGGCGACCACACGGTCGTCGCCGGTATGGATAACCAGAATGTCCGCGACAACCACGACGGTGTGACCACGTCGGGTCCCGGGTACGCCTGGGAATACAACCAGGGTGCTCCGGGCACGCCGATCATCGGCAAGGTGCCGACCGATGCCGCTTACGTCGGCCCGCCGGGTGGACAGGGCTACTACGTCGCTCGCTACATCTACAGCACGCAGGCCTCCGTCCGTACCACGCAGCGCGCGCAGTACATCGAAGACACCTGGCAGGTGAATGATCGCTGGCTGGTGAAGCTCGGTGTCCGCAACGACCAGTTCACCAACTACAACCAGAACAGCGAAGCGTATCTGCGCCTGAAGAAGCCGCAGTGGGCCCCTCGCCTCGGCGTCAGCTGGGACGTCAACGGCGACTCCAGCCTGAAGATCTACGCCAACGCAGGTCGTTACTACCTCGCGCTGCCGGCAAGTGTTGCGCTTCGCTCAGCCGGTGCCTCGCTGTACACCCGCGAATACTTCACTTACACGGGCATTGACGCAAACGGCATCCCGCAGGGCCTAGCCCCGATCGTCAGCAGCACCGGTGGTCCGATTTCGACCAACCGTGAGTACGGCATTCCGCGTGATCCGAAGACGGCCGCCTCGAAGGGCATCAAGTCGGAATACCAGGATGAGTTCATCCTCGGCTTCGATGCCCAGGCATGGGCCGGCTGGACCTACGGCGCGAAGGCCACGGTGCGCAAGCTGCGCAACGCAATCGACGATGTCGGCGATGGCGATGCCATCCTGAACAAGATGATCGCATCGGGTATCGATCCGGCCACCATCGGTGCCATCCAGGGTAGCTACCTGTTCAACCCGGGCCGGGCCAACACGTTCGTCATCCCGAACACCAACGGCGGCTACTACGACGTCAAGATGACCAACGATGATTTCGGCTTTCCGAAGTCCAAGCGTAATTACTACGGTCTGGAGCTGTACCTCGACCACGCCTGGGATGGTAAGTACCAGGTGAAGTTCGACTACCTCTACTCGAAGAGCTACGGCAACTCGGAAGGCCAGGTCCGTTCGGACATCGGTCAGACCGACGTCTCGGCGACGGTCGACTGGGATTACAAGTACGTCATGGAGTACGCCGGTGGCGAACTGGCCAACAGCCGCAAGCATCAGTTCAAGGTCTACGGCTCGTACCAGATCGCGCCCGAATGGCTGGCCTCGGCCAACGTCCTGATTGCGTCGGGTTCCCCGATCAGCTGCCTTGGCGGCTACGGTACGGCGCAGGACGCCCCGGGCCTCGGTTACTCCTCGGTCTACCATTGGTGCGGTGGCGTGCCGTCGCGTCCTGGCGACGCCGGTCACACCCCCTGGCAGTACACCCTCACGGGGAGCATCGAGTACCGTCCGGAGTGGGCCGACAAGAAGCTTGCCTTCAATGTCACGGTCTTCAATATCCTCGACCAGCGGAAGGAAACGCAGCTCTATACGCGCTACGGCACGTCGAAAGCGGTGAACCCGCGCTACGACGTCCCGTACTACCAGACGACGCCGCGCTACGCCCGTTTCGGTATTTCCTACGACTTCTGATGACGGTGCCACCGGGGCGATCCGCCCCGGTGGCCTTCACCGGAACTGAACAAACGAACAATCAGAACAAAGCGCCCATGGACCGGACGCCAAGCGTCTCCCCAGATGCCACCGGGTCTCTCGGTGGCCTTTTTGGGTCAGGTGCTTGAGAGATAAGCCTTTCAACGGCTGACGGCGCTCTCCCAACCGTCACGTAGACAGTAAGCCGTTGTAAATAATTTGTTGACATGACAAGCCCCCTAAGCCTATGTTCGGCATCGACGAATCTGGGTGGGGCATTCACAAACTTGTGATGCTGCTCCCGTTCAGTAAGAGTCGCAGGACTTGTCGGGAGCAGTTCCATGGGGGCGCTGGTCACTCTGGGAGGAGTGGCGGTGATTCCATCCCCTTGAAGCGAGCACCGACGAGGCCACCAATTTTCCGGCCTGGCGTCGGTTTTGCTCGTTTTCAGGCCCGGTTGGGCCGATCTGGGGAGATTTGCACATGAGTTCTCGCATCATTCGGCAGGGTTCGGTCCTGCGTCACTCCGCGTTGGCCATCGCTCTTGCGGTCGGTCTGGGCGGCACGGGCGTCGTTCTTGCTCAGTCCACCACCGGTAACATCTTCGGTACCGCCCAGCCAGGCGACTCCGTTCAGATCTCCGGTAACACCGGTATCAGCCGCGAAGTCCCGGTGGACGCCTCGGGTCACTACCAGCTCAACAACCTGCCGGTCGGCACGTACAACGTTGACCTGAAGCGCAACGGCGCTATCGTCGATTCCCGCAAGAATGTCAGCCTGACGGTCGGCAAGGGTTCGGACGTTTCGTTCGCCGCCGCTGCAACCGCCGCCAGCGCCCAGTCGCTCGACTCGGTCACGGTCACCGCCAACAGCCTGCCGCCGGTCGACGTCTCGACGGTCGACTCGCGCACGGTCATCACCTCCGAGCAGTTGGCTCGCCTTCCGCTCGGCCGTACGGCCGAAGCCATCGCGCTGCTGGCCCCGGGTGCGGTTGCCGGTAGCGGTTACTTCTCCGGCCCGACCGGTAACGCCCTGGTCTCGATCGGCGGCGGCTCGGTCACCGAGAACGCGTACTACATCAACGGCTTCAACACGACCGATCCGCTCAGCGGCTTCGGCGGCATCAGCCTGCCGTACGGCGCGATCGATCAGCAGGAAGTGCTCGCCGGTGGTTACGGCGCCGCTTACGGCCGTTCGGCCGGTGGCGTGATCAGCCAGGTCGGCAAGCGCGGTACCAACGAGTGGCATTTCGGCGCCCAGGTCCTGTGGGAGCCGCGCGGCACCCGTTCGACCCCAGGTAACGACCACTACATTATCTCGACCGCCAACACGAATGCCGGCGACATCTTCAATTACAACAAGCGCGACAACCAGATGCGTACGGTCGAGTCGGCCTACGTTGGTGGCCCGCTGATCAAGGATAAGCTGTACATCTTCCTCGCCGCAGAGCAGGAGAAGGTGAACCAGGATCGCGTCACGTCGCAGGACGCGCCGAACTACTACGATCGTAGCTACCGCAATCCGAAGTACTACGGCAAGCTGGACTGGAACATCAACGACAGCAACATCCTCGAAGTCACGGGTGCGTCGAACAAGTCCAATTACTCGGCCGGTGTCTACGGCTTCGATTACAGCACGCTGACGCGCGGTGCCTACATCGGCCGCGACACGGCGGGCAATCCGCTGAACAAGTCGGGCGCTGATCTCTACTCCGGCAAGTTCACCAGCTACATCACGGACGACCTGACCCTGACCGTGCTCTACGGCAAGATGAAGGGCACGTACTACAGCCAGGTTCCGCAGACCAATAATCCGCACATCATCACGCCGGCGAACCAGGATCCGGCGATCACGGGTGGCGGTCAGATCGTCAATGACAACCCGACGACGCGCGTCTTCGACCCGACCCACGAGTCGACCAACCGCAACCTGCGCATCGACCTGAGCTACCACATCGGCGACCACACCATCACGGGTGGTATCGATAACCAGGACGTGCGCGACACCAACGACGGCCAGACCACCTCCGGTCCGGGCTATGCGTGGGAATACGGCAAGAAGGCCAACGGCATCGTGCCGATCGCTGGCGAAGGTCCAGGCGATTCATCGTACGTGGCCCCCGCCGGCGGCAACGGCTACTACGTTGACCGCTACGTGTACCAGGCGACCGCTTCGGTTCGCGTGAAGCAGCGCGCCCAGTACCTCGAAGACTCCTGGCAGGTCAATGATCGCTGGTTGGTCAAGCTCGGTATCCGTAACGACCAGTTCACCAACTACAACGGTGTCGGCCAGCCGTACCTCCGCCTGACCACTCCGCAGTGGGCCCCGCGCCTTGGTGCCACCTGGGACGTCAATGGCGATTCCAGCCTGAAGATCTATGCCAACGCCGGCCGTTACTACCTCGCCCTGCCGGCGTCGGTGGCCCTGCGTTCGGCAGGTCAGTCGCTCTACACCCGCGAGTACTTCAACTACACGGGTATCGATGCGCTCGGCCAGCCGACCGGCCTGACCCCGATCGACACCGCTACCGGCGGTCCGATCTCGGCCAACCGCGAATACGGCGTGCCGCGTGATCCGGTCACGGCTGCTTCGCGCAACCTGAAGTCGGAGTACCAGGACGAGTTCATCCTCGGCTTCGACAAGACCCTCGGCAATAAGTGGGTCTACGGTGCGAAGGCCACGCTGCGCAAGCTGCGTAACGCCATCGATGACGTCGGCGATGCCGATACCATCCAGAACGTGCTGATCCGCCAGGGCGTCGACCCGGCAACGATCGGTCCGATCCAGGGCAGCTACCTGTTCAACCCGGGTCGTGCGTCGCAGTTCCTCGTTCCGAACACCAACGGTGGCTACTACACCGCGAATGTTTCGAACGCCGACTTCGGCTTCCCGGCGCTCAAGCGCAATTACTACAGCCTCGAGATGTACCTCGAGCATCCGTATGACGGTAAGTGGTACGGCAAGGTCGACTACCTGTGGTCGAAGAGCTACGGTAACTCCGAAGGCCAGGTTCGTTCTGACATCGGCCAGGCGGACGTTTCGGCGACGGTCGACTGGGACTTCCCGACGCTCATGCAGTACTCGGGTGGCGAGCTGTCGAACAGCCGCCGTCATGTGATCAAGGCGTACGGTTCGTATCAGCTGACCGACGAGTGGCTGCTCTCGGGCAACGTCACGATTGCCTCGGGTTCGCCGAAGTCCTGCCTCGGCTTCTTCGGTGCCGACCAGTCTGATCCGACTGGTTATGGTTCGTACTACCACTACTGCTACGGCCAGCCGTCGCCCCCGGGTTCCATGGGCCACAACCCCTGGACCTACCTGGTCGACGTCGGCGTCGAGTACCGTCCGGTCTGGGCGGACAAGAAGCTTGGCTTCAGCGTCAACGTGTTCAACCTGCTCAACAAGCGCGACCAGCTCGCCATGTACCCGCAGGCTGGTCAGACGGGCGCAGAAGATCCGGACTACCGCACGACGCTGTTCCAGACCACCCCGCGTTACGCGCGTTTCGCGATCACCTACGACTTCTGATCCATCGAAGTCGGATCGAAAGCCATCAGTCCTCGGGCTGGTGGCCTGGATCGCAAAAAAAGGCCACCTTCGGGTGGCCTTTTTCTTGCAAGAGATCTTTTGGCAAACCGTTTATCGATCAGGCGCTTGCCGTTTTTCGGCATATATGACCGCCAGCTTGCCAACCGGCCCGCAGATACGAGTTCCTAGGGATTTTCACCCTTGACTTTTCCACCGGCGCATTTGCCGGTATGCTCCAAGGTTCCCCCCGGAAGAACTGGCGCCATGCGCGCGCGTATCTTCCGTGACCCATACATTTTTCCGTTCCGTAACGAGGTTCGACCATGCGCAGGATTTTCTTGTCGCTCGCATCCGTGGCCGCACTGGCCCTCGCCGGCTGCGGCGGCTCTTCCGACAACGGCCAGCAGGCCGCGGGTGGCACGCCTGAGGCGCCGGCCGGCCCGGCCAACGCCGTTACCGGCAGCGTCACCCTGCGTGATGCTGGCGCACAGCTCTCGCCCGCCGCCAAGCTCGACCTGAAGCTGATCGACGTCACCGCCGAAGGCTCGCAGCCGCTGGCCGCCAAGACGATCGCCCCGGTGACCCTGCCGGTCCAGTTCCAGCTCGACTTCAATGCCACGGACCTCAATCCGAACGACATGTACATCGTCGAGGTGTCCCTGCAGGACGGCGACCGTCATTATTCGTCCCCGCTGAAGACCCCGGTGCTGACCAAGGGCGCGAAGAACGTCGCCAACATCCAACTGGTTGGCGAAGCCACCCCGGGTGAGAAGGAGCTCAACGGCTTCAACAGCGTCAAGAAGAACATCGGCGGCATGAAGGTCACCCAGGGCACTGCGCTGAAAGACGGCGAGTCCCATGGCTGGCAGATCTTCAAGAAGGGCAATGATGTTCAGTTCGTGCGTGAGCTCGTCGACTACGGCGACAAGGGCTTCACCGCGACCGACTTTGCCTACAAGAATGGCAAGCCCTGGGTCGTTGTCCAGGAGAAGAAGCCGAGCAAGGATGGCAAGCCAACCTTGACCGAGCGCGCAGGCTGGAACGATGCCGGCGAACTGGTCCTGAAGGAAAGTCAGGCAGGCAGCAAGACCGAGGTCCTCTCCGACGACGCCGCCAACGACCTGCGCAAGCAGGCGGACGCGATGTACTCGAAGGCCGGCGGCAAGAAGTAAGCGTCGCTTCGGTTTCATCAAAAACGCCGGCCTCGTGCCGGCGTTTTTCGTTGGAGGCTTCGCACCCAACCTGGAACCTCGCAACGGGCCCGGAACATCTCTGCCAGAACATCTGTGTAGGAGCCGCTTCAGCGGCGAACCCTCCGGCTGCCGCCGATACGAATGAGGCTCTGCACTACATCGGGCGAGCGGTTCAACCGCCGACACGATGCGATGCAAAGCCTCGTTCGATACATCATCCCCTGAGGGTTCGCCGCTGAAGCGGCTCCTACATCAGCGGGAGCCGACCACCAGCAGGAGTCGGCCACCAGAGCAGGTTGGATTCGATCAGAACGCCATCTTCACGCCGAGGTTCAGGCTGTTGTTGCGCTGGGTGTCGTCGGCGAAACGGCCGCTGTAGGCAGCCCAGGCGCTCCAGGTCTGGTTGAAGTCTGCGGTGAGGCCGAGGTCCGCCGTGGCCCAGGTCTTGTCCGGAGTGAAGCCCTGCAGCTCGAATCTGCCGCTCATGCTCATCAGGCCGGCGGTGACATAACGTGCATCGGCACGACCGTCGCGGTTGTATGCGACTTCAGCGAACGGGTGCAGCACGGTATTGCCCGACTGCCACGAGCCCTGCACGCGCCAGCCAGCGGTGGCAACGCGTGAGTTGCGGGTCTGCTTACCGAAGTTCATCGCGGTGCTGTCACCGCTCCACTCGTTGTAACCGTTAACGTGCAGCTGCTCGAAGGTGAGGCTGACGAACGGGCCGGTTTTCAGCGTGTCGCTACCAAACCACCAGCCGCCCTGCAGGCCACCGCCGACGTGGGAACCGTCGGTCTTGCCCGTTTCCGTGCGACGAGCCGCGCCCAGGTCGATGCGACGATCGATGTCGGTGAAGCTGAGCTGGCCGAAGCTGACGAAGCTGCCAACGTAGCCGCCACCGGCGTGATAGAACGCGTAACCCGAGCCGGCGATATCCTGCATCTTGTAGCCGCCACCGCCCGAGAAGTCGGCGTTGGTCTGGGCCACGCCCAAGGCGACGCCCATCGAGATGTTCTCGTTGACCTTGGCATCGGCACCGATGGTGAGGTTGACGTTATCGCTATCGGCCTTCGGCGAGGTGTCGGTGGACTTGAAGCGCTGCTGGCCATAATCGGCCGACGCGAAGACGCGCGTGTCGGCGCCGAAGTTGTCGGCCATCATCTGGTTGCGCAGCACGCGGGTGTGCGCGTCGCTCGTGGCGAGGCCGGCTTCGCCGAGCAGCGAGATCTTCTGCGGGGCTTCGATGACTGAAATCGCGTACTGACCGAGCAGGGCATGCGCCGCCGTGGTCGGGTGGATGCCGTCAGCGAACAGGTAGGTGGAGGCAGCGTTCGGGTCACGCAGCGTCGCCGGTGTGCAGCTGATCGAGCTGGCCGTGGTGCAGGCCGGCACAGTTACGTTGGTGAAGCCGTAGGTGCCCGGGCTGGCGATGACTTCGTTGAGCAGCGCGTAGGTATCGATCGGCACGATACCGCGCTGCGACGATGCCAGGCCGCCGGAGAGAATGCCGTTGTAGACCTGGGTCAGCTGAGTGATGCCCGCCGAAGCTGCGGCACCCTGCGACATGGCGGCCGGGGTCTTGCCGACGTCCGGCAGGTTGAAGACGACGATGGTCTTCGCGCCGGCGGCCTGCAGCGCCTTGATCTGGCCCACTTCCTGGGTGGCGGCGGTCGCGACGACAACCTGCGCGGTGGCCGGGTTGGCGGTCGCGGCGAGGAGGTCGTTGGCGCCGATCCACATGGTGTAGAGCGCGTTCGGGTTGGCCTTGCCGCCGTTCGCGGTCAGGTACTGCTGAATCTGCGTCGAGGTGGCCGGGACTGGATTGGCGATAGAGGCGCGGGCGCCACCGAACGCGTAGTCCGTACCGCCCGCCAGCGAAGGCGTCAGGGACAGGTTGAAGTACTTGGCGATGTTCTCGACAGCGGTCGTGCCCGGGTTGGTGGTGAAGCGCGCGGCCACCGGCGAGCCGGAAAGAATGGCGACGTTGCCGCTATCGCTCAGGCTGTCGCCGAACGAAACGACCTGCTGGAATCCGTCGGCGTGCACCCCGGCACTGAACAGAAGGGCGGCACCGATGGCACCGGCAAGATGGCGAATACGCATGTGGTTCACTCCGTGTGTGGGGCGTTAGAGAAACGTTACGGTAATGGAAGCCATACGCCGGCGCATGCTGCGCCGCCGCACCAGGAAATGTAGGAGCTGCTTCAGTGGCGAATAGGGACGGTGGGAGCCGCTTCAGCGGCGAAAAGCCAACGCAGCGGTGTTGCCGCAAGGCCCATCGCCGGCATAGCCGGCTCCCACAGGGAGCAGGCCCCAAGGCGGTGAGAAACTTCGGGGGATTTGCCGAATAGGGGCGCTTCCACCGGATCATTGCAGTCCGGTGGAAGCGCAGCCTTACTTCTTGAGGGCGCGGGAGAACGCGTCGGCGAAGGCGCTGTTCGCCGGTGCGGCCGCCGGCTTGGGCGGCTGCGGCGGACGGCTGGCGCCACCACCCTGGCCACCGCGGCGGTTGCCACCACTGCCGCCACCGGCTGGGGCGTCTTCGCGCTGGGCCGGCCGGCCACTGCGGGCTTCGCCCGGCACGTCGTCCAGGCGCATGGTGAGGGCGATGCGCTTGCGCGGCAGGTCCACTTCCATGACCTTGACCTTGACCACATCGCCCGCCTTCACCGCATCACGCGGATCCTTGACGAAGGTGTGCGACAGCGCGGACACGTGAACCAGGCCGTCCTGATGGACACCGATATCCACGAATGCGCCAAAGGCCGCGACGTTGGTCACGCGGCCTTCGAGCACCATGCCGACTTTCAGGTCTTTCAGGTCTTCAACGCCTTCGGCGAAACTGGGTGCGACGAACTCCGGACGCGGATCGCGGCCGGGCTTCTCCAGTTCCTTGAGGATGTCGCGCACGGTCGGCACACCGAAAGTGGCGTCAGTGAAGTCCTCGGCCTTGAGGCCACGCAGGAAGGACGTATCGCCGATCACCTGCTTCACTTCGCGACCGCACTGCTTGAGGATGCGCTCGACGACGGGGTAAGCCTCGGGGTGCACCGAGCTCGCATCGAGCGGGTTGCTGCCGTCGGAGATGCGCAGGAAGCCGGCGCACTGTTCGAAGGCCTTGTCGCCGAGTCGAGGCACCTTGAGCAGGTCCTTACGGCTGGGGAACGGGCCGTTGGCATCGCGGTGCTTCACGACGTTCTCGGCCACGCTGCTGGACAGGCCGGCGACGCGTGCGAGCAAGGGTGCCGATGCCGTGTTGACGTCGACGCCGACCGCGTTCACGCAGTCCTCGACACGGGCATCCAGGGCGCGCGCGAGCTTCACCTGGTTCACGTCGTGCTGATATTGGCCGACACCGATGGCCTTCGGCTCGATCTTCACCAGCTCGGCCAGAGGATCCTGCAGGCGCCGGGCGATGGACACGGCACCGCGGATCGACACGTCAAGCTCCGGGAACTCCTTCGAGGCGAGTTCAGACGCGGAGTACACCGACGCCCCCGCTTCGCTGACGACCACCTTGGACAGGTTGAGGTCGGCGTGCTTCTTGATGACTTCCGCCGCGAGCTTGTCGGTCTCGCGTGACGCGGTGCCGTTGCCGATAGCGATGAGGTTCACGCCGTGCTGCTTGCTCAGCTGCGCGATGCGTGCAACCGACTGGTCCCACTGGTTGCGCGGCTCGTGCGGGTAGATGGTGTCGAAGGCCAGCAGCTTGCCCGTGGCATCCACGATTGCCAGCTTGCAGCCGGTGCGGATACCCGGATCCAGGCCCATCACCGTCTTCGCGCCAGCGGGTGCGGCGAGCAGGAGGTCTTTCAGGTTGTCGCCGAACACGCGGATGGCTTCGTCCTCGGCGCCTTCGCGCACGCGGCCGAAGAGATCCAGCGTGATATGCAGGTGCAGCTTCACGCGCCAGGTCAGGCGCACCGTCTCGCGCAGCCATGCGTCGGCGGCGCGATTGCGGTTGACGATGCCGGCACGCGCGGCGACGCGGCCCTCGCCTTCGGCATGCCCCTGATCGGCGTCTGTGCCGGGGTTAAGGTCGATCTCAAGCACGCCTTCGTTACGCGCGCGCATCAACGCGAGGAGGCGGTGCGAGGGAATCTTCGACACCGCTTCGCTATGGTCGAAGTAGTCGCGGAACTTGGCGCCTTCGTTCTCCTTGCCGGCGACGACGACGGCACGGATCTGGCCCTTGTCCCAAAGCCAGTCACGAAGTTCGCCGACGAGGGTGGCGTCCTCGGCGATCGACTCCATGAGGATGGCGCGCGCGCCGTCCAGCGCCGCCTTGGTATCGGCAACGCCTTTCTCGGCGTCGACGAAGCCCGCGGCGAAAGTTTCCGGGTCCTGCGTGGGGTCTTCGCGCAGACCGAGCGCCAGCGGCTCCAGGCCTGCTTCGCGAGCGATCTGGGCCTTGGTGCGGCGCTTGGGTTTGAACGGGAGGTAGAGATCCTCCAGGCGCGCCTTGGTGTCGGCGCTGAGGAGGTCGGCCTTGAGGCCGTCGGTCATCTTGCCCTGCTCGACGATGCTGTCGAGGATGGCCGCGCGACGGTCTTCCAGCTCGCGCAGGTAGCGCAGGCGTTCTTCGAGCAGGCGCAGCTGAATGTCGTCCAGACCGCCGGTCACTTCCTTGCGGTAGCGGGCGATGAACGGCACGGTGGCGCCGCCGTCAAGGAGTTCCACCGCTGCGCGCACCTGTTCGGGCTTCGCGGCGATGTCCTGGGCAATTCGTTGTTCGATGCTCTGCATGTGGTTCCTGTGCGTTGCTCGGCCGGCCGAAACGTCGGGTCGAGCCGTGGATGATAGCAAGCACAGGCAAGACCCCGGCCGGAGGCCGGGGTGGGCAGGGCGATCAGGCGTCGAAGCGACCGTTCTCGCCGCTGCTCGGGGCGACAGTGGGCGCGGTGACCTGGTCCGCGCGGCCCATCAGCACGTAGGTGTGGGCCAGGAGATCATGCACGCCCTGCTTGCGCTCGGTGAACGCGGCGACCACGTAGCAGATCAGCGGAAGCGGTACGGGAAAGCGCAGCACGTTGGTCAGGCGCACGGCATTGCGGCCGGCACTCCGGGCAATCGAGATGCGCTGTCCGTCGGTGTCGGTGACGCGGATGCCCACGGCCATCTTTCCTGGCGTGGCCTGCCACTTCGAGGCCTCGAACAGCGTGTAGTAAATGAAGCCGATGACCATCAGAACATAGGTAATCGGCAGGACAGCCGTGGCATACGCCTCCAGGGCCGCGACCTGATCGGTTTTCATCTGGTCCATCACGGTGGTCATGACGGCGCCGAGGCCCATGCTCAGGCTGATGATGGTGAAGGGCACGATCAGGATGAGGTAGTCGATCACCCAGGCGCCAAAGCGTAACCAGAAACCGGCGTACTCCGGCGTAGCCACGTCGGTAACGCCAAGGAAGGGGGGCGGGGAAGGCGGCATGGGCGGGACACCGTCGGCGGCTGCCGCGGGGCGCTCCTCAGGGAACAGCTCACCCAACGGGCGCCAGTCGACCATGCCGTCGTACCAGCCGAGCTCGTCGAGGCGGCAGGTGCCGTCGCGCAGCCACTGACGGATCTCGTCGTCCGTGTAGGGACCAAAGCGTTCACCGTTACGTCCGATCCAGACTTGCATGGCCTACCTTTTCACTGATGCACTGACAGGCGCCGATGATGCCAGATGGACCGACGCGCCGCCGACTGCTGGTTGGCACATGTGGCGCCTACGCGGCGCGACGCTTCAGGTGCACCAGCAGCAGCGAAATCGCTGCCGGCGTCACGCCACTGATGCGTGATGCCTGGCCGATCGTCACCGGAAGTGCCCGTTTCAGCTTGAGCAAGACCTCCGCGGAGAGTCCCCGTACGCGGTCGTAGTCGAAGCCCTCGGGAATGGCGGTGGCTTCGTGTCGGCGCTGGCGCTCGATCTCGTCGCGCTGGCGCTCCAGATAGCCGGAGTACTTCGCCTGCACTTCCACCTGTGTCGCCACTTCGGCGTCGTCCACGGGCGGTCCCAGTTCGGGCACACCGGTCAGGGTGGCGTAGTTCAGTTCCGGACGGCGGAGCAGGTCGAGCGCGTGCGTCTCGCGGCTCACGGCAATGCCCAGCGATCGCTCGATGGCCGCGCCCAGCGCATTGGTCGGCGCCGCCCAGATGCCGCGCAGGCGTGCTGTCTCGCGTTCCGCCGCGTCCCGCTTGGCCTCGAAGCGACGGAAGCGCTCTTCGGAAACGATACCGCGCGCGTAGCCGTGCGGCGTCAGGCGCAGGTCGGCGTTGTCTTCGCGCAGGTGCAGGCGGTATTCGGCGCGCGAGGTGAACATGCGATACGGCTCAATGGTGCCGTTCGTCGTGAGGTCGTCGATGAGAACGCCGATATAGGCCTCGTCACGGCGCGGATACCACGGCGTCTCGCCGCGCACGGCAAGCGCGGCGTTCATGCCGGCGATGAGTCCCTGCGCGCCGGCTTCCTCGTAGCCGGTGGTGCCGTTGATCTGCCCGGCGAAATACAGCCCCGGAATACCCTTGGTTTCCAGCCAGGGATGCAGGCCGCGCGGATCGAAGTAGTCGTATTCGATGGCGTAGCCAGGACGCGTGATGTGCGCGTGCTCGAAACCCGGGATGGACCGCACCAGCGCGTACTGCACGTCGAACGGCAGCGAGGTCGAAATGCCGTTCGGATAGATCTCAAAGGTATCGAGGCCTTCCGGTTCGACGAAGATCTGATGCGAGGTCTTGTCGGCGAAGCGGACCACCTTGTCTTCGATCGACGGGCAATAGCGTGGGCCGACGCCTTCGATCTGTCCGCTGTACAGCGGCGACCGATCCAGCGAACCCCGGATCAACTCGTGCGTGGCCTCCGTGGTGTGGGTGATCCAGCAGCTCACCTGCCGCGGGTGCTCGGCGGCCGAACCCAGGTAAGAGAAGTGCGGCATCGGATCGTCGCCGGGCTGCTCCTCGAGCACCGAGAAATCGATGCTGCGGCTGTCGATACGCGGCGGAGTGCCCGTCTTCAGGCGGTCGGCGGCCACGGGTAACTCGCGCAGTTTTGCGGCAAGCGTCGACGCCGGCGGATCGCCCGCGCGGCCACCGGCGTACTGCGCCGAACCGATATGGATCTTGCCGGCGAGGAAGGTGCCTGCCGTGAGTACGACGGCGGGCGCATGGAAGTCGAGGCCCATCTGGGTACGTACGCCGGCGACGCGACCATCGATGAGGATGAGGTCGTCCACGGCCTGCTGGAAAAGCACAAGGTTGGGCTGCGTTTCCACGATGAAGCGGATCGCCGACTTGTACAGGGCGCGATCGGCCTGGCAACGTGTCGCGCGCACGGCCGGCCCCTTGGACGCGTTAAGCGTTCGCCACTGGATGCCGGCGCGGTCCGCGGCACGCCCCATGGCGCCGCCGAGGGCATCGATCTCCTTGACCAGGTGTCCCTTGCCGATGCCACCGATAGCCGGGTTGCAGCTCATCTGCCCGATCGTTTCGATGTTGTGGCTGAGCAGCAGGGTGCGTGCGCCGGCGCGTGCGGACGCAAGCGCGGCTTCGGTGCCGGCGTGTCCGCCACCGACCACGATCACGTCGTAGGTTTCTTTATGCAGCATGGTCAGGGTTTCGGGCGTAGGGCCAAGGCAGCCATTTTACGCCTGCCGGGCGAACCACGCTGCGTTGCAGCGTGGTAAGCAAAAAGCGGGGGTTGGCACGGCTCGTGCTTCCTATTTCGTGCACTTCACCCGGGCAGACGCTGCGCGATAACACGCGCGCCGAGACCGAACGACAGGGGTTTGGTCGTGTGCCGGGGGAGGAAGCGGGATGCGGGCAAGGATGCCCCATTCGGTTCGACGAATGAGATCTGGCGCCCGGCGGTCTCAGGAACAGGGGGAATCCAGGATGACCGTGCTGCCGGGCGCCAGAAACCGGTAGTGACTGGCACGAAGAGCCGAGGCCAAAGCCTCGGCTTTTTTTCGTTGAAATCAAGATACACCGAACGAATGAACTATGTGTGACTTTTTCGTCAACGAAGTGCTCGGTTTCGGCAATTGGTGACGCAGTACGTCAGTTTCTCCCTCGATCCGAGATTGGATGTGATCCAGCGCACATTTTTTTTCGCGCTGCAGCGAGTGGCACGGCCGATGCATTGCAACATGGCGATCAACGAGGGAAGGGCACAACGCCATGAACGCTGTCATGTCCACCAATGAACCCATGATCCGCCACCACGACCTGCTCATCGAAATGGGCAGTCTGGAAATGGCCATGGAGAAGCTCAACGAGCGCAATCAGGCGGAACAGGGTCGCCTGCGTCCGCGCATTGAGCAGCGCCTCGCCCGCATTCGCGAAACGCTTGCCGGGATGCGCGACTGACCCTGGGCTCAGCCCAGGGCCACCCGGGCGAGGATGTCAGTCAGGTCGCGCGATAGATCCTTGCGTGACGCCAGCTCCGCGACGACCGCGTGCGCCGCCTCGCGGCGTACGGGTTCCAGGCGCTTCCAGCCATTGAAGGCCGTCGCCACGCGCGCGGCGACCTGCGGGTTGAGCGCATCGATCGCCACGAGGCGATCCGCCAGCCAGCGGTAGGCCGCGCCATCGGCGCGATGGAAGCCGCTCGGATTGGCCCGCGCGAAACTGCCCAGCAACGACTGCACGCGGTTCGGATTCTTCAGCGTGAACGCATCGTCGCGCTCCAGGGACTGGATGCGCGCCAGGGCCGTGTCGCCCGGCAGCTGCGCCTGCACCGCGAACCACTTGTCCAGCGCCAGGGCGTTGCCTTCATAGCGATGGCGGAAATGGGCGAACGCGGGAGTCGCTGCATCCGGATCGATGGTCGCCAGCGTGGCCAGTGCGGCAAGGCGGTCCGTCATACCGGGCGCTTCGTCGTACTGCGCGCGAGCCAGATCACGGGCGTGACTTTCATCGACCAGGGAGAGCAGGTCGAGCACGCGGCGTTTCAGCTGGCGTCGCGCCTGGCTGGTCGCGTCGAGTTCGGCGCTGGTGGTCGCGCGCAGTGCGTTGTATCGCGCATGCAGGGCAGGCACACCGATCTTGCTGGCCAAGGCCCGGAGCATGGATTGCCGGCTGGCGCGGATGCGGTCCGGATCGCGCTCGGGCTGGCGCTCGACCAGTTCGATCTCGCCGGGCGGGGTGAGCAATTCCGCCAGCAATGCGTCTTCGACCGATGCATCGCCGAAGAGCTGGGCGAGGGCCGTCGTCCAGGCGCCAATCGCCGCGCCATCGAGCTTGCCGTCGCGGCAGTCGTCGTAGGCAAGGCCCGCGAGTTGCTGGCCGGCCTCCCAGCGATTGAAACCGTCGGGGTCGTGACGAAGCAATACGCCCAGTTCTTCCGGGGCGTAGTCGAATTCGAGGATCACCGGTGCCGAGAAGCCACGCAGCAAAGACGGCACGGGCGGGCTCGTGATGTCCTCGAAGACCACGCTGCGCTCGGCGCCATCGAGCACGATGGTGCGCTCGCTGGCGCCGGCCGTGGCCTCGCCCTCGAGCCGGAGCGGCAGCGCCTTGCCCGAGGCATCGAACAGCGACAGGCGAACGGGGATCGGTAGCGCGTGCTTGACCGTTTGCCCCGCGCTGGCCGGTGTGCGCTGACGCAGGATCAGGCGGTAGCGCGACTGCGCGGCGTCGTAGCGTGCTTCGGCCGTCAGGCGCGGCGTACCCGCCTGGCTGTACCAGGCAAGGTAGGCGGATAGATCGCTGCCGTTGGCATCGCCGAGGGCCTTCAGGAAATCCTCGATCGTGGCGGCATCGCCGTCGTGACGGTCGAAGTAGAGATCCATGCCCTTGCGGAAGCCATCGCGGCCGAGATGGCCGGCGAGCATGCGGACCAGTTCGGAGCCTTTCTCGTAGACGGTGGCCGTGTAGAAGTTGTTGATCTCGCTGTACTGCGAGGGGCGCACCGGATGCGACAACGGGCCGGCGTCTTCGGGAAACTGCGCACGTCGCAACAGCGCCACGTCCTCGATCCGCTTGAGCGACACCGAGTTCATATCCGCGGAGAAGCTCTGTTCGCGGAACACAGTGAGGCCTTCCTTCAGGCTGAGCTGGAACCAGTCGCGGCAGGTGACGCGATTGCCGCTCCAGTTATGGAAGTACTCGTGCGCGACCACGGCTTCCACATGACGGTACTCATCGTCGGTGCTCGAGTCCGGATCGGCCAGCAGGTACTTCGCGTTGAAGATGTTGAGACCCTTGTTCTCCATCGCTCCCATGTTGAAGTCGTGGGTGGCGACGACGTGAAATACATCGAGGTCGTAGTTGCGCCCGTACGTGCGCTCGTCCCATTGCATGCTGCGGATGAGAGAGTCCATCGCGTAGTCGCAGCGATCGATGACATCGGCCTCGGCCCAGATGTGAAGGGCTACGGCGCGGCCGTCAGCTGTGGTGTAGTCGTGGCTGATCCGCTCCAGGCGTCCGGCGACCAGGGCGAACAGGTAGCTCGGCTTCGGATGGGGATCCACGAAGCGTGCCCAGTGGCGGCCATCGGGAAGTTCGCCCGCACCGTCCGGGTTGCCGCCGGCGAGCAGCACCGGGAAGCGCAGAGGATCGGCGCGCAGCGTCACTGTGTACTTCGACAGGACGTCGGGGCGATCGGGAAAATAGGTGATGTGGCGGAAGCCTTCGGCTTCGCACTGGGTCAGCAGGAAACCGCGGTCGCGACTGCCGGAGAGATACAGGCCTTCGAAGGCGGTGTTCTCCGCGGGCCGGACGGCCACCCGAGCGCCCAGCGTGCAGCGGTCCGCATCCACCGCGACTTCCAGCACGCCGTTGGCAAGGATGTATTCGCCGTCGCCTAGCGGCCGGCCGTCCAGCGTGAGCTCGAGCAGCTCAATACCTTCGCCGTTAAGACGGATGGGTTCATCGGCCTTTCGCACCAGGGTCAGGCGACTGGTGACCTCGGTGTAGTCGATGCCGAGGTCGAACTCGAGCGCCACCTCCTCCACGGCCCACGCGGGCGGGCGGTAGTCGGCGAGGCGGACGATGGACGTGGGGGCGTCGGAGCGATCACTCATGGCGGCAATACAACACATGTTCTGGTCTGACAGGCAGGCTAACATGCGGTCGGATTCGTCAAAAGGAAGCCTCCCCATGTCCCGATTCACCGTGACGCGCTCCACCCTGGGCGCCAACGAGCTGGTGGTCCTGGTCGACGCCGATGCCGACCGCGAGGTCCGTATCGCCCGGCGCGGCGCCACCGTGCTTTCCATCAGCACCCGCTGGCGCGACGCGACGCATACCGTGACCGACGGTTTTCGCAATGAAAAGGAGCTGGTCGGACACAAGGGGTCGCGCTTCGCGGTCATGACGCCGTTTGCCAATCGCGTTAACGACTCGCGTTACACATTTGAAGGAACCACCTACGATTTGCAGCCAGGTGCCGTTGGCGCCGATCGCGCCAGTCGCCACGGTTTCCTTCGCGGCACGCTTTTCGACGTGCAACGTGAGCACGCCAATGACGACAGGGCGTCAGTGACGCTTTTCACCGACGCCATCCGTCCGGACGTCAATCCCGGCTACCCGTTCGCGCTCGATTTCAGCGTGACCTTTACCCTCGACGAGCACGGGCTCACGGTGGAGGCGAAGACGCGCAATGTCGGCAAGCACGCTGCGCCGACCTTCTTCGGTTGGCACCCGTACTTTCGTCTCTCGGAAAACCCGATCGAGACCTGGGAGCTGCACGTGCCGGCGGACAAGGTCATCGCTACGGACAAGGACTTCATTCCGCTGCCAGGCACCAGCGCGTGGCAGTCGATAGACAAGGCCGACCGTTCGCTCGATTTTCGCAAGGCGCGCGTCATTGGTGGCACCGAGCTCAATCACACCTATGCCGACCTTCAGCTCGACACGGATGGCAAGGCACGCACGCACCTGCGCGATCCGCAAACGGGCGTGGGCATCGCGGTGTGGCAGGAAAAAGGCGTGATGCTGGTATTTACCTCGGACACCGCCGAGCGCGACGCGCGCAAGTCGGTCGCGCTGGAGCCGATGGAGTGCATGCCGGACGCCTTCAATCGCGACGATTGCACGCCGTTGATCACGCTGCCCGCCGGTCAGGAGCGTCGCTTCGTCTGTGGTGTGGAGTTCGATACGTGACCTTGCCCACCTTCGCCGATGTACGCGATGCCGCCGCACGCATCGCTCCCTACGCACTGGTGACGCCGGCGTTGCGCAGCGACCGCATCGACGCCCTGGTCGGCGCGGCTGTCGTATTCAAGTGCGAGAACCTGCAGAGAGGCGGCGCGTTCAAGTTTCGCGGTGCGACCAATGCCGTGTGGTCGCTGAGCGAAGAGGACGCCGCACGCGGCGTCGTGACGCACTCCTCCGGCAACCACGGCAATGCGCTGGCGATGGCGGCACGAACGCGTGGCATCACGGCGCATGTCGTCGTGCCGGAAGGTGCCGTGAAAACCAAGGTGGATGCGATTATCGCCGCAGGTGCCACCGTGCACCGCTGTGCGCCGACCACCGCAGCCCGTGAGGCAAAGGCGGCCGAGCTTGTCGCGAGCACCGGCGCAACCCTTGTCCATCCTTATGCCGATTCACGTGTGATGGCGGGGCAGGGAACACTGGTTCCGGAGCTGCTTCGCCAGTCTCCCGGCATCGATACGATTATCTTTCCCGTTGGTGGTGGTGGGTTGGCCTCCGGCTGTTCGATAGCAGCGCATGGCATCGATCCCGCCATGGTGTTGTTCGGTGCCGAGCCCGAAGGTGCCGACGATGCCGCTCGCTCGCTTGAAGCTGACGAACGTGTCGGACCGTTCACGGCCGACACGATATGCGACGGCCTGCGCACGCTGATCGGCGAGCCCAATTTTCACGTGCTGCGTGAGCAGGGCGTCACCGTGTTGCGTGTCAGCGATGCCGAAGTGGTCGCTGCCATGCGCCTGCTCTGGTCCGAACTGCGCATCGTGGTCGAGCCGTCGAGCGCGACGGTGCTTGCCGCTTTGCTGCGGTATCCGGAGCGTGTGGTCGGGCGTCGCGTCGGCGCGGTGTTGACTGGCGGCAACGTCGATCTGGACGACCTTCCCTGGTAAGCATTCGCACGCAGTGAGCCACCTGAAACGGACATCCTCGACCACTTGGCGTAGCTATTCTCGTTACTCTTTCAGGACGTGCGAGACGGGGCATGCGATGCGCCTGGGCCGAACAGAGCGACACCGAACGCGTCTATCACGATACCGAGTGGGGACTGCCGATCCGCGATGACCGCAAGCTCTTCGAGCTGATCACGTTACGCGGAGCGGCAGCCGGTTTGACGTGGCGTACCGTGCTTGCGAAGCGCGAACGTTATCGCCGCGTCTTCCATGATTACGACCTGGCGCGTATCGCCGCCATGACCGACGATGAGCTCGCCATCGTGCGTCGCGATCGGGGTGTCATCCGTCACCGCCTGAAGATCGCCTCGGTGCGAGGCAACGCGCGTGCGGCGCTCCGGCTGATTGATAGCGAAGGGTCGTTGTTGACCTTTCTTTACTCCTTCCTGGACAACGAAGGCGTTGCCGCGCCACCCCGTACTACGGTCGGGGTGCGCGTGCGAAGCGATGTGTCAGACATCATGAGCGCGACCCTGCACAAGCGGGGATTTCGATTCGCGGGCACGGCCATCTGTTACGCGATCATGCAGGCCACGGGTATGGTCGAAGGCCACGAATCCGGTTGCCAGCACCGCGCCGGTCGCTTATGAACTTCAATAATCAGAACGGCGTTTTCCGCCGCGTTCCGCGCAGGTTCTCGATGGGGAAGCTCGCGATCTCGCCGCTGCCTTCGCGACGCGACTGCCCGGCCGGCGGCCCCCATGCATGGGCCGTCACCACTTCCCAGGTCGAAGGAATGACACCGTCGCTACGCATCGCCTCGTAGGCGTCGAGCATGCGGCGGTAGTGATTCTTGCCGGTGAGTCCGCGTTGGCGATCGGCGTCGGCGTTGTTCGCGCCGAGACCGCGCAGTTCGTCGAGCAGTGCGCGGGGTGTGGGATAGGTGAGCGTATAGCGCTCGGCAAACAGGACCGGGTCACGCAGGCCTGCCGACAGCATGGCATCGCCGACGTCGTGCATATCCAGGAAGCGTGCCACGTGGGCATGCTGGTCGGCTTCCGCCCAGGCGGCGCGTAGCTCGCTGAGCGTGTCGGGACCGAAGGTGGAGAATGTGAGCAGGCCGCCGGGTTTGAGCACGCGGGCGCATTCGGTAAACAGGCGGCCGACGTCCTCACACCACTGGAAGCACAAGTTGGAGAAGAGAATGTCCACACTGTGGTCGGGCATCGGCAACGTATAGGCGTCTGCGGCGACGCGGGAGAACGGTTTCAGCCAGCTCGTGTGCTGTTTCGCCTGGCGCAGCATCGGCAGCGCAAGATCCATCGCGATCACCTGCGCTTTGGGATAGCGTTTTTTCAGCGCCGCGCTGCCGCGACCGGTACCCGCGCCCACGTCCAGGATGATCTCGGGGATCTGCTCATACATGTCGAGGCGGTCGACCAGGGTCGACTGCACCTCGCGCTGCAGTGCGTCGTGTTTCTCGTAGGTGCCGGCGGCGCGACCGAAGTTGCGCCTGACCTGGGTCCGGTCGAAATGAAAGTCGCTCATGCGTCTGCTTCGGTGAACTGTGTCAGGACATCGGCCACGGCGGTGGCGTGTCCGATAAAGGGGGCGTGGCCGGCGTGGGCGATTTCCTCGAAGCGGCCGCCAGCCGCCTCAGCGCACCAACGCATGGCCTCGGGGTGAACAATGCGGTCGCGTCGTCCCGCTATCCAGAGGCTGCGTTTGCGTAGTTCGGACAGGCGCGGCCGCAGGTCGGCGCTCTCGAGCAGGCGAAGGCCTTCCATCAACACGCGCGGGTCGGGCTCGCCGCGGGAGAACGCTTCTTCCTTCAGGCGGCGGGCCTCGGCGCGCGGATCGGCGCTGCCCATGGCTTCAAGCGCAATGAAACGCTCCAGCGTGCCGTGGTAGTCCGTTTCCAGGTCGGCGGCGAGTTTCTCCACCATCGCCGCGTCGTTACCGTAGGGCCAGTCCTCGGTGCGAACAAAACGCGGCGTGGAGCACAACGCGACGACGGAGGTCACGTGGTCGGGCAGGTCGAGAGCGGCGGTGAGAGCGACCAGTCCGCCGAGAGACCAGCCCATCCACGTGGCCGGAGGAGTTGCCGCCGCGATCGCCTGCGCACAGGCCAGTGGCTCGAGTGGGATGTCGGAGTCACGCGAGTAGCCGTGCCCGGGCAGATCGACCACGTACATGGTGTAGCGCGACGCCAGTGCCTCGACCAGCGGCGAGAGAATGCCACCATGCATGGCCCAGCCGTGGATCAACACCAAAGGTGTATCGCCGTCGCCGTGGCGCTCGATGTGCAATCCGCTCACAAGGCCTCGCTTGGCGAGAGCGTCGGGTCGACCGCGCCGCGCTCGTCGAAGACGAAGCAGTCGCCGCGCCAGTGCGCGCCACCGGCTTGCTCGAAGTACTTCAGGATGCCGCCTTCGAGCTGGAAGACGTGGTCGATGCCGATCTCACGCATGTGGATGGCGGCCTTCTCGCAGCGGATACCGCCGGTGCAGAACGAGACCACGGTCTTGCCGTCGAAGCGCGCGCGATCCGCGGCGATGGCTTCGGGAAAGCCGGTGAAGCTTGATAGCCCGTATTCCACCGTGTTCTCGAACGTGCCGGCGGCGACTTCGTAGTCGTTACGCGTGTCGACCAGCACGACCGGGCGGCCCTCGTCATCGTGGCCCTGATCCAGCCAGCGGCGCAGGTCGAGCGGCAATACATGCGGTGCGCGACCTTCTTCGGGACGAATCGACGGCGCACGCATGGTGATAATTTCCTTCTTCAGTCGCACACGCATCCGTCCGAACGGCACCTCGTCGGAGAGGCTTTCCTTCGGCGTGATGTCGGCGAAGCGTGAATCCTCGTGCAGCCAGCTGACGAACGAAGCGATCGCCTCGCGCGGTGCGGCCAGGAAGAGGTTGATGCCTTCCGGCGCGAGCAGGATCGTTCCCTTCAGCCCCAGAGCGTCGCAGCGCTCGACCATGCGTGCGCGCAGCGCGTCCAGATCGTCGAGACCGACGAACTTGTAGGCGGAAATGTTGAGGATCGACATGGGCATGGCTAAGGGGACGCGGCCGCCCATTATACGGCGGCGGTCCCGAGGGGGCCGGGAAGATGGGCGAGGGCGTCAAGCAGGGCGTCGATCTGGTCCGGCGTGTGCGCCGCCGAGAGGGTGATTCGCAAGCGGGCCGCGCCCTGCGGCACGGTGGGTGGACGGATGGCGACCACGAGGAAGCCGGCGGCTTCCAGGGCCCGCGAGGCAGACAGCGCAGCGTCGGCCGAGCCGACGAGCAGGGGCTGGATGGCAGTGCTAGAGGGCATCACGGCTAGCCCGAGCTGCCGCGCGCTGGCGCGGAACCGTTTGATATGGGCCGTGAGCCGCTCGCGACGGCCGTCCGTATCGGCACGGACAAGGCGCAGTGAGGCACGCGTCGCCGCCGCCAGGGCGGCCGGCGTGGCTGTGGTGTAGATATAAGGCCGGGCGAACTGGACGATGGCCTCGATCAGGTCGGCATCGCCCGCGACAAAGGCGCCCGCGGTGCCGAGCGCCTTACCCAGCGTGCCCATGAGTACGGGCACCTGTTTCGCGTCGAGGCCCGCCGCCGCGACGCTGCCGGCGCCCTCTTGGCCCATGACGCCGAGGCCATGGGCGTCGTCCACATAGAAAAGTGCGTGGCGTTTGCGACAAAGCGTCGCCAGTGCGGCCAGCGGCGCGATGTCTCCATCCATGCTGAAGACACCGTCGGTCGCAAGGAGGGCCGGGTGATCGGGTCGTGCATCGAGTTGCCGCGCCGCCGCCTCGGCGTCGCCATGCGGATAGCGGCGAAGCTCGGCACCCGCCAGCTGCGCACCATCAATGAGGCTTGCGTGGTTCAGGCGGTCCTGCACGCAGAGCGCGTCGCCGCGCCCCGGCAGACTGCCGGCACCGAGTAGGGCCTGCAAGGCGCCCAGGTTGGCCATCACGCCCGTGGAAAACAGTACGGCGCGCTGGCGTCCGGTCCAGTCAGCGAGCTCTTCCTCGAGTGCGGCGTGTTCACCTCGATGGCCGGAGACGAGATGCGCGGCACCCGTGCCGACGCCTTCGATGGCGGCGGCTCGTGTCAGCGCCGCAATCAGGTCAGGGTGACGCGCGAGACCGAGATAGTCGTTACCGCAGAAGTCGATCAGTGTCCGCCCGTCGACGACGCGATGGCCGTCCGCCGTGACGTCGCAGGTGCGCGCGCGGCGCAGCAGACCCTCTCGCTCGCGCTGTGCCCGCGCGGCTTCCGCGCGGGCACGAAGGTCTGGACGGCTCACGCCGCGTCGGCGCGTTCGACGATGTCCGCGTGGACCGTACCCGGCTCGATCTCGACTTCCATCGGCTTGAGGCCGAGGCGTTCGAACAGGCGACGGTCGTGCTCTACGTCCGGGTTGCCCGTCGTCAGCAGCTTCTCGCCGTAGAAGATCGAGTTGGCGCCTGCGGCGAAGCACAGCGCCTGCAATGCGTCGTCCATCGTCTCCCGGCCTGCGGACAGGCGCACGACGGAGGCGGGCATGACGATGCGCGCGACGGCAATGCTGCGCACGAACTCGAAGGGATCAAGCGCCTCGGTGCCGGCCAACGGCGTGCCGGCCACCTGGACCAGGCGGTTGATCGGCACGGATTCGGGATGCTCCGGCAAGTTGGCCAGCGTGGTGAGCAGGCCAGCGCGCTGCGCGCGGGACTCGCCCATGCCGACGATGCCGCCGCAGCAGGTCTTCAGGCCGGCCTGGCGCACGTGGTCGAGCGTGTCGAGGCGGTCCTGGAACTCGCGCGTATGGATGATCTCGCCGTAGAAATCCGGCGCGGTGTCGAGGTTGTGATTGTAGAAGTCCAGGCCGGCGGCCTTGAGCGTGTCGGCTTGCGGCTGCGACAGCATGCCGAGCGTCGCGCAGGTCTGTAGGCCGAGGCCCTTCACGGCGGCAACGATTTCGGCCACCTTAACCACGTCACGGTCCTTCGGCGAGCGCCATGCGGCACCCATGCAGAAGCGGCTGGCGCCAGCGTCCTTGGCCGCCTGGGCCCGGGCGAGCACGGCTTCCACGCTCATCAGCTTCTCGGCTTTCACTCCGGTGGAGTAGCGGGCGGCCTGCGGACAGTAGGCGCAGTCCTCAGGACAGCCACCCGTCTTGATCGACAGCAGGGTCGACACCTGGACCGCATTGGGGTCGTGATACTGGCGGTGCACGGTCTGCGCCTGGAAGAGCAGGTCGTTGAAGGGCAAGGCGAAAAGGTGCTCGACCTCCTCGCGGGACCAGTCGTGGCGGATGGCTGCGGTCATGGTGGGCTCCCGGGGCGAAGGCGCGAAGTGTCGGCGTGGGTGAGCCATGTTGTCAACTTATGTTGAGCCACCAAAGTTTACATTCCTCGCCCTTGGTCGGACTTCGTCTTAGACTTTAAGCGGGAGCCAGATTAGTATTAACTGGTAACCATTTATACATAAGTTGGTGACCAAGATGGCTCAGTCAATCAAGCTCGAGAATCTACGCGAACTCGTTTCGATGGGTGCCGTGACGACCGCCACTATCCTTGGTCAAAAGGGCGGATACGCGGTGATAGCCAACACGGGCCCGCAGGAACGCATCCTTGCAAACAAAGTGGGTCAGGTAAAAATGTTCGCCACGACCGACACGGCCGTAAAGGAACTCGCGGGCCTGGGCCTGTCGTCGTTTCTCGTCGATATTTCGGGCTATGAGAAGGGATTGCTGCGTGCGCCGCGAACGGATGTAACCGATCGTGCCAAGCGTGTGGCCGCAGCTCTGGAACACGACACGTGGTTCCGAGCTCAGGTCAATGAAGCGTTGTTGCAAGAAGAGCAGGGCAACGCCACCTGGCACAGCGATGACGACGTGTGGGCTGATGTGATGAAGGCTGCTGGACAGGAGCAAGAAGCTCCCGTGGGGGATGCTGCTCGAGTGGTAGCATCCACGCGGAAGGCCGCGGGATCACGCGGGCGCAAACAAGGAACGTAGCGTGGCGCTTCACTTTATGAGCCTGGCCAAGAAGGATCTGGTCAGCATTGCAAAGTACACTGTATCCATTGGCCATCCTGATCCCGCTGCCTACCTTACCGGCATCCGGACGCGCCTCTTGACGATGCACAACAACAAAAATCCTGGCGTCGTCGGTCGTACGCCAGGCACCATGGAATGGATGCTCCTGCCGACCTCTTACATCGCGGTGATGAAGTGGAAAAAGGGCGACGCGAAGATCTACCGCGTACTTCCCTCGGTCAAGATAAGAACTTCTCGGCCCAGAATTGTCAGAGGTCGCTCGAGTGCTACTTCCGCTGCACCCTAGCTCGTTGTGAGGTCTTCGCTGCGTCTGCTGTAGGAGAACATTGAGGGCGCAGGCGCACGCGAGCCTGTCCTTCGCGCAGGTCTCCCAAGCTTAACCAATGGTCAACGCCCATCTGCGTGTCCTCCGAGACTCGCTTACTATGAGCCGTCCCCACAGGAGGGTTCCACATGAGCGATGGACAAGGCAGCAGCGGCAACGTGCTTGCCGCGATCTGTAGTTTCTTTATCCCCGGTCTGGGCCAGCTGGTGCAGGGCCGCGTGTTCAAGGCACTGATCATGTTCGTGCTGGCCGCGGTGCTCTGGGTCATCTGGATGGGCTGGATCATCCATCTGTGGTCCATCGTCGACGCGGCGTTGTACCGCCGCCGCGACTGATTGCATTCGCCGACGCATGGACGCGTCCCGCCTTGCTCGATGGTTCGCGGCGGCCGGCCGACTCGTTCTGCCGCCGCGATGCCTGGTCTGCGGTGACCAGGGTCACGAGACGCGTGAACTCTGCCGCGCTTGCCATGCCTCGCTACCGCGCAACCTCGCCTGCTGTGGACGTTGCGCGCTCCCGCTAACCACGCCGGTTCCCGAATGCGACAGGTGCCAGACGGAGTCGCGCCCCTGGGCCGACCTCTGGGTGCCGTATGAGTACGGGTGGCCGCTGGACTCGCTCGAAGCGCGCTTCAAGTTCGGTGGCAGCCTCGCAGCGGGTCGCGTGCTCTCCGATGCCTGGATGGACGCGGGGCCGCCACCCTCGATGCCCGAGCTGCTGCTCCCTGTCCCGCTGCACCTGAGCCGGCTGCGTTCGCGCGGTTATAACCAGGCACTCGAGCTCGCGCGGCCGCTGGCCCGGCGCTATCGCATCCCCGTCGCCCACGACGTCCTCTATCGGGCCCGTCGTACCGAGGCCCAGTCCGAACTCGACGCCGCCGCGCGCCTTGGTAACGTGCGCGGTGCATTCGCCGTACGCCGCGTGCCGACGCAGAAGCATGTCGCGATCATCGACGACGTCATGACCACCGGCGCCACCCTTATCGAGTGCACCAAGGCACTGATTGCCGTGGGTGTCGAACGGGTGGACGTCTGGGCGCTGGCACGTACGCCCTTGCCCGGCGGTCGTCAGTGATTGATGTACACGGGATTGCCGAGGATCAGCAGCTTGCCTTCGGGTGAGCGCACGTCCACGCGCAGCCAATGGGGCTCGCCATCACTCGTCCAGTCGAACGTCAGCTCGCCACTCGGCGGAACGACGTCGTGCCCGGCGAGGTCGATCGGCTTGCCGTTATCGAGCACGCGCAGTTGCTGACCACCGAGTGCCACGGTATGCGCGACGACATGCACGAGCGCTCCCTTTGCGACAGCCAGCGCATCGCCCATCCCCACCGTCTTCGAACCCGCTGTGGCCCGGACATCCAGCGACCGGTCACGCGTACCTTCCGCGTCGACGAACACATGCCCCGCACGAATCCCATCGAGAATGCTGTCCATCGACAAGTCCCGTGCATGCACCACCGTCGTCGGCGAGCCAATGCGACCGGCGAACGCATCCCGCGGTGCATCGCTGCCGTCGTGACTATCACTGCCACCGATAGCGGCGATGCGCAGCCCCGTATCGAGCTGCTTCTCCCAGAACGGGATGCCGCTGTCCGCGCGCTCCGCATCGCCACCGTTGATCGCCTCGATGGCCTGGAAGCCCTGCATGTCCACAACGTTGTGCGGCGTGAAGCCGCAGCCCATGCAGGTTTCGTCGTTCGGTCTCCGTGGATGGCTGATCGAGATCAATCCGTGTGCCTTTGCGACATCGGCAAGTAAGGCGTTCCAGTCGGGCACGGTGGCGCTGCCGACACGGAAGTCGAGCGGTCGCGACACGCCAAACAGATTCGCATGGCCTTCGAAGGTGGTGATCTCGCGCGCCGGAATCATCAGCATGGTGTCGAAGTAAGGCTGCAGCTCGCGCATCTCCGACACCTGCGACATGGTGTTGTGTTCGGAGATGGCGATGAAGTCGAGACCGCGCTTCGCCGCAGAGGCCACAGTGAGGAACAGCGGACAGGGCACCTTCTTCGTCCCCGAGGCATTCGGACACCCACCGTCGCTGTGCGCCGTATGCATGTGCAGGTCGCCACGGTACCAGCGAGACGTGGCCTCTAGCGGCGCGGACAACCCATGCTCCGGACCGAAGCCTTCGGCATCGCGTGACAGCCATACCTGCGCCGTATACGTGGCTGTAGAGGCGGGGCGGATATTGGGAATGCCCAGCAACAGGCGCCACCTGCCGGGCTCGATCGCACCCGGAAGGAACGACGCCGTGGCATCGGTCGCGGAGACCGTGAAGCGCCGCTTGCTTCCGCCGCTCCAGCCACGAAAACCATCTTGCCCCGTGAAGCCCGTGGGTCCCAGCAGGCCGAGGTCGATCGTTGTCTTCTCCTCGCGGCCTGTGTACTCGACATCGATGGTGATCCGGGTCGTTCCCTGCGGTACGTCAAACGGCACTTCGCGATAGGTGTGCTGGTCCTTACCCGATAACGCGCCGCGGAGCACGAGGTCGGGCGCCTGCTCCGCTGCCACGGTGGCAACGAAGCAGGCCAGCAGCAGGGTGATCAGCGCGCGCATCAGAAACGGTACATCACGGCGGCGCGGAACGAGCGACCCAGCAGCGGACGCGCGATAAAGGTGTTGGCACCGACATCGGAGCTCGCCAGCTCACCGGCGCGCGGATTGCCTTCAGTCAGACCGAGCGAGTTGAAGATGTTGTCGGCATAGAGATAGACCGACAGTTCCGGCGTGGCGTCGTAACGGGCGCTGGCGCCGACCACATGATACGAGGGCAGCACCACCGAATTGGCGGTGTCGACGAAGCGCTTGCCTTCGTGCTCATAGGACATCTGCAGGCGCAGGCGGCCTTCCATCAGGTTGACGCCCGGCACCACGCGGTAGCTCACCTTCGGCACGCGGATCAGCTGGTTGTCATCGTAGTCGCGCAGCACGGGACCGTTGTTGACGTTATCGGTATACGACAGGCCCTTGTACTTCGGGTCCTGCAGCGTCGCGTTGAACTGCACGTCGAAGTACTTCGTCGGGTAGAGCGTGCCTTCGAGTTCGAGACCGTAGGTCTTGGTGCTGGCGAAGCCGGTCTGCGGCGTGGACGTATTGCCGTTACGGTCGAAGACATTGTTGGTGAAGCTGACGTTGTCGTACTTCGTGTAGAAGGCCGTCGCGTACAGATCCATGAAGCGGTCGCTGTACTTCCAGCCGGTCTCGGCCAGATCCATCGTCTGCAACAACGGCGTCGCCGTCGGGCTGGTGATGTACGTGCTCAGGTTAGGCAGGCGGAAGGCGGAGGTCCAGCGCGCGAACAGGCCCTGGCGCGGCGAGAACTGCCAGTTGGCGCCGAGTGTCCAGCCCGTCTTGGAGAAGGTCTGGTCGTAGTGGGTGAACTGGCCGTTGCCCGTGAGCACGGTGGCCGCTGCCGGTGAGCCACCGAGGTTTACCGTCTGCTTGCCTTCGGTGTAGCCCTGTACGTTCACCCGCTCATAGCGCAGGCCGCCGTCGATGCGCAGCTCCGGCGTGATGGTCCACTCATCGGAAACATAGGCTGCATTGGTGTTCGACTTGCCGCTGGCGTGTTCCCACTCGTAGCCGTAACGGTAGACACCGTTATCGGTAAGTGACCCGACCACGTTGCCGTTCGGATCCACGCCGACCAGATCGATCAGCCGCGCGTTGTCGCGTACATCGGTCAATACCGTGGATGAGTAGCGGTCGAAATCCTGCTGGAAGTTCGCGTGGTAGTAGCCGAAGGTCACATCGTGCGTCTGTTCGCCGAACTCGAACTGGCGCAGGACGCGCGTATCGTTGATGAACTCGTTCACCGGCATCGTCACGCCGCGCAGGCCGTCGGTAAGGACGAGCCCGTTGCCGTTCTGGTTAGCCGTGTTGAACACCTGGCCCGGGTTGTCCACGTAGCGGAACTGCAGCGCGGTCGCGCCGGGAATAAGTGACAGGCGCTTGTTGTCCTGCGTGATGAACGACGAAGCACTCTGCACAGCATTGGGAAACACGCCATTGCGCTGCGTATCGGTGGTGTTGTAACGCATGGACTCAGCTAGCTTCCAGTCGTCGCCGAGGTCGTGGTTGAACTTGAACGACACCTGCGTGCGTTTGACGTGCGTGCCTTCGCTGTTGTCGAAGTTGTAGAGGCTACCGTCGCCCTCACGCATCTGCAGGTGCTCCGTCTCCGGGCCTGCGAGCGTGCCGTAATTACCGTTGAAGCCCGGCACGGCGCGGATGTCGCCGTTGTCGTTCGTCCGCATCGGGATGCCGAGGTAAAGCGCGACCTTATCATCGAGGTGCTTCACGTCGAAGCTGATGTCACCGTTTTCTAGTTTCTTCGACAGTGTGGCGCGTAGTTGGCCACCATCGTTGGCACGATAGCCCGGGTTGCGCTGGCCGTCGTCCACGCGCCAGAAGCCGCCGACGCCGAGTTTCCAGCCACCACCGATCGGCGTGCCGTACCAGAAGTCCAGGCGGTTCAACGAGTAGTTGCCCACTGTGTACTTGATCAGCCCCTCGGGCGTATCGCCGGCCTGACGCGGAATGAAGTTGATCGCTCCCGCCGGTGCATTTGAGTAAAAAATCGACGATGGACCGCCGCGGACGACTTCGACGCGCTCGATGGTCTCGTCGAGGCGGAAGGCCTGGTCGGCGTTGAGGTAGCCCAGAGCGGGATCGTGTTGTACGGGGATGCCGTCTTCGAGCAGGGTGACTGAGCCGTAGCCGTCCACCGGTATGCCACGCGCACGGATGTTGCCCGAGGCTTCGCCGCCAGAGGATTCCACCCAGAACCCGGGGACCGACTTCACCGCCTCGGTGACGCTGGTCGGCGCCTGCATGCGCAGCCGGTCTTCGTCGATCGTGGTGATGGAGTAGCTGGTTTCCGCCTTGGTGCGGGTCTCGACGCCCGACCGGGCGGTGACCACCACGTTGTCGAGGTCGGTCGTTTTCTTCTGCGGCGGCGTGTCGTCGGCCTGGGCGGCGGTGGCAGTCACGACGAGCAAAGCGGCGGCTAGCGCCGCGCGCAGCGCGCGGCAGAGTGGCTTGGTACGCAACATGGGAAAAGCTCCGGGGGAGGGGCAACGCAACCCGTAGGAACTTATGCGTCAGTCATGACGGATCGACGCACGTCGTATGACCGTGCGGTTTCAATCGTGATAAATCGTCATGGAAAGCTCACTGCGTGACAACGGTCACAGGGCCAGCGCGATCACAATGCCGAGCCACAGGGCCAGGCCGACCCAGTTGTTGTTTCGGAACGCCTGCAGACACGCATCGCGCGCACGGTCACGCATCAGCCACTGCTGATACGCGAACAGGCAGGCCGTGGCGGCGAGGGCGATCCAGTACGGCCAACCAAGCGCCGAGCGCGTGCCGACCAGCAACATGGTGAGCAGGAAGGTACCCATCAGCACGCCGATGATGACCAGATCCGCATCGGCGAAAAGAATCGCGGTGGACTTCGCCCCGGCCTTGATGTCTTCCTCGCGGTCGACCATGGCGTATTCGGTGTCATAGATTACCGACCACAGGATGTTGCCGATGAAGAGTAGCCACGCCACCGGCGGCACGCTGTTGGTTACTGCCGCAAAAGCCATCGGGATGGACCAGCCGAAGGCGGCGCCAAGCACCACCTGCGGCAGGTTGGTGTAGCGTTTGCAGAACGGATAGATGGCCGCCAGCGCAGCACCGCCGAACGAGAGCAGGATGGTCAACCGGTTGGTCAGCAGCACCAGCAGGAACGAGAACACAAGCAGCCCGGCGAATACGTAGAGCGCTTCGCGCGGGGTGACCCGCCCGCTGGCGATCGGTCGTCCGGCCGTACGTGCCACCTGGGGATCGAGTTTGCGGTCGGCGTAGTCGTTGATCGCACAACCGGCCGAGCGCATGGCGAAGACGCCCAGGGTGAAGATGATCAGGGAACCGATCGGCGGGAAATCCTTCGCCGCTAGCCACAGCGCCCACCAGGTCGGCCACAGCAGCAGCAGGGCGCCGATGGGGCGGTCCATGCGGGTGAGCACGAGGTAGGCGTGGATCTTCTCGCGCCGCTCGGGTGGCAGGCCGCGAAGCAGGAAGGCGAGCACGCGCTCGGCCGTGGTCGAGGCATCGGCCGGTCGGGCGACCGGTTTCGGCGGGGCGACCTTGCGCGCGGACGGTGCCGCCGTGCGCCGCGGCTGGGGCTTCTTGGGAGGGGGGCTCATGCGGTGAAGTCTAGCCAAAAGAGGGCGCCTTTCGGCGCCCTGGGAAGGCATTCAACGTAGGTTCGAGGCAGTGAAGCGCCTGAGACGATACCGTTACCCTTCAGTCGACGAGGGTATCGAGGTTCTCCAGCGTCGCTCGCACGCCCTTCTTTTCCAGAGACGTTACGTAAATGTCGTACTGCTTGCGGAAGCGTTCGTCGTTCGCGGGAAGTGGGCCGACGAGCTCCACACTCTCGATCAGCGTGTCCTTCGAGCCGCTGTCGATCAGTGGCTGGACCAGACGCATGGCATTGGGTTCGCGCAGCGGATAGGCCTCACCGTTGTCATCCTTGCCCACGCGTACGTAGCGGTCGAAGGCGGCGAGGAGGAAGGCAAGGCGGCGCGCATCCTTGCCGTTCTCCAGGCAGGCCGTGATGGTCGGCCCGAGGAAGCCGGGAATTTTCGAACCACCGTCCAGGCACAGGCGGTCGAGTTGATCGGCGATCGATGCGTTGCTGAAACGATCGATCAACTTCTTCTTGTACGGACCAAGGTCCATACCGGGTAGCGACTTCAGCCACACGCCAGCATCCTCGTTGAGGAAGTTCGTGAGGTACGTGTTGAACAGTGGGTCTCTCACGGCAACATCGACACGCCGATGGCCGGAAAGGAAGGCCGGATATGAAAGCATCTGGTGCGAGCCATTGAGCAAGCGAATCTTCGCATCCTCATACGCCGACACGTCGTCGACGATCTGCACGCCGTAACGTTCCCAGGCTGGACGGCCCTGGCGGAACTTGTCTTCCAGCACCCATTGGATGAAATCTTCACAGACCACCGGAGCCTTGTCGTCGAGACCGGTGGCTGCATTGAGCTGGTCACGCACCTCAGGCGTGGTCGCCGGCGTGATGCGATCGACCATGCCATTGGGGAAATCCACCTCCTTGTCGATCCACGCCGCGAGTTCCTTCGAGTGCGCACCGGCGAAAGCGAGTATCGCCTTTTTCGCCTGCGAACCGTTGTGACGAAGGTTGTCGCACGACATGACCGTGAATGGTGCGACGCCAGCCTTTCGTCGAGCTTCGAGTGCGCCGACGATGAAACCGAAGACGCCCTTGGGTGTGTCGGGATGCTTCAGGTCGTGCACCACGGTTTCGTCGTCGAGGCGGAACGTGCCTTGCTCGTCGATGAGGTAGCCACCTTCGGTGATGGTCAGCGAGACGATGCGAATGGACGGATCCGCCAGTCGCTTGAGCACGGCGTCACCATCGTCCGGCGCAAACAAGTACTCGACCATCGCGCCGACCACATGCGTCTTCCGCTCGCCGCGCGGATCGAACTCGCTGACTGAGTACAGGCCACCCTGCGCCTTCAGCGCGTCCGCCAGCGGTCGATCATGCTCGAGCAGGTTGGTGCCCAGGATGCCCCAGTCGTGCATGTCGGCATCAGCCAGGACGTCATTCGTATAGATGGCCAGATGCGCGCGATGGAAGGCGCCGACGCCGATGTGCGCGATACCGGCGGTGACCTTCGTACGATCATAGGGCGGGGCATCGACGCCCTGGGGAAGGCGGTCGAGCGTAGCGTTGCCAAGGGGGACGGGCATGAGGCGGTCTCAGGGATGATGGATGGCGGCGCCGGCGGCGTCGAACAAATGAGCGTGCGTGAGATCGAGACGGATGCAGATATCGCGGCCCGCCCCGCGCACGGTGATCGAACCGACCTGTGGCACGTCGACATAGGCATACGTCTCACTGAACAGGCGTGCGACCACCGAGAGCTTGCCGCTGACCGTCTCGCCGGTGCCATCGCCGTCGCACACGCGAAGATGCTCGGGCCGGATACCGACGGTGACCTTGCCGTTCAACTGGCTGGTACCGGGAATACTCACGCTGTTGCCATTGCCCAGCCGGATGCTGCCACCCTCGACCGTGGCCTCGAAGAAGTTCATCTGCGGCATGCCGAGGAAGCCGGCGACGAACTTGTTCACCGGCCGGTGGTACAGCTCCATGGGCTTGCCGATCTGCGCGATGCGACCTTCGTTGAAGATGGCGATGCGATCAGCCAGCGTCATCGCTTCGACCTGATCGTGCGTGACGTAGATCATCGTCGCGTTGAGCTCCTGGTGCAGGCGTGCAATCTCCAGTCGCGTCGCCGCGCGCAGGGCGGCATCGAGGTTCGACAGCGGCTCGTCGAAGAGGAAGACGCGCGGTTCGCGTGTGATGGCGCGGCCGATCGCCACGCGCTGGCGCTGGCCGCCCGACAGGGCGGATGGTTTGCGGTCCAGGTATGGTTCCAGTGCGAGGATCTTCGTCGCCCGACCGAGCTTCTCGTCGATCGCGCGCTGGTCCATCTTCGCCAGCCGCAATGCGAACGACATGTTCTCGCGAACGGTCATGTGCGGATACAGCGCGTAGCTTTGGAACACCATGGCCAGATCGCGCTTGTCGACCGCGCGGTCGGTGATGTCGTCCTTGTCGAGCAGGACCTGCCCTTCGTCAGCCTCTTCAAGGCCGGCGATCAGGCGTAGGGTGGTGGACTTGCCGCAGCCGGAGGGGCCCAGGAACACGCAGAACTCGCGGTCCTCGACGACAAGGTCGATGCCCTTGATGACCTCGACGCCCTCGAACGACTTGCGCAGCGAACGGATTTCCAGACGGGACATGAGTGACTCCTATTTGACTGCGCCGAAGGTGAGGCCGCGAACGAGCTGGCGCTGCGAAAGCCAGCCGAGCACCAGGATCGGTGCGCAGGCCAGGGTCGACACGGCGGACAACTTTGCCCAGAACAGCCCCTCGGGACTGGAGAACGAGGCCACCAGTGCAGTCAGGGGCGCGGCACTGGTGGTAGTGAGGTTGAGCGACCAGAAGGCCTCGTTCCACGACAGGATCAGGCAGAGCAGGGCGGTGGAGGCGAGGCCGCCACGGCTGACCGGAATCAACACGCGGAACATCGTCTGGCCCGTGCTGGCGCCGTCCATGCGTGCTGCCTCGAGGATGTCGTATGGAATGTCGCGGAAGTAGGTGTAGATCATCCAGACCATGATCGGCAGGTTGATCAGGGCGAAGATGATGATCAGTGCCGTCTTAGAGTCGAGCATGTTGAGGTCGCGGCAGATCAGGTAGATCGGCACCAGTACGCCCACGCTCGGCAGCATCTTGGTCGAGAGCATCCACAGCAGGATGTTCTTGGTTTTCAGCGTCGGGTGGTAGGCGAAAGCATAGGCGGCCGGCACCGCGACAATCATGCCAAGGATGGTCGCGCCGCCCGCGGTGACGATGGAGTTCCACGCGTAGTGCAGGTAGTTGGCACGGGCGAGGATCTGCTCGTAGTTCTCCAGCGTCGGCACGAAGAAGAAGTGCGGCGGCATGCTGAATGCGTCGAGTTCCGACTTGAAGCTGGTCAGCAACATCCAGAGAATGGGAAAGAAGACGATAAGCGCGACGATCCATGAAGCAACGATGCGGATCGTACGGGCGACGTGATTGCGTTTGCTGTTGGCCATGTCGTCTCTCCTCACGTCTTCTCGGTCAGCGACTTGCCGATCAGGCGGATGAGGAACACCGCCATGATGTTGGCCAGCACCACGGCGACCAAACCACCGGCCGAAGCGGCGCCTACGTCGAACTCGAGCAGGGCCTGCGTGTAGACCAGGTAGGGCACGTTGGTCGTCGCGTCGCCCGGGCCGCCGTTGGTCGTGACGAAGATCTCGGCGAAGATGTTGAGCAGGAAGATCGCCTCGACCATCACCACCACGGCGATGGGCCGCGCGAGATGGGGCAGGGTGAGGTAGCGGAAGATCGCAACGCCGCGTGCGCCGTCCATGCGGGCCGCTTCCATCTGCTCGCGGTCGAGCGACTGCAGCGCGGTGACGAAGATGAGGATGGCGAAGGGCAGCCACTCCCACGACACCACGGTGATGATGGAGAACAGCGGCCAGTCGGCAAACCAGTTCACCGGTGTCGCGCCGAACAGCTTCCACACCCAGGCAAGGAAGCCCGAGACGGGATTCATCAGCAGGTTCTTCCATACCAGCGCGGCGACGGTGGGCATGATGAAGAAAGGCGAGATTAGCAGCATCCGCACGATGCCCTGGCCAGGAAAGGTCTCGTCCACCAGTACGCTGATCAGCACGCCACCCACCACCGTGACGACGAGCACGCTGCCGACCAGGATGATGGTGTTCAGCACCGAGGTCCAGAAGCTCGGGTACGTAAAGAAGTACGCGAAGTTCTCCAGCCCGACGAAGGCCGTCTTACCGGGGTAGAGCAGGTTGTAGTACTGCGTGGAGAAGTACAGCGTCATCGCCAGCGGGACGATCATCCACACCAGCAGCATGATGATGGCGGGCTGGGCGAGCAGCCGCTCCGGGCGTTTGCGGATACGCGCGCTCATTTCGGCGGCTCCTTCGAGATGACCGGCTTCTGGTCGTAGTAGCCCGCACGTTTCATGGTGCGGCTGACGGCGGCGTCGGCTGTGTGCAGCAACTTATCCACGTTGCCGCGTCCCGCCAGCGCGCCGGCGATTTCACGGCCGACCAGCGTCGCGACCGCCTGGAACTCGGGAATCGACACGATCTGGATGCCCTTGTACGGCACCGGCTTAAGCGTGGGGTGCGACGGATCGACCGCCTTGAGCGAGTCGTAGGTAACCTGGGCGAAGGGCGCTGCGCTGATATAGCCGGCGTTTGCGTAGGTCGATTCACGGGTGCCCGGCGGCGTGGCTTGCGCACCATATTTTTCGGCGACCATCTTCAGGTATGGCTTGGAGGTTGCCCAGAGGATGAACTCACGCGCCGCATCGGGCTGCTTCGTGCTATCGGGGATGGCCAGCGACCAGACCCACAACCATGACGAACCACGATCGGTCACCTCGTGTGGGGAGCGAGCGAAGCCAACGTTGCCGACGACCTTGCTTTCCTTCGGATCGGTGACGGTGCCGCCGCCGACGCTTGCGTCTACCCACATGGCGCACTTGCCCGAGGCGAAGAGGGCGAGGTTCTCGTTGAAGCCGTTGTCCGAGGGGCCGGGTGGGCCGTAGTTCTTGAGCAGGTCGACATAGAAGTTGACCGCCTTATGCCATTCCGGTGTGTCGATTTGCGGATGCCATTGCTCATCGAACCAGCGCCCGCCATAGCTGTTGACGATGGTGCCGAGCAAGGCCATGTTCTCGCCCCAGCCGGCTTTTCCGCGCAGGCAGATGCCGTACACCCCGTGGTCGGGATCATGAAGCTTCTGTGCGAAGCCGCGGATCTGGTCCCACGTGGGCTCGGCGGGCATGGTGAGGTTCGCCTTGGCGAACAGGTCCGTGCGGAAGTAGGTAATGCTCGCTTCGGCGTAGAACGGTACGGCGTAGAGGTGGTTATCCACCGTCAGCTGCTCGCGCACGTTCTTGAAGATGTCGTTGGTGTCGTAGTCGGCAGGCAGGTTGTCCAGAGGCTTGAGCCACTTCTGCGCGCCCCACAGCGGCGCCTCGTAGGCGCCGATGGTGATGACGTCGAACTGGCCGCCATGCGTGGCGATGTCCGTGGTCAGGCGTTGCCGCAGGGTGTTCTCTTCGAGCACCACCCAGTTCAGGTGTACGCCCGGATGGGTCTTCTCGTACTCGGACGAGAGCGCCTGCATGCGCACCATGTCCGCGTTATTCACCGTGCCGATGGTTAGCGTGGTATCGGCGTATGCGACACCGGTCGTTCCCAACAACGTAGCAAACAGGACGGAGGCGACACCTTTTCCAAGGCCGTTCCGGTAATCGCTCATCTTGCCTCCCTCTACGGCGAACCGAATGGATGACCGTTTATAGGTTCAAGGGCACTGCGACCACCAATACGTGTCTCGTCGTTTTCCGGTGAAGATGCGTACTTTTTTGCAGATTCGGGGGTGGATGGGCCTTGGAAATACCCGCTTTACAGCCGCAAATGCTGCCATGCAGCATGTGGTATGCGAGGCAATAAAGTACGTATAAAGACCGGGCTATGACCGATTCGGTACGCGTTGAGTGACGCGTCGCGGCATTACAGATCGGCGGCAGGTTGCCTGTGTCGCATCCGATATTCGCGCGGTGTCATGCCGGCAAGGGAGAGAAAGCGACGATTGAAGTTCGACAGATTGCTGAAGCCGACCTCGTAACAGATGTCCGTGATGGACCCCGCAGAGGCCACGAGCTTCTCGCACGCGCGTTGCACGCGTATCTGGTTCACGTAGTCGATGAAGCGGTAACCGGTGTGCTGGTGGAAGAAGCGCGAGAACGCGGTCTCGGACATGCCAAGGCGATCCGCCACCGTTTTCAGCGATACATCGCCGGCATGGTGACGGTCGATGAAGGTCACCGCGCGATGCAGCTTCATCGACTGGCTGGGATCGGCCGAGGCCTGGAAGGGGCGGCTGCTGAGTGGCCGTCGTGTCCGGTCTTCCGCGAGGGCCTCGATCATCTCGAAGAAGCTTGCCACGCGTCGCAGGCCAGGATTTTCCGCGATGCGACGGAAGTACGGCTCCAGCTGCCGGCCGAGTTCCGGTGCGAACTCGATGCCGTAGCGCGCTTCCTCAAGCAACAGCGACTTCACGTGCCGCGCCAGCGGGAAGAACTCGATGCAACGGCGCACGAAGGCTTCAGAGAACAGGATGACGCGATCGCGTAGTGCGGCCGGCTCGCAGCCGGTGTCGGTCACCCAGTTGTGCGGCACGTTGGGGCCGGTCAGCATCAGGGTGTACGGCGCGAAGCGACCTTCGTAGTCGCCCACATAGGCTGTACCCTCGGTCGCAACGATCAGGTGCAGCTCATAGGCGGGATGGTAGTGCCAGCGGATCAATCGGCTTCGCGAGCCGTGGTCGAGGTAGTGAATGGAGGGTTCGTCGGACAGGCCCAGCACATCCTGCTCGCGGCCGAGCGCCGAGGTATCGGCCATGGGCGGCGGCAGCGAAAGGGCGGCGCGACGGTTCATGCGCCCGAGCGTACTCTTTCCGGTTATCAATCACCAAGGAGGTAGGCATGAAGGTCCTCATCGTCGGTGCCAACGGCACTCTGGGCAGGGCGGTAGCGGTGGAACTGGGCGCGCGACATGAGATCGTCGGCGCGGGGCGCTCCAGCGGGGACGTCCGCGTGGATCTTCGCGATACGGCGAGCGTCGAGGCCATGTTCCGCGACGTGGGACCGGTGGATGCCGTGGTTTCCGCCGCCGGCAAGGTGCCCTTCGCACCCCTGGCCGAGTTGACCGAGGCAAAGTACATCGAGGGCCTCCAGGACAAGCTGCTCGGCCAGATCCGCCTGGTCAATGCCGGTACGCCCCACATGCGTGATGGAGGCTCGTTCACCCTGATTACGGGGATCCTCACCGAGCAACCGATTGTTTCCGGTGCGGTGGCCAGTATGGTCAACGGTGCCGTCGAAGCTTTCGTACGCGCCGCGGCGATCGAGCTGCCGCGCGGCATCCGCATCAATGTCGTCAGTCCGACGGTGTTGACCGAAGCGATGCACGCGTATGCGCCGTTCTTTCGTGGCTTCGAGCCTGTGAGCGCGGCACGTGCCGCCATGGCGTTCTCGCGTTCGGTCGAAGGCCGTCAGACCGGACAGGTCTATAAAGTCTGGTAATCCCTGGGCGTCTGCACCTTCTTTCGCTCTCTGTAGCCGATTCATCGGCGATGGGTGCTCGCGACATGGTTAGGTATCGCCGATGAATCGGCTCCTACAAAAGCGCGATCCGCTGGCCAATATAGGAGTGATCCTATTTTGGCCGTCCAGCACGATCGATATGCTTTCTGACCACTTTTCAGGAGAAGGGTCAGATGCGTCCTATCGCTTTGTTTTCCGGTATCAGCATGGCATTGCTGGCACCGCTCGCTGCGGTTGCGGCCGATTCGGCCAGCCTGCAAGTCACCGGCAGCATCTCCCCCGCGGTATGCAGCGTGAGTATGGTCGGTTCGTCCGAGGTGTCGCTGGGCACGATCAACCTGAGTGACTTCACTCCGGGTGAGGATCTGCAGCTCGAAGAGAAGACCGCGTCGCTGAAGATCGACTGCCAGAACGGTGCGGCGCAGTTTCGGCTGAAGGCCACCGACGGCGTCAACCAGGGCACCTCGACCGTTGGGCCCGCCAACTACAGCCTCGGTCGAAACGCGCAGGGCGGCAAGAACAAGGCCAATGGCTATTTCACGCTGAGCATCGACGCGGCCACCATGGCGTCGAACAAATTCGTCCTGAAGTCCACCGACCAGGGCGCAGGCCAGGCATGGGGCACGCCGGCGACGGGTGCGGTGCCCTTCGATCACGACGGTGAGGCGTTCGCCTTTGCGGATACCCAGGCAGCGACGGAGCCGGCGAAGCTGACGTCCCTGACGGTGCCGCTGAAGATCGCGGCGGTTCTGGCCAAGGATCCGATCGTCGGCGAAGAGGTTGCACTCGCCGGGCAAGCAACGATCGAAATTCTCTACTGAGTGCTGACGTGATAAGGATCGGTACCCCGTACAAGAGCGCAACGCGCCTGGCATTTGTGACCTCGTTACTTGGCACGCTGTCGACGGCGCCTGCGTCTGCGGACGGCATGGTTCCGGAGACCTCGGTGGTCATCGTGTACGAGGACAAGGGCGAGACGTCGATCAACGTCAGGAACAGCGATTCAAGACCTTCGTTGCTGCACGTGACCCTGCAGGACATACCGGAGGATGCCGAACCCCTGTTGTTCGTCACGCCACCGGTGTCGCGTGTCGAGCCCGGCGCGAACCAGCTGGTGCGTTTCATCCTGCGCAATGCGGAGCCGCTCAAGACGCAACGTCTGAAACGCGTGCTGTTCGAAGGGCTGCAGCCGAAGAACAAGCAGGAGCCGGGCCGTGCCACCGTAGCCGTGAATATTCGACAGAATCTTCCGGTGATCCTTCATCCCAAGGGGCTGGCGCCTAATCGCGAGCCATGGAAGGGGTTGACCTGGTCGATCGTCGAGGGAGACCTCGTCGTGACCAACGACACTCCCTATGTCGTGCGCATGGGGCAGGAGGTGCACCTCCTGCCGATGATGGCGTCGATCCGCATCCCGGCCGCCTACGTACTGCCTGGGGCCAGGCACGCGGTGCCTCTGCCGGATGTTGCCAGGAGCGCTACCTCGGTACGTTTGTATCCCGCCACCGTCTACGGCTTTGCCGTGGATGCCTACGACGCCTCGCTGAGCTCCGTCGCTCGTTGAGTGGGGTCGGAGTGTGTTTGCACGTCTACCCGTGACCGGGCGCCGTTTGCGTGGCGCCCATCTACGCCTTGCGCTCTTGCCGTTGTCCTGCGCGCCGGACATCGCCCAGGCACGCATCATGGTTCCCGATGAGCTCCGCAACGATGACGTCGAGTTCGATGAGAACATGTTGAAGTTGCGGGGTATCGATCCGAAGCTGGCGGCGTACTTCCGTGAAGCGCCCCGCTTTACCGCCGGGCGGCACGAGGTGTCCCTGAGCGTCAACGGCAAAGCGATGGGACGAGCCAACGCACGCTTCGACCAGAACGGTGCCTTGTGCATCGATCGGGATCTGATGGACGTCGCCGAAGTGAATGTCGTGGGCGACGCATCGGCCGTGTCATGCCTCGATCTACGGTCGATGTATCCCCGGGCGAACGTCGAAGTCGATCCCGGTAGCGCCGCCATATCCCTGCTGGTGCCTACCGAGGCGCTGCGTGTGTCGCAGCAGGATCTGTCTGGCTTTACGCGCGGCGGTGATGCTGCCTTGCTCAACTACGAGTTGGTCGGGCTGGACAGTCGTGGCCGATCGGGTGGCAGCCGCTATGGGTCGGCCAATACGGAGCTCGGATTCAACGCGGGCGACTGGATGGTCCGCAGTCGCCAGGTGACCACGGTCAGCGATGGTCGACATCGCAACGACGTCCTCGATACGTATGCACAGCGCTCGTTCGCCGAGTATCGCGCGGTACTGCAAACGGGTGAAATCAGCCTGACGAACCCCGCACTGTCGGGCGCACAGATCACGGGTATCCAGGTCATGAGCGAGCAGGCACTGGCCCTCCAGGGCAGTAGAGGAATCGTCGAAGGTATTGCACCTGGCCCTGCGCGCGTCGAGGTGCGGCAGGACGGTGTGCTCGTCTATTCGACCGTGGTACCGGCCGGTCCGTTCTCCCTGAGCCAGATCCCCCGCATCAATCGTTCCGCCGACCTCGATGTCACGGTCGTGGGAGAGAACGGCGAGTCGCAACACTTCGTTGTTACCGCCGCCATGGCGGGCCCGATGGCACCGCTGGCCGGTTACTCGTTCGCCGTAGGGCAGACTCGCAACACGGGCGGCGAAGCGCCGTGGGTCATCAGTGGTGGCTGGAGCGGCACGGTGCGTCAAAGCGTTTCGCTGAGCGGCGGAGTCATGGCGGCATCCAGCTATCGGGCGATCGGCGGGGGCGCCGCCATCCAGACAACGACGGGCACCCAACTGCAACTCAATGTCACCGGTTCGCACGCGCAGCGCGAAGATGCGTTCGGGCTGCAAGCCGCGTTGATCCTGTCGCAGCGACTGGGTGGCCGCTGGTCGTTGGGCTTCGCACAGACGCGTCAGAGCCTGGGGTACCGCAACCTGCTCGATACCACGCCAGGAACACAGGCGGCCACGATTCGTTCCCGCTACCGGGATCAGTCGTCGGCAACCTTGTCATGGTCGCCTCCGGAACTCGGCAGCCTCAGTGCGGGCTACTCTCGCACGATCCTGTTCGACGGTCGGCGCACGAGTCGGGCGCTGGCGTCCTGGGGAACGCGTATCGGACGAGCCTCGGTGTCGCTCTCGGCCGAATGGAGCCTGGGAACCACGCGAGGCGGCCGGGATAACAGTGTCTACCTCAATGTCAGCCTTCCTCTGGGGGAGCATCGTCGCCTCAGTAGCTCGATGCGTCGACACGGCGCCGGAACGCGCCACGGCGTCAACCTCTCAGAGCAGATCAACGAGTACGCCTCGTACCGCGCGGGGCTGGAGTACCAGTCGGTGGACCGGCGGAGTAGCCTTACCGCAGGAGTGTCGTTGTTGCCGCGTTACTTTCAGCTCGATGCGGGCTACGCGCACAACCCGACCAGCAGCAGTTACAGCCTCGGGCTTCGCGGCGGCCTTGTGCTGCATGCCCATGGCCTGACCGCCTCACCATATGCAGTGCGGGAAACGTTCGGTGTACTGGCGGTGGACGGCACCGCTGGCGTGCGCGTATCGACACCCGCAGGGCCGGTGTGGACGGACGCACGGGGATACGCCGTGTTGCCGCAACTGAGTCCCTTCGGCAAGAGTTATGTCGAAGTCGTCACGAGCTCCTTGCCGCGCCATCTCGATATTCACAACGGGGCTGCGGTCGTCCAGATGTGGCGTGGAGCGGTGACGATGCTGCGCTTCGGCGTATCGAAGACACGTCGTGTCCTGCTCAGCGCCCGGAGCGTTGATGGGCACGACCTGCCAATGGGTGCGACCGTTACCGACGAGGATGGCGAACTGGTCAGCCTGGTGCAGGGCAGCGGTCAGATCTTCGTACCGAACGCGTTGACGAGTTCGCGCCTGTGGGTCACCGCGCCCGGTTTTCCTCGTTGCGAACTGACATACGAACTGGCCGCGTCACCCGATGCAGATGCCTATTACGAGTCGGCGCCCGCCGTATGCCACACCGCAGCGGAGGTAGCGCCGTGACAGGGAAGGGATTGGCCGCCGTTATCCTGAGCGCGTTACTGCTCGTTCCGGCGATGGCTGCACGCGCCGCGGATTGTGCGATGACTCTCAGCGCGCCACAGGTCGACTATGGCCGGTTGAGTCGCGCAACGATGGTTGTCACCGCGAGGGACGAGCTGCTTCTGCCGCCACGAACCGTCGCGCTGAACGTCGTTTGTGCCGAGCCAGCCGACATGACGCTGTTCTTTCATGCGGCATCAGCCGACTCCCGGGAGTTTCTTTTCACGCAGCAGGGACGTCTCGCGCTGCGTTTGCGCGATGGCGCGCTCGATGGCGAAACGGTCGAGCTGGGGCAGGTGGATGGAAAAGGCGGAATGCCGGTCCACAAGGGGGCCTCGCTCCCCTGGATGCCCGGTTGGGGGCTGGCTCCGATAAGGGACGGGAGGGTGGTGGCAGGTCGCATATTCACCGCGCAGATGGATATCCAGGCACGTGTCGAAGCGCGTGCGATGCACGTAAACGATACGACCCGGTGGTCCTTTACTGGCCTGATCGAGGCCGCCGCAGCCGGTGCCGAACATGAGCTTTCGCTACAAGCCGACGTGCTGGCGGGAAGTTGCCAGGTAGACGTGACCCGCCACGTCTCCTTCGGGCCGATTCACGCCAACGAGCTCGATGCCCACGGCGCTTCGACGCACGTGCCATCGAACCGAAACGGTCAATTGCGGGTGACATGCGACGCTCCGATGCTTCTGGCTTTTCGCATGCCGCGGGACGAACGGGCGGGTACGGCGGCGATTCCGGTGGGAGCGGTGCCCCGGTACGCGGAGAGCCACTGGTTCGGTCTCGGCAAGACACCTGCCGGTGAGAGCATTGGTGCCTACGCGCTGCGCTGGGCCGTGAATGCCTCGTCCGACCAAGGCGAGCTCCACGTGACGCGCTCACCGGATGGTGGCCGATCATGGTCTCCCGGGGGCGGTCCCTTGCTGGCCGAGCATGGTGGTATCCAACGCGTTGGCTACGCCGCCACACCTGGTGCTACGACCGGACCACTTCCCGTAACCACGCTGGGTGTGACCCTGGAAGCGGAGATCTACATCGCACCGCGGCACACGCTTTCATTGAACGAGGAAATCGAGGCCGACGGCCTGGCGACGTTCGAGATCATCTATTGATGCTACGTAAGACAACCACGGAGGAACGATTCATGAAACGCCTACCCTACCTGTTCGCATCGGCTTCGCTGCTGATAGCAACCCCGGCGATGTCGGAGACACCGACCACGGACCTGCTCGTCAACGGCAGCATTACACCGGGCCCCGCATGTGACGTCGCGCTCGGCAATGGCGCGTTGGATCTCGGCAGGATCAGTCGAGCGAGCCTGAATGAGGACGCCTCACAGCCCACGAAGCTCGATGAGCAAAGCATCAGGACGATGGTCACCTGCCCCAGTCCAAGGCGTTTCGCGTTCGTTGTGACCGAGGCCGGGGGTAGCGATGCAGCCGAGGAGTACGTCTTCAAAATGCACGATACCGGTAAGGACGCGACAGCGGGCGAACTATTCCTGCTGTTCGACACGCAGTCGACCAAGATCGATGGTGCGCAAGGCTACGCCACGGGATCCCAGCAGGGCACAAGCGACCTTGAACACGCGACGTGGGGCCCGGCGACGCCCTCCAGGGAAGATCTCCCCATTACCAACGGCCGATACGCCGTCGGGTTCGTGAAAACGGCAGAAAGCGAGGACGCACCGGTATACATGAAGGCGCTCAGCGTCGACTTGATCGTGCGGCCCTTCATCAATCCTGTGAACGAACTCGACCTGTCCGGCGATATTGCTTTCGCAAGCGACATCGGCCTTGAGATCAGGTACTTCTGATGAATGGACCACGTATGAAACGCAAAGCATTCGTTATCGGTATGGCACTTGCCCTGGCGCCGATGGTGTCCATGGCAGCGGACCAGGTCGATCTGGCGGTACAGGGGAGAATCATGCCTTCCTCGTGCAATATATCCGTGCGTGACGGTGCTCTGGAACTCGGGGTAATTCACATTACCGACTTGAATCCCGATGAGACAAAGCCAACCAATTATGTCGACAAAGAGAACGAGCTGGAGATCGTCTGCGACGGACCGACGAAGTTCACCCTCGGGGCCACCGACCTGTCGGATGGTGGCGGTAACGGACGCGAAAGCTTCGGCCTGGGCCTTGGAAGCAATGGCAAGCCAATGGGCCACTTTGTCATAAGCGAGCGTCACGGTAGATTCAACGCCGATGGTCCTGCAGCCTATCTGACGGCAACCACTGACGGGCAGGTCTGGACGGCGTCGTCATCAAAGCCCATGCCGTTCTCGCAGGGGGACTACCTGCTCGGCCTGAACAAGACAGAAGGCTCGACCTCGGGTCCGGATTTCATACAGAAGGCGACGATCTGGCTGTATATCCCCGTATGGATCGCTCCCAAGGTCGATCTTGTGTTGGAGGACGAGCTCACCCTAGTGGGGAATGTTTCGTTCGAGCTCAGGTATCCCTGAAAGCTCTGTCTGGCTAGGCGGTGACCAGGGGGCGCTCGATCGCCGCGATGCCACTGCGTGCGTGGTCAAGAATCTCACCTGCCAGACTTAGCGCATCGAGGAACGCGTCGACCTCGTCGGCGCGTCCGGTGAACTCGGCGACGGATTGGCTGCCGGACCGCTGAAGAAGGCGTCCGCCAAACTGCGCAAGGCACGCGTCGACCTTCGCCGCACCGGCTTCGATGCGTGCGACGAGCAGCTCGCGCTCCACATGTTCGCGTCGCGTAATCTCCGCTATCTCGATCACATCGACGAGCTTCGCCGTCTGCTTGATGATCTGTTCGACGACGGTGTCGTCGCCAAATACAACCAGGGTGAGGCGCGACGCGTCGACGTCGTGCGTTGCCGCTACGGTGAGGGATTCGATGTTGTAGCCGCGCGAGGCGAACAGGCCGGCCACACGGGCGAGTGCGCCGGCTTCGTTCTGCAGCAGCATGGAAATCAGGTGGCGCATGGTCAGAACATTCCTGTAGGTTCGGCGGTGTCAGTCACCGGTGCGTGACGACTGGCGATCCAGTCGCCCGTGATCATCTCGGCATAGGTCGAGCCGGGCCCGACCATCGGATATACGCCGGCGTCGGGGTCGATCACCACTTCGAGGAAGGCGGGGCCATCGAAGGCGAGGAAGTCCGCGACGGTCGCGGCGATATCGGCGGACTTGTCGAGGCGTCGCGCCCACTCGAAACCGTCGGCCTGTGCGGCACGAACGAAGTCCTTCTTGTGCAGGCTCTTGTCCGATGCCGAGAACCGGCCCTTGAAGAACAGCTTCTGCCACTGGCGAACCATGCCGTCGCCGCTGTTGTTCATCACAAGGACTTTGACCGGCAGGTTGTACGTGGTGACGGTTTCCATCTCGCCGATGTTCATGCGGATGCTGGCATCGCCGTCGACGTCGATGACGATACGGTCGCGCCGTGCGAACTGCGCGCCGATGGCGGCGGGCAGGCCGAAACCCATCGTGCCCATGGAACCGGATGTGAGCCAGCTACGCGGCTCGCGAAAATCGAAGTACTGCGCCGCCCACATCTGGTGCTGGCCCACCCCGGTGCTGATGATGGCGCGGCCGTCGGTAATGCGGTTGATCGCCTCGATCACCGCGCAAGGGTGGATGGCCGCGCCGTCACGGCAGAAATCCATGGCGTGCGTGCGTTTGAGCGCGCTCACGTGTGCGTGCCATGGCGCGTAATCGACGTCGAAGCCGATCCGCTGACCGTAGGCGATCAAACGCTCCAGCGAGACGTCGAGCGAACCGATGTGCTGCCAGTCCACCGCTTTCACCTTACCGATCTCGGCCGGGTCGATGTCGATCTGGGCGATGGCCCGAGCTTTCGGTGCGAACTTGGCTGGCACGCCCACGACGCGGTCGTCAAAGCGTGCGCCCAACGCAAGGACGAAGTCACAGTCGTCCATCGCGTAGTTCGCATAGGCGGCACCGTGCATGCCGAGCATGTGCAGGGCGAGTGGATCGGTGGTGTCGAAGCCGCCGATACCCATCAGGGTGGTGACGACGGGCAGGCCGAAGCCGTGCGCAAACTCGCGCAGCGCGTCGGCCGCGCCAGCCGAGATGATGCCGCCGCCAGCATAGATGAGAGGGCGCTTCGCCCGGGCGAGCATGGCGAAGAATTCGGCGCAGTGCGTGTCGGCAATGACGGCCGACTCCACGGCGTGCAAGCGGGAACGGTAACCGCGCACGGCGAGCTCGCGTCGGCCCTCGAAAATCAGTGGGGCGTTCTGAACGTCCTTGGGAACATCGATGACGACGGGGCCGGGGCGTCCGCTGCGCGCTATATGAAATGCGGTACGCAGGGTGGCTTCGAGGGTAGAGGCATCGGTGACCAGGAACACGTGCTTCGCACAGGCCCCCATGATCGTGGTGATCGGAGCCTCCTGGAAGGCATCGGTGCCGATCGCGCCGGTGGGGACCTGGCCGCAGATCAGGACCAGTGGAATCGAGTCAGCCATGCAGTCGCGCACCGGTGTCACGGCATTGGTCGCGCCCGGGCCGGAAGTAACCACGGCGACGCCTACGCGTCCCGAGGCGCGGGCGTAACCCGCCGCCATGAAACAGGCACCCTGCTCGTTGGCGGGGACGATGAGCGGAAGGGATTCACGGCCATCCTCGTGGAGGTGGCTTTCGTTGTAACGGAACACCGCGTCGTACACGGGAAGGATGGCGCCGCCGGAGTAACCGAAAAGTACATCGAGGCCTTCATCGGCAAACACCTGCACGACGATGTCCGCCCCGGTCATAGCCTTGCCTGCCAGGGGATGATTCACGGGTGCGCGGCGAATGTCGCCGACGGATTCCAGTTGCGCGTTCACGGGTATCTGAGTCCTCTCATGTAAAGGGTGTAGGAGCGCGCGATGCCCGCCGGCCCTTGGGGAATCGCGGGGAGGGATCGCGAAGAACCGCCGCGCGCATCGCGCGCTCCTACAAGACCTGCCGCTTACTCGGCGGCTTTAACGGGCTCCGCTGCGGCCTTGGGTTGATTGGTCGCCAGCCACGGCATGCGTGCGCGCAGCTGTGCGCCCACTTTCTCGATCGGATGGTCGAGGTCGCGCTGCTTGAACGCTTTGTAGTTCGGCAGACCGGCTTTGTATTCGGCCGTCCACTCACGGGCGAACGTGCCGTCCTGAATCTCGGTGAGTACCTGCTTCATGCGCTGCTTGGTGCCTTCGTCAACGATGCGTGGTCCGCGGGTGTAATCACCGTACTGCGCCGTCTCCGAGACGAACTCGAGCATGCGGGCGATGCCGCCTTCGTAGAACAGGTCGACGATCAGCTTGAGCTCGTGCATGACTTCGTAGTACGCGATTTCCGGGCGGTAGCCGGCCTCGACGAGGGTTTCGAAGCCCTTGATCACCAGTTCGCTGGCGCCACCGCAGAGCACGGCCTGCTCGCCGAAGAGATCGGTTTCGGTCTCTTCCTTGAAGTCGGTTTCGATCAGCATGGCGCGCGCGCCGCCGATGCCGGCGGCGTAAGCCGTGGCACGTTCGGCCGCACGGCCGGTAGTGTCCTGGTGCACGGCATAGAGGCAGGGCACGCCACGGCCGATCTCGTATTCGCGGCGGACGAGCGCACCCGGACCCTTCGGCGCGACCAGCACAACGTCGATGTCCTTGCGCGGCTCAATCTGGCCGAAGTGCACGTTGAAGCCATGCGCGAACAGCAATGTCGCGCCGGGTTTGATGTTCGGCTCGATGGCGTCCTTATAGATACCCGGCTGGGTCATGTCCGGCGTGAGCACGGCGACCAGGTCCGCGCCACGCACGGCGTCGCCCGGTTCGGCCACGGCGAAGCCGTCGACATAGGCGCGGCTCCAGGACGGCCCACCGGGGCGCAGTCCGACCACCACGTCGAGGCCGGAATCCTTCAGGTTGAGCGCATGTGCGCGGCCCTGGCTACCGTAGCCAAGCACGGCGATACGGGCGTTCTGCAGCGGAGCGGTGGTGGCTTGCTTATCGGTCACGGGGTGTCTCCTGATAGGGAATGGCAAATGGCCGTAGGTGCGGTGTTGAGATGCTGTATGTGGGAGCCGCTTCAGCGGCGATAACGGTTGCGACAGGATCGGAGGTCTTGCTTCGCAGGAATCGCCGACGAAGTCGGCTCCCACACAAAGCGGTTAGTTGCCGATCAGTTCCTGAGTCATGTTTTCCTCGTCGGATTTGCGTCGGGCGGGCGTCGTCGTCGCGGGCGCATCGTCGAAGGCCTGTGTCACCGCACCTTCCGCCGCCGAGCCCACCAGGCGCGCGTACTTCGCCAGCACACCGCGTGTCACCTTCGGTGGTGTCGGTTGCCATGCGCCTCGGCGCGAGGCGAGGTCGGCATCGGTGCGCAGTTCGCGCGTCGAGGCGTCGATGAAGATCGCGTCGCCTTCGCGGATCAGTCCGATCGGGCCGCCGCGCGCTGCTTCCGGCGCGATGTGCCCCACCATGAAGCCATGCGTGGCGCCGCTGAAACGGCCGTCTGTGATCAGCGCCACGTCGTTGCCGAGGCCACGACCGACCAGGGCGGCGGTGACGGCCAGCATCTCGCGCATGCCCGGGCCGCCGGCCGGCCCTTCATTGCGGATGACCATGACGTCACCCGAGCGGATGCGTCCGGCCTGCACCGCCGTGAATGCCTCTTCCTCACTTTCAAAGACACGCGCAGGCCCGGCGTGACTGGTGCGGCCGTGGCCGGCCAGCTTCAGGATGCAGCCTTCAGGCGACAGATTGCCGTAGAGGATGCTGTAGCCGCCGCGTGGCTTGAATGCATTGGCGATGGGGCGCACGACTTGCTGCCCTTCAGTTTGGGCGGGGGCGGCATCGAGTTCGACAAACAGGCTGCGGCCGGTGACGGTCGGGGTGTCGGTGATCAGCCCAGCCTTGCGCAGTTCCTGTGCAACGATGGCGGTGCCGCCCGCGGCAGTCAGCTCCACGGCGCTATAGCGACCACCCGGCTTCAGATCCGCGATGACCGGCGTGTTCGCCGATGCAGGCTCGAAGTCCTCGATGCTCAACGGCACGCGCGCTTCATTCGCCATGGCCAGCAGATGCAATACGGCGTTGGTCGAGCCCGCCGTCGCCGCAACCATGCGCGCCGCGTTGTCGAAGGCGGCCCGTGTCATCACATCACGAGGCAGGCGATTGTTGACGAGGCAGGCCATGGCGAGCTCGCCACAGCGGAAAGCTGCCTCGCGCTTGGCCGGATCGGTGGCCGGAATATCGTTGAAGCCCACCGGTGACAGACCCAGTGTGGTCAGCACCATTGCCATGGTGTTGGCGGTGAACTGACCACCACAGGCACCGGCGCCCGGACAGGCATGACGCTCCACGTCGTCCAGCTCGGCATCGTCGATCTTGCCCGCGCCATGCGCGCCGACGGCTTCGAATACCTCCTGCACCGTGATCGGGCAACCGTTGCGGCTACCGTGCGCGATGCTGCCGCCATAGAGCGCCACGCCGGGAATGTTGAGACGGGCCAGCGCCATCGCCGCCGCAGGAATCGTCTTGTCGCAGCCGCACAGCACCACCATCGCATCCAGGCAATGACCGTCCACCGCCAGCTCGATCGAGTCGGTGATCACTTCGCGGCTGACCAGCGAGGAACGCATGCCGCTTGTGCCCATGGCGATGCCATCGGTGACGGCGATGGTGTTGAACTCCACGGGCGTACCACCGGCGGCACGCACGCCCTCGGCGGCCGCTTCAGCCAGGTCACGCAGGTTGAGGTTGCACGGCGACACGTTGGACCAGCTGTGCACGATGGCGACCATCGGCCGCGCGATGGCTTCGTCGTCGAGGCCGGTGGCGCGCAGCATGGCGCGCGCCGGTGCACGGTCCGGGCCGGTCTTGATCGCATCGCTGCGCAGCGTGCGGATGGGGATCTTCTTCTCGTTCATGCGGCCTCCGCCTTGGCGTTACATGCATCCAGTACAGCGCGCGTCACGGCATGCGTCGTCGCATTGCCGCCCAGGTCGCGCGTGAGATTGCCGTGCTCGAGGACGTGATCCACCGCGGCTTCCACCACGGCGGCCTCTTCGGCCAGACCCAGCGAATGGCGCAGCAACATGGCGGCCGAGAGGATCGTACCCAGGGGATTGGCCAGCTGCTGTCCGGCGATATCCGGCGCGGAGCCGTGGATGGGCTCATAGACGCCGGCACCTGGTCCGCCGATGGACGCCGAAGGCGACAGGCCCAGCGAGCCAGCCAGCACCGAGGCTTCGTCGGTCAGGATGTCGCCGAACATGTTCTCGGTCACGATCACGTCGTAATCGGCGGGACGGGTGAGCAGGTGCATCGCCATCGAGTCGACCAGCTGATGTTCGAGCTCGACGTCGGGGTAATCGGCACCGACGCGCGTAGCGACCGAGCGCCACAGGCGCGAGGTTTCCAGCACGTTGGCCTTGTCCACCGAGGTGACCTTCTTCTTGCGCGTACGTGCCAGCTCGAAGGCATGGCGGACGACGCGCTCGATTTCTTCGACGCTGTAGCGGCACTCGTCCGTGGCATCGGTTTCGCTTCGCGTCTTTGCGCCGAAGTAGATGCCGCCGGTGAGTTCGCGGATGAAGACCAGATCCACGCCTTGCGTCCGTTCGGGCTTCAGGGGCGACAACGCCGCGGTGCGCGGGTGCAGCTTCAACGGACGCACGTTGGCGAAGACGCCGAGTAGCTTGCGCATGGCCAGCAGACCTTGCTCGGGACGAACCTTCGCATTCGGGTCCGACCACTTCGGGCCGCCGACCGCACCCAGCAGGATGGCATCCGCGGCGAGCAGTGCTTCACGCGTGGCCGGGGGTAGCGGATCGCCGAAGCGATCGATGGCATCGCCGCCAATGGCATGCTCGCTGAAAGTGAACTGGTGACCGAAGCGCTCGGCCACCTGGCGCAGCACCGCCACGCCGGCCGCAGCCACTTCCGGACCGATGCCGTCACCCGGCAGTACGACGATCTGGGCCTTCATGCGGCCTCCTCCATGTGATGTTCGAAGGCGGTGATGGCGGCTTCCTGCTGCAGCAGGAAACCCATCTGGTCGACGCCGTTGAGCAGGCAATGGCGCGAGAAGGCGTCGAGGTCGAAGCGGATCGTGCCGCCGTCGGGCAGGCGGATGGAGCCGTCGGCGATATCGATGCGCAGTTCGATACCGGGGTTGTCGAGCAGCCAGCGGTGCTCGGCGACACTCACCACGATGGCGAGCAGGCCGTTCTTCAGCGAATTGCCGCGGAAGATGTCCGCGATCTCGCTGGAGATCACCGCCTGGATGCCGTAATCCAGCAGGGCCCAGGGCGCGTGCTCACGCGAGGAACCACATCCGAAGTTGTGGCCGGCGACGAGAATCGCGCAGCCGCGTGCGTTGGCCTGGTTCAGCGGGAAGGCGGGATCGTCACTGCCATCGGCCGCGTAGCGCCAGTCTTCGAAGCAATGCTTGCCCAGGCCCGTGCGTTCGGTTGTGGTGAGGAAGCGCGCGGGGATGATCCGGTCGGTGTCGATGTTCTCGTTGCGCAGCACCGCGGTGCACGAATGCACGTAGGCGAGCGGGCGGCTGGTCTGGCTCATGCGGCAACTTCCTGGGTCATGTATTCGCGGGGATCGGCGACGCAACCGGCCACCGCCGACGCGGCGGCGACGAGCGGGCTGGCCAGCACGGTGCGTGCACCCTTGCCCTGGCGTCCTTCGAAATTTCGGTTGCTGGTGGCGACGACGAGCTGGCCCGGCTGGGCGAGATCGCCGTTCATGGCGATGCACATCGAGCAGCCCGGCTCGCGCCACTCGGCACCGGCAGCGCGGAAGATCTCGTGCAGGCCTTCGCGTTCGGCATCGCGACGCACCTGTTCCGAGCCAGGCACCACCAGCACGCGCACCCCGGCCGCGACGCGGCGTCCGCGCAGGATGCCGGCCGCCGCGCGCAGATCGGACAGACGGCCGTTGGTGCAGCTGCCGATGAACACCACATCGACGGCCTCGCCGGCCATGGGTTTGCCCGCCACGACCTGCATGTAGTCGAGCGCTCGCTGTTCCACCGCATCGGCGGCGGCGGGGACGTTCGCGTGAATGGCGACGACCATGCCCGGGTGCGTGCCGTAGGTGACGGAAGGCTGGATCTTCGACGCGTCGATGTGCACCTCGCGGTCGTACGTCGCGCCGGCATCGCTGGGCAACGTTCGCCAGTAGGCGACGGCGCGATCCCAGGCCTCGCCCTTCGGTACACGTTCGCGGCCTTCCAGCCAGGTGAACGTCGTCTCGTCGGGAGCGATCAGGCCGGCACGTGCACCTGCCTCGATCGACATATTGCAGACGGTCATGCGCTCTTCCATCGACAGGGCGCGCACCGCGTCGCCCTTGTACTCGAGCACATAGCCCGTACCGCCGCCGATGCCGATGCTACCGATGATGTGCAGGATCAGGTCTTTCGCGGTGACACCGGGCTGCAATGCGCCGTCCACGTGGATGGCAAAGGACTTGGGCTTGCGCTGGAGCAGGCACTGCGTGGCCAGCACGTGGCCAACCTCGGTCGTGCCGATGCCGAAGGCCAGTGAACCGAAGGCGCCGTGGGTAGCGGTATGACTGTCGCCACAGACAATGGTCATGCCCGGCTGCGTCGCCCCCACCTCGGGGCCGGCCACGTGCACGATGCCGCGCTGCGGACTATCCCAGCCCATCAGGTCGATACCGAACTCGCGAACATTCGATTCCAACTTCGCAACCTGCGCTTCGGCTTCCTTCGTGTAGTACGGACGAACGCCGCTCGCGTTAGCGGGAAGGGTCGGTGTGGAATGGTCCAGCGTCGCCAGCGTGCGATCGGGGCGACGCACCTTGAGGCCGCGCGAGCGCAGTTCATCGAAGGCCTGCGGTGAGGTCACTTCGTGGACCAGGTGCAGGTCGATGTACAGCACGCCTGGCGTGCGATCGGTTTCGGGAGCGACCTGGTGGCTGTCCCACAGTTTGTCGAACAGGGTACGAGCGCTCATGCGGCGGCCCTCCCGGCGGTGGCCGGTTCGTCGATGGCGGTCAGCCAGCCCCAGCGGTCTTCGGTGCGGCCGTCGAACAGGCCGAAGAAGTCTTCCTGCAACTGCCGCGTGATCGGTCCGGGGCGGCCATTGCCAACGGGTTTACGATCCACCGAGCGCACGGCGGTAACTTCCGCCGCGGTTCCGGTCATGAAAACCTCGTCCGCGAAGTAGAGCATCTCGCGCGGCAACGACTGTTCGACCACGTTGAAACCGCGCTCGCGAGCCAGGGTCAGCACCGAATCGCGCGTGATGCCGCAGAGGATCGACGACGCAGCGGGTGGCGTGTAGATGGTCCCCTTGCGGACGATAAACAGGTTCTCGCCCGCACCTTCGCTCAACAAGCCGTCGGTGCCCAGCGCGATGCCTTCGGCAAAGCCGCCGTTGATCGCTTCACGGGCGATCAGCTGGCTGTTGAGGTAATTGCCACCGGCCTTCGCACCGCTGGGATAGGTGTTGGGCGCAGCGCGGTTCCACGACGACACGCACACATCCACGCCGTTCTCGATGGCATCCGCACCGTGGTAAGCCCCCCAGGGCAAGGCGATGATGGCCACGTCCACCGCGGTATCCAGCGACGGGGCAAGGCTGAAGGTGAAGCCGCTGCGGAAGACGATCGGGCGGACATAGGCCGAAGTGAGGCCGTTCGCGGCGATCACGTCGCGGCAGGCGCGGTTGATCGCGTCGGCGTCGAATGGCATGACCAGGTCGTAGATGCGAGCCGAGTGAAACAGCCGTTCGGTGTGCTCTTCCAGCCGGAAGTAGCGCGGACCGTCGGGCGTCGCGTAGACGCGTACACCCTCGAACACGGAGGATCCGTAGTGCAGCGCATGCGCACCGACGTGGACGGTGGCGTCGGCCCAGGTCTTGATACGACCGTTGTGCCAGAGATGGGTCGGGGCTTCCATGTGTTGCTCCTTCAGGGGCTGACCGCGACGGCGGCGGTCGCGGTGTTGTTTTGATGCATATCCATCAGCGAACAGAGGTCATCGTTGGTTACTGACCGCTGTTTGTCTGTAAGGGTTTTAAAACTTTCGAAGACGGCGTCGAGCGTTGCTTCATCCACCTCGTACTCGAGTTCGACCAGGCGCTGGCGCAGTGCGTGGCGGCCTGAGTGCTTGCCGAGTACCAGTGAGGTCTTCGCGCCGACGTCTTGCGGCCGCATGATTTCGTAGGTGCCGCGGTGCTTGAGCATGCCGTGCTGATGGATGCCGGATTCGTGGGCAAAGGCGTTGTCGCCGACGATGGCCTTGTTGCGCGGCACAGCCTGGCTGGTGACTTCGGCGAGCAGGCGGGAGGTGGGAAACAGGCGCTCAGTGACGATGCCGGTGTCGACCTTGAACAGCGGACGGCGTGTATGCAGCGCCATCACGATTTCTTCCAGTGCCGCATTGCCGGCGCGTTCGCCGATGCCATTGATGGTGCATTCCACCTGCCGCGCGCCGGCGCTGATAGCGGCCAGGCTGTTGGCGGTGGCCATACCCAGGTCATCGTGACAGTGGGCGGAAAACACCACGCGGTCCGCGCCGCGCACGTGCTTGCGCAGGTAGGTGAACATCTCGGTGATTTCCTGGGGGGTGACATAGCCGACGGTGTCGGGCGCATTGAGGATGCAGGCACCCGCTTCGACGGCAACGGAGAAAATCTCGGCCAGGTAGTCCGGCTCGGTGCGCAGCGCGTCTTCGGCGGAGAATTCGACTTCGTGAGCGAGGGCCTTGGCCCGGAGGATCGCCGTTGCGGCGATATCGATCACTTCCTGCTTGCTCTTGCCGAGCTTGTGCTCGCGGTGCAGGGGACTGGTGGACAGGAACAGGTGGATCCGTGAATGTCGCGCGCCTTGCAATGCCTTACCCGCGCTGTCGATGTCCGCTGGCTGACATCGGGCGAGTGCGGCGATCGTGGGTCTGGTCAACGTCCTCGCGATCTCCGCCACGGCGGCGAAATCATCGGGTGAGGCCTGCGGAAAACCGGCCTCGATGATGTCGACGCCCAGTTCCTCCAGGGCATGCGCCATGCGCAACTTGGCGCGCCGGTCCATCGAGAAGCCGGGGGCCTGCTCGCCGTCGCGCAAGGTGGTGTCGAAGATGCGCACGCGGCCGCCTACGTCGCTCTCGACGGATTCGGTGCTGCCCTGGGTTGCTGGATTCATGTCTGGCTCCGCTCGTGAATGAGGCGGGCCTGGGGCAATAAAAAACCCCGCATCCGTTGCCGGGTGCGGGGTTTTCAGGAGTCTTCAGGTTTGTTTCTAGTTACCTGGACACTTGCCCTTAGCCCGCACCTCCGCAGGTAATAAGTACAAGGTTAATAAGAAGGAGGCCGCCGCCGAGACGCAGCTTGCCTACTGCCGCCGGAAGGCGGTCAAGGGCAAAGCGGCCAGTGGTGGTGCGCTGCGTCATGTAGTCGAACCTAAGGCAGTTCGCCGATGCGTGTCAACACTTTCTCTTGAAACTTGTTTCCTAGGACATTTGGACGGCTAGATGTCCGCAGGGGGTGGCTTGCGCCGGAAAGGTTGCCGCTGCCGAGGCTCGAGAAAGTGGTATGCAACCCGAAGCCGTGCTCCCCGTGGGAGCCGATTCATCGGCGATGGCCGAGCGACAAGTTCCAAGAAAACGTCACCTCTTTTATCTCGTGTTCTCAACGCAACCCATTGCTAATATTCGAAAATGACAGAATTTGCGATGTGCGTCACACTGTGACGGCAGACTCGGGAAGTTCGCCTACGTAAACAAACCCAAGGCCGTGGAGTCATGGCGAGGAACCTCGGTCCGCCGATCCAGACTCTTTGACGCGGAGCAACTGCGCATCACACAGGCCGACCTCGATCTCGCGCGGGCGATGACGTTCGGCCTCGATCCGGACAGGTTCGCCGTGGGCAAAGTGTGGCCGTTCGCATGGCATCGGCAGGGAGATGCATGAGGCCGTGGCGCGCGGGTTCGCCGAACTCAGTGGTGACCCGTACATCTCCCCCCACGGGGAGAAGCAAGGCGCAGATCCTGCGACCGACACTGAGCTATCGCTTCGCAACCGTGGATACGTGATGAGGGAATCAGCAGCGCAAAAGACGGCATTCAATGGCCTCCGTCCCCTACGCATTACTCAGAAGCCCCTGACCACCTGTAACCATGCCCGTGCGGAGCTGCGCTTGCCGAGCAATGTGGGAGTGGCCCCCACCGGTGTGGCCAGTTGCACTTGCGCCTGCCAATGGCGCGTGCCGACCCAACTGAAGCCGATGCCGACGCCATCGAGGTCGAATTGATTGCGGCTGGCGATCCACGGGTCGGCATTGACGCGCAGGCTGCCATGGTCGACAAACAGGCTGCCCTCGCAGCGACCGGCGCAGTCGAACGGCAGGTCATGGCGTAGCTCTACCGTGCCCAGCCAGCCGCTGGCGCCGGCGAGGCTGGAGACGTCGTATCCGCGCACGCTGTTCGAGCCGCCCAGCAGGAACTGCTCAGAGGAGTCGAGGTTGCGGTTGCTGTACTGGCCGCTGAGGCTCACATACACGCGGGTATCGGCACTGAGGTTCTGCAGGCGGGCGAGGCTGGCGTTCCAATGGGTGTAGCTACCTTGCGTGCGTGTGGTGGCAGCGTCGGCGGCCGCGGCCGCGGCCGCTGCGTCGGCGAAGCCGAGCCGGCCGTGGCCGAGGCTGAGGCTGGCGCTGGTCAGCCCGCCGCCGGCCCAGTCGTCGCCGTGCTGGCTGACGACGCTGGCTGTCCAGTGGTTGCTGTTTCGGTCGTTGCGTAGCGCGGTGCTGTCGATGCCGTCGCGGAGTTGCTTGTGGTCGAACTGCAAACGGACGTCCAGACGGCTGTCGCGCGTGCGCACCAGCGGCTGCGTCAGCCAGGCACTGGAAACCCGGGCGGTACCGTGCGCATCCAGCGCATCGAGCGGACCACCCAGCGCATAGGCCAGCATCGAATACGCCGCGCCGAGCCGGGTGCCATGCCCGTTCAGGGTGAACTGGTAGCCCAGCCGGCCGTAGCGCAGGCCGCGGCCGGAGGTGAGCGTATCCAGGCTGAGCTGGTCGCCGTGGTGCATCGGATTGTTGATGTCGAGATAGGCGCCCACGCGCAGGCGGCCGGTATAGCGGCTGCCTGCGGTGTCGGCGACCCACTGGCCTTGCAGCGTTGGTTCGGCGTCAGCCTGCACGTCAAGGGTCGAGGTGCCCGGTTCTGTACCGGGGCGCAGGGTGGCGTGGGGTTCCACGCCGGGCAGGTCGCCGAGCAGCAGCAAGCGGGTATCCAGCGTGGACTGGGTGACGACGTCGCCGGAGTGCAACGGCGCCAGCGTGGCGCGCAGCAGGCCGTCGCCGATGCGGCTTTGGTTGGCCAGTTCGATCTGGTCGTAGCGCGCCTCGACCACCTGCAGGTGCACCGTGCCGCCGCTCAAGGTTTGCGCCGGTACCAGTGCGCGGGCCAGCGGGTAGCCGTGCGCGTGGTAGTAGTCGGTGATCCGCTGCGCCAGCGCGTTAAACCGGGTCAGGGTCTGCGTTTTCCCTTCGCCGTCGGCGACCAGCGCATGCAGGGTTGCGTTGTCGAAGATGGTGTTGCCTTCCACCTGCAGGTGCGTCACCGCGAACGGGGTGGCGTCTTCAGCGGTGTTGCTGGTCGGCGATTCGATAACCAGGCCGGGTGCGGCGACGGGTTTCTCCAGCGGTTTCGTCGGCACTTGCTGCAGGATCTGGCCGCTGTTGGGGATCGTCTGCGCTGGCGTGGCCAGCGGCAGCGCGAAGCAGGCCAGTGCCAGCGGTGCGAAGCGAAAGCGGAACGGTGACGGCATAAGGTGAGCTTTGCGCGGGGTGCGGGATGTGCGGGTTGCGTGATTCACGGCAGACGAACTCCACCGTTGACGATGTGCACATCCGGGGCATACGGCGCGTGGACAGCAGCGGTGTCGTCGGAGGATTGCTGCAGCCCGGCGACGGTGCTGACGACAAGGCGTGGCGCGCTGCCATCGACCACATGTAGCGCGGCGGCGTTGCCTGGTGCCTGCTCAAAGAGATAATTGAGTGCGGACAAGCCGCTGCCGTCGATGGCGTACGGCCCAGCCGGGCTGGCCGCGGTAGCTGGGGTCTGCCATGTCAGCATGCCGTCGGTGGCATCGGCCAAGGTATCGCCACCGACCAGCCCGGTTACGGCACCGCTCAAATCACCCGGCGTCTGTCCGATCTTGAAGTGGGCGGTATCCGCGCGGTATGTCAACGTCGCGGGGGTGACATCGGCGCTCGTGGTCGCGCTGGTCTTGAAGCTGTAGTTGTTCGCTTCGCTGCCGCTGGCCGTGATGCCGAAGACGCTGACGATCTTTCCGGTACCGACATTCTTGGTGAGGAAGCTGCCGGTACCGGTGAAGTTCACCGTATCGCCGGACAGCACGCCGGC
>CBIGPO010000024.1:0-62134 GCA_966191635.1 uncultured Luteibacter sp.
GAGTCTGGGCCGTGTCTCAGTCCCAGTGTGGCTGATCATCCTCTCAGACCAGCTAGCGATCGTCGCCTTGGTGAGCCGTTACCTCACCAACAAGCTAATCGCACATCGGTCCATCCAACCGCGCGAGGCCCGAAGGTCCCCCGCTTTCTCCCGTAGGACGTATGCGGTATTAGCGTAAGTTTCCCTACGTTATCCCCCACGTCTGGGTAGGTCCCGATGCATTACTCACCCGTCCGCCACTCGCCACCCACAGAGCAAGCTCTGCTGTGCTGCCGTTCGACTTGCATGTGTTAAGCATGCCGCCAGCGTTCAATCTGAGCCAGGATCAAACTCTTCACTTAAGTTTTCGACCATCCGAAGATGATCTATCTTTCTGAAGTGTTTAACCCCAACAAGAAAAAACTCATTGCTGACTTCTTTCTAGTGGGACACTTGCATTTGGTTGACTACTTCAGTCCACCGCAAGGCGTCCACACAATTCACCTGCGCACACTGTCAAAGATCAATCACTTGCAACACTTTTCGGTGTCGCCCTCTGAACATTTCGTCCCGAGGTGAGCCGCCCATTCTATATCGTTTTTCGTTTCCGTCAACACCCTCGTGAATCTTTTTTTCGAGGTCGCCGACGAGGCGATACAGCTGCCGAAGCGTTCGTCTGTTCGACGTGGGCCGCTGCGGGAGGCGAATAATACCGATTCCTGAGACCCCTGCAAGCTTTTTTGTGAACCTTTTTTGAAAGCGGCGTTAAATCAGGCGGATACGGGCGAAATTTCTTTTGCCGACCTGAAGTACGCCCTCGAAGCCGGCCGTGAAGACACGTGACGCGTCGTCCACCACCTCGCCATCGATGCGTACCGCACGCTCCTTGAGCTTCCGATTCGCCTCGGAATTACTCGGTGTGACACCTGCGGCTGTCAGGAGCGCCGCCAGTCGGAAGCCCTCGGCGGGCGTTTCGACATCCGTAATAGGAAGCAGACTGGTGTCACCCTCCCCGCGGACCACCGCGTGCCAGCCGGCGATGGCCATGTCCGCCGCTGCTGCGTCATGGAAGCGGGTGGTCAGTTCACGGGCAAGGCGTAGCTTGGCGTCGCGGGGATTCAGTGCGCCCGAGGCGATCTCACCCTTCATGCGCTCGATGTCGTCCATGGAGACGTCGAAGCTGAGCAGCTCGAACCACCGCCACATGAGGTCGTCGCCGATCTTCATGGTCTTGGTGACCATGTCGATGGCCGGCTCATTGATACCTATGTAGTTACCCAGCGACTTTGACATCTTGTTGACCCCGTCCAGGCCCTCCAGGAGCGGCATGGTCAGGACGATCTGCGGTGGCTGCCCGTGGTGCTCCTGCAGGGCGCGGCCCATGAGCAGGTTGAACTTCTGGTCGGTGCCGCCGAGCTCCACGTCGCATTCCAGCGCCACGGAATCGTAGCCCTGGACCAGCGGATAAAGGAATTCGTGGATGGCGATGGGCTGCTCTGCCTTGTAGCGCTTGGCGAAGTCGTCGCGCTCGAGCATGCGGGCCACGGTGTGCTGGGCGGCCAGGCGGATCATGTCCGCTGCGCCCATCTTGCCGAACCACTCGGAATTGAAGCGCAGCTCGGTCTTGTCCCGGTCGAGGACCTTGAAGACCTGCTCGGCATAGGTTTCGGCGTTGGCCAGCACGTCTTCGCGGGTAAGCGGCTTGCGCGTGACGTTCTTGCCGGTGGGGTCACCGATCATGCCGGTGAAGTCGCCGATCAGGAAGATGACCTGATGACCAAGATCCTGGAACTGGCGCATCTTGTTGAGCAGGACGGTATGGCCCAGATGCAGGTCCGGGGCCGTCGGGTCGAACCCGGCCTTGATGCGCAGGGGGCGGCCCGTCTTGAGCCTGGCTTCGAGGTCTTCCTTCTTGATGATCTCGTCTGCGCCACGCGCGATCAGCGCCAGGGCCTGCTCCAGCTCGTTCATGCTTTCTCTCTAGTAGTCGTTGGTCGGCGACCTTCACATTTGTGCGTGAAGACGCCGTGGAGGTTAATTGTGCGTTAACCCAAAGATGCGATGCAAAGCCTTGATGGGAAAGGCGTTGACGCCGTTTGCAAGAGGCCGTTATGGTACGCGACAACTCGGGGCGAGCGGATACTAGAAAGACAATGGCTGATGAGAACAGAGGCGCGCACAGCGCCCGCAAGCAAGCTATCCGTCGCAAGGCGCAGCGCCGTCATTCCCATTTCTACGATAGCCGGGCGCATTGGTCGTTCAGTCGAAATGCGTCGTCGGAGCCCCTGAGCTGGTCGCGCGAGCGCTGGATCCTCGCAGGCACGGCCTTTCTTCTTGTCATTCTCTCCGCCCTCGTGATTCCGGCCTGGGCCGGCGCCATGAAGTCGCCTTCCGTCACCGCGGCACCGCTCGTCCACGCCGTCGTGCCGCTCGCGGTGCCCAAGATGGACCCGGCCACCGTCAAGCCGATCGTTCCCGTCGAAGAATGGCAGACCGTGCAGGTGCACCCGGGTGAGACTCTCGCCGACATCTTCCTGGCTCAGGGCCTGTCGATGACCGACCTGCAGCACGTGATTGACGGCGCGGGCGGCACCAAGGTCTTCCACCAGATCAAGCCGGGCCAGGAATTCCAGTTCCTCGTCGGCGGCGATCACACGCTCAAGGGCGTGCGCTTCGACCAGGACGAGGCGAACATCGCCACCCTGCGTCTCGACGGCGCCTCGCCGCAGCTCACCACGAAGACCCGCGACGTGCAGCGCCGCGAGCACATCGCGCATGGCGTGATCGACAGCTCGCTGTTCGGCGCGGCCTCCAAGGCCGGCATGAGCAATGCGATGGTCCTGAAGCTCGCCGAAGTGTTCAAGTTCGATATCGACTTCGTGCAGGACCTGCGCGTCGGCGACAACTTCACCGTCATCTATGACGACGTCTACAGCGATGGTTCGTACCTGCGCGAAGGCGATATCGTCGCCGCCGAGTTCGTCAACCAGGGCAAGCGCTATACCGCGTATCGCTTCAAGAACAGCGACGGCAAGTGGAGCTACTTCAGCGAAGAAGGTCGTCCACTCACCGGTTCCTTCCTGCGCATCCCGGTCGACTTCACGCGTATCTCTTCGCAGTTCAGCGCCGGTCGCATGCACCCGATCCTCGGCACGATGCGCGCGCACAAGGGCGTCGACTACGCCGCGCCGACCGGCACACCGATTCACGCCGCGGGCGATGGCGTGGTCAAGTTCCGCGGCTGGATGAATGGCTACGGCAATTTCGTGGTCATCCAGCACAACGCAACGATCAGCACCGCCTACGGCCACATGTCCCGCTTCGCCAACCTGCGGGTCGGCCAGCGGGTGAGCCAGGGCAACACCATCGGCTTCGTCGGCATGACCGGCCTGGCCACCGGTCCGCATCTGCACTACGAATTCCGCGTGAACAACGTTCAGCGCGATCCACAGACGGTGACCCTGCCCAAACCCGAGCCGCTGCCGGCGGCGCAGCTGGCGAAGTTCAAGAAAGAGGTGGTCGGTCCGCAGCTGGCTCGCCTCAACCAGGTCGACAACAACACCAAGCTCGCGCGTGCGGATACCGCTTCGCGCGGCGACGACTGATTCGTGCCGACCACGGACGGCCTTTACCTCGGCCTTATTTCCGGGACCAGCGCCGACGGCATCGACGCCGCGCTGGTCCGCTTCGAAGCGGGGCGTCCTTCCCTCGTGACTGGGATCACGCACCCCTGGGACGACACCCTGCGCCGGCGCATCCTCGCCGTCGCCCAGGATGAAGACCGCCTCGCCCTGGACGACTACGGTCGTCTTGATGTCGCCGTCGCCCATGCCTTCACCGACGCGGCGCGGGCTGTGCTCGACAAGGCGAAGGTCTCGCACACGGCAGTAACGGCGATCGGTTCGCACGGACAGACCATTCGGCACCGGCCCGACGGCCCCCTGCCCTTCACTCTCCAGATCGGCGACCCCTCGGTGATCGCCGAGCGCAGCGGCATCGACACGATTGCCGACTTCCGCCGCGCCGATGTGGCGGCGGGTGGCCAGGGCGCGCCATTGGTGCCGGCATTCCATGCCACGGTGTTGCGGCCGGAAAGCGGTGCGCGCGTGGTGCTTAATCTCGGCGGCATCGCCAATGTCACGCGGCTGTCCGCCGACGGCGATGTCACCGGTTTCGATACGGGTCCTGCCAACGGGCTCATGGACGCGTGGTGCCTGCGCCACCGCGGCGAAGCCTTCGACCGCGACGGTCGCTTCGCGGCATCGGGACGCGTCGATGCAGCGCTGCTTGCCGAGCTGCTGGACGATGCGTACTTCGTGTTGCCGCCGCCGAAGAGCACGGGCCGCGAACACTTTCACCTGGCCTGGCTGGACACGCACCCCCGCGTGGCCGACAACACGCCGGAAGACGTCCAGGCCACCCTGCTCGCCTTGAGCGCGGTATCGATTGCCGATGCCATCGAACGCTATGCCAGCGACGCGAGCGATGTCATCGCGTGCGGTGGTGGCGTACACAACGCCGCCCTGATGCGTGCGCTCGCGGAGCGCCTGCCGGGACGCGAGCTGGTGACCAGTTCGGTGTTCGGCATCGATCCGGATTTCATGGAAGCCATGGCCTTCGCCTGGCTGGCCTATCGCCGCCTTCGCGGCGAGCCGGGCAATCTGGCAAGCGTGACGGGCGCACGTGGCCCACGCCTGCTGGGCGCGCTTTACGCGGCGCCCTGAGCCTCAGAACGATTCGTCGGGCACACTGGCCTGACGCTGGGCGGCATCCGCGAGTGTCGAAGGCGATGCCTGGGAGAGCGCTGCAAGGGCTTCCTGGAAGGCCGCCTGTTCCTCGGCATCCCACGCCCCGGTCAGGTGCGCGATATCGCCGGGCTGCAGCAACAGCTCGCTGAACACGTCGCCTGCGCTGAGACCGAGGCCATAGCGCAGCGCATGCAGGATCACCTCATTAATCGACCAGCGGCGTTCGCGCGCGAGCGTCTTGATCCGCTCGGCCATCTGCTCGTCGATGTGTCGCACCACGATATCTGGCACGTGCGTTACCTCCTCGCGCATGCCCCCTGTGCGGCAGATCTTACACAGTTTCGGCAGCGCGTTGTGCTGGCCTTACGGCCTGTCCGTTGGGGTCGGCAGGCGCCGCCAGAGGAGGGCCAGCACGATCAGCGTGGGCACGATCGAGACCGTACTAATGACGAATAGCGCGGCGTAACCGGAGTCCTTGACGAGGAATCCGGACATCCCGCCGATCAGCTTGCCGGGCAGATTGGCCAGCGAACTGAGCAAGGCGTACTGGGTGGCGGTGAAGCTGCGGTTGACCAGGCCGGACATGAAGGCAACCAGGACAGGGCCGGCGAAACCCTGGGCGAAATTGTCACCCGAGAGCGTCGCCACGAAAGCCCACGTCTGGCCCGGGTTCTGCGCCATCAACAGGTACAGCATGTTCGATAGCGCGACACCCAGAGCGGCGACCACGAGCAGGCGGCGCATCTCGAATCGGGTAACCGCCCAGCCACCGAGCAAGGCCCCGGCAATCCCGATGATGACACCGTAGACCTTCGACACCTCCGCGATCTGGGTCTTGGTAAAACCCGCATCGAGGTAGAACGGGTACGCCATGACCCCGAGCATCTGGTCCGGCAGACGGAACAGGGCGACGAACAGCAGCAGGCCCAACGCCAGGCCCAGGCCGTAACGTGAAAAGAAGTCGCGGAACGGGCCGATGAAGCCTTCCTGCACGGCGACACGTAGTGGCACGCGTTCGCGCACACGGTGCTCGGGCTCGCGCGCAATCAGCACGGTGACGATGGGCACGATCAACAACAGGCAGATCGCGACGTAACCGCGCTGCCACCCGACCTGGTCGGCAATGAGCAGGATGCCCGCGCCGCTGGCGATGAGGCCGAAGCGGTAACCGAGGGTATAGGTGGCAGCGAGGGCGCCTTGCGCTTCCGGCGGGGCGATCTCGACACGATACGCGTCGACGACGATATCGATCGTCGCGCCAGCAAACGCGGCGAGCAGGGTGGCACCTACGAAGTTCGGCAGCGATGCCGTCGGTGGCATGAAGGCCATCGACAACAGGCCCGCCGCCAGCAGCAGGAGCGCGAACATCAGCCAGCCACGGCGCTGGCCCAGCCGGCCGAACAGCGGCAGACGGAAGCGGTCGACCAGGGGCGCCCAGAGGAACTTGAAGTTGTAGCTGAAAGTAACGTAGCTCGCGAGGCCGATGGCGCCGTAGTCGACGCCCGACTCCTTTAGCCAGGCCGACAGAGTGTTGCCAACCAGCAGGAACGGCAGACCCGAGGCCAGACCGAAGAACAGCATGGTGACCGCACCCGGCTGGGCGAACGCCGCGGCCACGCCGCGCAGCCCTTTGTAGCGGGCTACTCCGGTGGCTTGGGTCACTCGGCGTAGTCCACGGTAAACGGCGCGTGGTCGGAGAAGCGCTCATCGCGATAGATGGAACAGTCGCGCGCACGGGCTCCCATGCCCGGCGTCACGATCTGGTAGTCGATACGCCAACCCACGTTGTTCGCACGCGCCGCGCCACGGTTGGACCACCAGGTGTATTCCACGGCATCGGGCTTGATCGCGCGGAAGCTGTCCACCCAGCCGATCTCCTTGAACAGCAGATCGAGCCAGGCGCGCTCCTCGGGGAGGCAGCCGGAATTCTTCTGGTTGGAGGTCCAGTTCTTGATGTCGTTTTTGGTGTGGACGATGTTCCAGTCACCGCACAGCACGTACTCGCGGCCGCTGGCGGCCCACTCGCGCAGGATGGGGGTGAGCCATTCCATGATGCGAAACTTGTACTGCTGCCGCTCGTCTCCCGACGACCCTGACGGGATGTAGAAGGAAACGACGCTGAGGTTGCCGAAGCGCGCTTCGATGTAGCGCCCCTCGCAATCGAAATCCTCGCGGCCCAATGAGACTCGCACCTCGTCAGGCTCGCGCTTCGAGTAGATGGCGACGCCGCTGTAACCCTTCTTGCTGCGAGCGTCGTGATAGAAGCAGTGGTGACCGTCGGGACGGAACATCGGGTCGGTCAACTGGGCTTCCTGTGCCTTGGTTTCCTGCAGGCAGACGACGTCGGCGTCCTGGGCGCGCAGCCATTCGAAGACGCCCTTGGTGGCGGCGGAACGGATACCGTTGGCGTTCAGCGAAATGATGCGCATGGGACCTTGGGGTGCGTTTGGTGAATCCGACCATCATACCGGGCCCATAATGGCGGCATGAATAGCGCTATCCGAGTTTTGCCCGTGGATGCCGACATGCGACCCGGGGTACTGACCTTACGGGTCCAGGAGGCACAGCTGCCTTTCGTCGGCCGCATCGAGGATTCGCTGGCCGATGTCGCGGTGTGTCCCGGCAGCGAGGCGCTGGCCCTGGTCGTCGACGATGGCGTGGTGGGCTATGTGCGCATCGACCGGCGCGCCGCCGCCATGGGTGACCATCCACTCGCCGAAGGCGCCGTAGCCCTGCGCAGCTTCATGATCGACGCCGGTCGCCAGGGCGAAGGGCTCGGCGGGCGGGCACTCGATGCCATCCATGCGTATGTGGCCGGACGCCACCCCGATCGCGAACGGATCCTGCTCACGGTGAACGTGCGCAACGAGGCGGCCGTGCACGTGTATCGCCGCGCGGGTTATCGCGACAGCGGCGAGCTGTACCATGGCGGACTGGCGGGGCCGCAATTTGTACTGTGGCGCCCGCTGCATCCCTGGAACCCCTGAGAGAGACACCGACGTGCACGATTACCAGCGCGAATTCATCGAGCTCACCCTGGCCCGCGACGTTCTTCGCTTCGGCGAATTCACGCTCAAATCGGGCCGCATCAGCCCGTATTTCTTCAACATGGGCCGGATCGACTCCGGTGCCGCGCTGGCCCGGCTCGGCCGCTCCTACGCCGAGGCCGCCACGCGCTCCGCCGTCCCGTTCGACATGCTGTTCGGCCCGGCTTACAAGGGCATCGCCCTGGCCGCCGCGACCGCGATCGCACTGGCCGATACGCAGGACCGCGACCTGCCCTGGGCTTACAACCGCAAGGAAGCCAAAGCCCATGGCGAAGGCGGCGTACTGGTCGGTGCGCCACTCAAGGGTCGCGTGCTGATCGTGGACGACGTCATGACGGCGGGCACGGCGGTCCGCGAATCGCTGGAGCTGATCCGGGCGCAGGGCGCGGAACCGGCGGGCGTGCTCATCGCGCTCGACCGCCAGGAGCGCGGACAGGGCGACCTGTCGGCAGCGCAGGAAGTGGCGGCGCAGTTCGGCATTCCGGTGATTGCGATCGCCACCCTGGCCGATGTCCTCACCTACGCGGGCGAGAAGCCCGAGCTGGCCGCCGAATATGGCCGCCTGCTGGCGTACCGCGAACAGTACGGCGTCAAAGCCTGAGCAAAACGGCGACTGCGTCACGCGGGGCCGGACCACGCGCCGCCCCTGCGTAGCCTCGCGCCGCGCGCTGGCTATACTCCCACCACAGGAGGGGACACCATGCGTGCAGTGCGTTACATCCTGGCGGGAGCGACGCTGTGCCTAGGCACAGCCGGCTTTGCCGCCGCCCAAAGCAATACGAGCAACAACAACGGTTTCCGCTACAAGTGGAAAGACACGTCGGGCCATTCGTATTTCAGCGACAGCCTCACGCCGGACGCCATGATGGCCGGCTACGACGTCGTCAATTCGCAGGGCGTCACTGTACGGCACGTGGATCGTCAGCTGACGGCCGATGAGCGCGCCGCGGCGAAGAAAGTCGCCGACCAGCAGGCCGCGGCATTGCAGGCCGAGCAACAGCGCCAGCGCGACGACATCCAGATGCTCAACGCCTATCCTACCGAGGCTTCGTTCATGTCGGCGAAGAACGCCGAGCTGGAGAACTTCGAACAGGCCGCGCGCACCACCCGCCTCAATCTGCAGGGACAGGAGAAGGCACTGGCCGACCTGCTCACGCGTGCCGGCGATCTGGAGCGAGCCAAACAGTCGGTTCCGGGATACCTCACCCAGCGCATCAGCGAACAGCGCAATACCGTGGCATCGCTTCGCACGACCTTACAGCGCCAGCAGGCCTCCAAGGACGCCGCCAAAGTGAAGATCGATGCCCAGCTGCAGCACTATCGCCAGCTGAAAGCCGCCAACGGCGGCTGATCCGCCGGTCAGAACGGCAACACCAGCGTCGGGTCGACCGCCAGCAGGCGCTGGCGGAAAGCCTGCATCACGCGTTCCAGTGCCTTGGGCGTGTCCGCGTCGAAGCGGAACACGAGGGCCGGTGAGGTGTTCGACGCGCGTACGAGGCCCCAGCCGTCGGGCCAGTCCACCCGGATACCATCGATGGTCGTGATCCGCGCGTCGTCGAACGTGGCAGACGTGCGAAACGCTTCGATGAAGCGGAAGGGAGAACCCTCCTTCATCGGCAACCGCAGTTCCGGCGTGGAAACGCTGGTGGGCAGCGTGTCGAAAAGGGCCGCAACGCTGCGCTCTTCGAGATCGCCGGCAACGATCTCGAGCAGGCGCGCCGCCGCATAGATGCCGTCGTCGAAGCCGTACCAACGATTGTTGTCGGCAAAGAAGAAGTGACCGCTCATCTCACCGGCCAGCGAGGCACCGGTATCACGCATCTTCGCCTTGATCAGGGAGTGTCCCGTGCGCCACATCAGGGGCACGCCGGCGGACTCCTGAATGACCCGACGCAGGTGCCCGGTACATTTGACGTCGAAGATCACCGTGGCGCCCGGATTGCGCGCAAGCACGTCCTGGGCGAACAGCATCAGCAAGCGGTCGGCGTAGATGATCTCGCCGCTGGCTGTCACGACGCCCATGCGGTCGCCGTCTCCGTCGAACGCGATGCCGATATCCGCACCGATGGTATGGACCGCGGCGATCAGGTCGCCAAGGTTGCGAGGATCGGACGGATCAGGGTGGTGGTTCGGGAACGTGCCGTCGACGTCGCAGTACAGCGGCACCACTTCGCAGCCGATTTCTTCGAGAACGCGAGGCGCGACAGCACCGGCCACACCGTTGCCTGCATCGACCACTACCTTGAGGCGGCGTTCGGCGGAAACATCGCTGGCAATCTTCGCCACGTAGGCATCGACGATCGGTTGTTCGCGCCAGGTACCCAGGCCATCTTCCTCAAGCCGCCCCTCGACGATGCGACGGTGCAGGTCGGCAATGGCGCCTTCAGCAAGCGTTTCCCCGCCGACCACGATCTTGAAGCCGTTATGATCCGGCGGGTTGTGGCTTCCCGTGACCGACACGGCGCAGCCCGTACCGAAGTGGAATGCGGCGAAGTAAGCCACGGGCGTCGGCACCGCGCCAAGATCGATCACGTCGATGCCGGCCGCGCGCAGGCCGTCCGAGAGGGCCCCCATCAGTTCGGGGCCAGACAGGCGACCGTCACGACCGACCACTATTTCGCTCAGGCCTCGCTCGGTCATCAGGCCGCCGATAGCCTGGCCGATGCGCCGCGCGATATCGGCGGTCAGCTGGGTGCCGACGATGCCGCGGATGTCGTATGCACGGAAGATAGCCGGATCGAGCGCCACGGCTGCCGTGCGCGCCAACGGTTTCGTCGCGGGCGCCTTCGCGTCGGCCAGACCGGGGGCCGGCGGCAGGCGCGGCTTGCGCTCCACGTCGACGACAAGAACCTCTTCCGGCTCCGTTTCTTCGACCACGGGCTGCTGCCGCCGCCGCGCCCAGAGCAGAAAGACGCCCCCGCCGATGCCGATCAAGGCGAGTAGGACCGCGAGTATCTCGGAGTGCGGAATGACGATGAACGCCTTCGGCATGGCCGCGAAGACATAGAGCGAGGTGCCGGGAACCTGCTGACCTTCCGGCGCCACCTCACCCGCCAGGGAGCCGACCGCGACCAGCATGAGGCTGTCCGTGCCGCTGCCCTGGCGCAGTTCGAGGCGACCGCTGGAGGGCGATGACCCCATGAACTTCTGGTGGACGTCTTCGAAGGGATACTCGAGCCAGACCCACGCGCGCACCGAGCCGTTGAGGTTCACCGGTTCGGCCACAGTGAGCCGACGCTCACCACCGCGCATGGAGCTCGATGCGAGCGGAACGCCGGTCTCGCCCAGCGCCGCCATCAACTGGGCTGCCTTGGCGTAGCCGAACTCGCGATAGTTGGCCCGCACCACCTCGTCCAGGCCGCCACTGTAGATTTCGATATCGGACGTGCCGGGAAGCAGCGTACGCAGGCGCGCGGCAGCGGCGACATGGTCGTCGATGCCCGCTGCGACGGTCGGATCGGCCAGGGCCCTCATGAACTGGTTGTGCTGGGCGGCGTACGCCTCGCCGAGGTCGCGCACGGCCTGCCGCTGCGCCGAGCGCGTGCGCTCGGCCGCATCGGTTTCGTCGGCGATCAGCCATGCCTGCCAGGCGCAAAACGCACCGACGACGATCAGCAACGTGGCGCCGATCAACGGCAGCACGCGTCGCATATCGATACGAAGCCCCCGCTTCGCCCCTCCCTCGTTACGCCCCATGCTGCCCCTTGCTCCCCGTCAACTGTCAGCCAATGCCCGTCGAACCGAATCCGCCTTCGCCCCGCAACGAAGGACTGAACCCGTCGACGACGCGCAAACGTGCCCGTCCCACCGGCACCAGCAATAATTGCGCAATCCGGTCACCCGGTGTGATGGTCAATATCGCGTTTCCGCGATTCCAGCATGAAATCATCAACGGTCCCTGGTAATCCGCGTCGATCACGCCAACCAGGTTGCCCATGACCAGACCCTGTTTATGACCCAGGCCAGACCGCGGCACGATCAGTGCACACCAGGCGGGGTCACCGATATGGATGGCGAGACCCGTCGGCACCAGCAGGCTGTCGCCGGGCGCCAGCGTCACCGGCGCTTCGACCGCCGCCCGCAGGTCCATGCCGGCGCTGCCGTCGGTCGCGGGCTCGGGCAAGGGAATGGTGTCGCCCAGACGGGCGTCGAGAATCTTCAGTTCGATGTCGATCAAGGCTCAGGCTCCAATGCCTGCAAGAAAACGTTGCGCGATGTGCGTGACAAGCTGGCGAGCCAGCTCGGTCTTGGGCATTTGGGGCAGCGCGGCACCGCCGTCGCGCCAGTACAGCTGCAACGCGTTCTCCGTCACTTCGAAACCACGCCCCGGGCCAACCTCGTTGGCCGCGATCATGTCGATGCCCTTGCGAAGCAGCTTGTCCTGCGCGTACGCCGCCAGCGCTTTCGTCTCTGCCGCGAAGCCGACCAGGAACGGGCGATCGGGAAGCGCCGCCAGCGATGCGATGATGTCGGGGTTCTCCGCCAACTCAAGCCGAAGCGGGCTACCGTCCGTCTTCTTCAGCTTGTGGTCGGCGGTGTCTACCGGGCGGTAATCGCCGACGGCCGCCGCGCCAATATAGATATCGGTGCTGGCAGCCGCCTTGAGCACGGCCTCCTGCATCTGGCGGGCACTACGCACGTCGATCCGGTTCACGCCTGCAGGGGTCGGAAGCGAAACCGGGCCAGCTACGAGGGTGACCTCGGCGCCCGCATCACGGGCTGCCGTGGCGACGGCAAACCCCATGCGACCGGAACTGCGATTGCCAATAAAGCGCACGGGATCGATGTCCTCGTACGTGGGGCCGGCGCTGACCAGTACACGACGGCCGTGCAACGGCTGCTCACCGAACGAAGCGACCAGGACGTCACGTAACTCGTGGGGTTCCAGCATCCGCCCGGAGCCGATATCCCCACAGGCCTGGTCACCGTCAGCCGGGCCAAGGATTCCCATGCCGCGGACACGCAGCGTGCCGACGTTCGCCTGCACCGCCAGGTTCGCCCACATCTGCTGGTTCATGGCCGGGGCAATGTACACCGGTGCCGCGGTGGCAAGCACCACGGTCGACAACAGGTCGTCGGCGAAGCCGTGCGCGAGTCGAGCGATGGTGTCGGCGCTGGCCGGCGCGATGAGCACGCGCTCCGCCCACTTCGCCAGTTCGATATGCCCCATCGCGGCTTCGCCGGCCTCGTCCCACAGGCTGACACGTACCGGCTGCCCCGAGAGGGCCTGGAAGGTCGTAGGCGTGACGAAGTGGGTCGCGCCTTCCGTCATGACGACGCGCACGTCGGCATCGAGGTCGCGGAGGCGACGAACGAGCTCGCAGATCTTGTAAGCGGCAATACCACCGGTTACGCCAATCAGGATGCGACGCTGGCGAAGACTCATGGCGGCACGACACTGCTTCGGAGGGCCAGTTAGCTTAACGGATTTAAGGGAGCCCTTTTTTTCAGAATCGTTCTATCGCCAAGGCGACGGCCGCAACCCTAAGTTGTCCGTCGGGCCCCCGCTCATGGGGGCAGGACAGGAAGCACAAGCCTATGAAGCGGGGGACGTCCAAGCACGTCGGGGTTAGCGATGCGCCGGCATCGCCCACCGAGTACCGGCCGCGGCCGATTCATCAGTGGCCGGAAAGCGAGCGGCCTCGGGAGCGCCTGCTGGTCCATGGCGTGGCCGCACTTTCCGACGCCGAGCTCATCGCCGTGCTGCTTGGTCAGGGCACGGCGGGCTGCGATGCCGTCGCCACCGGTCGGGCCCTGTTGGGTCAAGCCGGAAGCCTCGGGCGACTGCTGGCCGATCCTGACCACCTGCCCCGTGTCAGCGGGGTCGGCCCTGCCAAGCGGGCGCGCATCGTCGCCGCGCTGGAACTCGCGCGGCGTTCGCTGGGTGAGGGCCTCGCCGAGCTACCTCGCATCGAGAGCCCTGCCGACAGCGCGGAGTATTTCAGGGCGCGGCTGCGTCATCTCCCGCACGAGGTGTTTGCCTGCCTGTTCCTCGATACCCGCCACCGCGTGCTGGCATATGAAGAACTCTTCCGCGGCACGATCGACGGCGCCAGCGTGTATCCGCGGGAGGTGGTCAGGGCTTGCCTTCGTCACCGGGCGAGCGCGGTCATCCTCGCTCACAACCACCCCTCGGGGGTGGCCGAACCCAGCCGAGCCGACCGGGAGATCACGCGGGTGCTGGTGGATGCCCTGCGCCTGATGGACATCCGGGTGCTCGACCACCTCGTGATCGGCCATGGCGAGCCCACGTCGATGGCGAACCTGGGTTTGCTCTGATGCCCTCAAAAAAAAGGGGGGCGGCTCGGCTTCGCCGTCGCTTCGTACACTTGGCAGCCGAAGCGGCGTTGCTTCGTCGGCTCGACCCACACGAACCTCAGGGATGGGAAGAGTCTTCGGTGCCCACCCTCGAGGCGAGTTCCGCACAAGTGGAGCGGCCGTAGGCCCATAAGAACATGGGCCGCGCAGCGGCCTTTCCGGTACGAAACGCGGAGGACCTGTTTGAGCAGCGAGGGTGGGCACCGAAGGCTCTGCCCCTCACCCCTCCACGCAAGCGGCGGTGCAATGGCTCCACGGGAATCGACGAAGAACCAAAAAAAAGACGACGCGAGTGCCGCTCGCGCCGTCTGGGGGCCATCTTTCGAGGGAGGGGCGTCGATAACCCTTGTGCCGTCGGCCGGGGAGACACCGGGCACAAGAGCAATTGTGACGATAGCCAGTTACAGCGCCGTGACTGGAACCTCATTTTGTGCCGATTGCGCATCATGGCGGGTGGGAGGAATTGACTTATGCACATTGACCAAGATTTCCACTTGGACGTCACATCTGCTGTCCTCGCACAGGTCACCGCTGCAAGTTCATGATTTTGCTTACCTTGAGTTGTTACGCATCGAAGTCATTTCTTGTAGGCCCCTGCCCAGCGCTATTTCGGCCGTTCTTGCCCACAGACTTATCCACAGGCTCGTGGATGAACCGGGTGGCCCGGCGCGGTCGGCCAGGGTGCCCCCTTCTGATAGGATTGCCGGTTCCATATCCGTGTCCCGACTCCCGTGAAACAAGAGCTCAAACAACTCGTCCTGCAGGCCATCGGGGCTCTGCGGGAGTCCGGCAAACTGCCGTCCGATTTCGTCGCGCCGACGTTTGTGATCGAGCGCACGCGCAACCGTGAACACGGCGATTTCGCGACCAATGTCGCGATGATGATGGCCAAAGCGGCCGGCCGTAAGCCGCGCGACATCGCCGTCGACCTGGTTGAGGCCCTGCCCGCCTCGGCGCTGGTCGGCAAGGTGGACATCGCCGGCCCTGGCTTCGTCAACTTCTTCCTGGCCCCGGCCGCGTTCCATGCCGAGATCACCCGGGCCCTCGCCGAAAGCGACCGCTACGGCTACAACCAGGACGGCGGCGGCCGCCAGGCGGGCGTGGAGTTCGTCTCGGCGAACCCGACCGGCCCGCTCCACGTGGGCCACGGTCGCGCCGCGGCCATCGGCGACAGCATCAGCCGCCTGCTCCACGCCAGCGGCTGGAAGGTGACGCGCGAGTTCTACTACAACGACGCCGGCGTGCAGATCGCCAACCTGGCGCTGTCCACCCAGGCGCGCGCCAAGGGCATCGCGCCGGACGAGGCCGGTTGGCCGGAGTCCGGCTATCGCGGTGACTACATCGCCGAGGTGGCCCGCGCCTTCCTCGCGAGCGAATCGGTCGAAGCCGACGGTGAGACGGTGACCGCCTCGGGCGACGCCGACAATCTCGACGACGTGCGCCGCTTCGCGGTCGCCTCGCTGCGCCACGAGCAGGATCTGGACCTGAAGGCCTTCGGTGTCGGCTTCGACGTCTATTACCTCGAGTCCTCGCTCTACACCGAGGGCAAGGTGGAGGAGACGGTGCGCGAGCTGGTCGCCCACGGTCACACGTATGAAGAAGGCGGCGCCCTCTGGCTGCGCTCCACCGACTTCGGTGACGACAAGGACCGCGTCATGCGCAAGTCCGACGGCACCTACACCTATTTCCTTCCGGACGTGGCCTACCACCGCACCAAGTGGCAGCGCGGCTATGAGCGCGCCATTACCGAGCTGGGTTCCGACCACCACGGCTCGCTGGCCCGCGTGAAGGCCGGCCTCCAGGCACTGGACACGGGCATTCCCAAGAACTGGCCGGAATACGTGTTGCACCAGATGGTCACGGTGATGCGCGGTGGCGAAGAAGTGAAGATCTCCAAGCGCGCCGGCTCCTACGTCACACTGCGCGACCTCATCGATGAAGCCGGCCGCGACGCGACACGCTACTTCCTGATCGCCCGCAAGGCCGATTCGCAGCTGGTCTTCGACATCGACCTGGCGCGTTCGCAGAGCAACGACAACCCGGTGTATTACATCCAGTACGCTCACGCCCGCGCCTGCCGCGTGTTCCGTGAACTGGGCGATCGCGGGCTGTCGAGCGATCGTGGCAACGGACTGGCGAAGCTGCCGCTGCTGGATACCGAGCACGAGCAGGCGCTGATGGTCGAGCTGTCGCGCTACCCCGAGATGGTCGAGTCCGCTGCCGCCAACCTGGAACCGCACCTGATCGCGCAATACCTGCGTGAGCTTGCGGGCTCACTGCACAGCTACTATCACGAGCACAAATGGATCGTCGACGACGCCGATCTGCGTGACGCCCGCCTTGCATTGGTCGCGGCGACGCAACAGGTACTGAAGAACGGTTTGGATCTGCTCGGCATTTCCGCCCCGGAGAGCATGTAAATGGCAACACGCAAGAAGGCAAAGGGCCGCCAGGCCGTCCGTAACGGCTCGAGCGGCATACCGGGCTGGAGCTGGGCGCTGATCGGCATCCTCGCCGGTGCCCTGTTGATGGCATTCGCTATGCGCGGCTCGTGGATGCCCATGATGCGCCAGCATGACGGCCCCGAACCGAACCCCCAGGCCACGGCGCAGAAGGGCAGCGACCCCGGCGTGGTCGACCAGACCGAACCGGAAAAACCGAAGAAGCCGTCCTACGATTTCTACTCGGTGCTTTCGGAGAAGGAAGTGCGTATTCCGGATGCCGAGATCCGCGCTCAGGCCAGTGCCGAGGCGCAGCAGAAGCAGCAGCAACAGCAGGCCGCCCAGCAGCAGGCAGCGGCCCAGAAGGCTGAAGTGGCGCAGCAGCAACAGGCCACTGCCGCCGCGGCGAACCTGCCGAAGGCAAGCACCCAGACGGTCACCGCCGCACCTGCCCAGCCGACACCTGCCGCGCCGGCTGCCGGCGGCTCGGGCTACCTGCTGCAGGTCGGCGCCTTCCCGAGCGCCTCCGATGCGGAAGCCCTCAAGGCCAAGCTGGCGTTGCAGGGTTTCGTGGCCAACGTGCAGGCCGTTAAGGTCGGCGCACAAACCTACAATCGCGTTCGCCTCGGCCCGTTCAAGTCGGCCACGGATCTGGAAAGCACCAAGCAGCATCTGCAGGCGGCGGGCATCAGTGCTATCGCCCTGAAGGAAGGCAGCTGAGGGTCTTCCTCACTGACTGTCGCTGCATGAAAAAACCCGCCGTTACCGGCGGGTTTTTCTTTTCCAGCGATTGCGATTGTTTCAGCGACCGCGCTTGAGACGAATCAACGCCGAGATGTCGTCATCTCCATAGCCCTGGGCCATCAGTTCGCCAAAATCGGCGAGCGACTGCTCGATGATGGTCCGGTCGGTACCGGCCTCCATGGCGATGCCGCGGACGATACCCAGGTCCTTGTGCAGCAACGCCAGCTTGAACCCTACCGAGAACTCGTTGCGCAGCATCGTGGCGCCGCGCTTGTCGAGAAACCAGTTGCCGGCCGCGCCCGCGGCCAGCGTCGGAATCAGACGATCGGCTTCGAGGCCCAGTGCCTCACCGAGGGCGAGACCTTCTGTCACCGCATGAGCGATACCCGCGACCAGCACCTGGTTCACGGCCTTGGTCGCCTGGCCGCTACCGACCGCACCCATGTGGGTAATACGTGCACCATAGGCTTCGAGCACCGGGCGCGCACGCTCGAGCACGGCCGCATCGCCGCCGACCATCACGGAGAGCTTGCCGTTCTTCGCACCTTCCACGCCACCGGAAACCGGTGCGTCGAGGAAGTCGGCGCCTACGTCGGCGAGGATCCGCGCGGCGCGCTTTGCCGTGGCAGGCGCTACGGTGGAATGATCGATGACAATGCTGCCCTTCTTCAGGGCAGGCGCCAGCGCCTGGACCACGCTGATGACGTCCGCGTCCGCACTGACGCACAGAGCAATGACATCGGCCGAAGCGGCGATGCCGGCAAGATCCGGTGCGACCACGCCCAGCTCCTTCGCCAGCGAGTCGGCGCGTGCCTGGGTACGGTTGCCGACCGCGACCAGCAGGCCCTTGGCGTGAAGATGACCGGCCATGGGCGCGCCCATGGCGCCGAGTCCGATAAAGGCGGCCTTGATGCTCATGCTGTCGTCTCCGCGAGATAGGTATAGCCCGTCAGTCCTTTGTCGAGCGACGCATACAGAGCCTCGGCCTGGGCACCCACGATACCGGCCGCCGCCAGACGGTCGGTGTAGGCCTGACGCAGCGCCTTGAGGTCGTAGCCCACGTAGTCAAGCATCAGGTCCGTCGTGTCACCACGGCGAATGTGGGCGAACTCGTAACCGTTCGTTGTGGCGCGCACATTCACCGCGTCGGTGTCGCCGAAAAGGTTGTGGATGTCGCCCAGGGTCTCCTGGTAGGCGCCGACCATGAAAATGCCCAGGCGATAGGACTCATGGTCGTTCAGCGTGTGCAGCGGCAGGCTCACGTCCACTCCCTCGGCATCCACGTAGTGGTCGATACGACCGTCCGAATCGCAGGTGAGGTCGGCGATGACCCCGCGCCGCGTCGGCTCCTCGTCGAGGCGCGAGATCGGGACGATCGGAAAGATCTGGTCGATCGCCCAGATGTCCGGCACGGACTCGAACACCGAGAAGTTGACGAAGTACTTATCGACCAGCTTCTCGTCGAGATCGTCCAGCGCCTGGCGATGCGCGCGCTCCGCCGGCAACAGGCGCGGACGCACGGCATTGGCGATGGCGTAGAACAGCTCGTCGAGGGTCGCGCGGTCGCGCAGGTCCAACTGGCCGAGCGCGTACAGCGAGAGGCCCTCGGCCAGGTGGTGCTGGGCTTCGTGGAACAGCTCCAACGGTGGGCGGCTGTCGAGTTCGGCATGCGTTTCGCGCAGGTGGCGAAGCACGCTGGGCTCACCTACGCGACCGGCCGGCACGGCGCCCTGCGGCACCGGCTCCACTTCGCTCACGTTGACGATCATCACCGCGTGGTGGGCGGTCATCGCGCGGCCGGACTCGGTGAAGATGATCGGCGCTTTCATGCCGTGCTCGGCCACGGCCTCGGCCAGCGGCTGAACGATGCTGGCCGCGTACTGGCCCAGGCTGTAGTTGATCGAGTTGTAGCTGCGCGAACGGGTGCCTTCGTAGTCGACGCCCAGGCCGCCGCCCACATCCACGACTTCGATGGGCACACCCAGGCGGTGCAGCTCGACGAAATAGCGAACGGCCTCGCGCATGCCCGCGGCGATGTCGCGCACGTTGGAGATCTGCGAGCCCATGTGGAAATGCTGCAGCTTCAGCGTGTGCTTGAGACCCGCGGCATCCAGACGCTCGATCAGTTCGAGGATCTGGCCCGGACTGAGGCCGAACTTGCCCTTGTCGCCGCCGGTGTTCTGCCACTTGCCCGCGCCGATCGACGCCAGACGTACGCGGACCCCCAGTAACGGCTCGACATCGAGTGCCTTGGCCTCGGCGAAAACGTGGTCGAGCTCGGACAGCTTTTCGATCACGATGTGGACGCGCAAACCGAGCTTGAGGCCGATAAGGGCAAGGCGAACGTATTCACGATCCTTGTAGCCATTGCACACGACCATGCTGCCCGGGCGCGCGTGCGCCAGCACCGCCATCAGCTCGGGCTTGGAACCCGCTTCGAGGCCGAAGCCGTGCTCGCCCGCGGCAACCAGCTCGCTGACCACGCCGCGCTGCTGGTTCACCTTGATCGGGTAAATGGCCGTGTAAGAGCCGGCGTAATCGACGTCGTCGATCGCCTTGGCGAACGCCTCCTGCAGACGGGCCAGACGATCGGCGAGGATGTCGGGGAAGCGAATGAGCAGCGGCAGGCGCAGGCCTTCACTCGTGGCCTGGTCGACGATGGCCGGCAGGTCGAGGGCCGGGCCCTCTTCACCACGGGGACGCATGAGCAGGTGGCCGTCATCGGCAACGTCGACGTAGCCGTTGCTCCAGTGCGGGATCGCGTAGGTCAGCTTGGCGCGGTCGGTGGTCCAGTTCGCCATGGGCGGAAGATCTCCAGGTGATTGTGTCGTGTCCCCCGTCGGGGGTGCGCGGAACAGTCGCAGCGGCGAACTTTGACCTGAAGCGAGCCTGGCGGCCGGGAGCCTCGCACGCCGCGGGGCCAACCAGACTGGGCCTGCGCGGCGGGCGGGCCGTCGGCAGACCGCCTATTGTACCGGGCCGCCATGACATCCGTGTATCGCCAAGCTGGCCGTGAGGTAAGGCCCACAGGCCCTGTAGGGCGAGGCTGGTGGCCGTTTCACCGCCCGGAGCCGGTACAATCCCCGTTTTCGATCCCCTTCCCGCTTCCAGGAACAGCGTCATGTCGCAGCAGCAGCTCAGCTGGTTTACCGAAGCCCATCAGGCTTCGGGCTCCTCCATCGGTTTCCGCGTCGAGCGCCTGTTGCACGCCGAGAAGACCGAGTTCCAGACCATCGAGATCTACCAGACCACCGACTGGGGCAACCTCATGGTGATCGACGGTTGCGTGATGCTCACCGGCCGCGACAACTTCCTCTATCACGAGATGATGACCCACCCGGCGCTGTTCACCCACGCTCGCGCCAAGCGCGTCGTGATCATCGGCGGCGGCGACTGCGGCACACTGCGTGAGGTGCTCAAGCACGAGGAAGTCGAAAAGGCCACCCAGGTGGAGATCGACGAGCGTGTCACCCGCCTCGCCGAGCAGTACTTCCCGGAACTGTGCGAGGCCAACAACGATCCGCGCGCCGAGCTGCTCTTCATCGACGGCATCAAGTACATGGCCGAGGCGGACCCGGAATCGATCGACCTGATCATCGTCGACTCGACCGACCCGGTGGGTCCGGCTGAAGGCCTGTTCAATGCCGCCTTCTACGCCAGCTGCTACAAGGCTCTGCGCCATGGCGGCATCCTGGTGCAGCAGTCGGAGTCGCCGATCGCCCACATCGAGCTGATCAAGGCCATGCGTTCGGCCATGCGCACCTCGGGCTTCAAGGCCGTGCGTACGCTGCCCTTCCCGCAGCCGTGCTACCCCACCGGCTGGTGGAGCTGCACCATGGCGCGTAAGGACGGCGACCTCTCAGGTTTCCGCGAGCGCGGCGCGATCAGCAAGAACTTCGCCACGAAGTACTACAACGCCGACATCCACAAGGGCGCGCTGGCCCAGCCGGAGTTCATGCGCGAGGCGCTGGGCGACTGATCTGCCCTTGTGGTGTGTGGGAGCCGCTTCAGCGGCGAAAAGCCAACGGAGCGGTGTAGCTGAAGGGCCATCGCCGGCATAGCCGGCTCCCACACAGAGCGACTCCGGTCAAGCAAAAATGGGCGCCTCGCAGGCGCCCATTTTTTATTTCTCGGGCTTGGCCGGTTCCCAGCCGGCGGGCGCTTCCGGTGGCATGCCATAGGCGCGGAGGGAGGCCAGGATGACGCTCATCTCAGTGCCGCCACTGCGCGCCAGCATGAGCAGCTTCTGCGCCGTGGCCTTGTCGCCCTGTGCCTGCAGGTTCAGTTGCGCGAAGCGCTGCATCTGCCAGATCAGGTTGAGGCGCGCGGTCTTGGCTGAAGCCTGATCGGACGAGTCCGTGGACAGTGTCTCGCGCAGGTGCAGACCAAGCGAGCGACCGAGCGGACTGCTGCCCCATTCGAGCACCTTGGCCAGCTTCAGGCAGTCGCCGACGACGGAGGCATCTTCCTTGTTGTCTTCGCAGTATTTCGCCGTGGCCTGGAAGCCGGGCATCGGCTGCGCACTGGCCAGGCCGAACACCAGCACCATCTGTACGCCCGCGGCACCCGAGCCCTGCAGGGGATTGAAGGTGTTCGCCGGCGGCGGCAGCTGGGTGACCGAGTTGGCCAGCGCCTTCAGGCTCGCCCCCAGGTAATCGTCATAGAGCTTTGCGTTGGCAGCGCGGGTAAGGTCGGCGCGTACGTCGCCCTTGGCGGCGTTGTTCACGTCCATGCCCAGCTTGAGCAACCAGACGGCGGCGTTATCCGGCGCCTGTTTCTGCAACGTGGCGAGCGCTTCGGCGTTCGGGCAGGTGCCCGCCTTGACATCGCAATCGGCCAGGCGGGCCCAGGCGACCTGGGGACCGGCGTCTTCATTACGCGCCGCCCGTTCGAGCAGGGCGTGGTAGGTGAGCACCTCAGGGGGGCTGACCAGCGGGCGCGCCAGCAGGGCGGCGCCCAGCAAGGGCTCGGACTCGGTCCGCAGCGCGAGCACGCTGGCGAGATCTTTCTGGAACTGCAACAAGGCCCGGGTCTGGTCCTTCTGCGCCACCGGCCCCTTGGCCGGTCCCGTCGCCGCACCGGGCCACGGCGTTGCCGCGAAGGTCGGGAGCGAAAGCAGGCCAGCAAGGGCCAGGGTCACAACGCGGCGTCCCCGCATGGGCCATCTCCGTGAAATAAAACGACAAGAATACGGTTCGACCATGAACGGAAGCTGGGCCTTCAGGCCTTCACCGAGCAAAGACATTGCTACTATCGGTCTGACCGCGGGGGGATCGGGACAGCTGTCCGCATGACCGCACCAAATCAATCCTGCGACAGAACAGGAGTTTACAATGGATCAATTCGCCCTTCTCGCCAGTGAACGCGCTGGCTTTTTCGTCGGCTGGGGCACGCTCTCGCTGATCAACGCCGGCCTCGCGCAGGGCAAGAATCGCGGCGGCCTGACCTGGTGGGCGATTTCGCTCCTCCTTGGCCCCCTGGCTACCCTCATCCTGGTTGTGTTGCCGAAAGTCCGCGCAAAGATGTTCTGACCCGTTTGCGTAGGTCGCCTGGGTGTGTAGGCTAGGAGCCCTCCCAAGGCAGGTGCGCGCGAATGCTTACGACGCTCGTAGCAAGCAGCAAGGGTGGTTGTGGCAAGACAACGCTGGTAACCCAGCTTGCCACCCACTGGGCGCAGGCCGGGAAGCAGACGGCCATCATCGACGCCGACCGACAGCACTCCAGCTTGCGCTGGGTGGGCCGGCGGCCCGAGACCGTACCCGGCGTCACCGCCGTCGAGGGCAGCCGCAGGGCCTTCGATCGATTACCGGCCGATATCCAGCGAACCATCGTCGACACCCCTGCGGGCATCGGTGAGAAGGAGCTGGAGCCGTACCTCGAAAAAGCCGACATCATTCTCGTGCCGGTGCTGCCTTCGCATTTCGATCTCGACGCCACGCTCGACTTCCTCACCGTTCTCCAGGGCATTCCGCGGGTCAAGCGCGGCAAGCTGCCAGTCGCCCTGGTCGGCAACCGCCTCAAACCCTGGACCAATGCCAGCCAGGCTGCGATCGCCGAACTTGGCGAGCGCGCCCCTTTTCCCGTGGTTGCGGAACTTCGCGATTCGCAAGCGTACGTCTTGCTCACGGCGCTCGGTAAGGGCATCTTCGATTACCACTCGGAAAACGTACGCGGACACCAGGACGACTGGGCAAAACTGCTTCGCTGGATAAAGCGCAGCACCTGAGCCGGATGGGAACGCGTTGGTTGCACCACGCCACGAAAGTGGCATAGCGGAGGACGGTACCCATGCACGAACTCATCCTGTTGCGTCACGCCGAAGCCGAGGCCGGTAAGGCCGGCAAGGACGACCGGGAGCGAAAGCTCACCGAACACGGCAAGAACGAAGCCCGCGCCGCGGGCGAGTGGCTGGCCAGCCATGGCATCAAGTACGACCGCATTCTCTGCTCCCCCGCCGAACGCACCAGGGAAACGGCGGCCCTGGCCCTCGGCCAGATCGAGCCCTCCTACGAAGCAAGAATCTATGACGCCACTCCCGGTGATCTTTACGATCTCCTCGACAAGCAGTCGGACGTCGAGCGCGTGGTCCTGGTCGGTCACAATCCTGGCATCGAACAACTGGTAGCCTTCCTTGTCGAAGGGCGCTCCGAGGACTACCGCGGCATGCCACCCGGAGGCATGGCCCGACTCGTCTTCGATGGTCCGCTGGAACCTGGCAAAGCCAAGCTTGAGACGTTCTGGTCTCCTCCGAACTGAGTAGCTCTATGCGTCACCTGTTTGCGGCGATCGCACTTCTTCTGTCGGCGGCGCCCCTGGCCGCCGCCGACCTGCGAATCGATCCCGTGCGTTCCCGCGCCGAGTTCAGCGTTCGCCTGCTCTGGGTGAGCAATATCTCGGGTGCCTTTGATGGTATTCGTGGTGACGTTTCGATCGATCACGCCGCGCAGACCGCCGTGGTCAGTGCCGATATCGATACCGACAGTATTCGTATGGAGTCGGCCAGGCTGCGCCGCTGGGTGCTCGCACCCGAGTTCTTCGACTCCGTGCACTACCCCACCATCCATTTCGAATCCTTGCCGACGCCCCTCCTTCTTCTTACCCAGGGCGGGGACGTGGCGGGCAAGCTCACCCTCCGCGGGATCACCCAGCCGGTGATCTTCCGCCTGCAGGGCAACAGCTGCTCGCCGGAATCCCTGGCCGGCTGCGTCCTCCAGCTGCAGGGAATGATCGACCGCACCGACTTCGAGATGCGCGGCCGCCGCGGCGCTCTTTCCGATCGCGTGAACCTGGGCATGGCCATCGTCCTCGAGGCGCCCTGAGCAAGCTCGACGGCACGTCAGGCTCACGTGCCGTTGCCATGCGTCCCCTATCATCGCGACATGCGCCGCCTCCTTCTTACGACCCTTCTCCTCACCGCCACGCTCGCCACCGGCGGTTGTTCGCTGTCGCGCGCGCGCATCCGGCAAGCCGATGCGGTCATCACCATGACGGTGGACCGCCAGGTCACCTGCGACCAGGCTGACCATTGCGCCACTCCGTCACCGTTGATCGAGGCGGCGAAGGAGGCCAACGCGGCCTCGACCCAGGACAAGCCGGTCCACGTCGCCACCCTGCTTGAGGACGGTGAGCAGGCCATGGCCGCGCGAATCAACCTTATCCGTGCGGCGACGCAGAGCATCGATGTGCAGACCTACATCTGGGAACAGGACGATGCGGGTAAGCTGGTCCTCGACGAACTGATCCAGGCGGCGCGGCGCGGCGTGCGCGTACGCATCCTCGCCGACCAGCTGTTCTCCTTCGGCGATCCGGGCCTGCTCGCCACTCTCGCCCGCGCCAGCGACCATCTCGAGGTACGCCTCTACAACCCCACCTTCCACAGCGCGCACACGCCGCCCCTGGAGTTTGCGGCCGGCATCCTCTGTTGCTTCTACAAGTTCAACCAGCGGATGCACAACAAGCTGATCGTGGTCGACGACCTTGTCGGCATTACCGGCGGGCGCAACTACGAAGACCGCTACTTCGACTGGGATGGCAGCTTCGACTACATCGATCGCGACGTGATGGTCGGTGGCCCCGCCGCGAAAGCGATGGGCGCCAGCTTCGATCAGTTCTGGGCGCATAAGCGCTCCGTTCGCCTGACCCACCTGCACGACGTGAACCGGCAACTCATCGCGGACACCGACGACACGCGGCATTGGCTGCCACCGAGCTACCAGCATCCCGACCGCGTCGCCCAGCTGATCAGCGATGCCGAAGATCCCGACTGGCTGGACGATCGGATCATGCGGGCCACGCTGCGGATGAATCGCATCGAGTACCTCTCCGACCTGCCCGGCAAGACCGATGAGCCCAGGCGTCGCGAGGCACGTGAACTTACCCGGCACATCATGGGCCTGGTACGTAACGCGAAGAGCGAAATCGTTCTGCAGACGCCCTACCTTGTCATGAGCAAGCCGGCGCGGAAGATCTTCAGCCACCTGCACAAGCAGCCGACGCCGCCGCGCATCGTCGTCTCGACGAACTCGTTGGCCTCGACGGATGCGTTCGCGGTGTACGCGCTGTCTTACAAGCACCGCAAGCGTTACCTCACGGACTATGGCTTCGAAATCTACGAGCTGAAGCCGCATCCGGAAAACGCCGACATCGACGCGCTCGAGAACCCCTCGAGCGCCCTGGCCACGTCGTCCCTGGCCCTGACCGGCTCGGGCAACGGACATGGTCGGCGTGGGTCCTCGGGCAAGGCATCAGACCGGACATGGCCGCCCTCGGAGTCGTCAAACTTCTTCAGCCTGGGAAGCCGGTCAGGTCGTGGCGCACGTCACCGCCCGGCGCCGCTGAGTACGGAGGGCATCCGCTTCGGACTCCACGCGAAGTCGATCGTCGTCGACGATACCTTCGCCATGGTGGGCACGCACAATTTCGATCCGCGCTCGGACCACTACAACACCGAGTCCGGCGTGATCATTTACGACAAGCGTTTCTCGGACCGCCTGCGCGATTCGATCATGCAGGACACCGAGCCCGGCAACGCCTGGACCATCGGTCCGCGCCAGAAGACGATCCCCGTCCTTTCCTCGGTGAACGAATTCGTCGGCGATGTTTCCGAACGCCTGCCGTTCTTCGACCTCTGGCCGTTCCGCTACGCAACGAGCTACGAGCTCAAGCCGGGCTGCATTCCCATGCGTTGGTCGGATCCCCGCTTCTTCCAGTGCTACGAAGCCGTCGGTGACTTCCCCGAGGTGGACGTGTCCCTGAAACTCATCTACACCCGCATGGTCACGGCCTTCGGCTCGTCGGCCGCTGGCATCCTTTAAAGATGTGTGAGCTCGAAGCGGATGGGCAGGTCGGCGGTGTAGCGGAAGGGGCGGTTGTCGGCGGCGGCGAAACGCCAGCCGCGAACGGCCTCCTCGGCAGCACGATCCAGGTCGAGATCACCGCTGCTGTGACCGACGCTCACGTCGGTGACGTCACCGCCCTGGGTGACGGTGACACTGAGGATGACCTGGCCTTCGCGTTGCGCCCGTAGCGCCGCCATCGGGTAGCGCGGGGAAGGCATATAGACGGGTATGAGCGGGTCGGGCCTTGCGGCGGCGGCCGGGGCAACCGCAACCGTGGCTCTGGTGCCATTGCCACGCGTAGCGACCGCGCGCTCAGGCGCCACGCGCGAGCGAGTACGCGGCGCAGACTCCGGCGACGCGGGAACAGACGGCCTTGTCGACGCAGGCCTCGACGACAGCTTCGGCATCTCCACTTCGGCCAGGTGGCGCGTAGCGGGCGCGCGCTCGTAAGTGAGCGCGGTGAGCCAACTCGTCGCGGCGATGCCGACGACGAGCCCGAGGGCGCTAAGCGAGGTGCTTGTACGAAGTGCGAGCATGCGGATCTTGCGAAAGGAGAATCAGGGGCGCTCGAGGATCGCCGTAACGCCCATGCCGCCCGCGGTGCAAATGGAGATCAGGCCGCGGCCCGAACCCTTCTGCTCGAGCATCTTCGCCAGCGTGGCGACGATGCGCGCACCCGTCGCTGCGAAGGGGTGACCCGCCGCGAGACTGGAGCCGTAAACGTTGAGCTTCGACGGATCGATCGATCCCAGCGGGCCATCGAGGCCCAGCCGGTTGCGGCAATACTCATCGGACTCCCATGCACGCAGCGTGCAGAGCACCTGCGCCGCAAAGGCTTCGTGGATCTCGTAGAAGTCGAAATCCTGCAGGGTGAGGCCCGCCTGCTTCAGCATGCGCGGCACGGCGACAGTCGGCGCCATGAGCAGGCCTTCGCCGTGGACGAAGTCGACGGCCGAGATCTGTGCGTGCGTGAGGTAGGCCTGGATCGACAGGCCGCGGTTGGCGGCCCACTCGTCGCTGGCCAGCAGCACGGCGGCCGCGCCATCGGAGAGGCCGGTGGAGTTACCCGCGGTGAGCGTTCCCTGGCCCGTGGTTTTGTCGAACGCCGGCTTCAGTGACGACAGCTTCTCCAGCGTGGAATCGCCACGCAGGAAGCCGTCGCGCTTGAGGCCACGGAACGGCACGACCAGATCGTCGAAGAAGCCGGTCTCGTAGGCGGCGGCAAGCTTCTTGTGGCTGGAGAGGGCGAGTTCGTCCTGCTCCAGACGGCCGACCTTCCACTCCTTGGCCATCAGTTCGCAGTGGTCGCCCATGGACTTGCCGGTGCGCGGCTCGGCCACGCCGGGAAAGGATGGCTTGAGCTCCTTGAAGGAGAAGCCACGCGTGGCCACGGTGAACTTCTCTTTGAGCGTCTTCGCGCGATTCAACGCCAGCAGGCGCTTGCGCAGCTTCTGCCCGTAGACGATGGGAACGTCGCTGGTGGTGTCCGAACCACCGGCGATGCCGGCGTCGATCTGACCGGCGGCGATCTTGTTGGCGATGATGATCGCGTTGTCCAGCGAAGTGCCGCAGGCGCGCGCCGTGGTGATGCCGGGGGTCGTCGCCTTGAGGCCCGATGAGAGCAGGGCTTCGCGGGCCAGGTTCCAGTCTGACGAGTGGCGGATGACAGCGCCCATGGCGACCTCACCCAACTCCGTGCCGTGCAGGCCGAACTTCTCGACCAGCGAGCCAAGCACCTTGACCGACATACCGAAATTGCCGACATCGGCATAGGCGGTGTTGTTGCGGCAGAAGGGAATGCGGACGCCGCCGACCACACCCACGCGCTTTTGCGACTTTTCCATGCTCTTAGAAGGACAATCCAGGATCGAAAGAGGGTGCCGGGGCCATAGCCCGTTTGCAGGCGAAGGGATCGCGGACGCCGACGATCGCCGACGAACGCGTATCGGCAAGGCTAACCCGCATCCCCTCCGGGCGAAAGCCCGAGATGCACGGATGATAGAATCGCATTCCTTTACCGTTCGGAAAAAACCTGCCGTGACCGAGTCGCTGATCGCCTGCCCCGCCCTCCTGGCGCTGGAACTGGCCGAGGGCGAGATGCCCGATCGGCTCGAGCTGACGCGCGATGAAGCGCAGACGCTGGCCGCCCTGGTGGCCGACGACCTTCGTGCCCTGCTGCCTGGCGTCGAGGCCTCGCGCTTCGCCCTGGTCGGCGCCCTGTTCGATGGCGTGGAACTGCTGCGCCCCGGCTTTCCCGTATTCGCCACGCTCGAAGAGCTGGCCCGGCGTGTGCCTCGCGTAACCACCGCCGGCGGCGTGGTCGCCTTCGGCACCCATGAAGGCCACATGCCCGCACAGCCTCTCGTGCCGGATCCGCGCTATGTGGGCGGCCCCATGCGACTGATCCCCTGGATGCTGCTGGCCCCGGCCGACCTCGCCGACGAACTCACCGCGAAGATGGAAGTGGAACTGGTCGGTCGCGGCGAAGCCGGTGCGGCCACGGCGGATTTTCTCATGCGGACCTTGGGCGTCCGCCTGGAGCACGCGCGCTACCTCAGCCGCGACGACCTCCTCGCGCTCACCTGCGTGCAATACGAGCACGTCAACCTGGCCCCGTTGTGGACCATGCTCGAAACCGCGCTGCTCACGCCTTACAAGGAAGAGACGGCACTGGGTTCGCGTGGCCTGCCCCTGCGCTACGCCGAGGGGCGCGTCGGCATTCCGGGCCTGGCCGGCTGGTTCGCCCGTGCGGGTGCCCAGCGGGACAACCCCGCCCACGAGTTCGCCGGCACCATCTTCGAGCTGCGCCAGTACGCCGCCCTGCTCGCCGCCCACCATGTGCCCCTGCATCTGGAGGGTGAGCCGGCCCAGACCGCCGGCTATCTCATCGAAGCCATGGCCGAGGCCGATCCCGCCCTGCCCCAGCCCATGCTCTATGCCCATGAAGCGGCAGGCCTGGGCATGGCCGCCGTGACCGTCGCCCAACCCTCGCCGGGTAAGGCGCGGATTCTCGCCCACGGCTACCCGCTCGCCCCCGATGCGCTGGGGCCATTGCTGGACACGCTGGCCGAACGCTACGCGACGGCAACCGAGGTGCACGCTCTGGGCAAGGTGCTCCTCGATGCCAACAGCGCGCTGTCCGCACCGGCGCCCGCACTGCACTGACATCTTCCGAATCCTTCGATATACGCAGCCGCGGGGACGCATTAGAGTTAACTCATCGTCCCTTCGGCGACCGCATGCGCCTTCCCGCTCTACCTGCGAACGATTCCCCGACCGATTGGGCGGCCTATCTGCTGGACCGCGCGCCAGCGATGATGGCTTACGTCGACACGTCGCTGCGCTATCGCTTCGCCAGTCCGGCCTATACGGCCTGGATGGGCATCGAAGCCAACGGCCTGATCGGACGCCGTCTCGAGGAAGTCATTGCGCCGTCGGTCTATGCCCGCATCGAGCCCGGTGTCACTGCCGCTCTTGCCGGCGAACCGATCGTCGCCGATCGCGAGATACGTCGCGACGATGGCAAGCGCCACGCCCAGGCCACCTTTACGCCGGATGTCGGCGACGATGGCGTCATTCGCGGGGTCTCCATCATCCTGGCCGACATCTCGGGCCGGTATGTGCTCGAAGCGCGCCTTAAGGAAAGCGAGCGGCGCTTCTCGCAGGCTTTCCGGCACGCGGCGATCGGCATGGCCCTCGTCCTGCCCGACGGTCGCTGGCTGCAGGTGAACGAAGCCCTCTCCATCATGCTCGGCTACAGCGAGCAGGAGTTGCTCACCTCCGCCTACCAGGACATCACCCATCCCGACGATCTCGCGACCGATCTCTCCCTGGTGCAGCAAGTGCTGGCCGGAGAGCGCGCCTCGTACCATCTGGAGAAGCGCTATCTCCGTCGCGACGGGCATGTGGTGCATGCACTGCTCACCGTCTCCCTGGTACGCGACGAGCAGGGCGAGCCGCTGTACTTCATCTCCCAGGTCGTGGACATCAGTGAGCGCAAGGCCTTCGAGGACGCACTGTTCCGCGAGCGCGAACTCGCCGAAGTCACGCTGAAGTCCATCGGCGACGCCGTGATCACCACGGATCCGAACCTCATCGTCACCTCGCTCAATCCCATCGCCGAAGCGATGACCGGCTGGTCCACCCATGAGGCTGTAGGGCGCCCCATGGACGATATCTTCCAGCTGCGCGACCCGCTCACTCGTCGGCCGATTCCCAACCCGCTGATTGTCGCGGTGAACAAGAACACCATCATCGGCCTGACCACCGATGCCATCCTCGTGCATCGCAACGGCTTTGACAGCCCGATCGAGGATTCGGCGGCACCAATCCACGATCACGCCGGCAACGTCGTCGGTGGCGTCGTGGTCTTCCACGACGTAAGCGAGACGCGCGCCCTCGCGTTGAAGATGGCGCATCTGGCGCACCACGACACGCTTACCGGCCTGCCCAACCGCGCGCTGCTGCAATCGCGCATGGAATTCGCCGTGACGGTAGCTGCGCGTCGCAACCAGCGTGCCGCCCTGCTCTTCGTCGACATCGATCACTTCAAGCAGATCAACGACTCCATGGGCCACGCGGCAGGCGATGCCTTGCTGCAGGAAGTGGCGCGGCGTATCCGCGCCGCCGTGCGCCCCGACGACACCGTGAGCCGGCTGGGTGGCGACGAGTTTGTCGCCTTGCTGCCGCACGTGGATAGCGCGTCAGACGCGGCCATCGTGGCGGAGCGCGTGCTCGAAGCCTGTAGCGAAGCCGTGGGTGTGGATGCCTCGGCGCTGGCAATCAGTTTCAGCATCGGCATCAGTGTGTATCCGGACGACGCGTTCGACGCGGAGTCCCTGCTGCGCAATGCCGACACCGCCATGTACGAAGCGAAGATGCAGGGCCGCAACGGTTATCGTTTCTTCAACGCGAGCATGAACGAGCGGAACAGTGCGCGCGTTCGCATCGAAGTGGAGCTTCGCAAGGCACTCGCACGCAACGAACTCACCCTGCACTACCAACCCAAGGTAGACGTAAACCTGGGCACGGTGGTCGGTGCGGAGGCGCTGCTGCGCTGGCAGGTGGACGGTGAAGACGTCTACACGCCGGAGCAGTTCATTCCGGTGGCGGAGGATTGCGGCCTTATCGTGCCCATCGGCGAATGGGCCCTTCGCGAAGCCTGTTATCAGGCGGAAATCTGGGCGCGCCTTTACCGGCCGCTTTCGGTCTCCGTGAACGTGTCTGCCTTGCAGTTCCAGCACACGCGCTTCTTCGAATCGCTGCGCAGCGTGCTCGCCGAAACCGGCCTGCATCCCACCCTGCTCGAGCTGGAACTCACCGAGCGTACGGTGATGGAAGGCGGCGACCACATCGCCGACCTGCTGCACCGGATCAAGTCGCTTGGCGTGTCACTGAGCCTGGATGACTTCGGCACGGGCTATTGCAGCCTGTCGTACCTCAAGCACTTCCCCATCGACACGCTGAAGATCGACCGCACCTTCATCCGCGACGTGGCGTGGGACAACGACAGCGCCGCCATCGTCAGCGCGATCATCGCGATGGGCAGCGGCATGAACAAGCAGGTGCTCGCCGAAGGCGTAGAGAGCATGGAGCAAGCCAGCTTCCTCAGGTCCGCCGGCTGCCCGCAGATGCAGGGCTTCCTCTTCGGCAAGGCCGTGCCCGCCCGCGAGTTCGAGGAACGCATCGCCGCCGTCGACATGGGCGACCCCCGAGCCCCCCAACCCTAGCAAGGGACCCGCGCTTTCTGTGGGAGTTGAGTCACGACACCAACATCGCCTCGTACATGAAGTAATGACACCGCTCCATCCCCAACCCGTCATACGTCGCCTGCGCCCGCTCATTTTCCGTCTCGACATACAACCGCACGCCCACGGCACCGGCCCCGGCCGCCATCGCCTTCACGTGTGCATACAGCCCGCGAAACACCCCGGCACGCCGGGCTTCGGGCGCCACGTAAACACTTTGCACCCACCAGAAATCCCCGCAACGCCAGTCGCTCCACTCGTAGGTAACGAGCAGGCAGCCGACCGCCACGCCGTCGAGTTCGGCAATCAGATAGAAACCACGTCGAGGCTCGTCAAACACGGCACGCACACCGCGACCGATGGTCGCCGGATCGAGCGCCTTGCTTTCCGTCTCCCACGCCATGGCGATGTTCCAGCGTGCAATGGCGTCCGCGTCATCGGGAGCCGCGCGGCGAATGTAGAGAGTCATGCCGTTATCCGTTCGAAGGGCGCCGCTTGCGCGAAGCGCCGAGTTTGCGTGTGAGGGTGTTGCGACCAACGCCAAGGGCGGCCGCGGCATGCTGCCGGTGACCGTCATAGGCGATAAGCGCCGCTTGCAGCAAGGTCTTGTCGAGCGCGTCGCGAGCACGCGCATGCACGTCCACTTCGCCTTGCGCCAGCGCGTCCTGTGCCCATATGCGCAAGGCGTCGGTCCATTCGCTGTTACGTGTTTCGCGCGCCGGCAACGCACCGAGATCGCTGGCGAGGATCTCCGCGCCGGGTGCGATGACAGCGAGTCGTCGACAGAGATTTTCCAACTCGCGCACGTTGCCGGGGTAGTCGCGTTGCTCGACCAGCTTCATCGCGCCGCGCGAGAAACGCTTCGGTGGAAGCTTGAGTTCGGCGGCAGCCTGGGCAAGAAAGTGGCGCGCCAGCAGCGGAATGTCGCCGCGACGCTGGCGCAACGAAGGCAAGGCGATACGCACCACGTCCAGACGGTGCTTCAGGTCCGCACGGAACAGTCCTGCTGCCACGCGCGCATCCAGGTCCTGATGCGTCGCCGCGATGATGCGCACATTGCCACGCATCAACTCACGACCGCCCACGCGGTAGAACTCACCGCCGGCCAGCACGCGCAGCAGACGCGTCTGCAGGGCAATCGGCATGTCGCCAATTTCATCGAGAAACAGCGTGCCGCCTTCGGCCTGCTCGAAGCGCCCGGCGTGGCGTCGCTGCGCACCGGTGAACGCACCGGCCTCGTGACCGAACAGTTCGCTTTCGAGCAGTTCGGCCGGGATAGCCGCCGTGTTCAGCGCGACGTACGGCTTTCCGCTGCGCGCACTCTCTTCGTGCAGCGCGCGCGCAACGAGCTCCTTGCCGGTACCGGTCTCGCCGGTGATCAGCACGTTGAGGTCACTCGCGGCTACGCGGCCGATAAGGCGGAACACCTCGCGCATGGCGGGGCTCTCACCGAGCAGCGAATGCGGGTCCACCCGACCGACCGGCACGATCACTTCTTCGTGCGCCGCGGCAAGCGTGCGCTCCACCGCTTCCACCGCCATGTCCAGATCGAACGGCTTGGCGAGGTAATCCGCCGCGCCAGCACGATACGCCGCCGCCGTGGTGGCGACATCGGTATAGGCGCTCATGACGATCACCGGACCGATGTTGCGCCGGGTAAGGTCCTCGAGCAGGCGCAGGCCGTCTTCCCCGGGCATGCGTACGTCGGTCACGAGCAGGCCCGGACGGCCTTCGGCCAATGCGGCGCGCACCGCATCACCTGCGCTGAATTCGCGCACCGTATGTCCCGCATCGCGCAGGGCTTCGGCGAGCACGAAGCGCACGCCGCGATCATCGTCGGCAATCCAGATTTCAGTCATGGTGCCGCTCCATCGGAAGGTACAGGGAGAACACCGTTTCACCGGGGCGACTGGTAAAGCGCAGGTCGCCACCGTGTTCGAGCGCGATCTCGCGCGATAGCGCAAGGCCGAGGCCGGTGCCATCGGGACGACCCGATACCAGCGGCTGGAAAAGGGAATCGCGTAGCTCGTCGGCAACGCCGGGGCCGTCGTCGATCACGTCGACACGCAGGGCCGCGCGCACCGTGCGCTCACCAAGACGTGCGCCATGCTCGACACGGGTGCGCAACGTAATCGCGGTTGCGCCGGCTTCGCTGGCATTGCGGGTGAGGTTGAGCAGCACCTGGAGCAGGCGATCGGTGTCGCCCACACTGTCCGGGAGACTGGGGTCGTAATCGTGGCGGACGCGCAGCGCGTCGGCCTCAGCGCCGACCAGGCCTTCGAGGCGCTCCAGTAGTTCATGGATGTTGACCGGTCCAAGGCGTGCCGCGCCACGATGGCGGAGCAGTCCGTCGGCGAGGGCGGCGAGTCGGTCGGCTTCGGCGATCACCATGCCAGCCAGCTGGCGCAGGTCGCTATCGGCTACGCGGCGTTCGAGGAGCTGGGCGGCTCCTCGCAGACCAGCCAGGGGGTTCTTCACTTCGTGGGCGAAGCCGCGGAGCGTGGCCGAGAGCGGCGTGCCAACGGCCGCGTTGAGCTCCGGCGCCAAGGGATGCACCTCGACCAGCAGGCGCCCGTCGTCCAGCGGCTGCATGGTCAGGTCGGCGGTGATCTCGCGGCCTCGGGCCACACCGAAGGTGACGCCGCGCAGGTTGAAGGGGCGGCGCTCCAGAAGGGTTCGCTCCAGCTGCGAAGACAGGGAGGACTCCCGCATCAGCACCGGCAGTGGCTGGCCGACCGCTGTCCTGGGGCCCACGTCGAGCACCTCGCCGAGGGCCGGGTTGAGCCAGTTCACACACAGGTCCGCGCCGATGACGGCGAGGCCGGTGCCGAGCAAGGTTAGGAGGTCCGCCTGATCTGGTGCGTTCATTGCACCAATGTAGGGAGCCAATGCAGAGCGTGCAATGGGACAGATTCCTGTGCCCTGGTGGACAAAACAGCAAAGTCGACCTTCAACCGCCCGACTTTGCTGTTTCTAGCGGCTGCACTGCGCTAATACAATGACTTAGCTATCACGACGACGAGCACCAGGTCTGGGCGCGCAAAGGGAACAGCAAAGTTCGGCGCTCTTTTAAAAAGTGCGTCGGTGCGCAAGGCGCCGATCTACGGATGCCGTGATGCCGCAACAAACGCCTCGAACGCCACGGACCTAGTCGGCATCTAAAAGTCGTTGGCCGATTCGACCAAGCGCATCTAACGAAATGGTCGCGGGAACGCCCTCCGGGTCGGGGGACACACGCTCGTCTGCAAACGCAGCCCAGGGCGCGCCGGTGGAGGTGCCCTCCGCCCGGGTCTTCAAGCCCAATAGGTAAATGGCCGTCCTAAGGCATTTACGAGCCAAAATCGTGCTAACGCCGCTTTCCAAAGCAATCTTCCCCGCCATCCGCGCGAGCTGCCTCTCGAAGTTCCATCGACTTCTGATCCTAATGAGAAGATTGAGCGCTACCGAGAAGGCCGTCTCCGCCTGCTTCAGCTGGAAATCTGAGCCCTGACTACGCCTAAAGGTTTCATAGGCGTCGTACGTGCCCGGCGCGCTATCAAGTAATAGGTTTCGTCCGGCCCCGATCAGATTCAAGAGGCGAGGTGCGGCAGGCGCAAAGTGGCCAGAGATTCCTGGTTTCATGAAGTAGACCATCGCATCTACAAGCAGCCGAAGCAGCCTAGTTGCGGAGCCCTCTGTGCCTCGAACACCCAAAGTCACGTGATATGGCTCGATGAGCATAGGAGCAGATATCGCTTCAGACGAAGCCAGCAACAGTGTACGCGGCCCCATGCTCCTCGGCATGTCGCCCAAGCGCCAAATAAGGGGTTCATACGCCTCTGGACTCCACTCCTCCAAGCAACGCGGACACCACGACCGATAGGCACTAAAGAGCGACCGCCTCAACGAGGCATACATTGAGGGCCTGGAGTTTCTAACGGCCGCGCCACGTTCAAGTTGGAACAGATCCCGGGCAATGTGCATCCGGAACTAGGCATCGCTGGGAGCCCCCTGCTGAGCCCCGGATACCACTCCTCGGAGGGGGATGTCGGCGACGCGGTCCCACCGGTGAATTATTCCGATGGACCCGCTCGGGGCGAAGGGGCGGGCAGCAGCCACCGCCGCGCTAGCGGCCGCATATTCGGTGCACGGATGACCATGAACTTTGTACTATTCTTTCCAGTTGCCGCAGGGGATCGATGGCACAATCGACGTCGACTGGAAAGGCCGAAATTTTGACCATCAAGCAAGTCGCCATGTACCTGCAGATCTTAGAGCGCACCATTTCCCAGCGTGCAGCTGCCGTAAGCACACCGGCCCTTGAGGTAAGGGGTCTTGGCGCTTCCGCCCCGCCGATCTCGGTCGCTTGGAAACGACTCGCGTCGCCAAGCCGAGCGCCGCTGAAGACCGCGGCCATTTTGGCGCCTGGCAACTTTGCCACCTGGATTAGCCGGAAGTGACTCCGTTTAACGAGGACTCCCGAGTCAAGATCCCGGCGCTTCTGCATCTCGCGCGGCTTGGTTATACGTACGTATCGTTAAAGAACATGCGTTGGGACGCGCGCAACAATATTTTCCCCGAGCTTTTCGAGGAAGCCGTTCTGCGCATCAATCCCGACCTGCCCCCTCGGGATCTGCCAGCGCTGCTTGACGAGCTCCACCTGACGCTCGCGGGCGAGGACGTAGGCCGCAGTTTCCATCAGCGCCTCACCGCTCGCGCAGGCCTGCGGCTAATCGACTTCGATGATCTCGCCAACAATAGTTGGCACGTCGTTACCGAACTACCGTTCGAGAACGGCGAGGACAACTTCCGACCCGACATCACCCTGCTGGTCAACGGTCTGCCACTGGCGTTTGTCGAGGTTAAAAAGCGCATGAACCCTGGCGGCGTTCTGGAAGAGCGCATCCGGATGGATCGTCGCCACGCCAACCCAAAGTTCAGGCATTTCTTCAACCTCGTCCAGCTGATGGCGTTCTCTAATAACATGGAGTATGACGACGGACAGTTCGAGCCGATCCAGGGCGCGTTTTACGCTGCTTCCACCTATGGCGAAGCCCACTTCAACTACTTTCGTGAAGAGCGCTCCGGCGAACTAGCCGGAGAACTCCGCGCGCCGGACGAATGCATCGAGGATTACGTTCTCGCCGACACCAACCTCGTTGCCATAAAGGGCACGCCCGAGTTTGAGCGCAACAAGTTTGCAGGAACGCCTACCAACCGTCTGCTCACCTCCCTGTTCAGCAGGGCTCGCCTCACCTTCGTGTTGCGCTATGCCTTCGCATGGCTCACGACGGAAAACGGCATCGAAAAACACGTCATGCGCTACCCCCAAATGTTCGCCACCCGGGCAATTGCCGACCGCCTGGATGCAGGCGCACGCAAGGGGATTGTCTGGCATACCCAAGGCAGCGGCAAGACCGCGCTCGCCTATTACAACGTGCGCTTCCTCACCGATTGGTTCCAGCAACGCGGACAAGTGGCCCGTTTCTACTTCATTGTAGATCGCCTCGACCTTCTAAAGCAGGCGATTGACGAGTTCCGCATGCGCGGCCTCAGCGTCAACGTCATCGACAGCCGGGAAGCCTTTTCTCGCGACATCAGAAAGGCCGTGGCGGTGGACAACGACCGCGGAGAGCCGGAAATCACTGTAGTCAATATCCAGAAATTCTCGGATGATCCGGATATTACTGCGGCCGATGACTATGCACTCAGCGTACAGAGGCTTTACTTTCTCGACGAAGTGCACCGCAGCTACGACCCGAAGGGGAGTTTCCTTGCTAACCTCGAACAGTCAGACCGCAACGCCATAAAGATCGGCCTAACCGGCACGCCACTAATCGGCGATCAACTGCAGTCCAAGGCCCTGTTTGGCGACTACATCCATAAGTACTACTACAACGCATCCATCTCGGACGGCTACACTCTACGTCTGATCCGCGAGGAGATCGCGACCCGATACAAGATGCAACTGCAGCAAGCTCTGGCGGACATTCAAGTTCAGCAGGGCGGTATCGAGAAGAGGGCGCTCTACGCTCATCCGCGTTTCGCAGGCGCGATGCTGGATTACATCCTGAGCGACTTCATGCAATCGCGCGTCACCTTCGACGACGACAGTATTGGCGGCATGGTGATTTGCGATAGCGCCGAACAGGCTCGCGAGTTGCACCTACAGTTCCTCGCGCGAATGGCGGCGCCGACGCCCTCGGCGGCCTCTGTCCTGGAAAGCGACGGTGAATATCGACAGAGCCGTGCCGGCGAACTGCATTCCCGCATCGCTGGGCGGGTCACCGCCGCGCTGATCCTGCACGACGAAGGCGACAAGCAGTCACGTGAGGGAGAAATCAAGGCATACAAGCGCGGCGAAATCGATCTACTTTTTGTGTATAACATGCTGCTCACCGGCTTCGATGCGCCACGACTCAAGAGGCTATACCTCGGCCGCGTCATCAAGGACCACAACCTTCTGCAGGCACTGACGCGCGTCAATCGTCGCTACCGCAAGTTTCGCTATGGCTATGTGGTTGACTTTGCCGACATTCAGCGCGAATTCGACCAAGCCAACCGCGCCTATTACGACGAACTCACCGCGGAACTCGGCGACGAGATGCAGCACTACAGCAGCTTGTTCAAGACCGAGGCCGAGATCCGCGCCGATATCGAATCCATTCGGGAAGCGCTGTTCAATTACGCGTTGGACGACGCCGAGCTATTCTCACAGCAGCTTGGCGTTATTGACGATCGCCAGGAGGTACTGGCGATTGTCAAGGCGCTCGGACTGGCGCGCGAACTGCATAACGTGATCCGCTTCGGCGGCCATGTAGAACTAACGGGGCTGCTGGATTTCCATAAGCTTCGCGTGCTGCACATGGAAGCGCAGAACGCACTTGCCGCACTCAACCTCAAGCGACAGCTGGAGGACACCCACAACAGCTCCGCGCTACTCAGCCAAGCGCTAGAGGATGTGATCTTCAGATTCGAGAAGGTCGGCGAAGCCGAGCTGAAGCTGGCCGACGAGCTGAAGGACGTACTGCGGCGCACCCGCGAGGCGCTCGGATCAACTCAGGATCCCAAGGATCCGGCATGGATTGGGCTCAAGGAAGAGCTGCAACGTCTGTTCAAGGCGAAGAAGCTGAGCGAAGTTAGTCAGCAGGAAATGCAGGACAACATCACTGTCCTGCGGGACATAGAACAGCGAACGCGAGAGCTGAATAACGCCAACGCCAACGTCGCTTCCCGTTATGGCGGCGACACTAAGCTGATGCGCGTGCACAAGCGGTTGATGGAATCGCGCCGCCTTGGCAGCAGTCAGACGCGGCTGCACGCGGCGCTGAGCGGCATTAAACGGGACGTAGATGATGCCGTGCTTGGCAGCCGCGCGCTGTTGGTCAACCAGGCCTTTTTCGAACGCAGCGTCATGCCCATGGTAATACGCAACTTCCGTGACGGCATGCCTGAGCCGGATGCCGATACCCGCCGCTTTGTCCAGCAGTTGCTGGTCAGCGAATACCTCAATGAATCCCAGGGCCACCTGCCCTTCTGAGCGCCATTAGTTCATGAAGCACATCAGCTACCAACAACAGACCCACGACCTAATCGACTCCCTCAAAGCCGTATGCACCAGTAACGGCCTTGGCAACGACGGTAACGAATACAAGATCATTGTCCAGACCTTCCTGTACAAACTTCTGTGCGACAAGTTCGCGCACGAAATGAAGCAACTCGCTCCGAAGCTTGCCCAGGCGGAGAACTGGATCACAGTCTGGCAAAAGCTGCCCGCGGGTAAGCGCAAAGACCTGGAGGATGAACTCAGTCCCGAAACACCACGCCTGACCGCGGGGCAATTGATCCCCAGCCTTTTCAACCGTCAAGGCGAGCCAGGCTTCGCCAAACTGTTCGACGACACCCTGATCGCCATCGCGGCCGCCAACAGCGACATCTTCGCCGTTAAGTCCGACGACGGAGAGAGAGTACCGCTATTCGATCGCCTCAGCGAGTACGTTACGGGCGGCGCCGATAAGCGCGACCAGTTCTGCCGCGCCATGGTCAATAAGTTGGTCGGCGTTAGCTTTGAACGCCTGTTCGAGCAGAAGTACGACTTCTATGCCGCTCTGTTTGAATACCTGATAAAGGACTACAACAAGGACAACGGCGGGAAGTATGCCGAGTACTACACCCCGCACGCGGTGGCGGCCATCATGGCCGACATCCTCGTGCCGAAGGCTCGGCGCGGCAAGGTGAAGGACGTTACCTGCTACGACCCGGCCAGCGGCTCCGGCACCCTGCTTATGGCGCTGGCTCATGCTATCGGCGAAAGCCACTGCAGCATTTGGTCGCAGGACATCTCGCAGAAGTCTTCCAGCCTGCTACGCCTGAACTTGGTGTTGAACAAGCTGGTGCACTCGATCCCCAACATTACCCAGGGCAATACCATTCTTCACCCGGTCCACCGGGACGGGAAGGCTCTGAAAAAGTTCGACTACATCGTATCCAATCCGCCGTTCAAAATGGACTTCAGCGATTTCCGCGACGACCTGGACAGCGACGCCAACACGTCTCGCTTCTTCGCCGGCATTCCCAAAGTGCCGACCAAGGCCAGGGATAAGATGGCGATCTATCTGCTGTTCATCCAACACATCATCGCCAGCCTCAAGCCTAATGGGAAAGCTGCGATCGTTGTACCGACCGGCTTCATCACCGCCGCTAGTGGGATCGAACTTCGCATTCGCCAGAAGCTGGTGGAGGAAAAGATGATCGCCGGCGTGGTATCAATGCCGAGCAACATCTTCGCGACTACCGGCACAAACGTCTCGATCTTGTTTCTCGACAGGAGCGCGCACGACAATGCGGTGCTGATTGACGCCTCCGCGCTTGGCGAGAAAGTGAAGGAGGGAAAAAATCAAAAGACTCTGCTTAGTCACGCGGAGGAGCAGCGCATCGTGGACACCTTCAACGCCCGCGAAGCGGTGGAAGGTTTCTCAGTGGTGGCGGATTACGACGCTATTATGGCGAAGGATTATTCGTTCAGCGCGGGCCAGTACTTCGATCTGAGAATTGTCTACGAGGAGATCGCACCCAGGCAGTTCGTCAAGCAGATCGAAGACATATGGACATGTCTAGATGACATGTTTAAGGAATCCAAGAAGCTTGAAAAGGAAATCGCCAAGTCGATTGGGGGCTTGAACCGTGAGTGAGTGGATTACTACAACGCTCGGCGAGGTGGTCGCTAGCGGTAAAGGTAAAATTCAAACTGGACCGTTTGGAAGTCAATTGCATGCGTCCGACTACGTCGATGCCGGTGTTCCATGCATCATGCCGACGAACATGAGGAACAACCGGGTCAATCTGACTGGCATTGCGTTCATCTCTCAAGAGGACGCACAGCGACTCGCTCAGCATTTGGTTCGGGAAGGGGACATCGTATACAGCCGGCGCGGCGATGTCACCCAAAAGGCACTTATTCGCAAGGGTGAGGCCGGATACTTTTGCGGAACAGGTTGTCTTCTGGTGCGCCCCGGCACGGCGATAGAGTCGGAGTTCCTGGCTTACCACTTGAGCACCAAATCCAACCAAGAGTGGATCATGAGCCACGCGGTCGGTGCGCACATGGCAAACCTAAATACAGGGATCCTGGCCAAGGTGCCTTTACGGGTGCCGAGTCAGACCGAGCAAAGGAGGGTCGTAAAAGTTCTCTCCACCCTTGATGCTAAGATTGACCTCAATAATCGAATCAACGCCGAGCTGGAGGCACTGGCGAAGGCTATCTACGAATATTGGTTCGTGCAGTTCGACTTCCCCGATGCGAATGGACGCCCCTACAAGGCCAGCGGCGGCAAGATGGTCTGGAGCGAGGCGCTTAAGCGACGAATTCCAGAGGCGTGGGAGGCAGTCGCCATCGGGCAAGCATGCGAGACGATTCTCGGAGGGACGCCGCATACGGCGAATCCGGACTACTGGGATAACGCCGACATTCCATGGCTCAGCTCAAGCGAAACCGCAAGTTTTCCTGTTGTGGGGTCCAAGCAACGAATCACGGCCGCAGGCATTCGTGACTCGGCTGCAAAAGTACTTCCCGCCGGTACCGTCGTCGTTTCAATCGTTCGCTATATCCGTCCGTCGGTTCTCGGGATTGCTGCAGCAACGAATCAGTCGGTTGCTGGAATTCTCGAGAACGTGCGTTTTCCGACCTCGTATTTGTACCAAGCGGTGTGTCGCGAAGTCCCGCGCTGGATGAGCTTGCGAACTGGCGCGCAGCAGCCACATATCAATAAAACAGTCATCGACGAAACTTTCATCCTAAAGCCGTCGAAGGGCGTGATCGACGCCTACCGACGGATTGCTGATCCACTATTTAAGCGCATGCTCGTTGCGGCGAACGAAAGCCTTGAACTCATCCAACTCCGCGACTGGCTCCTCCCGTTGTTGATGAACGGCCAGGTCAAACCGTCTGGCGTGGAGTGAGTATGAAGTCCGCGTCTGAGATCTGAGGTCCGGCTCCAAGACCGTGCATGCTAGATCTTTCCCGGACCCTCATTCATGACTACGGGCAGTTAGGTATGCGTGCCGATCTCGCAGCGTAATATAGCCGGCAAGCGCGTTGATGCGACTGAAGGCGTCGGCTCAACCCACACCCACGTCTGCGGTTTCCGAGATCCTCTGGAACTCTTTAAGGTATTCGGGCCTATGGCGAGCTAGCCAGCGGACGACGGAAGCGTTGCCCAACCACTTGCTCAAATGCCCCTTAACGATGGTCAGGTGCAAGACATCCGGGCCATAGGAGTCTTCGACAGCCGATGTCTGCATCTGGAGTGCCGCTAGCTCCCGCTCCATCCGACCGACGGATTCCACAGTCCCAGGGCTGGACGCAACTTTGGGCTCAAATGCGAGGAGCGGTGGAGGCGTTGCCGCGAGCATGGCGTTGGCGAACTGGACGGTGTAGTTCTTGTTCCCTACCATCAATTCCGCCGCCTCGATCTGACGAACCGACTTCATCTGACGAAGGATGGCGAATACCTTCGCCGGACAAGGCGCATCCCCCAACAGAGCGGCTGCCTCCTCGCAAATTCCGTTCAATAACCGAAAGCGATGCCGAACAGTCTCGACCGATATGCCAAGGGATCTACCAAGGCGCTCTGCTGAAACACCGCGCTCCATCGCCCGCACAATCATCTTGTGGTCCTGGACCGCCGAGAGCCGCCCGACCCTCTTATTGTAGGTGTAGGTGTCGTCGTGGTCCGTGATCAGGCACTCTACCTCAGTCCACCCTAGCTCCCGCACAGCGACGAGCCGAAGATGTCCGTCAACGAGAAAATACTGATCGGCTTGCTTGGTCGAGCGGGTGACCACCGGGGATTCTACTAAGCCGACCTCCTGGATGGAGGCCAAGATTTGCTGGTACTTTATGGTTGCTTTAACGCTGGGTCGCACGGCCTTCAAGGGCAGGATCGTTGAAAGTGCCAAACGGACGCCGCGCCGATTAAATGCCGTCTTCAGCTCAGGGGTTCCCGCGATGGACTTCTCATTCATGGGCCGTGCTCCGCAGGCGCTCCTGAAGAAGCTTAGGCAAGGTGTCGAGCTTCTCCACGTAAAGAAGAGCCATGAAATCCGCGTTGTCTAACAGTTCTTTGATGGCCTGCGTGGAGAACACCAGGCGCTCATGAACGAAGGTAGCTTTTTTAACAACTAGCCGCTGCCGCTCAGCTTCTTTCTCAAAGATGCGCCGAATGTCGGCCGCCGACATGGGTTTGCGCTCACGGGGGGGAACTCCTTCTCTTGTTTCCACCCTGGGACGGCGCCTTGCCCGCACTTCTAGCAGGCGTCGAAGTCGGCTGAGCTTCTTGCCGCGAAATCCCTGTTGGTAAGCGTCCGAGAGGAGCTCTTGAATTTCAGCGCTGCTGCTCCGCGCGATATCGGTCGCCATGCTTAAGGGAATGACGTCACCCTCGACGGCGGCCAATAGCTTTTCTTCCCCACGCTCGAGAAGGTTAGCCACCATATTCACCCACTGCGGGGTGACACCGATGATGTCAGCGATCTCATTTTCAGAGCGCCCCCGCTGGCGGAGACGGCCTACCTCCCGCATAAATTCAATGCCGGGGTATGCCCGCCGCGCCACGTTCTCCACGAGGCTCATCACAAGACAGTCTTCTTCAGGCGCATCCACGACCACCGCAGGCACCATGCTGTGCCCCAACACTTGCAGCGCTTCAATCCGGCCCTGCCCGCAGACGAGATCATAGGGCTGACGGTGAACCCCGGCTCGCCGGCTGACGGTAACAGGCCTTTTCAGTCCCACACGTCGGATGTTCTCGACCAGCTCCGCGTGAATACGCCGGCTTCGAGTGCGCGGATTGAGCACGTGGATGTCGTTGATGGGAATGCTCTCGACCTCCACAGGCTCTGAAGTCTTCATGCGGCCTCCCGCAGACGCACACGCGCCGCGAGCTCGGATAGAATATCGAGCGTGTCGAAGCGGTATCCGTCGATGAAAGGAGAGTTCTCGAACCCGAGGTGCCGTGGCCACGTCGCCATGTCGAGACGCGGCACCAGGTAGTAGTCACGAGCTTCCACGTTGTCTTCGTGGAGCCGAACGGCCACCGTGACGTCGGGCATCAGCTCCATGTCGAAGCGCACTTTCCAGCGCAACGAGCCCGAATCCCGTCGGTGGCACTTTGCCAGGACAACCGATACTGTCCACTCGTGGTTCACGGTGAGCAGATCTGTGGCAGAACTGCGCTGCACGTCCCTAGCAGTCCTCGACAGCATATCGACGACAGAGGAGACCATGGACGGCCGCCACGCCCGGAGCGCCCGATTTACTTTGAGGAAACTATAGTTCCGCCCATTTTCGTACCCTATGAGCTCGTAGGCGCGGACCAGCCCACCAAAGCGCTGCCGATAACTCGTGCTTGACGGCATGTCATCCTGCTCGTCAATAACGAGACCTGACAGCGCCTGGACTTTGTTAGCCAGCTCGCGGAGGAGGGCAAGCATCTGATGATCCTCCAGTCGCACCGATCGCGCCGCGATGATTTCGCGTACACGGAGGAAGGCAGCCGGCGAGACGATCCCGTCGAAGGCTCCATCACAGCGAACCCACTTCTCCGGCGGATTCGGCAGCGTCGGAGTTTTCAGCTTTCCCGACGTCCTCGCATAGACGTTGTTACCGATGTACTTCTCGTTCGTCAGCACTTGATGAACCGTGCCGCGCGACCAAGGCCGCTCAAAGTCAGTGACTATATCCTCGTCGTTGAGTAGGTCGGCAATGGATTGCTCGCCGAAGTGCCGTTCAAGGAACAGGTGGTAAATGCGGTGGACGACGGCGACCTCGTCGTCGGGCCCCGCAACAAGAACCACCCTGTCGGTCTGGATGCTCTTTTGCTGTCCCCGGGTCAGCAGCCCTTTTGCGGAACGATGCTCGTCGATCAGCTGACGCCTGAGCCCGTATCCGGGGGCGCCACCCTGGTGGAAGCCGAGCTTGACGAGGCGGCACTGCCCGGCGAAGACTTTCGCTGACAGCTCGCGGCTGTATTCCGCCGCCATGCTTCTCTTTACACCTTTGACGATGGTCGCCAATGGCGTGCCGTCGTTCTCGAAGGGCTCGGCGCAGTAGATGACCCGGACGCCGGCTTTGGTGCATAGGTACTCGTAGTGTGCGGCCTCGTCCGAGTTCTGAAATCGGCCCCACCGGCTGATGTCATAAACAAGGATGGCTGAAAAATTCAGTTGGCCGGTTATGACGTCATCGAGGAGTTGCCGGAGGCCGGCGCGCCTTCCGATCTCAAGGCCGCTCTTACCGTCATCCCCGTAGGTCCGGACAACGTCCATGTCGTGCCCTGCCGCGTATTCGCGAATGGCGGCCGCCTGGTTGGCAGTCGAGTACTTCTGGTGGTCGGTCGACATCCGGACATATTCTGCAACCTGAAGTCGCCCGCCTACAGCCCGTGCCTCCGGAACAACGTGCGGTGCCATGAGCACCTCCACCATTCAAGTGGTCCCCCAAGAGTAGGACGCTACTCTCTACACGAATCGGTTCTGTGACCGGATGCTCATTTTTGTTCGTGTCGATCGACCGTCAATATCGTCGGTCCCGAGGCAAAGATTCTGGTTCGCCCCCCCTTTCGAAGGCTAGCCCAGATAAGCCCGCCGACTCGCTCCCCGTTATCGCGGGCAGCTGATGGTCTGGTTGGTGCTGCATGGAGAAGCGACAACGGATCTTCTTAGCAGTATTTAGTTCGCGTAAGTTGCATTGGCAGGCCATCGACGATCACAGAGTCCCCCTTGCCGGCGGCACGGCAGCGCCTGTCGGCGATGTCAAAGGTGCTAGCGCGTCATCGACCGCGGCGGGCGTGCCTATGGCAGGACGCGGGTGCATTCAGCCGGCAACCGTGGTGGTCGGCGCGATCCTCCTTCAGGCCTGCCAATGGCCGTTTCTAGCGGCATTGTCTGCGCGCGGAAGCTTCAAGATCCCGGATCCACATGGCAGCGCGAACACATTTTCGCGTGACAATCGTGCTCATGCCGCACTCATCCGCTACAGATTTCGCACACCTGAAAAACCATGGAACATCTTCGGCGCCATAGCGTGTACCTCGAACGCGCCTTAGTGAAGAGGACAAGCATCGTTCTGCGTCACGAAGCGATTGCGACGAACCCTGCGCCAAGTATGCCAACCGATAGTCATGATAAAGGATTCTGTCAGCGTCAATGAATTGATTCCTTCCAACGCCTGCTGCGTGCAGGACGCGTGTAACGCTCGGTAGAAACATGCCAATTCGGCGCTCTCGATGAAGACTCCTTATCCAGCAGTGTGCCACTCTGAGACGGGGCGTTACGCTGGGCGGTAGGCCGGGCTGATCTAGCTCCGGCACAAATCTCCCGACAAGCTGTCCCGACGCCGCCTCCCTAGGCCTGAGCAGAATGTCCTTCGGCCCGACGCCCTGTACCGCGCAGAGCTGAAATAAGTGTCGAGTCGTCATCCGACCCGATCTCAAACAGACAAACAGCCGATCTAAGTCAGGGACGTCACACGCCAATCCGGTACGAAGCAGGGCCTGACACGCTTCACCAAAGAAAGGCCTTACTTCGGAGTAGTCAATGACACCTTGATTCGCATCCGCGCATAGACCCAGCAGGTCCGTTGCGCAACGCTCGACGTGGTTCTCATACGGCGTGCGCGAGGCTAATGCTTCCAATTGACGTGCGGATAGCGGCGAACTACATGAGGCACATATACGCCGTTTAGAATAGGACGCTGGCAGAGGTTGCTTTCTTTCGCATACGAAACACCTGTCACGGAGCGCGCAACGATGGATAGTGCAAATATCGAGATCCGGAAGCCGCCATATCAGTGGCTCGTATGACGACGTCGGATCCCACTCCTCAAAGCATTGTGGGCACCAGCGACGGTGCTTGGCCGATAGGCCCACACCGTAGTTTTGAAGAACTTCACTCACGACGTAGAAAGTACCGCAATGCAAGTCCGACCGCCCCGTCAGTCTGCTCAAACCCGCAACAAAACCTTCGATTCGCGACCTCCCGAAGCCCGCGACATAGGACTTCGCCCTAAACATGCCCGGTCGCCAAGGGGAAAGCACACCGATCAACCTTGTCATCGTGATGCCTGACGCATGCGCGATTCGCGCGGCGTAATGATCGAGAGACTCGACCATTGACGTACCGACCCCTTTTAGGGGCGCTGGCGGCAAGCAGGTCCATCGCACATCCCCTGAGACCCTCGAGAGCGTCATTTGCGTTGCCTCATCCAGTCCGCACGAACGCCCTCTAAGCGACCTTCCATTTGCGCCGATGCAGCTGCAATTTGGAACTCGTCGTTGTGCTGCCAGATTTTCTCAATGTCGTCAAAGCTGGGATAGGACGCTTCGATGTCTTGCTTTGATATACCAGCGCCACCTCGAAGGCTTGCGAGCTTTGTGGCTCGCCGTAGCAACTTATCAACACCGCCCAGGGTCCCGCCGGAAGCAATGAGGATTTCCGCGGCGATGGTCGACGTCAATGACGGTGGATCAAACTTAAAGTGGGTTCCGAGTGTTTTGAGCACCCGCGCGAATGCTCGCTCGTCACCGGGAAAATTCGAGCTGTAGTTCCTGACCCATACCGGCCGAACCCTTCGACCCAATTCGTGAAACTGACGCCACATTCCTAACGCACTTGGGACCCCTGTGACGATCATCATGATGCCGCAGCGCTCAGCTAAGTTGAGCAAGTTCAGAACGTGCTCTGACAATTTCTTCGTCTGTCGAGTGACCATCATTGTCGTGATCTGCTCGATCGACACATAGAGGCAGCCACGTCCGGACAGTGTCATCTCAATGTTGTCCCAACATTGACCCTCTGTCGATTGCCGGTTTTTCAATCTGGCCCAGTCTGACCGCAGCGACTCGGTCGCTTCATTGAGACCTATAAGCCATGGATCCGATCGTTGATCCAACCAGCGCAGTCTCGGCACGTGAAGCTCGTCCAAGAACATACCAGCGAAGTCTTTAGAACTGAAGTATCCGCCTGCCGCTAAGCGCGGATAAACCTCTACGATCGGCATCCGACCCAGACCCCAAAACTTCGGGTGCCCAAAGAACTCCTGCATGCAGGCATGACGCAGCGTGGTTTTTCCTACGCCACTTGGCCCAATGATCGCTATCATTTCGCCTGCTTTGAATTCGCGCAGTTCGTACATCAGGTCTGCCGACGCTTGCGAATAGACCTGGTGCCTGATAACGGTGAATGGCTTCATCACTTGCCCCCGCCAAACCGACCGACGGCGTCGCCGCAGAGTTGAACGCACATGCTTGTTGCCGACATGTATCCCTCGCCCAAAGGCGTTGGACTGCGAGGCGTGTTCCGCATGGCGGGTTGGTCCAACATCGACTTTCCAACACCGGGCGACGCAGCAATTGCCACCTCAGTGTCCCATGGGAACTGACGTAGAATACGATCCAGACTGGATATCGCTTGCCTGAAGGCCGACTGATTGCTGAGTGAAATCATACAATGTCATCCTCAATGGCTTCGATGGATTCCCAGTCGAGTGGCGTGTATTCCGTGCTCTCGGGGGACGACGCCGGGGCAGTCAAAACATCGCCCTTAGGAGTGGAGGTATCGTCGTCGTGACGTGCGGCCATTTTGGCGAGGGTCAGCCGGTCGTGGCGCTTCGCGTCCACCGCTCCGTTTTGGCTTCGAGCCACTACTGCCAAGCATGATTGAGCGAATCGCGTAAACATGGCCTGCTCGTCGCTTACCGAGAGCAGCTTTATGCAGTCGCTCCTAAAAGCCTTAAGTATCCTGTCGTCAATTCGAACAAAGATGTACGCGGCTGTGGCAGGGTCGATTCGGATCTCCTGAACCCTGCGCGCGCGCAGTGCAACAAGTAGCTCAGGGCAGGAGTACATTCCTTCCGAAAGCCTGATTCCCTCAGACAAGATCTCGCTCTTCCCCACTGTAATTGGCACCGACGTTCTGTAGACGAAGTCGTCATCGTATTGAACAGGAATTCCGATGTGACCGTAGGCATCCAACGCCTCATCCTTATGCTCCTTCGGAGTCATACCTGTAGGCCGGCATGTCTCCTGACGGTCCAAAAATAGGTATGACTCAATCAGCTCAATTATGCTGAGGAAGTCAAGCTTCATTTGCTTCAAACTTTTAAGTCGTCCATCGGCGGCACGCCCTTGCTTATCGTTAACCGTATTCCCGGGAATTTTATCGGCGACCTGCCTATTAACTTGCTTGATCAGGTTCTCCGCGATTCCGTTGTATTTCGAGCCCGCTGTCGGGGATATACGAAGCGACGTGATTCCTTCGAAGAAGCCCTTAGCCCAGTTACTTAGGTTCTCTGAGCCACGGTCGATGTGTAACACATGAGGTAGGCAGCCGTGACGCCGCACGAGATCGCGTATTAACAGTGCCAGGCCGTCAGTTCTGGCCGGTCCAAAGATGAAGGCATAGGCCAGGCATTCGCCGTTTTGTGCGTCGATCGCTACGTAAAACGTTCCGTACTTCGCAGGTAGTCGCCTCACTATGTCCGGCGCGATCCTTGCGTCGAACCGTGATGAGTCGACGTGTACTGTGTGTCCGTAGGCCAGCGGGGGAAGCGTCTTGAACGCGGGATCCCCGCGGTCGCGCTCGGCCTGGTACCCGCGCATGCCTCGTCGATGCAACGCATTTTGTGTACGTCCTGCCGCGCGGATCATCTTTATCAGCGTGGTCCGACCCACAGGTGCTACGCCCCGTCGATCCGCCTCGGGTGCCATCATGAGGTAGACCTCTTTCGGGGTGCCGGCGAGTCCTTTGTTCCAGACGTCGTCGACCAGGAATTCGAGGAGCTCACGCTGCCCGTTGGTCAGGCGAGAGGTGCGATTGCCGCACATCGCATAATTTGGAAGGCAAGCTTCGAGCAGGTCCTTGCCGGCTTCCACGGTCTTGAGGACCTTATCCGTCAATCGGCGCATCTTCGTCGATCCGTTAACTTCGCCGAGAGCGATAGATGTCACCGCGCCGGCTCGACGCGTTGCCCGTGCCATGCAGGCACGACTTGCAGTGCGAAGAGGCGAGAGCCCAGAGGGCTGATCGAGCTTTCCCACGAGCGCTTCGAGATCGTGTGCGTCTACGCGATGGGCACGCTCCTGATCGGGATACATGACGAACTGGGCACCGTCGTCAATCGAGTGACTTTTAAGCGGCGCGTACGCCTGACGTCTTGCCAACATGGCCACCGCAATGCGTGCGTTGAAGCCTGGCACGTCTTCGCGGAGCTTCTCGAGTGACGCACCGCCTTTGTTCAGCCGTGCCGCCACTCGACTCATGACTTTCAGATCGTCATCGGATAGCGAAGATCGCAGCGATGCGACACACAACTCCAGGTTCTGCTTATAGATCGCCGGCGGCTCCGGCGCGGCATATATATGGAGATCGATGCCAAGATCGGCGCAATATGCCTCGAGAGGTGCGTTGTGCCAGCGGCCTCGATCCTCAGTCCAGGGCGATTCGGGCAACTTCGCCTGCTTCCGTAACCACGATGTGGCTTTGCATTCGATCAGCGTGATGCAGTCCTTCTTGAAGGTAAGAAAGTCCAGCGTTGGGGCAGATATGTGCCGGCGACCACTTTTGGTTGTCCGCGCCACGCCAGGGCACGGAATTTGGCAGTGGTACATGAGCACGTTCGGATCCAGCTCACACTCGTACGCGAACAGCTGTTCGACGGTGTGGCTCTCCGTGGTACGGGATGCTTTGTTTTTTTGCGAGGCGAAGATAGTGGTGACGTTATCCAGGGCACCCTTTCCGACCTGTCGTTCACCGCTAGCTCGAATCATTTCCTCGATGCGCCGGATACTTCCTTCCGGCAGTCCGCAGGCGTTGTAGACGCGCTGGCGGTCCCCCAACGGCATAACCTCGTGACGTTCGCACGTGACCATTGATGTCCTCCCTTCAACGAGGGACAAAAACCGCCCGTCAAGCACGTGATGAGCTTGACAGAGCCGATTGAAGGGCGGATGCTGAAAGTCAGATCTCGGGAGCAATCGAGTCTGCTTTCAGACCCTCGCGAGTTAGAGCTCGCGGGGGTCTTTTGTATCCAGCCTTCGCTAATTTACCGTTGTCGACCAGTCCTCCTGCGGCAATCGCCGCTGTTTGGCTTAGCAGTTCAGCGATGGCGGGACGCCCTTTAAGGAATCCTCGATCCACCGGCGAACGTCAGCGGTCGGCGCGAACCATCCCCTGCGGCCGGGCATCTTGAAAAGTTGAATAGGTAGACGCCCGCGGTGGTGCGCCTTATAGAGAGCGGCAGTCGTGGGATAGCCGAGAATGCGCGCCGTGTCCGCGCCGGTCATGATCGGCGTTCGAGGCAGGTAGAGCTCAACACTAATGGCAGGCGAGCTGGAGTGCATCGGCTTACTCCGTACCACTTAGTCCGGACTGTGCCGGACAGGACGGCCGTTCAGCGGCGTACGGCCGTTACGGCGACGAGCCTGGCATATCCAGCCGAGACATGCAAGCAAGTCACTGATTTTGTTCGTATTATATGTATTATGCAGACGCCCGGATGTCGGCTTCTCCCGTTATTTATGGGGTGCGACGCGATCTCGATGTTTATGAGATCGCCTGCACCGTCGCGGCGTGACTGCATGGTGGACAGCACCGACGATCAGCGAGGGTGGAGGAGGGGCAAGCTGTCGAGGGCTGAACACGATGCCGCTGTCGTCTGGATGGCAGGCTGATGCTGTCCGTGTCGGCTAGCCAGCATGGCACGGGGTTCGATGATCATGGCAATTGGAAGCAATGCGTCGATCGTCATGGCGAGGGCTTCGAGTAGCCGAGGCGGCGTGGCCGGGACAGGATCCGGGGGCCGCCGACATTTATGTTTTTTCGCAGGGACAGTCGTACTCTTGAGCCGGAAATTGGTAGGCACGCGTTCCCTAATCGCGAGGCGGAGGGGTCACATGACCGAAATAGATGCAACGGGGTCGATGGCAGTTCTCTTGGCAGCCGGACGACTGCTCCGCCCAGGGTGCAGCGATGGCGAGGCGCTGCGGGTGCTGATCGACTTTCTGCTTTCCCCAGACGCCGTATTGGCGGAAGCCCAAGCGGGCCCGACGGAAAGAGTCCGAGGCCTGCTCCGCGGCGTGGGTCTCTCCGGCGTGGTGCAGCGGTCCGACGACGCCGGTCAGGTCGCCACACGAATGTTGCTGGTCTTCGCGGAAACGGTAGCGCTTTTCGGAAACGAAGCCGCTGCTTGGAATTGGTGGACCACACCACTCCAAAGGAACACAGGTGTCGCGCCGGTGCCACCCAGCGCGATTGCGCATGACGCCGCCGGGGCGGTCGACCTAGTTGGCAGGATTCGGCGTACTGCCCAAGGCATCTACTAACTACGCCATCCTCGGTGGCCAGCGAATTCTGAAGAATCAGATTGGCGCCGCGGCAATGACGAAAACTTGGTCTAGCCTCGTCGGGCAGTGAGCCAGCGCAGCTGCCAAAAGACGAGCGCTCCGGCTCCCGCCCCAAAACAGCAAACACGCCACCTTGGAGGCGGCATTCCCAAATCCGTACAAGACCGCCGCCAAACCGAAGAGCGCAAGCCAACGAATCACCCGTCGCATAAATAGTGGTTTGATACCCGGCACGTCACAGAGCGCGACAGTCACCTTACCGTCGTATCGATTCGCTGCAACAACCGCCGCCTTCTGCATTGCCAGGAAGGGGGCTTTTGTTCTCTCTATCTCACGAACACCCAAACATGGAATTCCGGAAAGCGAAGCAACGTCCGCGCGGAATCGGACACTACTTGGATCGGATGGCACGAGAACTAATGACCTTCCGGCCTCAGCCATCATTTTGCTTTTAACGAGGTCACTCTCTGTTTTTGACAGCGACATTTCCGGGAATATGAAGAAGCGCCGGCCGATTCCCCGCTGCTTCCAGCTATCGGGAAGCGACAGGCGCTTGATATTCGGTCTACCAGTGGTCCGTTCGAGCTCGCCTCCGGTCCCAAGCGTCGCCGAGAGATAGATTCGCTGAGATGCATTTGAGAATGCTGGTAGCGTCCACGTCGGAGGAATGATGGGGCGGAGTAGTAGCTCCTTGGCACCCACATACAGATGGCATGCATGAAGATGATCTCGCACGACGCGCCACGGCCAAACAAGGTCTGAGGCAGCAGTATGAACATCAAGGAGGGAGCGAATCTGATCAGCAATGTTAGCCAGTTCGCTCGACGCGATCTTCTGACTCCACGAGGCTCCGTCTCGCGACTCCCATTCTGCCAGCATACGTGACGCGTCGGCGTCGCCGAGGAGTGGCGCAATTAGCTCTGCCATCTTTTCGAACATCGCGGGCTCATCGTCTGCCCTAATGTGTAGAGACCAATGGTCTGCGATGTAGCTTTCCGCGGCGTGAGCGTCATCAAGGACTATCGTATTGACGTCATCGAAATAGTGGCCAGCGTTGAAAAGGCCACTGTACGTCGTGACTGCACACGCTTCGCCGCGGCGATAAGATGAAGAATCGCCCTGATCGAAATTGGCCTGGATCCCGACCAGCGGCACGACTTGCAAGCCGTACTGGGTACGTGCCTGATCGGCCACCTGGTAAGCAAGCTGCTTGTTCGGACACAAGTAGACAACGCGGGCTTCATGATTGAGTCGCCGCCACTCAGCGATTAGTACACCTACAAGTGTCTTTCCACTACCAGTCGGAAGCTCGAACGCCACGTCAGGAGCTTCCTGCGCTTCGGCATGGTACTTTCTAATGATGTCGCCTTGATGATCATAGGCCGACCCGATCTTTCTTCCTTCAGCGTTTAGCAGAACATCCAACGCAGTTGATGGTTTGGGGGTTCTGATTTGCCCGATTTTGAATGCCATACCGATCCTTGTAGACGCTCTATACATGGAAAACTGGAGTACGGTTGTGCTAACGCGCCGAGGAACGCAGGCTATATGGCCTTGCGTGCCGCTGAGCACCGCTCATGCGTTGCTTCGTAGAGGGATCACATCGCTCCAGCAGATCATTGCGCCACTCGATGCATTCGAGTTCGGCGCCAACTACGAGTTCCGTGCCGGCTAATACAAGTTGTCCGTTCCAGACGATCCCGAATTCGCGAGCAGGGCCTGACCGATACAGGCCCGCCAGCTGGGGAGCGCCGCCTGTCTGGGGGTCTCGGCCTTGGCGCAACGCGTCACAAAAGCCCGAAAAGGCGCTGCGGCTAGTTCTTCCCGAGACGTCATTAGCCTTCCATGTATCCACCGCTGCTTTCGCAAATGCACCGCCGGTACCGTAAGCGCAGACGACGCCCGATTCGTCGGTGGGAATCAGATGCTCCGTGCAAACCCACGCCCCCTGACGGTAAATGTGAGAGGTTACGCGGAACGATGATTCCATTCCCATCCCGTCCCGCCGGGCGAAGACGACTGCGCTCCCGTCGAGGCCGCTGCAGGGATATCCGGCTGTAGCGTTCTCGAGCCGCGCGGCGATCACCGCGTCGCTTAGGCTCGCTTGGTCGAGACCGAGGATTACACTCTGGGACAATGTCACGTCACCAGCAAGGGCGAGCATGGCAGGCTGACCGGCAGCGAGGCCAATCTTTCGACCCGCATCCCAATGCATCTGGTTTGGCCAGGAGAACCGACTGTCAGTGGCAATATAGAGGGAAGTCGGCCCCCGAGAATCAACCCCGCACCAACACATCAGCGTCGTCATAGCGACTGCCTCCCTTCGGGCGTCTATACTACTACGGCGACTCCCCGGCCCTCCACCAACTATGGGGGGCAGCTCGAGGAGCAACCTGCCGGTACGTTATCTGGCGTGCCGGCAGGGAGGCGGGGTCGGAGATACCGGAGGATCCCGCCGAGGTGGGATAACACCATCGAGTTATGCAGTGTTCGACGAACACGCCGAATATGATCCTTGAAGCCCTCGATCGGACTGTCGACACACCGTCGCTCTGACCGGCGCTGGCAAGGGCCGGTCAGTCACCGCTTAGCGTCTGCTTTGCCTACCGCCGTGGGCGGCGCCATTGGTTCCGAGGCTAGGTAGGAACGACCCATCGCCTGCTAATGTACTTGGAAACCGATTCAATCTCGGGGAACAGCGAGCGCGAATTGATGTTGATTTGATCGAGCTCATCGATGATCGATGACTTGCATCGAGATGGAATGATAATTTGATGAGCCACAACGCCTGACGATTTTTCGAGACCATCGAAGCGTAAGATACCCGCGGCCACGAACGCGCCAGATTGCGCGATGACTCTTCTATTTGTTTTCTCGGGATAGACGAAGAAATATTTCGCCACATCGACCGGCTTGATTACGTTTAGAAAGTAAGGCTTCTCAACCCGGACGAATTGAATCAAACGCTCGATCGGCGCGAGCTGGCGAAAAGCCGTCACTTTTGACTTTGTCCACGGGCCGCTTGCCCTGTAAGCCGCCCGAATTCTCTGAAGTTCGCTATGCGATAGCTTCGCAAGATTACAAATGACGCTCACGGCATCACTGTCGGCGAACTTCACTCGTTCTTCGCTGAAGTCAAAGATATGTACTACCCCGTCCGCGCTGCTGGTGTCACAACAAGCGAAATAGAGAGCGACTAAGGGATTCATCGTGACATCGAGCAGCCGGGTCGGTAAACCATAGTGCTGAGCGCGCACCAATTTCGAGAACATGGACTTGTCAGATCCAAACTCGAGCGGCGCCTCAACCATCAACTCGCTGAGGATCGCTGGCTCAGCACCCTCGCGATAATCACGCAGGATCGCCGGCTTAACCTTCCACTCACGACGATCTTGCCCTCGAAAGCAACGGGTGTGTGTGGCGTTTTTCTCCAGCTTCAAGATCGTCCTGAGAAACCTTGTTAAGTTGCGTGCCTCGATATCCTCGCTTGGTCCATTTTTCTTCGAAGAACGCGTTGCCAATCCGGTGTCTCCCATTGGTTTGATGCCGATCATACTCGCAAATCAAGACCGGCCCTTAGATCGAGCCGTCCAACTCAACCTTGTATCGCGTCTCAAGCGAAGGCATTTCAACTCTAGATATAACGCCGCGCTCTATCAATCGCTGGACTTGCAATGCCGCAATCCTCTCTACACTCGCATGATCAAGCCCCGTGGCTAAAGTACTCGCGTAAGGACGATGAATTAGACTGCGCACTAGACGGCGGTGGTACCCCCAGGACAGCATATCGACTACCCGGCAAATATCGCCTGCCGTAATCTCGCTCAGATGCCCCTCGCTTCGGCTTTCATGGCTACAAGGGCCTTGCTTGGTAGCCAGACTGCCGATAGCGTCCTTCTCGAGGTTACTGCAACGTTAGCGACTGGAACCCGCTGCGGTCGCCATGAAGTTCAAGAAGAGGATCAGAAGCATGAAGGTCATGTTCATCGGATTCGCAATGACCCTTTGCTCCGCACTAGTCGCTGTGGGAGACGTCAGCGCCCATGAGATCATCGTTCCGACACGGGTTTATTACCTCACAGCTGGCCAGCTGGAACCGAAGCTGGAGCAGGCAATCGGATACGGCCCGAGCTTGCGCCAAACGATCGAAAGCACTATTGAGGGCCACGAGGCCATGTCGTTCGTTGACGGTGTAACGGACGCTGTCCAAGGAACGATCGCTTGCACGACGCCGCAGCAAAGGACCGAGGTCCTTTCGCTAACGGGGGCTTACTTGCGAGGCCATCCCGATCGACAAAGTGAGCCGGCGGCTAAGGTGGTAATCGATGCGCTCAAGATGCACTTCCCTTGCCCCGGAAGACAATTGAGAAAGCACTGACCGCAAGTCGCGACGATTGAGATCGCTGTGGCACAGCATGGTCCGATGGATTCCTCCCGACACATTGCGCGCGACATGCGCGAGCAGCGCCAGGCGCTGACCGGCATTCCTTGCCAGCGTAGAGCTTGCCGAGTATCGACCGCCTCCGGGCCGGAAACAGCATAGCCGGCGTAGGACAAATGTTCAGGCGTCGCCTCGCCGGATGCAAGCCGTTGATATTCCTAAGCCTCCCCCAGTCACTGACTACGGCGTTTATTCCGGCCCAACTATGCTGTTCTGGCCACTGGTGGTCAAAACAGCATAGTCGGAACACGATCTCCCAATTATGGTGAATGCGGGGCGAGACTGTTAAATAAATCAACCATTTACCTTCGCGACGCATGACGTCAATGGTTGTCGCACCGATGATCCGCACCAAACTAGCGCGGTCGTTCGGGTCCTCGACGTCGCGCACGTTATCCGCATAGTGGACGGATTCCCATAGTTGCGAGAATCGCTCGGTGACCTCTCTGCGGGCCCGAATCGTGATTGGGTAAAGGCGCATAGGTGAGCAGGGGATTGAAAATCCCCGTGTCGGCGGTTCGATTCCGTCCCGAGCCACCGTTTATCCCCTACTGGCTTGTGTAAGCGTGGTGTAGTCCGCCTGTGTGGCTAGCTATCTGTGTAAGTCAGATGTACGGGCGCGAGCACCCTTGCAGCGGCCTCGCGATTGCGACCTTCCGGCGTTGCGGATTCAGGGGCACGCCACGGGCCACTTGCGCGTAGCAACACTGCCCCCCGTTTGATCGAGCGACTTGATGCCCCCTCCGGAACCACCCCCGAAAAATGAAATAGACTCCGCCGACGCGGATCGCACCCATGCGAACGGAATTCGGCCTTTAGGGGGGCAAATGAAATCAGTCGCGATGTTCAACAACAAGGGCGGTGTCGGCAAGACCACGCTCCTATGCAACCTTGCAGCATGCCTCGCGATCGCGATGAAGAAACGCATCCTTGTCGTCGATTGCGACCCACAGTGCAACACCACCCAGCTCATCATGGGCGAGGAATATGCGGCGTCGTTTTACTGGGACGATTCGCATCCAGATAAGTACACGACCATTGCCGACGTACTTCGCCCGATCAGGGATGGCGACTCCGATATCGCGGATGTCTTCGAACCAATCCCACGTACTAGAAACCGCTTCAACGTCGATCTGATCGCCGGACATCCGACGATGTCGTTCCTAGAGGACAAACTTAGCGAGGCCTGGAGGAACGTCACTGCCGGCGATATCGGCGGATACAGAAAGACGAACTGGGCACGGAATCTGTGCGAGAAGTACGCCAAAGAATATGACGTGGTGCTGTTCGACGTAGGGCCCTCGCTCGGCGCCATCAATCGCAGCGTCCTGCTCGGCTGCGATAATTTTGTGACGCCAATGGGAACTGACATATTCAGCATCCTCGGCATTCGGAACATCGCACAGTGGCTCGGCGAAGCGATTAGGGATTACGTGCACAGCATCGACCGGTGCGAGCAAAAAGCGCCCGGGGCCTTCGAAAAGTACGGCATACCGAAGCGGCCTAGCATTGCCAACGGCTTCGCCGGTTACACACTGAATCAGTACCAAAGCCGGTCGAAGGGCGGGGAGAAAGTTCCCACCGAGCGATACGAGGAAATCATTCGGAAAGTGCCGGCCGAAATCGGCGCGCTTCTTGAACAGTATGGAGTGGCGGCCCTTACCCCGGAGCACGCAAAGCTCGGCGATGTGCCTCATCTTTACAGCCTTATCCCGCTCGCTCAGACACGCGCATCGCCCATCATGACGCTAGCCGCCAAGGATGGCATCGTGGGCTCACAGTACAAAATGGTAGAAAACTACCAAACAATTGTCTCGACAATTGCAACGAATTTCCTTCGCAATATCGGCGAGAAGTTCGCATGATCGCGTGGGGTGAGGCCCTGGTCAAAGAGCTAGCCGCAAGAAGAGTGATCATCTTCTTCGGCGCCGGCGCTTCTGCCAGCTGCGTGTCGCCGCAATCCGATGCGAGGCCGCCAGACTGGAAAACCCTTCTGGAGCTACTGAACGAACGGAACAATGATCAAGATTCGCGCCAGGTGGCGGCGGCTCTCATCGCCGACCGTCGCTACCTTGATGCTGCCGAAGTGATTGTCTCCAGCCTCAATGAGGCTGACTATCACGACGAGATGCGGAAGATCTTCGAACTACCACGGTACGAGAAGTCGAAGATTCACGAAGCTATCCTTTCGATAGATCCGAAGGTGGCAATCACCACGAACTTCGACACCGTCTATGACACCTATTGTCGCAGTGGCGCGGCCGCCGAAGGCTACAACGTCTTCAAGTACACCGACACTCATCTTGTGTCGCAGCTTCGGTCACCCATCCGGTGCATTGTGAAAGCCCACGGCTGTATTACGGCCCCCGAGAAGATGGTGCTGACGCGCAGCGACTTCTTTAAAGCTCGGCAGGATGCTGCGCACTTTTATAAGACGCTTGATGCGCTGTTCCTAACGCACACCATACTGTTCATCGGTTATAGCCTGGACGATCCGGACATCCAGATGGTCCTAGAGAACGCCAACATCGCGGCGCCGTCGAGCCACAAGCATTATTTCGTTTGTGCAGCTGGCATGCCCGATGCTGTTAAACGGAGTAAGGCTGGATCGTACAACCTGCACTTCCATGAGTTTCCTGAAGGGGACTACGATAGCCTTAATGAATCGCTCGCCGATCTCGCGACGCGTGTCAACGAATACCGTGAATTGAATCCCGCCGTCTGACGGGTACCGAATGCGATCACTCATCCCACCCGATAAAGCAGCCGAAAAACGCCAGCTGGCCGTTGCCCAGTTGACTGTCGACGCGTCGGACCTGGGCAAAGCCTGCCTTGCCGGCGATTACTAATGAGGCGCGATCTCGCGCTAGTGTGATCGAAGACGGGGCCAGGGGCCTTGATCTCGCGGAAATCGCGCAGGACGTCCGCGACGCCTTGGGCCCATACGACGGAACACCCATGCCCGGCTTCGGCCAGGCGCAACGCGTAGATGACCTGCTCTTCGGCAAACCGCGACTTCTTCATCGCTCCTCCCGGCCCGTGGGCTTGTGGATGAGGCGACCTTAACTCCAGTTTTCAGCGGTGACGAAAAAGTGGGTCGACGTCAAACGGCCGAAGTCTCTACTTTACGATGAGCCAGTTATCCGGGGGTGGGTCAATGAATCTGCGACCTAATCACCGGTTGCCCAACTATGGAGATCGGGCCGGCCAGACTATGCTGATCTGTCCACCTGGATGTCGCCCGTCCAGGAATGCTGAAGCCCGCTAGGGCAAAGCGTCACGCTTGGCGAAGATGCCTGCCATTTCCGCGGCGTTCTCGGTCCCCCAGGTGCACAGCGGGACGATCGCCTCAGCCAGGCTGCGACCGAGCGGGGTCAGCGCGTAGTCCACGCGCGGCGGCACCTCCTTGTAGTCGGTCCGCACCAGTACCTGGTCGGCCTCCAAGTCCTTCAATTGCTGGATCAGTACCTTGTCGCTGACGCCCTGGATCAAGCGCTTGAGTTCGCCGTAGCGCTTCGGACCGTCGCGCAGGAAAAACAGGGCCAGCGGTTTCCACTTGCCCGAGAGGATGCGGAGCGTGGCGTTGAGTCCGCAGCCGGTGTCGCAGATTTCCGTGGGCGTCGTCATTTGATACTTACCAAAAAGTGCATACTTGTCGTTAGGTTATCAGGGCCGCATCCTTTTTGTCAGGCAAGCAGTTTCCTGCTTCCACACGACTCAAACACAGGATGCACATGATGACCCGACTGAACGGAAAGACCGCCGTGATCACCGGTGGCGCTACCGGCATCGGCCTCGCCGCGGCAAAGCGCTTCATCGAGGAGGGCGCCTTCGTCTTCATCTTCGGCCGCCGGCAGGAAGCGCTCGACGCCGCTGTGGCCGACCTCGGGCCCAATGCCCGCGCGGTGAAGGGCTCGGTCTCCGATCTGGCCGACCTCGACCGACTCTACGCGGCGGTGAAGGCCGAGCGCGGCACCCTCGACATCGTCTTCGCCAATGCCGGGGCCGGAAGCCAGGCTCGGCTCGGCGAGATCACCGCCAAGCACATCGACGAAACCTTCGACACCAATGTGAAGGGTACGATCTTCACGGTCCAGAAGGCGCTGCCGCTGATGGGCCAGGGCGGTTCGATCATCCTGACCGGATCGAGCGCCGGCACCACGGGTGCCCCAACCATGAGCGCCTACAGCGCCAGCAAAGCAGCCGTGCGCAACCTCGCGCGGACCTGGGCGGAGGATCTGAAGGGGACGGGCATTCGGGTAAATGTGTTGTCGCCCGGAGCGACAGCGACCGACCTCGCGAAAGAAGCGCTAGGCGAGGAGGGCCAGAAGGTCTACGCCTCGATGACGCCACTTCTTCGCATGGCCGATCCGTCGGAGATCGCAGCAGCGGCTGCCTTCCTCGCGTCGTCGGACAGCAGCTTCATGACCGCCAGCGAGGTCGCTGTCGACGGCG
>CBIGPO010000025.1:0-62080 GCA_966191635.1 uncultured Luteibacter sp.
GACCGTTGACGAAGCCGGTCACCGTGCCGGTCAACCCGCTCGGTGTGCTGCCGTAAGTCGTCGTGGCGGTATCGGCCAGATAAGTCAGGAGGGCCGGGCTCACCGTCAGTGCGGCGGCGTTACCTGCCGCTTGCGCGAACGAGTAGTTGCCGTTGTTCGCGGTCAGGCCGCTGCCGTCGATGGCGTAGTTGCCGACGTTGCTGGTGGCTGTGGCACTGGTAGCGAAACGGGCGGCGCCGGTGGTGGCGCTGGTCAGGGATTGACCGTTGACGAAGCCGGTCACCGTGCCGGTCAACCCGCTCGGTGTGCTGCCGTAGATGCTGCTGGTGGATGTCGCCAGATAGGTCAGGATAGCCGGGTTCACCGTCAGTGCGGCGGCGTTGCCTGCCGCTTGCGCGAACGTGTAGTTGCCGTCGTTTGCGGTCAGGCCGCTACCGTTGATGGCGTAGCTGCCGACGTTGCTGTTGGCTGTGGCGCCGGTGGTGAAACTCACGGTACCGGTCGTGGCGTTGGCCAGAGTCTGGCCGTTGACGAAGCCGGTCACCGTGCCGGTCAACCCTGTCGGCGTGCCGCCGTAGGTGGCCGTTGCAGTACCGGCCAGATAGGTCAGGGTGGCTGGGGCGATGGTCAGCGTGCCGGGCGTGAAAGCGATGTCGTAACCCGTTTGGACGGAATACAGGTCGCTAGCCAGCGCGTAGCTGCCGGCATTGGTCGCCGGGGTGCTGGTTCTGGCCTTGGCGTCGCCCAGAATCAGGCTCGCATCCACACTGCTCGACGGCCGCCAGTAGCTCGGCGTCAGCGTGCCGAGAATCCAGCTGCTGGTGCCCGCAAAGGCGGTGCCGTTGTAGACCGTGTCGAGATTCTTGCCGGTGACCGCCAGACCAGTCATGAAGGTACGCAACAACGGCGCGGTGTCACCCGCGTAGATCCGCCAGGCCGCGGAGCTGCCGCCGACGGCACTGATATCCGTGCTCCAGGCTGCAAAACTGGCCGGGTCCATCATCTGCACGGTGGTGAGGCCGGTGGCGCCGCCGTCACTGGTGGATTGGCCTGTGGTTTCCTTGTCCCAGTAACTGCCGATGATGGCGCCTCCGCGGTAGATACCGACCAGGCCACCGACATTGTTGTTGCCACTGATCGCCCCGGTGGCGTAGGTGTTGGTGATCGTGCCGCCCGCTTCGTTGGAGCCAACCAAGCCGCCTACGTAGTTGCCGCCGCTGTTATACAAGATGCCGTTGACCGCCCCTATGGCATAGGCGTTCGTGATCGCGCCAAGGTTGCTTCCGACCAGACCCCCGACATAGTTGTTGCCTCTGACCGCCCCGGTGGCATAGGTGTTGGTGATCGTGCCGCTCGCTTCGTTGAAGCCAACCAAGCCGCCGACGTAGTCGCGTTCGTCGGAGGTGAGGCCATTGACCATCCCGGCGGCATAGGTATTGGTGATCGTGCCGCCGTTGTCTCCGACCAGGTCGCCGACGTAATTCTGGCCTGTAACCGACCCGCCGAGCAGACCGAGATTGCGGATCGCGCTGCCATTGCCGGTGACGCCGAACAGGCCGACGTAATCGGTGTTTGGCCAATGGATGGTCAGGTTGCTGATGGTGTGACCAAGGCCATCGAAGATGCCGGTAAACGGTGCGCCTGCGACGCCAATCGGCCTGAAGCCGTTGTAGGCGATGATGGGGCGCCCTTGGGGGTCGAGTTCAACGCCCACCCATTCGATCGAGGCGCTTGCGTCGATGTCGTTGCCCAGCACATAACGGCCGGCGAGGCCGGTGCTCACGGCCTGCAACTGATTCAGATCCTGGATGACGGTGTAGAGGTTGGGGCGGTTGCTGCGCGTCACGGTGCCGGTGGGCAGGTCGTTGGTGTTGAATACCTGATTGCCGGACATGCCCAGCAGGTAGGGCGTGGTCTGGTTGCCGACGTTGCCCCAGCGGTCCGCCGTGAAACCTCCGGGCAGCGCTGCGATCAGTGCCTTGGTAGTCAGGCCGGTACCGCCGCTGCTGGTGGACTGACCGGTGGTCTCCGTGTCCCAGTAGCTGTTGGTGATGGTGCCGGCATTGTTGAACCCAACGAGACCACCAACGTTGCTGCCGGTGCCGCTGACCGTACCAGTGGCATAGACCTGGCTGAACGTGGTGCCCGATTGGTTCCTCCCGACCAAGCCACCGACATAGTCGCTGCCACTGACTGCACCGGTCGCATAGGCTTGGTTGATCGTGCCGCTGATGTTGTATCCGACCAGGCCGCCGACGTTGTTGCTGCCGCTGACCGCACCGGTCGCATAGGCTTGGCTGATCGGGCCGCTGTCGTTGGTCCCGATCAGGCCACCGACCTCACCGCCGCTGCTGCTGACCGTACCGGCCGCATAGGCTTGGCTGATCGGGCCGTGGTTGTTGTACCCGATCAGGCCACCGATAGTGGCCACCCCGCTGACCGCTCCACCGGCATAGACTTGGCTGATCCGGCCGCTGCTGTCGTTGTATCCGACCAGGCCGCCAGTGTTGGCGCCGCCGGGATCGCCTTTGATCACACCGATGGCGTAGGCCTGTCTGATCGTACCGAAGTTGTACCCGACCAGGCCGCCAACGTCGCTTTGGCCCTCGATCGACTCCCCGAGCAGGCCGATGTTACGGATCGTACTGGTGGTGTAGGTGTAACCGAACAGGCCAATATTGCTTGCTTGCGGCCGGTTGATGGTGAGGCCGCTGATGGTGTGGCCGAGGCCGTCGAAGGTACCGGCGAACATCTGGAAATCGGTAGCGTTGAAATGGTGGCCGATCGGCACGAAGCCGGAGCCGATGCTGGAGCCGAAGGCGGAATTCCCCCAGCTGGCCGTGGCGCTGGCGTCGATATCGGCACCCAGCGCGAAATAGCAAGCGCAGTTGAGGGCACCGCTGATGCCTTGCAGGTCCGTTCCGGACGTGCTGCCAGCGGCACCCAACGTCTTGATGATCGTGTACGACTGGCCATTGATTTTCAGCGTGTTGCTGCCGCCGTTGAAATCTACTCGACCACCCTCGCCCGGCATGACGTTGACGGTGCCGCCGCCCACCCCCGCATCAGCACCGTTGCCGGTGCTCGGGTTCAGTGCGAGGCCGGCGCTGCCGCTGGCCGTCATCACGGCGTTGATATCGACATCGTGGGCGGCGGTGAGCGTGAGCGTGTTGGCACTCCAGCTCACGAAATCGTTGACGTGAATGTCGCCGCTGCCGCTGGCGTTGGCGCCTTGGCTGGACTGAATGGTGACATTGCCACCACCAAGCTGGCTGCTGAGGGTGCTGCCGCTCATGTCGCCACCGCTGAGGGCGATGGTGAAATCGTGCGGATCGATCAGCCAGGTGCCGGCGTTGCCCGCAGCGGCCAGGGTGGTGATCTTTGCGCCGTCGGCCACCTGCACATGCGCCGCCGAGGTGTCGATGAAGCCACCGTCGCCGCCATTCGGCGCGCTGGCGTCCAGCGAGCCGTCCACCTTCGTGGTGCCTGCTTCCATGCCACCGAGCAGCACGATCTTGCCGGCGCGATTTTCGACCGTCCGCGCCTGGATCGTGCCGCTGTTGTTGACCACGCTGGCCAGCAACGAATCCTTCGCGCCCGCACTCATCAGTACCTGGCCGCCGTCGGCGACGATCAGCTGCTTGTTCTCGGCCAGCGCGTTCAAGGTGCTGGCGTCGATCTGCATGTCGAGCAGACGGTTGCCATCAAAACTCAAGGTGACCGCGCTGCCGCCGGCCAGTGCCACGCTGCCGGCGGGCGCGTGGATCGCGCCCTGGTTGGACACGCTGTGGCCGAGCAAGGCCACGTAGCCGCCGGGTGCGGCGGTGAGCGTGCCGCGATTGATCACGCTGCCACCGCCCGCGCCGCCAAAATGCAACGTGCCGCGACCCAACTCGCTGTCGCTGACGTCGAGCGTGCTGGCGACCACACCGCCCACGTTGACCCGCGCGCCTTCTCCAAACAACACGCCGTTGGGGTTGATCAGGAACACCTGACCGTTCGCGTTCAAGTGGCCGAGGATCACGCTGCCGTTGGTGTCGGCGATGCGGTTGACGGCGATGGACTGCGCGTTCGGCTGCAGGAAATTGACCGTGTCCTGCGCGCCGACGTTGAAGCTCAGCCAGTTCAGTGACAGGTTCTGGCTGTTCTGCTGGATGGTGGTGAGGTGATCGCCGTAGTCGATACGGCCACTGCCGGCGGTGACCTGACCGCCGGTGGGATGGGTCGAAGACGTCGCCGACGCGATGACCGTCGGCGCGAGCGCCGGACGAGCGGCATCCATCGCCGTAGCGCCGGTTGGCGCGATAGCGAGGGCCAGCGTCGGCAGGTTCAGGGGTAGTGCGGCCCACCAGGCCGGGCGCGTGCGGTGCGATGTCGAGCTACGCCCAGCCTTGCCGCGACCGCGGGCGAGTTCGGAAACGACCAGCCAGGTGCGACGAACCTGGTTCCAGACCAGCCGGTAGATGTGATTCACGCGATTCCCCTGTGGTGCAACGCAGATCTCCCCGGCGCAAGCTTCTCTTGGACAGCCTCGGATGACCGGGTCGGTTAGCCGGGAATTTTGCGCGTGAAAGCACGGGCGACTTGATCGGCTGTCTCAGTTGGGAAGGTAAGGTTGGGGGAATGACGACGTTGGGGTGACAAGGAGTCGATACGCCGGGCCTGGCACTGGTTTGATGCGCCAGCAAGCCTGAGTGCCAGCGTGGGAGGGTGTTACGGCATGCCACGACAGGCGGCGACATGCGGGGATAAAAGCGGGCCCGCGTCCTGTAACATGAGCGCGCGCCGACGGGGGCCCGGGATGACCAGTAACAGCACAAGCCATGTCGAGATCGAGGCAAGCGCTCGCGCGCCGGTCCACCGCCACTTCAGTACATGCGACGTCGCACGAACGCAGCAACTGCTCGCGTGGCGTGATCAAACCTCCTCTTTTCTTGACATAGCGGTGTCGCACGCACAGGTGGCTGACGGGTTTCGCGCCACGCTCGATCATTACCGGGTCGATGGCATGACGTTGCTCCACGCCTGCACCGACCCGATCACGCAGACCCGCACGGCGCCACAAATTTCCACGGACACCATGCGCGATTATGTTTTTCACGTGCTGCTGGTGGGGGGCGGCGTCGAAACCACAACCGGTCTGTATCCGCGGCGCAAGGCGCTGCAATCCCGCCCGGGCATCCTGGCGCTGGACATGGGCCAGTCGATGCGCATGGAGCGGGAGTACAGGAGCCAGGTCATGGCCTTGTTCCTGCCGCGCGCACTGGTGGAATCGGTGCTGCCCGATGCGGAATCGCTGCATGGCCGCGTGATCGACTACGCATCGCCGCGCGCGCGCATGTTTCTCGGCGAACTGGATGCGCTTTCCAGCAGCATCGATACGATGAGCGGGGCTGAAGCCCGCTCGATGATGGCCACATGCGCGCACCTGATCGTCGGAGCCTTCGCCGAACAGTGCGGCCTGAGTGGCGACGCGCGCGCCGCGATCCGCGCGGCGGTGTTCGGCAGGGTACGGCGGCATGTCGAGCACCACTTGCACGAGCCGGAACTATCGCTGGAGAGCATCGTCGATGCATCGCGGCTGTCCCGCGCCGCGCTGTATCGCCTGTTCGAGCATGATGGCGGCCTAGCCACCTACATCCGCAATCGCCGGCTGCGCGAGGCCGCGGACGAACTCATCCGATTCCCGAAGGCACCGGTCGTGGAGATCGCTTACGGTCTGGGATTCAGGAGTGCGGCGGATTTCAACCATGCGTTCCGCCGCGCATATGACATGCCGCCCCGGGACTTCCGCGCCCAGGCCAGGGCGCGCGAAACCCGGGCATCAGGCCAGCAGGCTGTCGCTTCCATCACGCCGTGAATGGCTAGGAGGTACTCACCAGCGCCGCAACCAATCCGCAAGCGTCCTTCCATCCGCAGCGAGCGGTTCCGCATTCGCATCGCGGTCCAGCATGGCGCCCAAGGCCTCGGGCACCACCACCGAACGGCCGATCAACGGCTCCACGATGGCCTCGAACTTGGCCGGGTGGGCTGTCGCCGCAACGGTCCAGTGACGCGTGTCTCCCGCCATTCGCTGACGCTCGAACACGCGGATTGCCGTCGCTGTGTGTGGGCAGAAGGTTGCGCTGTCGCTGGCTGAGTGCCGTCGTATGACGTCCCGGATCTCGGCATCATCTACGCCTTCGGCATGGCCGGCGCGACGCGCATTGTCGTTGCCGCCGAACAGATAACTCAGCCGCTCGAAGTTGCTAGGCGCACCCACATCCATCGCATTGGCGATCGTCGCCACCGCATCGCGTGCCTGGTACGGCTTCCCGGCAAAGAACTCCGGCAGCGTATCGTTCGCGTTACAGGCGAACACCACGTCGCCAATCGGCAATCCGATCTCCCGCGCCCATAGACAGGCGACGGCGTTGCCGAGATTCCCGGTAGGCACGATGACATTCATCGGACCTTCGGCCTCGAGCGACGCATGCCCGAAGTAAGCCATCTGCGGCAGCAAGCGCCCCAGGCTGATGCTATTCGCCGACGACATAGGCACGTCGGCCTGCAAGGCGGCATCGCCGAGCGCGCCTTTCACCATGCGCTGGCAGTCGTCGAAACTGCCTTCCACACGCAGGGCGCGCACGTTGCCGCCGAAGCTGCCGAGCTGGTGGGCCTGGCGTGGCGACACGCGGTTGTCCGGGTAGAGGATCGCGACGCGCACGCCGGGCAGGTTGTGGAAGGCCGCGCCGACGGCGGCGCCCGTATCGCCCGAGGTGGCTACGAGAATCGTCAGCGGGCGATCGCTGTCGCGGCGCAAACGGCTGAGGCAGGCAGCCAGGAAACGCGCACCAAAATCCTTGAATGCTGCTGTCGGCCCATGGAACAACTCGAGCACATGAGCCCCTTCCATGCGTAACTCACGACGCGGCGCCGGAAAGGCGAATGCTTCGGCGCAGATCGCCGGCAGATCGTCCTCGAGCGGATCGCCCTCGAAGAAGGGCTCGAGCATGCGCAAAGCCGTTCCGGCGAGAGAGCCGTTCGCCGGTGGCAGCGGGACGGTGGGCATCGTCTCGGGCACATATAGCCCGCCATCGGGAGCGATACCTGCGGCGATGGCATCGGAAAGACGTGTGGGCGCGGCACCGCCGCGCGTGCTGACATAGCGCATGGTCAGAGCAACCGGGCGGCGGGGCCGTCAATGGGGGCAACGATTACGTCGCTGTCGTGACCGGCGCCCTTGAAGGCGGCGCGCATGTCGATCGACGCGGCCTCGGCCGAGGCGCGGTCTTCGAACCAGCCGAACACGCTCGGGCCGGCACCGGAGATGCTCGCGCCGAACGCGCCATGATCGAGAGCTGCCTGCTTCACGGCAGCGAAGCCGGGAATCAAGGGCGCACGACGGGGTTCGATCAATACATCGCGGAGGCCTTCGCGAACCAGGGCCGCTTCGCCGCGATAGCAGCCCGCCAGTACGAGGGCGAGGTTGGCGCTCTGTGCAACGAATTCTCCCAGCGCGTAATGCCCGGCGAGCGCGGCACGGGCGCGACGGGTCTCCAGCACGACATGCGGATGGACCAGCGCGCAATGCCATTGGGCCGGTACCGGGATGCGCACGAGGCGTTTGTCGGTAGCGAGCACCAGGCCGCCGAGCAGCATCGGTCCGAGGTTGTCGCCATGGCGACTGCCGCTGGCAACCACCTCGCCGTCCAGGGCGAACGGATACAAGGCCTCGCGCGACAGCGGTTCGTCGAGCAGCGCGTTCGCGGCGACGACGGCGGCGACACAGGATGCCGCCGAACCGCCCATGCCCGATCCCAGCGCGATACCTTTATGCAACACCAGCTCGAAGCCGAACGGCAACCGCAGCCCATGCATCATCGACAGCAAGGAGGCGCCGGCAGTGTTATCCGGGGCAGCCATGGGCAGGTCGGTGATGACGCCATCGATCCCGGCGATCCGCACTTCACGCTCGGGAATGCGGCGCACTTCGGCACGATCGCCGGCGCCCGCCACACAGTGCCCAAGGATGTCGAAGCCGATGCCGACGTTGCCGACACTGGCGTAGGCCTCGGCCACGGCGACGTCCGTACGGATCAGGGGCGAGGATTCTTCTTTCAGCATGCGCACCGTTTTACTCCCATGGCACCGGCCACGCGCAGCAGGTCCGTGAAGACCGCCGCCGCGGTGACCTCGGGGCCGGCACCCGGCCCCTGGACGACCAGGGCATTGTCGCAGTAACGGCGCGTGGCGAAACGCACCACATTGTCGGTAAGGCGCGAGTGCGCGAAGGCATGGTCGGCGCCGATCACCTGTACCCCGACGGATGCCTGGCGGCCGTCGAGGCGCGCTACATGGCGCAGCACACCACCTGCGGCGCGGGCGTCGGCGAGCAGGGCGGCCATCGGCGCATCCATGGCTTCGAGGCTTTCCATGAAGTCCTCGCGGGTACAGTCGGCCAGCTCGGCGGGGATCAGGCTGCGTACGCTCACGTCGTCCAGCGACAGCGCCACGCCGGCTTCGCGGGCGAGGATCACCAGCTTGCGGGCCACGTCCATGCCGGAGAGGTCATCGCGGGGATCGGGCTCCGTGTAGCCCATGGCGTGCGCCTCGCGGACCAGGGCCGAGAAAGGTACCGAGCCGTCGAAGCGATTGAACAGCCACGCTAGCGTGCCGGAGAGCATGCCTTCCACGGCGAGCAATTCGTCGCCCGTGTCGATCAGGTCGCGCAGGGTTTGCACCACCGGCAGGCCCGCGCCCACCGTGCCTTCGTAGTGCAGGCGGGCGCCGCTGGCGTCGGAGGCACGGGCGATCTTGTGCCAGCGATCCAGCGGCCCACTGGCGGCGCGCTTGTTCGGGGTGACGATGTGGATACCGGCAGCGAGCCAGCCGGCGTAGTGGTTGGCGACGAGGTCGCTCGCCGTGCAGTCGGCCAGTACGGCCACTTCGCCCTCACGCCCGGCCACGTACGCGGCGAACTCGTCGAGCTCGGCCGGACGCCAGATCTGGGCGCCGTGCTGGCGACCGTTGAGGGCGTCGTCGTCGCAATCGAGCCACATGTGCCGGCTGTCGCTCACTGCCCGCAGGCTGAGCTGCAGGTTGCAGTCACGCAGCAGGCGCGGCGCGGCGAGGCGCATCTGGGTCAGGAAGGCGCTACCGACCTTGCCAGGTCCGACGACACCGATATTGACCACGAGGGGAGCGACGGCCGCGCGGATAGGCGCGACACGTAAGGGCGAACGGGGTAATGCGATAGCGATGGACACGATCAAAGCCTCCGGTGAGAGGCCCTTCGTCACATCAGGTGGGGGATCTTGGCTGGGAGTTCCGGCGCCGATCCCGTCCTGCGGGAGGTCGGGGCCGGCAGCGACAAGGAACTAGGCGCGCGCGAACTCCGATCCTCCGACCAGGGTAGTGGTCGTTGTCGTTGTAGTCGCGGTGGTGGATACGGACGCGAGCGCGCCGGCCGGGAGGGCCGAGGTGGAACGCAGCGCTGGCGTATGAAGATGCATGGGTCCGACGTTATGCCCGCGTGTACGGGGCTGTCAAGCGGGTCGGGGCCGGCCGGATGGCCTATGTGGAATTCGGCGCTGCTGCCGACGGGGTGGCCAGACCGCTGCAGGAACGAACTGTGGGAGCCGCTTCAGCGGCGATGGGGGTGAGGCAAGTCCCCTATCGCCGCTGAAGCGGCTCCCACAAGAAGGGGGGCCTGCGGTAGCAGGCCCCCATAAGCCGCCTCAGCGCTTTGAGAGGTCCAGCGCGTAGACGGCCGTGCCGTCGCCGTTGTCGCGGAGTTGCTTGATCGCCAGGCCCTGGGCCTTGGCGATGCCTTCCTTACCGGCGGCCGCGGTGAAAGTGAGCGGACCCTTGGTCCTCACGGGTACGAAGCTCCACGAGCGCTTGTCGACGTCCTTCGCGGTGATGGTTTTCTTTCCTTCCACCCACTTGATCACGACTTCGCGGTTGCCGTCCGGCGCGTTCAGCACCACCGAGTCGCCGTTCATGCCCGGGAAATCGCCACCGCCGTTCGCGCGGTAACTGTTGGTCACCACGATGAATGTCTGGCTGCCCTTGACCGGCTTGCCCTTGTAACGGAGGTTGCCGATGCGCTGGCCTTCGGGCTTGGTGATGTCGATGGTGTAGGTGATACCGCCCTGCATCTGGTCGAAGTTGTACGGCACCAACTTGCCGGTCAGCGGCTGCTCACCTTCCTTCGCCGGGTCGATCTGGTTGAAGCGCGTAGCCGACTTCTCCAGCCAGGCCTTCACGCTGGTGCCGTCGATCTTCACTGCGGCGAGTGTGTTCGGGTAGAAGTACAGGTCCGCCGCGTTGCGGATCGTCATCGGGCCCTTCGGCACGTCGGTGTAGTCGTCCGGACCGCCGAAGCCCGTGCGGAATGCCGAGGCGGCGGAGATCACCGGAAGATCCTTCCATTCGGGATGCTCGCGGCTGATTTCATCACGTGCGTAGTCGGCCTGCGCGGCGTTGACTACGGCGAGCGCACTCATGTTGCCTTCGTCGGCGAAGTAGCTGCTGAGGTCGTGATCGGTCGCACCGATCGGCGTATTGACGTAAGCCACCGCGGCGTCGTGTGCATCCTTCACGATCGGCGCAATGGTCGGGTCGACGGGCACGCAGTCGTTTTTCTTCGGGCAGATCGGGCGGACCTGGCTGTGGCTCTTGTCCTTCTCCACCACCCAGCGATCGCCCTCGCGCTTCAGCGTCATGTTGATCACGCCGAGGTCCTTGCCGAAGAAACCGCCCATCACGGCGGGCACGCCGCGCACGATGCCGCGCTTGGCGTCCACGTCCTTCATGTCCATGTAACGCGGCCCCGGGAACTCGGTGTGCGAGTGACCCAGCAGTAGCGCGTCGATGCCTGGCACACCGGCAAGATACCAACCGCCGTTCTCCATCTGCGGTGTGTACGGCGCAGTGTTGAGGCCACCGTGCAGGATAGCGATAACGAGGTCGGGCTTCTGCGCGAGTACTTCGGGCATGTACTTGTTCGCGGCTTCAACGACACCGTTGACGGTGACCTTCCCCTGCAGGTTGCGCTTATCCCAGTCGAGAATCGGCGGTGGCGTGAAGCCGATGATGCCGATCTTCAGCGTGGTCGGCACCACCTTGCCCATCGCGGTGGTGACGTTCACCGTCTTGGTGACGATGGTCCAGGGCTTGAAGATGGGTTTGCCGTCGCGCGCGCTGTAGACGTTGGACAGGACCAGCGGGAATTTCGGACCTGCGCACTGTTGCGCCTTCACGCCATCCACATTCATCGACGTGTTGGTGACCTGGGCGAGGAAGGGCAGGCCGTAGTTGAACTCGTGATTGCCGGCAGTGCCACCGTCGTAGCCGATCGCGTCCATCGCGGCATAGATGCCGAGCTCCGTATCGCAGCCCACCGGCTTGACCATGGCCTGGTAGTCGGCAAGCACGGAACCCTGGATGGTGTCGCCACTGTCGAACAGCACCGTGTTCGGGAACTCCTTGCGGGCCTGGCGGATCAATGTGGCGAGGCGCTCGTAACCGAAGCTCGGATCGTCTTTCTGCTTGTAGTAGTCGTACGAAAGGATGTTCGAGTGGACATCGGTCGTCTCGAGAATGGCGAGGTCCAGCGTCGCGCCTTCGGCGATGGACGCGGGATGGGCGGTTTTGTCTTTCGGCGCGCTGGCACAGGAGGCGAGCAGGGCGGCCGAGAGCGTGGCCATCGCGAGATGCTTGAGCATGGAGGTATCCGGTGGGACGGGGTTATCGGGGCGGGAAACTAGCAGAAACCGACATCTATTGTAGGTGCCGCTTCAGCGGCGATGGGGCTTGCGGCGGACTGGCTATCGCCGCTGAAGCGGCTCCCACAGGGGGTTGCCGCGAGGTGGCTATCGCCGCTGAAGCGGCTCCTACATGGAGCGCGCTAGGGTAGATGTTCGGCTTTGGCCTGGTCGAAATAGGTATATGTCTTGCCGTTATCGGTGAGCTGCTTGGTTTTCAGTACGAAGCGGTAGGCAGTGCGGTTCATCGGGGAGCCGTCCACGCGGCGCACGTCGAGGCCGGTGGCGGTGTCGGTCGACACGTCTACCGGCTTCACAGCGAGGCCATCGCCGCTGCGGCCTTCGACGGCCTCACGCAGCACGCGCCCGTCGGGTTTGCCGAAATCGAGCTTGAGTACCGCGGCCAGGGTGGGCGCGAGATCCACGTTGCCGCTGGGTAGTTCACTGCGAAGGTTCTTACGGAAGTCCGGGCCGCTCACCAGCAGAAGGTTGTGCACGTCGACGGGGCTGAAGCTCCCATGCATGCCGCGCTCGTTCGACATGCTCGTATATACGGTGCCCTTGAAGCCTTGCACGCTGGCCTGCGCGTCGAAGTCGTAACTGGCCACGATGTCCGGTGCGCGCTTGTTCGCCAGATGGACGGCTCCGAGCGGCAGTGTGCCGGGAATCTTTCCGTAGCGTGCATCGACGAAGATGGCACCGAAGGCCTCCTGGCTCTGCAGGAAGCGCACGGCCCTGAGAACCTGCGCGCGATCGTGCTCCGGTTGGTAGAGGTATTCGCTGCCACCGTTGGGTGCGATGACGAAGGCCTGCTTCGGCAGCTCGGCGGGCACTTTATAAGCGGGCGTCGTGTACGGACCGGGCTTGCCGCACAGCTTGCCATCATCGTCGAAACGTGTCGGAAGTAGCGGCTTGCCATCGGCTTGCATGCCCGACATCACCGGCACGTAGAGGCAGCCGTAACCGTCGAAGGCCGTGAAGCCGGCGCGGGTCATCTCGTCGGCAAGACGGATCGCCCCGGATACGGAGTAACCCCACTCATTATCGGGTTTGCTCACGCGGCCGTCCGCGATCGTGCGCAGCGGGAACAGGTCGAGCGGCGCGGAAACATTGCTGTGCGCATGGTCGGAGACGATGACCAGGTCGGTATCCGCGTCCATGCCCAGCTCCTTCAGGCGTGCCTGCAGCTTACCGAGCAGTTCATCCTGTGCGCGCAGGGCCAGGTGGAAATTGGGTGAACCGACGCCGTAGAGGTGTTCGGTGGAGTCGGGGTTGCGCAGCCAGACGAAGCTAACGTCTGGCCTCTCCACGGGGAGGATGTACGTCAGGAAGGCGTTCATCAGATACGCGTTGGACGCCGTCGGGGGTGCGCCGGCCGCATCGGAGGCATCGGACGTCACGCCATCTTTCAGGGTCACCAGCGGCAGCTGGGCGGTGGGAGTGCCATTGTCGGGCTCGAGCTGGAAGCGGTCCGCGTCATAGGCATGCACAGTGTTCGCCGGCAGGGGGAGGCCCGCCTTGGCCAGGCGCTTCGCGAAGGCCAGCGGCAGCGCCACGTTCTCGTCGAGGATGACCCCGCCCTCATGGATGTCCTGCATGAAGGCCGGGCCCGACTTGCCCACCACGGCGGTTTTCAGGCCGGCCTTGCGCGCCCGTTCGAGCAGGGTCGGCGCCTGCAGCAGGTCGTGATGCCAGTGGTCGTCGAGGGCGCGAAGGACGGCGTAATCCTCGGTGTAGATGGGCGCGTTGTAATCGCTCGGCGCGCCTTTGGCGTCGAAGCCGGCGGCGCCCGGCGCCCAGAAACGGTTGCCGAAGAAACCGATCGTCCCCGGGAACGATCCCGTGGCGAAACTCGACGCATTGATCATGGTGAACGTGGGGTAGGTCGCGTGGTTGTCCGCAAAGAACGTGCCCTGCTTCGCCAGCGCAGCCAGGTTGGGCGTGTCGTCCTCGCTGATCGCATCCGGCCGCATGCCGTCCCAGACAAACACGATGACGCGATGCGCGTGGGCATCCACGGTGATCGCTGCAAGAAGGACGGTGGCCAGGAGAGCGAGTCGGCGCATGGCGGGGTTCCGTGAGGGTAAAAGGCGAGCATGTTGACGTTCGCGTGTTTCAGTTCGGGGACGGTGTGCCGGAAAAGCGCGATGGATGTCACCCGGTCGCAAGAATCACATCCTTTCGTAAGAAAACATACACACGGCATCCGCAAGCTAGTTCGCTTCCCCCACGACGAGCTTCCTGTCGATGATGCTTTCCCGTCGCACCCTGTTCCTCGCCCTCGCATCCGCCATGGCCCTCCAGGTCCATGCCGAGGACGTACCGCCGCCCGCCGCCGATCAGGCGCAGCAGCTCGAAGGCGTATCGGTCATCGGCCAGGGCGAGACGCGACAGGTGCAGCGCATCACGCCCGCCGACCAGAAGGTATTGCCGCCGGGTACCAGCCCGCAGAAGATCCTCAATCGCCTGCCGGGTGTCTCCGTGCAGTCGAACGATGCCTTCGGAGCCAACGAGGAATCGCAGACGATTACGCTGCGCGGCTTCAATGCTACTCGCCTGGGCTATACGCTGGACGGCCTGCCGCTGGGCGACAATGCCTATGGCAACTACAACGGCCTGAACATCTCGCGCGCCCTGATCGCGGAGAACATGGCGACGGTCGAGCTGTCCGAGGGCATCGGCGCGCTTGGCACCGCATCGACGAGCAACCTCGGCGGTGCCATCCAGTACTTCTCCTCGGACCCGGCGAAGACCTTCGGCGGCAAGGTCGCGCAGACGTTCGGTAGTGACCACAACCGTCGCAGCTATGCGCGCATCGATACGGGTGACTACAAGGGCTTCTCCATGTACCTGTCCGGCGCGCACAGCGACGCGGACATGTGGGCCAATCCCAACTCGCCGACCAATACCAAGCAGTTCAACGGCAAGGCCGTCTATGAGTTTGGCGAGGGCAACCGGATCACCGGCTTCGCCGATACCTCGCGCACCAGCCAGGCTGACTACGCCTATCTGTCCAAGAGCGGCATGAAGCGCGGCCTCGGTTGGGACTGGAACCTTTATGCGCCGGACTGGAAGCGCGCACTGGCCGCGGCCTACTGCGCACCTACGTACACCAAGGGTGGCGTGAGCGATCCGCGTTGCGGCTTCTCCGGTGGCGTCGACAACATCGACGATGCCTACTACCAGAGCCGCGCACTGCGTAGCGACGACCTCTACTACCTGGCTGGCGACTTCGCGGTTTCCGATTCGGGCACGTTGCACACGCAGGTCTATCACCACGAAGATGCGGGGCAGGGTCACTGGTGGTCACCGGGTCAGAAGTCCTATCCGGGTACGGCACAGGAGCTGCCGATCTCCATCCGCAGCACCAACTACACGATCAACCGTAACGGTGCGATCGCTTCCCTGGCGTGGGATCTCGGTGGTCATCATGTCGAGGGTGGCATCTGGTACGAGAAGAACGATCACCACGTCGAACGCAACTTCTATTTCATCGACGGGCCGGTGAGCGACGATCGTTACCTATCGGATCCGGATCGTCGCCTGTTCGCGCAGGATTACGTCATAACGACGAAGCAAGCCTACCTGCAGGATAGTTTCAAGGCGCTGGATGATCGCCTCAGTGTGGATTTCGGCGTGAAAAGCCCGCACACGACGATGACGGCGCGTGAGCTGCCGGGCGTGGAAAGTCCGTACGCGAACGGCACATTGAAGGCTGAAAAATCCTTCTTGCCGCAGGCGGGTCTCGCCTATCAGCTTGCGCCCGGGCAGGAAGTGTTCCTGTCCTATGCCAAGAACATCGCCGCCTTCCAGGGCGGTGGCGCAGGTGGCCCGCTCTCCGTTTCGCAAACCGCGTTCGATGGCACCAAATCCAGCCTGAAGCCGGAAGAATCGCGCAGCATCGACGGCGGCTTCCGCAGTGTCGGCGCCTGGTACGAGGCGTCGGTCGCCCTGTACGACGTGAAGTTCAACAATCGCTTGCTCTCGCTCAACCCTTGCCCGAGCATCGAGCAGGGCACGCGCCCGGAGTGCAACACCGCCTTCGTCAACGTGGGCTCGGTCAGCAGCCGCGGCGCGGAGTTCACCTTCATCTGGAAGCCGATCCGTGGGTTCGAGTGGTACAACTCTGCCTCGTTCAACCGCTCCAGGTACGACGATAACTACGTCGCCAACGGCCAGATCGTGCCGGTGAAGGACAAGACCACGGTCGATACGCCCAAGCGCATGTATGCCAGCGAGATCAGCTATACCTATGGCCCTTGGTCAGCCAGCTTGCGGGGCAAGTACACGGGCAAGCGCTATTACACGTACACGAACGACCAGAGCGTGGCCGGTGCCACCGCCTTCGACTTCGGTGCGAGCTATGACTTCGGTCCGGTCGCCAGCCTCAAGGCACTCACCCTGGCCCTCAACATCACCAACCTCACCGACCACCGTTACGCGACCAACCTGACCGCCTTCGCGGCCACGGATCCGAACGGCCGCGCGCTTGCCTTCCACGCCAGCGCACCGCGGCAGAGCTTCGTCACCCTCACGGCGGATTTCTGATGAAGGCACAGGCGCGCTCCTGGTATGCCCGCTCCTCGCATGCTCTATCCTCTTGTGCTCTCGCCCTGGCGTTCGGAGCGCTCTCGATGTCCACGCATGCCGCACCGGCCAGGCCCCTCGCCGCGAAGGTTCTTGTCATCGGCCATCGTGGCGCCAGCGCGCTACGCCCCGAGCACACGCTTGCGTCCTACGCGGTGGCCATCCAGGACGGCGCCGACTTCGTCGAGCCCGACCTGGTTTCGACCAAGGACGGGGTGCTGGTCATCCGCCATGAAAACGAGATCGGCGGGACGACCGACGTCGCCGCACATCCGGAGTTCGCCAGCCGACGCGTGACGAAGACGGTCGACGGCGTACAGATTACCGGCTGGTTCACCGAGGACTTCACGCTCGCCGAACTGAAGACGCTACGCGCCCGCGAGCGCCTCGCCGATATCCGCAAGGCCAACACGGCGTACGACGGTCAGTTCAGCGTGCCGACCTTCGACGAGATGATCGAGTACGTCGCCGCGGAGTCGTCGGCTCGCGGGCGCGTCATCGGCATCATTCCCGAGATAAAGCACTCCACGTACTTCCATGGGGTCGGGTTGCCGATGGAAGACAAGGTCCTGGCTACTCTCGCGGCGCATGCTTATACACGTACCGCGCCGGTCGAGATCCAGTCCTTCGAGGTCGGCAACCTCAAATATCTCCATGGCAAGCTCGGCAAGGCGCATCCGAATATCCGTCTGCTTCAGCTTATGGATGACGCCGCGGCGCATCCGGCTGACGATGCGGGTACGACCTACGGTGCGATGATGACGCCGAAGGGGCTTAAGGCCGTCGCTGCCTATGCCGACGCCATCGGGCCGTCCACACGCAGCATCATCCCGCTGGGCAAGGACGGCCGGCTGGCGCCCGTGGCGTCGCTGGTCCATGACGCGCATGCGGCGGGCCTCGAGGTCCACCCGTACACGTTCAGGCCAGAGAACCACTTCCTCGCTGCGGATTTTCGCAACGGCGCGGGGGATGCTGTCCGGAACGAAGCGGGGTCGGTTGAGGAAATCCGGGCCTACCTGGCGACGGGTATCGACGCCTTCTTTACTGATGATCCGGCATTGGGGCGCAAGGCGCTGGACGGGCAGTAGTCCTGTGGGAGCCGCTTCAGCGGCGATCGGTCTGGCGGCGCGGTAGGGCATCGCCGCTGAAGCGGCTCCCACATTGGGCTGCACATTGGGCTCCCACAGGGTGGGCCTGCCGCAGGTATGATCCCCGGTCAGCCAGTCCCAGGGATCTCCCGATGTCGTTAGCCAAGTTCCTCCGCCACAAGTCCGTCGAGCAGCTGCAGGCCGAGGTAGGCCAGCGCAAGGACTTCCGGCGGGTGCTGGGTCTGTGGCAGCTCACCGCCATCGGCATCGGCGGCATCATCGGCGTGGGCATCTTCGTGCTCGCCGGCCAGCAGGCGGCGCTCAACGCGGGCCCGGCCGTCGCGCTCAGCTTCATCATCGCCGGCCTCGGCAGCGCTTGCGCCGCCCTCTGCTACGCCGAATTCGCCGGCCTGATCCCGGTGACCGGCAGTGCCTATACCTACGGCTACGCCGTGCTTGGCGAAGGCGCCGCCTGGGTCATCGGCTGGGATCTTCTCCTGGAATATGCGCTGGTGGTCGCGGTCGTGGCTATCGGCTGGTCGGGCTATGTGCAGGTGCTGCTCGCTTCGGCGGGCGTGCATCTGCCGGAATGGGCGCAGAAGAGCATGAGCGCCGACACCATGGCGTACTACTGGCAGCATGCCGTAGGGTCGCTGGGCGTGAGCTTCGCCCATCCGGTCGCCGCGCCGACCGATGCGCATCGCTTCAACATCATCGCCGCCGGCATCTCGCTTTTCGTCGCCGTCCTGCTCTCGGTCAAGACCGAATGGGGCGCGCGCCTCAACACCGTGATCGTCGGCATCAAGGTGATCGGCGTGGCGCTGGTGATCGGCGTCGGCGCGTTCTACATCAACACGGCCAACTGGCACCCGTTCATTCCCGAGCGCGTGTTTGACGATAAGGGCATGGGGCACTTCGGCTGGCAGGGTGTGCTGACCGGCGCGAGCGTCGTGTTCTTTGCCGTGTTTGGTTACGACACGCTGACCACCGCCGCCGAGGAAGCCAAGGACCCGCAGCGTGATCTTCCGCGTGCGGTGCTGCTCTCGCTGGCTGTGGCGATGGTGCTCTACATCGCCGTATCGCTGGTGCTCACCGGCATCGTGCCTTACGGCACGCTCAACGGTGAGGCGTCGGTCTCCGATGCCTTCAACGCCATCGGCTTGCCGTGGCTCAGCAATGTCATCGCCGTGGCTGCCGTCATCGGCGTCATCAGCGTGCTGTTCGCTTTCATGCTCGGTGCGGCGCGCATCTGGTTCGCGCTGTCGCGCGACGGCCTCCTGCCGGCCTGGTTTGCCCGCGTCCACCCGCGCTTCGGTACGCCTGCGCGTCCGACCATGATCCTTGGCATCTTTACCGCCGTGGTCGCCGGCCTGCTGCCCATCGGTGAAGTGGCCGAGCTGGTCAACATCGGTACGCTCAGTGCCTTCATCCTGATCTGCGCCTCGGTGCTGGTGCTGCGCGTCCGCAAACCGGATCTGGAGCGTAAGTTCAAGACGCCGGCAGTCTGGTTCGTTGCACCGCTCGGTATCCTGTTCTCGCTGGCGCTGATCTGGGGCCTGCCGTGGATCACCTTCGAGCGCTTCGCCATCTGGATGGCGATCGGCCTGATCGTGTACTTCACCTATGGCGTGAAGCACAGCAAGCTCAATCGCGACTGAGGCGGCTTGCCGCTCAATCGACGATGTAGCGCGGAATATCCGGTGGGCGCAGACGTACCGGCACCGTCCATTCGTTCGCCATATGCGCACGCATGCGTCGTTCGTTCGCCGCTGAGTATCGATAGCAGTTTGCACGTAGCGGGCTGGCGGTCGATTTGAGGTTCGTTTCGCACGGCCAGCCCGACGACCAGCGAACTTCAGCATCCTCGTGGTTGGCGTTCAGCGTGTGGCCGTACTCGTGGGCGACGATTGTATAACGGCCGTTGAGTGAGGCCATGGCCTGGTCGCCACCAAGCCATGCCAGTCCGGATATGCCCGGCGCAACCTCGTGCTTTGTGAGCAGCATGAACTTGTATTCGAACTCACCGTGGATCTGCGGCAGCTTCTGCTGCCGTGCATAAGTCTCCATGGCCGTGCTCCAGTCCCGGAGGGATGATTCGTGTCCATACGGGATATCGGTCAGTCCCTCGATCTGCTGGCTGTAGATCACCCACAACTGCCGGGTGGGAAGGATTTTCTTCATGTCGGCGATCCACCAGGCCACGTAACTGGCGTGAATGTGCTTCCGCGCGATATCAAGCGTATCGTCGTGCAGGAAGAGCCAGAAGGTCAGGGTAGGTAACGTCGGCTTGCGGGGCGGCTTCGCGGCGATCGTGCTTCGCGCTGCGTAGCGCGGCAGCGCCATCGTGTGCATGGAGGTGCGTGGGATAACGAGTTCCTGCGGGTCGTGCGTAGCGCCGGTGTCCACATGGTGGCTTCCTTCAGTGTCGGTGCTGAAACCGGTGACCTCGACGTTACCCGAATGTGGCACGCTGATATCGAGATGATTGCCGGAACGCGTTAGCACGGCATGCTCGCCCCGCCATGTTGCGACGTACATGTTGCCGGGCACGTCGCCCGTCATGTCGCCGGGAAAGCGGACTTCGACGTCCAGAGATGATTCGACGACCAGCTTGCCGTTGTCTGCGCCGGCATGGCTCAGGACGATGGTTTGCGGCAACCCGCGAGCCACGGCCTCATCGAACAGGTCGATGGCGTTAGTGGTATGCGCGTGCGAAACCGCAGATAGAAGCACGGCGATGATGCCGAGGGCGGCCGGCGGAAGAAAGGTGCGCAAGCGTGCATGGGGGAATGACGGTGTCATGGGCGTCCATTGCGTCTGGCACTCCTTGTGCGAAGGAGCGGGCGGCGCGGACGATACCGTGGTCGGGGCCATCGATGGGGGTTCCACCGTGCACCTGCGCCATACGCCTACGGCGATTGTTCGCGGTACGGAAGACCACGGCTTCCGTCGTTCTTGAAACCCCGGGGCGGACACCCTACCTTCTGGCGATACACCTCCGAAGGAACGCCGCATGTCCGATCTCTCCGCCTTCCCGATCACGTCGCGTTGGCCGGCCGCTCATCCGGACCGTATCCAGCTCTATTCGCTGCCCACCCCGAACGGGGTGAAAACCTCGATCATGCTCGAGGAGCTGGGTCTGCCGTACGAGGTGCACCTCGTCGACATCATGAAGAACGAGAACAAGCTGCCCGAGTTCGAGTCGTTGAATCCGAACGGCAAGATTCCGGCGATGATCGACCCGAACGGTCCCGATGGTAAACCGATTGGCCTGTTCGAGTCCGGTGCCATCCTGCTCTACCTCGCGGAGAAAACCGGGCGCTTCATTCCCGCCGATGCGGCCAAGCGCTGGGAGACGATCCAGTGGGTGTTCTTCCAGATGGCCGCGATCGGACCGATGTTCGGCCAGGTAGGCTTCTTCCATAAGTTCGCCGGTCGCGAGTTCGAGGACAAGCGTCCGCTGCAGCGTTATGTCGACGAGTCGAAGCGTCTGCTTGGCGTGCTGGATCGCCGACTCGATGGCCGCGAGTGGATCATTGGTGACGAGTACACCATCGCGGACATCGCCACGCTGGGCTGGGTGAATAACCTGGTAACGTTCTACGGCGCGCGTGAGCTCGTCGGCTTTGACGATTTCCCGAACGTCATCGCGTGGCTCGAGCGCGGCACCTCGCGTCCGGGCGTGGAACGCGGGCTGAAGATTCCTTCGCGCACTTGAGCGAATGCGGCGCACAAAAAAACGGCCGCGAAAGCGGCCGTTTTTCATGTTGCTCGACGAGATTCGATCAGAAGCGGAATTCTGCCGAAGCGCCCCATACGCCAACATTCACCGTGCGCTTGTCACTGGTGATGTTCTGCGCCTTCAGCGAGTAGTTGTCGTAGTTCAGCGCAACACCGATGTTCGGCGTGAAGTCGTAGCCGAAGCCGACACCGGCGTAGATGCCGTTGTCGTTCGACGAACTACGGGACTTCGAAACGAAGGGCGTGGTTCCGTCCAGATACAAGGTGTCACGGATGTCGTAGGTGGTACGGGAGTGAGCCAGACCCAGCCGCGCGGTGATCGTCCAGTTGTGCGGAAGCACCCACTTGCCGTTACCGCCGACGAGCACGGCCTTGCCCGCCAACTCATACTTTCGCTCACCAAGAACGACGGTTTGGGCCAGGTAACGCTCGTTGTACTTAGCGGTGATGTTGCCCAGGTCTACATAGCCTGCTTCAACACCGAAGTAGAACGGACGATCCACAGCCCAGCGATAGCCCACCACGGCGCCCAAAGCGGTGTCTTTCTTGTCTTGGAAGCTGGCGTGGCTGATGTCGTAGTTGGCACTGCCGCCGTTGATGCCAATGAAAGCGCCTTCATCGGCAGCATGCGCGCCAAACGAAGCGAACGAGAGCGCGGCCGCAGCGGTCGCCGTGAGAAGAAGCTTTTCCATGAGAATCCCTGTGTTCCTGATAGTGCGCACCGGCCCCTTCGCCGGGCGGCCCCTGGTAGCGGGCGCGCGATATTACGATCTTTTAACTTTTCCTGCCAAGTCCGACGGTTCGTGACCTCTGGCATAGGGAACCCCGGCCCCTGAAGTTTAGGATCGAAGGCTTGCGCGAACCGCAGGGGCTCGCGCCGACCCGCTCGCATGGATGTCCGGGCGACCCACACGCTCCACGGGAGAACTCAGTGAAATCCACCCTTCTTGCCTCCGCGCTGCTGGCGGCCCTCGCCGGCGTCGGCGCGACGGCCGTCCGTGCGGACGATGTCCCCGCTCCGCAGGACACTGCTTACAACGGCACCCTCAAGCTCGCCGTCGACGCGACCGATCTCGATCACCGCATTTTCCGCGTCCGCGAGAACATTCCCGCGCAGCCGGGTCCGCTGACCCTGCTGTTCCCGCAGTGGATCCCGGGCCACCATTCGCCGAGCGGTCCGATCGACCAGTTCGCCGGCCTCGTCGTGACCGCCGGTGGCAAGCGCATCGAGTGGAAGCGGGATGAGTTCAACGTCTATGCCTTCCACGTGGACGTGCCGGCCGGTGCGTCCTCCGTAGACGTCGAGTTCCAGACGCTGACCCCGCAGGACACCCGCCAGGGTCGCATCGTCATGACGCCTGACATCGTCAATGTCGAGTGGAACCAGGTGTCGTTGTACCCGGCGGGTTATCGCGCCGATCGCATCCAGGTCGAGGCGAGCGTCAAGTTCCCGGCTGGATTCCAGTACGGCAGCGCGCTCGAAGAAGCGAGCAAGAGCGGCGACACGGTCAACTTCAAGGCGATCGATTACAACAACCTCGTCGACTCCCCGATCTTCGCCGGTCGCTACTTCAAGCGCGTCGATCTCGATCCGAACGGCCGCTCGCCGGTACATCTGAACATCGTGGCCGACAACGCCAAGTCGCTCGAGATCAAGCCGGAAGCCTTGGAGATCCACCGCAAGCTCGTCCAGCAGATGGATAAGCTCTACGGTGCGCGCCACTACAACCACTACGACTTCCTGCTCGCGCTGACCGACAAGCTCGGCGGCATCGGCCTGGAACATCACCGCTCATCGGAGAACAGTGCCGCCCCGGGCTATTTCACCGAATGGGAGAAGAACTGGCTCGGCCGCGACCTGCTCGCCCATGAGTACAACCACTCCTGGGACGGCAAGTACCGCCGTGGCGCCGACCTGGCCACGCCGAACTTCAACGTGCCGATGGGTGACAGCCTGCTGTGGGTCTACGAAGGCCAGACGCAGTTCTGGGGCAACGTGGTTGCTGCACGCGCCGGCCTGCTCTCGCAGGACCAGGCGCGCGACATGCTCGCCTTCGTCGCCGCGACCTATGACAAGGGCCGTCCGGGCCTGTCCTGGCGCACCATCCAGGACACCACCAACGACCCGACCATCTCCCAGCGTCGTCCGCTCTCGTATCGCAACTACCAGATGAGCGAAGACTATTATTCGGGCGGCCAGATGATCTGGCTCGACGTCGACACCAAGCTGCGTGAGCTGACCAAGAACAAGCGCAACCTGGACGATTTCGCCAAGGCGTTCTTCGGCATGAAGGACGGCGACTGGAAGGTCAATCCGTACACGTTCGAAGAAGTGGTCTCGACCCTCAACGGCATCACACCGTACGACTGGTCGACCTACCTGCGCGACCGCGTGGACGGCCACAAGGGCGACCTCGAAGGTATCGAACGCGGCGGCTGGAAGCTGGTCTACAACGACAAGCCCTCCGAGGCCATCAAAGCCTTCGAAGCCCGTCGCATGATGACCGACCTGACCTACTCGGCCGGCTTCTCCGTGTCGTCGAAGGGCGACATCTCCGACGTGCGCTGGGACGGTCCCGCCTTCAACGCCGGTCTCTCGCCGGGTATGCACATCGTGGCGGTGAACAACAAGGAATTCGGCGGCGACGTGCTGAAGGATGCCGTTACCGACGCGAAGACGAGCAAGGCCCCGATCCAGTTGCTGGTCAAGAACTTCGACCAGTACAAGACCATCAACGTCGACTACCACGACGGCCTGAAGTATCCGCATCTGGAACGCGACAAGAGCAAGCCCGATTGGCTGGGCGAGCTGTACAAGACAAAATGAGGCACGAAAGGGCGCCGCAAGGCGCCCTTTCTCTGTCACGAAGGGGCGGACGGAAGGCTTTCGGGGACGAATGACGGGGCCGACGGGATGGTTTTCGATGAGCGGCCGCGACGACGACGCTATGATCCCCGGCATGGAAGCCACTACCCCCACACCCCCAGGCAAGGAACTCGACCGCGCACACCGCCGTCGCCAGTGGCTGATGTTCGGCTTCTGGGGACTGACCTTCGTCAGCGCGGCGATCGGTAACACCATGACCAGCCGGATAGATGCGATCCGGTACAACATCACGGCGTCGACCTGGCAGATCGCGACCAACGAGTTCAGCAGCATTACCCTCAGCCTGCTGATGCTGCCCTTCCTGCTGAAGGCCTGCGATCGCTGGCCGTTGCATGCGGATACGTGGCGTCGCCGGTTGCCGCTGTACTTCCTGGGAAGTGTGCTCTGGTCCGCATGCCACGTGGTCGGCATGGACCTGATCCGGATGCTCGTCTACGGGATGTTCGGCTGGTCCTACGATCCGGGCCCCTGGGCCACCCAGGCGGTATACGAGTACCTGAAGGACATCCGCACCTTCTTCCTGATCGTCGCCGTCAGCCACATGGTGGAATGGTTTGGCCGCCACATTCAGGGCGAAGCCAGCCTGCTCGACGTGCCCGACGAGGGGCCGCCCATCGAGGCGATAGACCGCCCGGAGCGCTTTCTGGTGCGTAAGCTCGGTCGCGACTTTCTTGTCGCCACGGCCGATATCGAATGGGTGCAGTCCGCCGGCAACTACGTGAACCTGCGCGTGCGCGGCCGGGACTATCCGCTGCGTAGCACGCTGGCCGCGCTGGAAACCCGGCTCGATCCGGCTGTGTTCGTCAAGGCACACCGGAGTTATCTGGTCCAGCTGGCCCAGGTCACGTCCATCGAGCCGTTGGACGCCGGCGATGCACGCCTGCACATGGCCGACGGCACCGTTCTCCCGTGCAGTCGGCGCTACAGGGAAAGCCTGCGTGCCGCCGCGGCGGGCTCCGAACCCAGTCTGGCCAAGGCCTGACGGCTCAGGCTAGGCCGCCCCAAGCCATTCCGCTACAATGCCGCCTCTGCATCATCAGCGCTCGTAGCTCAGCCGGATAGAGTAGTGGCTTCCGAAGCCATTGGTCGGGGGTTCGAATCCCTCCGGGCGCACCATCTTCCCTCTGCGGATCCTCCGCGATATCGCGGCCATGACCTCTGCACTTGTCCCTGCAGGCCCGCAGTTCGTCCCCGCGTCCATGTATTTCGTCACTATGAGGGCGACCTGACGGCCGGGGCGACGCACGATCGACGGCGACCAATGGAGATTCACCATGGACCGCCGCACCCTCCTGAAGACCGCTCTTGTCCTGCCGCTTTTGCCGCTTGCCGCGAAGGTGGATGCCTTCGTCACCGGCGGTGGCCGTTGGCTGAAACCGGGAGCCACGGGATGGCCCACGGACGCAGACTGGGATGCGCTCGACAGCCAGGTAGGTGGGCGCCTTTCGATTCCGAAGAATCCGCTACTGGACCCGGTCACCCGCGACGAAGCACTGGCCCACATCGGTAACCAGTTCTACGTGGGCGACCAGCCCGGCCTAACCCAGACCGGCGCGTATTACCGCGCATGGACATCCACCCCCAGCGCCCGGGTGCTCACGGCCGAGAGCGCTCAGGACATCGCTGCGGCAGTCTCCTGGGCACGTCGTCACCGCGTGCGGCTGGTGATCCGTGGGGGTGGCCACAGTTACCTCGGAGCATCCAATGCGCCAGATTCACTGCTCATCTGGACCCGCCGGATGAACACGGTGGAGATGGTCGACGCCTTTCTTCCGCAAGGCGCCGAGGCCGGCACCGCTGCGCTGCCGGCGGCTCACGTAGGCGCCGGCGCCATGTGGATCGACGCGTATCACGCGGTCACCACGGTCGGCGGCCGCTATATCCAGGGCGGCGGCTGTACAACCGTGGGATGCGCAGGCTTTACCAACGGCGGCGGCTTCGGAAGTCTTTCAAAAGGCTTCGGCACCGGCGCGTCGAACCTGCTGGAGGCCGAGGTCGTCACCGCGGATGGGAAGATCCGTGTCGTGAACGCCTTTCAGGATCCCGAGCTGTTCTGGGCGCTGAAAGGCGGCGGTGGTGGCAGCTTCGGTGTCATCACTCGCCTGACCTTTCGCACGCACGACTTGCCCGACCTGATCGGCGCGGCGAATGGCCGCCTCAAGGCAGATAGTGACGATGCGTTTGCCGTACTCGTCGCGCAGGTACTGCGCCACTTCCGCGACCACCTGTGCAACCCGCATTGGGGTGAGCAGATCGAATTCCATGGTGACGGCCACATCGATATTGCGATGATGTTCCAGGGCCTTGGTGAGGACGAGGCGATGGCTGCATGGAAGCCTTTCCTCGACTGGGTAGCGGCTCGGCCGGCATACACCTGGGTCAAGCCGTTCTGGCTAAAGAGCATGCCGGCCCGGCATCTGTGGGATCTCAGTTTCTACCAACAGCACGGTCTGGACTTTGCCGTACCTGACGACCGCCCGGGAGCTCCTGCTTATCACATGATGTGGGCCGGCGATAAGGAGCAGGTAGGCACATACATCCATGCCTACACCTCCGCGTGGCTCCCCTCACGCCTTCTCCAGGATCGCAACGTGACTAGCCTGGCGACAGCGATCATCGAGGCATCGCGCGAGCTCGGCTTTTCCCTTCATTTCAACAAGGGACTATTCGGCGCCTCTGCGGAAACGCAGGCCCGGGTCAAGGAGACCGCCATGAACCCCGAGGTGCTGGACGCTTTCGCGCTCGCCATCATCGCTAACGGCGGCTCGTCATCCGTCTTCGAGGGTCTGCCGGGCGCCCGTCGGGACGAGGCGAAAGCACAGAAAGGAGAAGAGGCGACGCGAAAGTCCTATGCTCGACTTACCCAGGTCGCACCTGGGGCGGGCGCCTATTTCTCTGAGAGCGACTTTTTCCAGAAGGACTACCGCAAGGCCTACTGGGGTACCAACGTGCCTCGCCTCGCCGCGGTCAAACGAAAGTACGATCCCGACGGTACGTTCACGGTACGAAACGGGATCGCGTGAGCCACGGGGAGCATTCCCCCACATCACCACCGGTATGAAAACCCCGCATAGAGCTGGTGATCGGGCGTCGCCTTGTTCACGCCGACATTCGCACCCAGGTCCAGTTGCAGATCCGGACTCGCCAGGTAGGTAAAGGCGATATCGGCAGACTCCTGTTTCACGCGGCCCGACGGGTCGTGGTTGTCCTGGCGCCAGTACTCCACTGCCACCGACAACGCGCCGGTCAACGGATGCGCGACGTTCACGAGGTTGGTTACGGCGAGATGGCGCCCGTGCCCATCGGCATCCGCCAGTGCATCGAGTTCCGGACCGATCGTGACGGTGAAGCCACCCCCCACGGCGGCACTCATCGGTATCGCGACACCACCCTCCCAATGGCCGTTGCCGATGCCGTGCGAGGCGGTGGGCGCTTTCACGAAGGGGATGATGGAGGCGCTGAAGACGTCGCCGCTATAGAGACTGGTTTTTACGCGGACATAGACATCCCCCGAGCCGCGCGTCGTGTGACGGTCGCCGTCGGCCTTCGTGAGGATACGTACGGCCGGTGCCCAGTTCACTTCGATATCGGTATGGGCGCCGACGCCGTACTTGAGGTACGGATTAACGAAGTAAAGCGTATCGGTACTGCTTCCCGGGTGTGCGTCGTGCGTGGCATTGCCGATGTCGGTCTCCAGCTGCCATGTGCCCTCGGGCACGGTGCAAGGCGCGTTTGCCTTGGTGGGACGGTCCGTGCAGATGGGCGAAGCGTCGTCGGCGTGGGCTGCAAATACCGGAAAGGCGGCCAGGAGAGCGACGGGCAGAAGCATGGAACGGAAAATCATGGTCAAGCCTTTGGATCAGGGATGACCACCCATGCTAGGCATCGTCGTCTAAGGACGGCGCTGTATTCGCTGCCACGGTATCAAGGCGCCATCAAGATGCGTCAGGCGAGACCTGCCAGCCGATAGCCCACCTGGAGCTCCGTCACGAGGTGGCGCGGCCTTGCCGGCTCGTCTTCCAGCTTCTGCCGGAGATTCGCCATGTAGACGCGCACGTAATGGGGCCGCGTGGCATAACCGGGGCCCCATACCTCGTGCAGGAGCTGCCGGTGGGTCAGCACTTTTCCTTGTCCGCGCACCAGCGCAGCCAGCAAACGGTACTCGATCGGCGTCAGGTGGACGGCTTCACCGCGACGGGAAATTTCGTGTGTGGCGAGGTTCACTTCGATATCGCCGAAGCGCACGCGTGCGCTGGCCTGTCCACGGTCGCCGGCCAGACTGGCACGGCGCAATTGCGCGCGTACGCGCGCCACCAGTTCGGGGACACCGAAGGGCTTGGCAAGATAGTCGTCGGCGCCCGCCTCCAGCGCGGCCACCTTCTCCGCTTCGATGTCACGCGCGGAGAGCACAATGATCGGTGCCGATGACCAACCACGCACATCACGGATCACCGCCTTGCCGTCGTCGTCGGGCAGGCCGAGGTCGAGCACGATGAGGTCGGGTTGACGGCTGGCGGCTTCGATGCGGGCACGCATCGCATCGCCTGCCTCGAACACGGTCATGTCTTCGCGTTCGAGGGCCAGCCGCAGGAAACGGCGGATATCCGATTCGTCTTCGACCACCAGGATGCGCGGCTTGTTCATGTGAGGTCTTCCAGATCGATCGTCGGTGGCTCACCGGCGACCAGGATGATTTCGAAGCGCGCGCCATGTGGCTTACCGCGCGATGCGGAAATGCTGCCGCCATGCGCCTCGACAATTCGCCGTGAAAGCGCCAGGCCGAGGCCAACGCCCGGAACGGCTGATTCGCGCGTGCCCCGGGAAAATGCTTCGAAAAGCGAATCCGCATTGATGTCCGATGGAAAGCCGGGACCGTCGTCCTCTACCGTCAAGTGGATGCGCGCACCGGCATGGTCGGCACGGATCCAGAGCGTCGCTTCGTTGGGCGTGTATTTCGCGGCGTTGTCGAACAGATTCGCCAGCACGCGCTCGAACAGGGTGGCATCCAGTTGCACGAGGGGAAATGGAGGTGGCATGTCGACCACGACCCGGCGTCCGCCGAGGTCCACCGCCGCCAGTGCGGAACCGACGACTTCATCCAGCGCGTGCCATTGCAAGTCGAGGCGGACGCCTTCGCCCTGCATGCGCGCGGCATCCAGCAGGTTGACAACCTGGCGTTGCATGCGGTCGGCCTGGTTCACAATGGCACTCGCCACCTCGTTCTCGCCCAGCATGCCGGCCATACCGCGAATAGCCGTTAGCGGTGTTCGAAGGTCGTGGGACACAGCGGCAAGCAGGTCACTGCGCAGGCGTTCACCCTCCATGCGCAGCTGGGTCTCATGCGCCACCTCGACGTAGTGCACGCGTTCAATCGCCAGTGCGACAAGCGATTGGAACGCACGAAGCAAGGCGATCTGCCCGGCGTCCAGAGGAATCTTTGTTGCACGCTCCAGCATGAGAACGCCACGGGTGCGCATGGACGTTGAAAGCGGAACGTACGTTGCATCGTTCGCAGGCAGTGCTTCGGTATCGCGACCAGCCGGAAGGCCCTGCTCGAGCACCCATTGGGCGATGCTCATGTCTGACGTACGGTCCGCCGACATGCGCTCGTCGTCGCCGGGAAGCAGGAGCGTGGCGTGGCCATCAAACAACGGACCGATGCGTGCGGTGCATACCCGCCCGATGTCTTCGTTGCGTACGGCCACCGACAGGTCCGTCGCCACGGCCGCCAGTGCGCTTGCACGCTTCTCACCTGCGGCGGCGGTGACGGCCTCATCGCGCAGCCGGGCGGCGAGCTGCCCGGTGACGAGGGCCACCACCAGCATCAGGAAGAACGTGAAGACGTACTGTGTGTCTGAGACGCGGAACGACCAGACCGGCGGTACGAAGAAAAAATCAAAGCTGACTACGGCGAGAAAAGCTGCCAGCGCGCCGGCAGCACGGCCCCAGCGCAAAGCCACGAGCACGACGGTGAGCAGGAACGCCATCACCACGTTCGACAGATCGAATACGCGAAGAAGGAGCGCGGCGATGCCAGTGGTGGTGGCGCAGGCACCCACCGCGTATGCCAGTACGCGGTAGCGAAATGGGCGCGGCGTTATCTTCAAAGTGTGGGGGATCATCGCTGGCCATGATAGCCGGCCTACCGCGGTGCAGCGAACTCACCCCGCGGTCTGCGCACCCTTCGCCGCCATTATCATCGCCGCTTCGTCGGCGATGATCTGCGCGGCCTCCTGCACGTAGGCATCGCTCGACGGCTTGGCCGGCCCGGGCCGCTTGTCCAGCGCCACGCTGCGTTCTTCCGGGTCGAGGCCGTCGTCACCCTGAACGGATGCGTCGTCGTCGACCGGCAGGCCATCGGCGATATTCAGCGCCTTTCGGCGGGCGCGGAAGGCCGCGGACGCTTTCAGGTCGGCGTCCCTGGTGGCCTTGCGCTCATCGAGGTTCAAGGAAACGCTCGTGCGCGCGGCGATCGCCTGAAAGGCATTTAGCTCGTCGATCGTGAGCTGCCAGCGGGCCGCATGCAGTACACGCGACGTATGTGCATGCTCGAGGTTGGCAACAAGCGATCCCGTCGTCGGATCGGTGACGTGGGGCACAGCCTCGATAGACGAGGCCGGTAATGCGTTCGTATACGTGGACTCGCCGAAGTCCTTTTCGCTCTCCGTCGGCGGAAATGCGATGTCCGGCGTCACGCCGAGCAACTGTGTGCTCGCGCCGTTGATGCGATAGAACTGCGCGATGGTCATCTTCAGTTCGCCAAGCTTGCCGCCGTGCTCGCTCTGCACGGCTTCGTCGAGATCGAGCAGGTTCTGCACCGTGCCCTTGCCGAAGGTGCGCTGCCCCAGGATGACGCCACGGCCACGGTCCTGGATGGCCGCGGCAAAGATTTCCGAGGCCGAAGCCGAGCCATGGTTTACCAGGACGCCCAGGGCACCCGACCAGGTGGGCGAGGTGTCGGTGGCACCCTGTTGGTCGATCGTGCCGTCGGCACTGCGCACCTGCACGACGGGACCGGCACCTGTGAACAGGCCGACCATGTCCGACGCTTCGGTCAACGAGCCACCGCCGTTGTCGCGAAGGTCGATGACGACGCCATCCACTTTCTGCTTTTTCAGCTCGCCGAGCATGCGCGAGACATCGCGCGTCACGCTTCGGAAGTTCGCGTCGCCGGCTTTCCGGGCATCGAAATCTTCATAGAACGACGGCACGGTGATGATGCCCAGCTTGTGTACATGGCCTGGCTCGCCGACCTGGAGCACCGTCTGTTTTGCGGCCTCGTCCTCGATGCTGATGTGGCGGCGGGTGAGGGTGACGACGTGTGGAGCGACGTCGCCCTTGCTCTCATCGGGAAGAAGTTCGACGCGCACCGCCGTACCGCTCTTGCCCTTGATGAGCGCGACCACATCATCCGATCGCCAGCCGATCACGTCGGTCATGGGCCCGGCGGTGCCCTGACCAACACCTGTGATGCGGTCACCGACGTGGATCTTTCCGGACTTTGCCGCGGGGCTACCCGCGATCAGTTCCGTGACTTGCGTGTATTCGTCGTGCTCGCGAAGGTAAGCGCCGATACCTTCGAGCGACAGAGACATTTCCGTGTTGAACGCCGTCGCCGCCTTGGCCGCGAAATAGTCGGTATGCGGGTCGGTCGACTCGGCATAGGCCGTCATGAAAAGCTGGAACGCGTCGTCGGTGCTGGTTTTCTCGATACGCGATGCAAGGTTCGCGTAGCGGTGGGCAAGCGTCTTGCGGATAGCCTCATCACCTTGTCCGGCGAGTTTCAGGCGAAGCCAGTCTTCTTTCGCGCGTTCTCTCCACAGTTCATGGAGTGCGTCCATCGACGCGGGCCAGGGCGAATCCTTGCGGTCGGTGGCAATGGATTCGTGGGCGCTGAAGTCGAAGCCATCCTTCAGCAGCGACTGTGCGTACCGCGCCTCTTCCACGACCCGGTTGAGGTAGAGATTCACCGGCTCGAACGCGGGCGTGAGGTCGCCCTGGTCGATCGCGGTGCCGAGCGTGGGACGAAGTGGTGTGAAATGCGCGATGTCGGCCTCGGTGAAGTAGCTGCGCTCCGGATCGAGGGTTTCGACCAGTTTGTCGAAGACCACAGCCGAGAAGGTCGCGTCCAGCGGCCGCGGTCGGTAATGGAAACGCGTGAGGAACATCATGGCCACCTTCCCCGCGACCGCCTCCTGCTCGACGGGTGCCAGCGCGATCGGCGCGGGCGTGGCGGTGCTCGCCGGAGCGGCTGCGCTCGTCGGCGCGGCCTGGGGTGCGCCGGTGGCGGTGGTCAGGACGAATGTCGCAAAGGCCGTGAAGGTGGCAAAGGCGACGGAGCGGGCGGAGGTCATGGGGATGGGGTAGTCGGGATGCGTTGGGAGCATTCTGGCATGACGGGGGCGGTTTTCTGTGGGAGCCGGCTTTGCCGGGCTGGAGGGGGCGGCGATCTGGATTTCGCCGCTGAAGCGGCTCCTACAGGGGCTCCCATAGGGCTGTCACTAGCGGGCTGTTTGCGTCGCCCGCGCTTCGCCCTGCAGCGCGCCCGCCCGGCCGGGTGATTCCGCGAGCGCGGCCTTGAATGCCGCCCGTGCCAGTTCGGGACGCTTGTGTATCAGCAGCAGGTCGCCGAGTTGTTCGCGAGCGGGCAGGATCGGACCTGGGGTTACCGGCCGCTTCTCCAGCGCATCTTCCTTGTCGGCCGCGGACCTCAGCAACGCTTCCGCGTTCGTTGCATCGCCGCTCGCCTGCGCAGACCACGCCATGACCTCGTCCGCCAACACGCGCGTCTGCACGGACCAATAGGTATCGCCGGTGGCGACCAGTTGCTTCTCGATCTGGTCCAGCCGCTCGGCCTGTTGGCGCGCTTCGGCGGGATGCCCGGTGCGTGCCAGGCCCAGGCCTTTCGCCCAAACGGCAATGGCGACGACTGCAGGGGGCGCGCCGTCGGGCGTCTTCGTCGCGCTGGCGGCGGCCCAGCGTGCTTGCTCCACCGCAACGCGAATGGGCATCGCGGTCGCGGCATAGGCAATCCCGAAGTCGCTCATGTCGAGATTCGGCATGGCATGCATCTGGTCGACGACGTCACTGGCTTCCTTCGTGCGCCCGGTCTGCATGTAGGCGTAGACGAGGTAGTCCATCGCGTGGAGCCGTCCCATGATGTCGCCATGCTCGCGCGCGGAAGCTTCCGAGGCGAGGTTGGACCGGATGGAATCGTCCCACAGGCCCAGCCGCGTGAAGATGTGCGACGGCATGTGCAGCGCATGCGGCGCGGATGGCGCGATGGTGGCGTATTTCCTGGCGGCGGGAAGTCCGCGTTGCGCCAGTTCCGCACTGTCGCTCGCATGGATCAGGTAATGCGCAATGCCCGGATGGCCGGGATAGGCGCCGAACAGGGGCTCGAGGATGCCGATGGTCTGCTTTTGTTTCGCGTGGGTCTTGTCCGAAGGGGACGCGTTCGATAGCAGTGCTACGGCGTAGAACACCTGCGCTTCGACGTCCTTCGGGTTATCGCGGGCGAGCTCGGCCATGGCATTTTCGTAGGCGAGGGTGCGCTGCGGGGGCTTGAGGCCGGCATCGACTTTGTACAGCTCACCCAGGGCATGAATGTACTGCTGCTCGCGGGGTGTCCCGGCATGAAGGCGGGTCGCCTCCAGCATCTCCTGCTGGCCAGCGGCGAAGGTGTCGGGTGGAAGCGCCGGTGACCAGACAGGATGAAAATACGTCATCGCCACGCCCCAGTGCGCCATGGCGCATTTGGGGTCCTTGGCGGCGACATCGCGAAAGGCCTGCGTGGCAGGACCGTAGGCGAATGAATGCAGTAGCGCGACGGCGCGATCGAAGGGCTGCTGCACCCCCGGGTCGCAGGTGATGGGAAAGCTCACCTTTCCCAGTTTTTCGGGGACCCCGTGGTCATGCATCTCCTGGCCATGCGCCGCAGAAGCGACGATCAACGACACCCACACGCACCAAGACCGACGAAACATGGGCATCTCCATTCGTTACCGGGAGCCACGGCGCCGTGGCTCGCAATAATCTACGCCTGCCGCGCGGTGGCTCCCATACCCAAAACGGCTATTCCGTTGACACGTGTCGTGGATTGCAGGATGGACTCAAGAGAGCGTAGTGACGATGTCGATGTTTCCGTGCAGCGCCTTGGAGTACGGGCAGGTGCGGTGCGCGGTATCGATCAGGGACTGGGCCACGGCGCGGTCGAGGCCGGGAAGGCTCACGTTGAGACGGGCCTGCAGGAAGTACTGGTCACCGGCGGTGCCGAGGTCCACTTCGGTATTCACTTCGGTGTCCCGGGGCAGGGCGACGTGCTGTGCACGGGCGGCCAGGCCCATCGCACCGATAAAGCAGGCGGACCAGCCGGCGGCGAGCAGCTGCTCGGGGTTGGTGCCCTCGCCGGTGGTACCCGGCGGCGACAGCTTGACCGCCAGACGGCCGTCGGAGCTTTGCGACTCGCCGTCGCGGCCGCCGGTGGTGCGGGTCTTGCCGGTATAGAGGACATTCTCGATGCGTGACATGGTGGTATCCCGTTCAGTTGGAGGTGATGACTAGGAGACGCCCGCGGCGTATCCCGGGTGTGTCGCCATCCCTGCCGAAACGCATCGGAATGTGTAGCGGGGGTCGCTGGATACATTTGGATACACACGATGGCGCGCCAGGGCCGAAAGAGACCGCGGCGGGCTGCTACGTTCGGATACAAAACGGCCCTCGCACGACACGCGTGGGATACGTGGCGGGGCTTAAATAAGTCATCCTCATTCAACGGTGTCAGGTCATGACCTCCTCCCGTGTTCTCATCATTTTCTCCGCGCTGTGTGTTGCCCTGATCGCTTCCTGGCCGGCCGGCTGGGCGCGCGACCGCGCTGGCGATGCGGCATCTACCCCCACCTCAGCTCCCGCGCCGGACTTCACTGGCATCGACCACTGGTTCAACTCGCAGCCGCTGTCGTTGAACGACCTGCATGGCAAGGTCACGCTCGTGGAGTTCTGGACGCACGAATGCATCAACTGCGTACATGTGGTGCCGCATACCCAGGCGCTTTACCAGCGCTATGCGAAGGACGGCCTGGTCGTCGTCGGTGTCCATACGCCGGAGTACGACGAAGAGCGTGACCTGCCGGGCGTAGCCTCGGCCATCAAGCAACTGGGCATCACCTATCCGGTCGCAGTCGACAACGGCTACGCCACCTGGAACGCGTACGGCAATCGCTTCTGGCCTGCGCTGTACCTGATCGACCCGAACGGAAAGATTGTCTACAGCCACTACGGCGAGGGAAACTACGAGGAAACCGAAGCGCGCGTCCGTCAGCTGCTCAACAAAGCGTGAACCCGCTCGTACCTGCCTCACATTACCCACGGGAGCCTGGCATGGACCACGTCGACCATATCCTCGTCGTCGATGACGATCGCGAGATCCGCACCGGCGTCGCGCAATACCTGCAGAAGAATGGGCTGCGTGCGACGGTGGCGGCAGACGGTCGTGAGATGAATGCGGTGCTCGACACCACAGCCGTGGACCTCATCGTGCTCGACATCATGATGCCGGGTGACGACGGGCTGGTGCTCACCCGCAACCTGCGCGCAAGCAAGCATCGGGCGGTTCCGGTGCTCCTGCTCACGGCACGCGATGATGAGACCGATCGGATCATCGGCCTGGAAATGGGCGCTGACGATTACGTGGTCAAACCGTTCTCGCCGCGCGAGTTGCTCGCGCGCATCAAGGCGGTGATCCGTCGCACGCGCATGCTGCCACCCAACCTGCGCGTGACCGAAGCCAGCGGCATGCTTGGTTTCGGTCGCTGGCGCCTGGACACCACCGCGCGCCACCTGCTCGACGACGAGGGCACCATCGTGTCGCTGAGCGGTGCGGAGTTTCGCCTGCTGCGAGTTTTTCTCGATCACCCGCAGCGGATCCTCTCGCGCGACCAGCTGCTCAACCTCACCCAGGGCCGCGACGCGGAGTTGTTCGACCGTTCGATCGACCTGATGGTGAGCCGCCTTCGCCAGCGTCTCGTCGACGACGCGCGCGAGCAGGCATACATCAAGACCGTGCGTAACGAAGGCTATGTCTTTACCATGCCGGTGGTCGTGCTCGGAGAGGAATCGTGAACGCGACGCTCAAACGCTGGATGCCGCACAGCATCGCATCGCGGTTGTACCTGATCATCTTCGCCGGGCTGCTGCTGGCGCACGGCATGTCGTTCGGGCTGCTGTTCTACGAGCGCTACGAAAGTGCGAAGACGGTGATGCTCAATACGCTCGAGCACGACGTCGGTACGTCAGTCGCCATTCTCGATCGGCTCCCTGCCGCCGAGCGTCCTTCATGGGTGCCTCGCCTGGCGCGTGACAACTACCGGTACATCCTCGGTCCTGGCCAGGCAGGTACCGGCCTGATCTCGGATCGCTCGCGCCTGGTCACCCGGCTTATCCAGCACGAGGTAGGGCCTTCGTTCGCCGTCAAGGCGAACACGGTATCGGTGGCGCCGGAGCGCTATCAGGTGCATCTCACCCTGCACGACGGCGAGCCGCTGAGCATCGAGGTAACGCCCCGCATGATGCCTATCGCCGACTGGCTTCCCTTCGTCTTCATCCTGCAGATGGTCGTGCTTCTGGTGATTACCTGGCTGGCCGTTCGGCTGGCCACACGGCCGCTGGTCCGCCTGGCGCACGCCGCCGAATCCATCACGCCGACCAACGAGGGTCCGCGCATGAACGAGGACGGTCCGACCGAAGTGGCCCAGGCGGCCATCGCCTTCAACGCCATGCAGGACCGTATCGCGCTGTATGTGAAGGAGCGCCTGCAGATCCTCGCCGCGATCTCGCACGACCTGCAGACACCGATCACGCGTATGCGCCTGCGTGCGGAAGCGCTGGACGATTCGCTCGAGCGCGGCAAACTGCTACAGGATCTGCACGAGATGGAACATCTGGTACGCGAAGGCGTGGCTTATGCACGCAGTGCGCATGGCGCCTCGGAAACGCCGCGCAAGATCGACCCGGCGGCCTTTGTCGAAAGCCTCGTGTTCGATTATCAGGATACCGGTAAGCCGGTGAGTCTTTCGGGCAACGTCGAGGGCACGGCCATCGTGCGGCCACAGGCGTTACGTCGCGTGCTCGGTAACCTGATCGACAACGCACTGAAGTATGCGGGTGGCGCCGAAGTGGGTATGACGCGTGCGGCGGGCGGAACGCTTTGTATCGAGGTTGCCGATCGTGGGCCGGGTATTCCTGAAGAGGCGCTGGAACGCGTGCTCGAACCTTTCTATCGGATCGAGACGTCGCGGAATCGCGATACAGGTGGGACGGGGTTGGGCCTGGCGATTGCCGCTCAACTTATGCTGTCGATTGGCGGGCGACTTATGCTGACCAATCGTCCTGGTGGTGGGTTGATTGCGAGAGTCGAGTTGCCCTGAGGCGTCCTGATACGTTTCAGACAGAGCGGTTTCCCCTGTGGGAGCCGCTTCAGCTGCGATGGGTGCTAGCGACACAGTCAGGCATCGCCGATGAATCGGCTCCCACAAGGAGCATTGACGATGAATCAGCTCCTACCGGGCGAGATCCTCGCGATACGCATAAAGCCCCGGCTGCCCGCCGGTCGCAACGAACAACACATGCTCGCCGTCGCGAACGGCGCCGCTGCGCAGGTCCTGTACCAACCCGGCAAATGTCTTCCCCGAGTACACCGGATCCAGCAGGATGCCCTCGGCGCTGGCCATCAGGCGCAAGGCTTCCTTCATCGCCACCGTCGGCACGCCGTAGCCGTCGCCGCGCTGCGATCCGTCGATCCGTACATGCTCCGGAGCGAGTTCGACAGAAGCACCCAGCAGTTCCAGCGCGTCACGCGCGAGGCCGAGCGTCGTTGTGGCGGCAGCATCCCGCTCGGCGAGAACGGAGTACGCATTCACCCGCGCCGGATCGCGACCCAACGCGGCGAAACCAGCGACGAGCCCCGCATGTGTCCCTGAGCTTCCATTCGGGACGACGATGCGATCGAAGCGCACGCCAAGCCCGTCTTCCTGCTGCGCGATTTCACGTGCACAACGCGCATAGCCCAGCACCCCACGGGGCGTCGAACCACCGGTGGGCAGGACCACAACGGTATGGCCTTCCGCCTTGAGGGCGTCGGCACGCGCGTTGGCATGGACAAGTGCATTCTCGCCGCGAGGCAACAGGGTCACCTTCGCCCCGAACAATTCATCGAGAAGGACGTTGCCGTTCTTCTCATAGTCGTCTCCTTCCTTGGGAACCATGCGCGCCAGGAGCATCTCGCAAGCGAAGCCATGTCGCGCGGATGCTGCCGCCGTCAACCGCGCATGGTTGGACTGCACGCCACCGACGGTGATGATCGTGTCCGCGCCGATGTCGCGCGCATGGCCAAGGTGATACTCCAGCTTGCGTAGCTTGTTGCCTCCACCGCCAAGGGCCATCACGTCGTCACGCTTGATGCTCAGCCGGATACCGCGCGCGGCAAGACCGAGCTTCTGCTCGATACGGGAGAGGGGATGGATGGCTGTTGTGGCTTCCAGCAGGGCGAGGCGCGGGAGACGGTCCAGGGCGGAAAGAGCGTCGTATGGCATGGCGTGTCCGGGAGAGACGGGATGGGCAGACCTGCCATGATCCGCCGATTCGCCGTCCGCGGCGAGTCTGGACGCGGTCAGAACGGCGGCAATGAATCCGCCAGTTTTTCATGCTCGCGAAGGATGGGCATCGTGTCACGGGCGAAGGCACGGACTTCCACGTCCTCGCCTTTGCTGGCCTCCAGTTCGTAGAGTCCCGCGGTGAACTTGTGCGAACGAACCATCAGGTCGGAATAGGCGCGATCGAACGCCGCGCCATCTAGGCCTTTTAGGCGGTCGATGTCCTGTTGCTGCGCGACGTCCGGCGCGGTCGCGATCTGGATGCCCTTGCTGCCTGCGAGCTTGCCCAGCTTCTCGTTCGACTGCGTGTGATCGGCGACCATGCGCGCGGCGTATTTCTTTACGTCCTCCGACGAGGCCTGGTCGGCGGCGAGTTTGCCGAGTGCGATCTCGGTGAGATTGCCACTGCTGGCCTTGCGCACGAAGTCGGTATCGGCGGCGCTGCTTCGCCCCGTCTCGGCGGAGGTCATGCCTGCAAGACAAAGGGTAATGAGAAGACAGACGAGCTTGCGCATGATTCACCCTCGTTGGCCTCGTCCGGATAAGACAACGCCCCGGTCTGGGGCCGGGGCGTTGTCCCTCTTACTCGATGTGCGCGTGATTTATATCCTGGGGCCGCGACGCAGGCCGCCGAACAGCAGCGAAAGGATGAACAGGATAAGGAAGACCACGAACAGGATCTTGGCGATGCTGGCGGCGCCGGCGGCAATGCCGGTGAAGCCGAAGACCGCCGCGATGATGGCGATGACGAAGAAAACTACGGCCCAATGCAGCATGTCGATGACTCCTATGGTGGCGCGGTAGAAGCGAATTAGGGTGGGTCAGGTGTCATTCGACCATCCGCGGCCTGAAGCCCGTGTCGTCAACGGGTGAGTCCCTGTCTCACCGCGCCTATGCATCTCCTACACGTCGGGCGGCAGTTGCGGCAGCGGCGCCAAGGCGCGATGGTATGCGGACCTTCTCGCCAGGAACGTTACCCATGAGCGCACAACGCCTTCGAGACCTCCATCGCGGCAGCGAACTGCTTGTCCTGCCCAACGCATGGGACCCTGCCAGCGCCGTGGTGATAAAGCATGCCGGAGCCCCAGCCATCGCCACGACGAGCGCCGGTGTGGCGTGGTCGTGTGGCTGGCCGGACGGCGACCAGCTGCCCGCCGACGAAATGATCGGCGCGGTGCGTCGCATCCTCCGCGTAGTGGACCTGCCGCTGACGGTGGACATCGAAGAGGGTTGTTCGGACGACCCAGCCGAAGTGGCCAGCCTTGTTGCCACGCTCGTGGACGCCGGTGTGGCGGGCATCAATATCGAGGACGGATCGAAGTCGCCGGACCTTCTTGTTGCGAAGCTCAAGGCGATACGCGCCACACTGGGCAGCCGCGATCTGTACATCAACGCACGTACCGACGTGTACCTGCGGGGCATGGCAGCAGGGGACGCGGCCGTCGAAGAAGTCACCGGTCGCGCGAAGCGTTACATCGACGCCGGCACGGATGGCATGTTCGTTCCCGGCGTCTCGGTGACCGATGAAATCCGCCGTATCGCCGAAGCCATCGCGCCGGCGCCGCTTAACGTGATGCTGGTGCCGGGGCTACCCTCGCACGCCGCACTCTTCGCAGCCGGAGCACGACGTCTGAGTGCGGGTATCGCGCTATCGCTGGAGGCGTATGCGAACACGGCGCGGATGGCTGCCGAGTTCATGGGCAAGGCGGAGCCGGCGGCCGTTACCTATCCGGCGCTCAATGCCTTGCTGAAAAAGTAGTCCTGAGCCCTGTGTGGGAGCCGGCTATGCCGGCGATGGGGGGGCTGAGGCAAGCTGGTTATCGCCGCTGAAGCGGCTCCCACAAAAAGCCGGGTCAAAAAAAGGGTGGCTTTCGCCACCCTTTTTTCGAGGCACGCAAGCAGGAATAAGTGAATTACTTCTTCTTGACCTCGAAGGCCTCGTTGCCCACGGCCTGACCGTTGAGCGAGATGACGACCTTGTACTTGCCTTCCGGCCACTCGTTCGGATTCTGGATCTTGAACGTGGTGACGGCCGGGCCTTCGGTGCTGATCGACTGGCTGATGTCGCTGACCGTGGTGGTGGTCTCGCCGTCCTGGAAGGTCCACTTCGCATTCAGCGTGGCGCCGGCGGTGGTGCCGTCGGTGGCGACCGAAGCGTAGATGGTCTTGTCGGACGGAGCGAAGGCGTTCTTCGCCTTGGCGACCTTCTTGTCGGCGCCGACGGCGTTGCCGAGCGTGACCGCACCGACCTTCAGCGTGTCGGCAGCGGCGGGTGCGGCAGCGGCGGGTGCGGCGGCAGCGGGAGCGGCCGGAGCGGCAGCGGGCTGTGCAGCCGGAGCAGCGGCAGCGGTGGTCGCGCCAGCCGGAGCGGCGGCCGGTGCCGTGCTTGCGGCAGCCGGGGCTGCAGCAGTAGCCGACGGAGCCGGCGCGGCGTTCTGCTGATCTTCCTTCTTGCCGCAGGCGGTGAGGACCAGCAGGCCGGCGACGGTGGCCGTGACGAGGGCGGACGAACGGAAGGAAAGCTTCATGTCTGGATTCCGATAGTGCTGATCAAAGTCGAATGGGACGAGGCGCAGGGGCCTTATCCCCTTGGCCGCGGCAGGTTACAGGCTACACAACTAAAGGCAAGACCAATGAAGAATGCATGAACGACGCATTCATTTATTGGCGCGCTCCGCGTGGATTGCCGGGTACGGCGGCCGGATCCGTACTGCGGAACGGATTGATATCCAGGCCGCCACGGCGCGTGTAACGCGCATAGACGGCCAGTTCGCGGGGCGCACAGCGCTCGCGGATGTCCATGAAGATGCGCTCGACGCACTGCTCGTGGAATTCGGTGTGGCTGCGGAACGAAACCAGGTATCGCAACAGGCCCGCGCGGTCGATCGGCGCTCCGGTATAGGCGATCTGCACACTGCCCCAGTCAGGCTGGCCGGTCACCGGGCAGTTGGAGCGCAGCAGGTGCGACACCAGCACTTCGCGGGCATCGCCGGTGTGGGTGCCGAGGAAGTCCGGGCGAGGCGGACCATAGCTGTCGAAATCCAGCTCCTGGGCGTCCAGCAGGGCACCTTCGGGCTCACCGATGGGCGTGCCGTCGAGTTGGCCTGGGGCGCGCAGGATGACCTCGGAGGGCCCCCCCGCTGCTGCCGACAGGTCGCGGACGAGAATGGCGCGCACAGCGTCCGCATCCGCCAGTCGTTCCTGGGCAAAGCTGTTCAGGTAGAGCTTGAAGGACTTGGATTCGACGATGTTCGGCGTGGTCGCCGGGAAGCGGAATTCCGCCACTGCAACCACGGGCTTGCCGCGGAGGTCCAGCCAGGACAGCTCGTAGCCGTTCCAGACGTCTACGCCGTGGAAGGGCAGCGCATCGGCGGGCACACCGATCTCGTCGCGTTTGCCTTGGCGTGGGATGGGGTAGAGCAGCCCGGCGTCGTAGCGGTCGGCGTAGACGGTGGCCTTGCCCAGCGGCGAGTGATCGGGAGATGACATCCGCCCATTATAGGGAGGGAAGCCCCACCCCCGTTAACCGGGAGCGGGGCTTCCGTTCACGGATCAGGCGTTGATGAAGCCCATCATGTTCGCCGCATAACGTTCGCCCACGGCCGAGTCAGGCGGGAAGATGGCGTCGATTTCGGCCACTTCGGCGTGGCTCAGGGTCACATCCACCGCGCCGGCGTTCTCATCGAGGTAGGTGCGACGCTTGGTGCCCGGGATCGGCACGATGTCCTCGCCCTTGGCGAGCACCCAGGCCAGGGCCAGCTGGCCCGGCGTGCAACCCTTGTCGGCAGCGAAGGCCTTCACCTTGTCGACGATGGCGACATTCTTCTGGAAGTTCTCACCGACGAAGCGCGGGTTGAGGCGGCGGTAGTCGTCCTCGGCGAAATCTTCCGGCCGGGTGATTGCACCGGTGAGAAAGCCACGACCCAGCGGGCTATAAGCGACCAGGGCGATACCGTGCTCGCGGCAAGCGGCCAGGGTACCGGTGGTTTCCGGGTCGCGCGTCCACAGCGAGTACTCGCTTTGCAGCGCGGCGATCTGATGCACGCTGGCTGCCTTGCGGATGGATTCGGCCGAGGCCTCGGACAGGCCGAGGTGACGCACCTTGCCTTCCTCCACCAGGCGCGCCATTGCACCAACGGTCTCTTCGATCGGCACGGTCTGGTCGACACGGTGCTGGTAGTAGAGGTCGATGTGGTCGGTTTTCAGGCGGCGCAGGCTACCTTCGACGGACTGGCGCACGTACTCTGGCCGACCGCTGATGCCGCGTTTGTTCGGGTCGTTCGGATCGCGCACGATGCCGAACTTCGTGGCCAGGAACACCTTGTCGCGCCGGCCGGTAAGCGTGCGGCCAAGCAGCTCCTCGTTGGTGTGCGGGCCGTAGGCGTCGGAGGTGTCCCAGAAGGTGATCCCAAGCTCGAGCGCGCGCTCGAGGGTGGCAATCGATTCCTTCTCGTCACCGGCACCGTAGAACTCACTCATGCCCATGCAGCCAAGGCCGAGCATCGACACCTGGGGGCCGTGCGTTCCGAGTTGGCGGGTCTTCATGCGTTTCTCCTTCGTTTCGAGGGGAGGGCGGCCGGCACCGGCGCGGGGGGCGTTGGCGCTTCGGCGGGGGAAGGGGCGCCGTTTTCGACGTACATCGAGCGGTACAGGGCGATCTTGTCGTCCAGTCGGGCGATGGTCTCGGTGAGCGTGACGAGTTCGCCGCGCAGGTGGGCGGCATGGCGGGCCAGGAGATCCCCGCGCAGGCGAATGCTCTCGGGTGTCTCGCCCTGGCGGCGCAGCTCGGCGTATTCCTGGATCACCCGCATGGGCATCCCGGTGGCGCGCAGCCTGAGTGCGAAGTGGATGAAACGCATCTCGGCTTCGCCGTAGACGCGCTGTCCGCTCCGCCGGGGCACCGGATCGATCAGGCCGATCTGCTCGTAATAGCGCAGCGTATGCGTGGTGAGGCCGGTGGCGAGAGCAGCCTCGGCAATGGTCATCGAAAGTGGCATTCGAAGAGCGTACGCCTTCGAGTGCACTCTAAGTCAACAGTTCCAGAGGGGCCTGCTTTCTTTCTGTCTTTCTGGGGGAGCCGATTCATCGGCGATAGGTACTTGCGGCGACCTGGCCCCGCTGCCGCGGGATCGCCGGCATAGCCGGCTCCCACAACCAGCCGGCTCTCACAAGTAGCCGGCTCTCACGGTTTGACGGGCGATATCAGAACGACTGATCGAACGCGACCTCACCCTCAACGCCGACCTGGTACGACGAGACGCGGCGCTCGAAGAAGTTGGTCAGTTCCTGGACGTCCTGCAGGTCCATGAAGTCGAACGGATTCTTCGAGCCGTACTTCTTCGGCATGTCCAGCTGTACCAGGCGCTGGTCGGCGCAGTACTCAAGGTACTGGCGCATGTCGGTGACCGACAGGCCGGCGACGCCACCCGAGAGCACGTCCTGGGCGAACAGGGTTTCGCAGGCAATGGCGTCTTCGAGCATGGCTTCGACCTGCATGCGCATGTCGTCGTCGAACAGATCCGGCTCCTGCTCGCGCACGGTGCGAACCACTTCGAAGGCAAACGCCATGTGGCCGGACTCGTCGCGGAAGACCCAGTTGGTACCCGAGGCCAGGCCGTGCAGCAGGCCGCGCGAACGCAGGTAGTACACGTAGGCGAAGGCGGCGAAGAAGAACAGGCCTTCAATGCAGGCAGCGAAGCAGATCAGGTTGAGCAGGAACTGACGACGGTGTTCGCGCGTTTCCAGACGATTGAGATCCTGGATGGAGTCAATCCACTTGAAGCAGAACTCGCCCTTGGCCGCGATGGACGGAATGCTCTCGATCGCCGCGAACGCCTTGTTGCGCTCCGACGGCTCCGGGATATAGGTGTCGAGCAGCGTGAGGTAGAACTGCACGTGCAGGGCTTCTTCATACAGCTGGCGCGAGAGGTACATGCGCGCTTCGGGCGAATTGATGTGCTGGTAGAGGTTCAGCACAAGGTTGTTCGACACGATCGTGTCACCGGTGGCAAAGAAAGCCACCAGGCGATGGATGAGGTGGCGATCCGCGTCCGACATTTTCGACTTCAGGTCCGACGTGTCCAGCGAGAAGTCCACTTCCTCCACCGTCCAGGTGTTGCGGATGGCCGAGCGGTACATCTCGTAGAACTGCGGATACTTCATCGGCCGCAGCGTCAGTTCGAAGCCGGGGTCGAGGATGTTGGAGTCGCGGGTGATCGGAGCAGCGGACATCGGGTACCTCTGGAAAGAATGAGCGGCGTCTGTGGGAGTCGATTCTGTGGGAGCCGCTTCAGCGGCGAAGGGCCTTCCGGCTAAACCGCTCCGTTGGCTTTTCGCCGCTGAAGCGGCTCCCACACTTTTGTGGCTCCCACAGTTTTCTTCTTGTTACTGGCAGGCTTCGCAGTATTCGGGGTTCTCGAGCGAACAGAACACCGCGGCCTCGGCCTGTTCCTGTGCATCCACGACCGGGGCAGTCGGGGTCGGCAAGGACGCCGACGACGAGCTGACCGTGGTTTTGGCGATGCGCGTGGCAGGACGCGAGCGCAGGTAGTACGTCGTCTTGACGCCGGATTTCCAGGCGTACATGTACATGGAGGACAACTGCCCGATGTTCGGGTTTTCCATGAACAGGTTCAGCGACTGGCTCTGGTCGATGTACGCACCGCGCGAGGCGGCGAGGTCGATCAACGCTTTCTGCGGCAGTTCCCACGTGGTGCGGTACACCTCGCGCAGCGGCGCAGGAATGGCGTTGATGCCCTGCACCGAACCTTCGGCAAGCTTGATCTGGTCGCGCACTTCGGCGGTCCACAGGCCCAGCGTCTTCAGCTCGTCGACCAGGTAGCGGTTGACCACGAGGAAGTCGCCCGACAGCGTCTCGCGCTTGAACAGGTTGGATACCTGCGGCTCGATGCACTCGTAGCAACCGGCGATCGAGGCGATGGTCGCCGTCGGTGCGATGGCGATGAGTAGCGAATTGCGCAGGCCCTTGGCCTTGATCTTCTCGCGCAGCTCGGCCCAGCGACCGTCGACGTCGGTCGGCGTCGCGGCCGGCCAGTAGTCGAACTGCATCTCACCATTCGCGGAGCGGGTTTCTTCGAAGCCCGGCAGCGGGCCGTCGCGCTCGGCGATCTCGTTCGACATGGACAGCGCGTGGAAGTAGATCTCTTCCTGGATACGCGTCGACAGCTTGCGGGCTTCTTCCGAATCGAATGGCAGGCGCAGCTTGAAGAACACATCCTGCAGGCCCATCACGCCGAGGCCGACCGGGCGCCACTTCATGTTCGCCGTCTTCGCCGTGGCGATCGGGTAGAAGTTGAGATCGATGACGCGGTTGAGCTGACGCACGGCAGTGCGCACCGTGGTGGCAAGCTTGTCGTAGTCGAACTGGCCGTCCACCACGTGGCGGGCGAGGTTCACCGAACCGAGGTTGCATACGGCGGTTTCGCCTTCCGAGGTCACTTCGAGGATCTCGGTGCACAGGTTCGACAGGTGGATGACGTTCTGCGGCAACGCGGTCTGGTTGCTGGTCGCGTTGGAGCGATCCTTGAAGGTCATCCAGCCGTTGCCGGTCTGGGCCAGCGAACGCAGCATGCGGGCATACAGCTCACGTGCCTTGATCGACTTGGCGGCGAGGCCTTCGGCTTCGGCCTTTTCATAGGCCGCGTCGAAAGTCGGGCCCCAGGTGTCGACGAAGTGCGGGACGATCTTCGGATCGAACAGCGACCAGTCGCCATCGGTCTCCACGCGGCGCATGAAGAGGTCGGGGACCCAGTTGGCCAGGTTGAGGTTGTGTGTGCGGCGCGCGTCGTCGCCGGTGTTCTCGCGCAGTTCGAGGAATTCCTCGATGTCCGCATGCCAGGATTCCAGGTACACACAGGCCGCGCCCTTGCGCTTGCCGCCCTGGTTCACCGCCGCCACCGAGGCGTCGAGCGTCTTCAGCCAGGGTACGAGGCCGTTGGAATGGCCGTTGGTGCCCTTGATCAGCGAACCGCGCGAACGGATGCGCGAGTAGGCCAGGCCAATACCGCCGGCGAACTTCGACAGCTGGGCTACATCGCCGTACTTGGCGTAGATGGATTCCAGCGCGTCCTGCGGCGAGTCGAGCAGGAAGCACGACGACAGCTGCTCGTGCGCAGTGCCGGCGTTGAACAGGGTCGGCGAGCTGGCCAGGTACTCCAGCGACGAGAGCATGCGGTACAGCTCGAGCGTCTCGGCCACGTCGTTGCCACCGAGTGCGCAGGCGATGCGCATGAAGAAGTACTGCGGCGTTTCGATGACGAAACGCTTGGTCGGGTGGCGCAGCAGGTAACGGTCGTACACCGTGCGCAGACCGAAGTACTCAAAGCGGCGCGAACCGGTCGTGTCGATCGCGTCGTTGAGCTTGCGCGCGTTGATCAGCACGAAGTCACGCAGGCGCTCGTTGAGGATGCCGAGGTCGAAGCCTGTGGAGATCGACTGCGAGAAGGACTGGATGTCCTGGCCCGACACTTCCTTGTCGACGAAGGCGGCGAGCAGGCGCGCGGCGAGCTGGCCGTACTCCGGCTCTTCGGCCGTGAGCGCGGCCGAGGTGCGGATCGACAGCTGGTCGAGTTCCTGGGTGGTGGCGCCGTCGTAGAGGCCACCGATCGTCTTCAGCGCCACGCGCATCGGATCGACCGCAAACAGGCCATCGGCGCTGCGCGTCACCGCGCGCACGATCTTGTTCACGTCGACGACTTCGTGGCCGCCGTTGCGCTTGGTCACGCGCATCTGGCCAGGATTGTGCGGTGGCGTCAGCGCGAAGGCCGGCGGCACGTCGTTGTTCTTGTAACCGGCGGCAGGCGCCTTGTCGGTTGCTGCGGAGGGGGTGGCGGCCGCATCGGCCGTCTCGGTGCGCTCGCGCGCTGCGGAATCCATCGTCGTCATATTCTTGGTAGCCCCGTGGCCTTGGTCAAACCTCCGTCCCGAGGGCCAGACTCGATGCGATGGGGGTCAAACGCGGGAAATGCCGGGGACGGAGCGCCTTCGAAGGGCTCCGGTCCGCGACGTGCTTCCCCGCGGAAGCCGTCACCACTATCGAGGCCGCTCGGGCACCGATTGCTGGCAGGTCTTCGGACTTGTGGACCTGGGCCTTCCGGCCCGCCTACCCGTCGCTTCCCAGTCCCCGGAGGACCAGTGCATTGAACGGGATCGTTTCCACTTACCGCTGCGGGGCAGTTCCGGATTCACACCGGTATTCCCTATTAAGTCCGACGGGCAGTCGCGCCTCTCCGGACACCAACGGGACACACGATATAGCTGGCGAAGGGGGGCGTCAACACAAGATGTAGGGTGTTGGACATAGGTCATTGATCGGCTGGGGACTCGCTTTTGTCAAGCGGTTTTGACGACTTCGCGCATGATGGTTTTGTGAAGATTGCCGCTGAAGCGACTCCCACAAGGAGCCATAGCCCGGCCCTGTGTGGGAGCCGCTTCAGCGGCGATTCCTCACCTCACATCATTTGCCCATGCCGCCGAGCATGCCCTTGCCCTGCTTGAGCACGGCGTCGCAGGCCTTTTTCGTGATCTTGGCTTTCATGTCGCCCATAGGCGAGCTGTCCGAGCCAGCGGCGCCGCCGAGATCCAGGGTCTTACCGTCCTTGGACTTGAGCAGACCCTTGGCACCGTCGAGATAGCCCGCGTCCTGCGTGGGAGCGGGGGCGGTCGAGGAGGACTTGCCACCGAGCTTGCCGAGCAGCTGGTCCTTGACGCCCGAGGCGCCGCTCTCGCCGCCAAGGTAGTTGTTGGTGACGCAGTACTGCAGGATACCGGCCGCATTGCCCATGCTGCCGGAGGTGAGTGAGCTGGACGATCCGCCGGCCAGACCTTTCAGGCTGTCCAGTTGCATGGCGGACGTGGCGCCAGATGCCACGGCGAGGGTGAGGGCGATACCGGCGAGGACGGTCTTCATTGACGTTGGCTCCGGAGTTTCGAGGTCCGGAAGGGATAAACCTTCGTATGTTAGATGGATGTATGCGGCAACCACCGCAGCGACTTTCTGCCGGTTATGCTCGGACGTTTCACCTCCGACAGGTCCTGGCCTTGCCGCGCATCCACACCCTCATCCTCACCGCCCTTGTGGGAGCCGCCTCCGCGGCAATGGGTTCTTCTGTGGGAGCCGCTTCAGTGGCGATGGGTGCTAGCGGCGCCATCACCATTCACACCCCCCGCGTCGAACGCACCGACACCCCCACCTACGTCGACGCCACCACCCCGCGCTTCTCCTGGCTCATCGACAGCAACACCAACGGCACACAACAAACCAGCTACCGCATCGTCGTAACCCATGATGGCAAACCGGTATGGGACACCGGCGAGGTGCATTCGTCGCGTTCGTTCGATATCGACTACGCAGGACCGGCTCTGCAGCCAGGCCAACGCTACGAATGGCGCGCGGACGTCCATACTTCGAATGGTGACGGCAGCACCGGATCGCACTTCGACACCGCGCTCGACGAAACCGGCTGGCGTGGCGCGCAATGGATCGGCAAGGCCGACGCGGCAAGCTTCCCCGCACCCCTGCTACGCAAGACGTTCCACGTCGATGCACACGCCGGGCGCGCGACGCTTTACGTGGCGGCGGGTGGCTACGCCGACCTGTCCGTCGACGGGCGGCCCGTGAGCGACGCGGTACTGTCACCCGGCTTCACCGACTACGACAAGCGTGTGGAAGTAGTCGCCACCGACGTCTCGCTGACGCCAGGCGAACACACCCTCGGCGCCGAGCTCGGCCGTGGCTTCTACGGCATGACCAATCCGAACGCCTGGCATTGGGAGCGTGCGCCATGGCACGGACAGCCGCGCTTGCGTGCCCTGCTGCGTGTTCGTTACGCCGACGGACACGTGCAGGACATCGTCAGCGACAGCAGCTGGCAGGTAGCCGATGGCCCCACACGCCTCGACGATCTCTACGGTGGCGAAACCTACGATGCCCGTGACGCAACGCCAGTCACATGGACGCCGGCTGCCGTGCTTCCCGCCCCGCAGGGCAAGCTCGTTGCACAGACCGAACAACCGATCCGCGTGCTCGGCACGCTGCATGCCACCTCGGTGACCGAGCCTAAGCCCGGTGTCTTCGTTTTTACGTTCGCGCGCGTCATCGCGGGCTGGGCAACCTTCGATGCGACAGGCCCGACGGGCACGACCATCACGGCGCATTACGGCGAGAAACTCTTGCCGGACGGCACGGTGGATGCTCGCGACGAACACCATTATTTCAAGGCGGGTTTCCAGACCGATCGACTGACGCTCGCCGGTGGGCACGAACGTTGGCATCCACGGTTTTCGTATAAGGGGTTTCGCTACGTGCAGGTGGAAGGCTGGCCGGGCGGCAAGCCCGCGCTCGACGCCGTCACGGCACAGGTCGTCCACACCGACGTTGCCGTGACTGGTCGCTTCGACAGTGCCAATCCGCTGCTCGACTGGATCCATCACGCCGCTGTCGACACCATGCTCAACAACCTGCACGGCATTCCGACCGACACGCCGATGTATGAAAAGAACGGTTGGACCGGTGACGGCATGCTCGGAGCGGACATGTTCCTGCGCAACGTGGACGCCGGTCGCTTGCTGGCAAAGTGGGTGCGCGATATCGCCGACACGCGCGGCGAAGACGGTGCGCCACTGCTGATCGCACCCAATCCGGGTTGGGGAAAAGTCCGCGCACCGACCTGGCATGCAGCCTATGTGCTGGTTCCCTGGTCGCTATGGATGAACACCGCTGACCGTCGTCCGATTGAAGAACACATCGACGGCATCGCGCGTTATGTGGCGATGGAGAACGCGCGTTCTCCCGGCGGCATCGCCGATACCGAACTGGGCGACTGGGTGAGTCCGGAAACCGATCCGGGCGGCGAGAATGCGCCCGAGGACAAACGTGTCGCTGCCACGGCGTATCTGTATCGCATGCAGCGCGTGACCGCAGACATGCTTCGCCTGCTCGGCGACACGACGCGAGCGGCCGGCGTCGACACCCAGGCGAACGCCGTGCGCGACGCCTTCAACGCGCGCTTCCTGGACCGCATGGCAGGCCGCTACCGAGGCGACGGCGACCAGGGCTACCGACAGGCGCACAACCTGCTCGCGCTCGCCTTCGGCCTGGTGCCCGACGACCTGCGCGATCGTGTGGCGGCTGGCGTGGCAGCCGACGCGAAAGCTCGCGGTGACCACCTCGACACCGGTGCCCTGGCCACCAAGGTCATCCTGCCCGTACTCACCGCCACCGGCCACGCCGACGAGGCCTGGCGCGTCGCCACGCAGATCACCTTTCCGAGCTGGGGCTACTGGCGCGAGAACGGCGCGACCAGCCTGTGGGAACACTGGAAGCTGGCCTCGCGCTCGCGAGGCCATTACTTCCTCGGCACGGTGGACGATTGGCTCTTTGGCGATGTGGCCGGCCTGCGCGCCCTGGCGCCCGGCTGGCAGCGCATCGAGGTGCGGCCCGCGATGACCGAATGGCTCGACCACGCCTCGGCGGCGGTGATGACGCCTTATGGGGAGGCCTCGGTGGCCTGGCGCAAGGTGAGCGGCCGGGTGGAGCTGGACGTGCACGTGCCGGTGGGGGCTGAGGCGGTGGTGGGGTTGCCGGGGAGCGCCGATACGGTGGTGGGGTCGGGCGATCATCATTTGAGCGCTCCGTAGCTGTCGCCGATAAATCGGCTCTTACCAGGCCAGCACCCCCAGCCACCTCGTTCACAAAACGGTCGTAAAGCCTTGCGATCCCCGGCCGTTAATGCATACACGGGGTAGTACAAACAGGGTGACGGTAAATGTCCGCATTGAAGAGCTGGTTCGGCCGCACGACGCTGAACACGCGCGTCTGGATGGTCATGACGGTGGTGGTGTTGGGCCTGATCGGTCAGACCGTCATGTCCGGCATCGAAAGCCGTCGTGTGCAGATGGCGGTACTCGCCAACACGCTGGAGCAGCACGTGACGGCCGCCATCGCGATTGCGGACGCTTATCACGCACGCGCCGCCAAGGGTGAGACGAGCGATCTCGAAGCGCGCATCGCCGCGCTCGACGACATCCAGGCGATGCGCTGGTCGAACAAGACGGGTTACGTGTTCGCCTTCGATTCGGCGCTGACCATGCGCATGCATCCGCTGCGCTCTGCCGATATCGGCAAGAACATCCGTGACGATGTCGACGGAAACGGTTTCCACCAGTACGTGGCCATGCTCGAGGCCGATACGAAAGAAGGTCACGGCATGACGCGCTACACGCAGATCATGCCGAAGACCAAGGAACTCAAAGACAAGATCAGCTACTCCAGCTGGTACAAGCCCTGGGACCTGCATTTCATCTCGGGTGCCTATTTCGATGACATCGACGCGGCGTTCCGCACTCAGCTCGAAAAGGACCTGCTCAGGTCCGGAGCCATTGCCGCGCTGGCGTTGCTGGTGGTCTGGCTTTCGATGAGCAGCATTCGCAGCACGGTGGGTGGCGAGCCGCGCGATGCCGTGCACATTGCCGGCCGCATCGCCGGTGGGGACCTGCGCAGCGACGGCGGCGAGTATGCGTCGGCCAGTCTGCTCGGCGCGCTCGAGCGCATGCGCGGCACGCTGTCTTCCATCGTGTCCGAAGTACAGGAAGGCGCGCACGTGGTCTCTACGACGTCCGCCGAGATCGCTCGCGGCAACGACGACCTTTCCCAGCGTACACAGGAGCAGGCATCCAGTCTCGAAGAGACCGCAGCATCGATGGAAGAGATGACTGCCACAGTGAAACAGAATGCGGAGAACGCCACAGCCGCCGACCGTCTCTCGCGTCATGCGCGTGGCGAAGCGGAGAAGGGTGGCGCTGTCGTCGGCGAGGCCATGGAGGCGATGCGTGCCATCGGTGATTCCAGTCGGCGCATCGGCGACATCGTCGGCCTGATCGACGAGATCGCGTTCCAGACCAACCTCCTCGCCCTCAATGCCGCCGTGGAAGCGGCACGTGCAGGGGAACAGGGCAGGGGCTTCGCGGTCGTGGCGGCGGAAGTGCGTCGACTGGCCCAGTCCAGTGCCGCGGCGTCGCGTGAAATCAAGAGCCTCATCGCCGAAAGCGGCGAGCGTGTGGAGGTTGGCGCTTCCCTGGTCGAGCAGTCCTCGGTGGCCTTGCGCGACATCGTCGCCAGCGTGAAAAAGGTGACCGACATCGTTGCCGAGATTGCGGCGGCCAGCGCCGAGCAGTCGGCGGGCGTAGAGCAGGTCAACCTGGCGATTGCCCAGATCGACCAGGTGACCCAGGAGAACGCCGCGCTGGTGGAAGAGGCGGCCGCCGCAGCCAAGTCGATGCAGGACCAGGCTCATTCGCTTAGCGACCAGGTGGCGTTCTTCACCGTCGATAGCGGTACCCGGCCGGTGACGCGCACTTCAGCGGCGGAACGGGCCGCTCACGACCTTACCTTCGGCCAGTCCGCAATGAAGAAGACCGGCAGCGATGCCTGGGCGGAGTTCGCGTAAGGTGATTAAAGGTCACTAAAGACCTGCGAATAAGTCGCTTCAGTCATTAGTGGCGCCGGCCTATCGTTCTCCTCGTCCCTATCAGAACGAGGAGAAAACACCATGTACGCCATCACGGGAGTCACCGGCCAGGTCGGTACCGCCCTTGCCCATGCCCTGTTCGCCGCAGGCAAGCCGTTCCGCGCCGTCGTTCGCGATGTCGCGAAGGGCAGGACCTTCGCCGAGCGCGGCGCCGAGCTTGCCGTCGCCGAGATCGACGACACGCCGGCGCTGACCCGCGCGTTCGAAGGCACCGAGGCCGTCTTCATCCTGTTGCCGCCGCTGTTCGATCCGTCGCCGGGCTATCCGGAATCCAATCGCAGCATTGCCTCCATCCGCGATGCGCTGCTTGCGGCGCGGCCGGATCGCGTGGTGGTGCTGTCGACCGTCGGTGCTCACGCCACCGAAGAAAACCTGCTCTCTCAACTGGGTCGGATGGAACAGGTACTGGGCCAGTTGCCCATGCCCGTAACCTTCCTCCGCGCCGGCTGGTTCTTTGAGAACGCCCAGTGGGATGTCGCCTCGGCGCGCGACACGGGTGTCATCGACAGCTACCTCTACCCGCTCGATCGTAAGGTACCCATGGTCGCCACGAAGGACATCGGTGAGCTGGCCGCGAAGCTGCTGGGCGAGACGTCCACCGGCGTCCGCGTAGTCGAGCTCGAAAGCCCGCAACGGACCAGCCCGAACGACATCGCCGCCGCCTTCGCCAAGGCGCTGGGGCGCGACGTGACTGCCCGCATCGTGCCGCGTGCCGAGTGGGAGTCGCGCTTTGTCGCCCAGGGCATGAAGAACCCGACTCCGCGTATGCGGATGCTCGATGGTTTCAACGAAGGCTGGATCGACTTCGAAGGGACTTCGGTGAAAGGTGTTACCAGCGTCGATGCCGTGATCGCCCAGTTGATCTGACGCGAAGTGAAAGCATCGCCGCTGAAGCGGCTCCCACACAAAGCCTGTGCAGATGCAGGGCCTTTGCAGGTGCAAGGCTTGTGCAGATGCAGGGCCTTTGCAGGTGCAGGGCTTGTGCAGGTGCAAGGCCTTTGCAGGTGCAGGGCCAATGTGGGAGCCGATTCATCGGCGATGCTCTTGCCCCCTGTGGGAGCCGCTTCAGCGGCGATGCCTCACCGGCTCTTCTTGGTATCCGGCAACAAAGCAGCCAGCAACCCGATCAACGGCAGGAACGCACACACCTGGTAAACCGCCTCGATTCCGATGTGATCGGCGAGCTCACCCAGGATGGCCGCACCCAGTCCGCCCATGCCGAACGAAAAGCCGAAGAACAGGCCGGAAATCATGCCGACCTTGCCCGGCACCAGTTCCTGCGCAAACACCACGATGGCGGGAAACGCCGAAGCCAGGATCAGGCCAATTGCCACGGTCAGCGGCGCGGTCCAGAACAGGCTGGCATACGGCAGCAACAGGGTGAAGGGCAGGGTGCCGAGGATCGAGAACCAGATCACCCGCTTGCGTCCGAATCGATCGCCTACGGGGCCACCGAGGATCGTGCCCACAGCCACCGCGCCGAGGAATACGAACAGGTGCAGCTGTGCATTCTCTACCGACACGTTGAAGCGGTGGATCAGGTAGAAGGTGAAGTAACTGGTCAGGCTGGCCAGGTACACGTACTTGGAGAAGATCAGCGCGAGTAGCACGGCGATACCGCGCTTGGCCTCGGCGCTGGTATGCGTCACGGCGGCCTGCTTCGCGGCGCTTGCCTTCAGTCGCGGCAGGCCATGGTGGCGATACCACTGGCCGACGTTCCAGAGGATGGCGCCGGAGAGCAACGCCAGCAACGCAAAGAACGCCAGACTCGACTGGCCCCAGCGCACGACAACCACAGCGGCAGCAAGCGGGCCCAGCGCCTGGCCAGCATTGCCGCCGACCTGGAACAACGACTGCGCCAGTCCGTGCCTTCCACCGGACGCCATGCGCGCCACTCGCGAGGATTCCGGGTGGAACACCGACGAGCCCATACCAAGCAGCGATGCACCGACCAGCAGCATCGGATAGGTGTGTGCGATCGAGAGCACCAGCAGGCCCGCCAGCGAGAACAGCGTGCCGCCCGGCAGCGCCAGCGGCGTCGGCCGGCGATCCGCGTACAGGCCAACCAGCGGCTGCAGGATCGACGCGGTGATCTGGTAGGTCAGCGTGATCAGGCCGATCTGGCCGAAGTCGAGATGAAAGCCTTCTTTCAGGCCCGGATAAATCGCCGGCAGCAGCGATTGCATCATGTCGTTGAGTAGATGGCAGAAGCTGATCGCAAAGATCACACCGAAAACGGTCGGATCCGCGCGCGGTGTATCCACCGTCACGCTGGCTGGCGCTTGCATGGGGTCGTCCTGGGGGATCGGGGAAGCCTATGAAACCACGTCTCCGCGCGTCCCGCGCTAGGATATGGGTCACACACGTTCGAGATCGGGACAATGATCGCCAAGTACGACCCCGTGGCCTTCGAGTCGGTGGCCCGGCCGGTGGTGTCGCGGGGCAACGAGTACCCCACGTCCTTCGAACTGGCCACGCATCAGCACCGGCGCGGACAGCTGCTCTACGCGGCATCCGGAACGGTGGCGGTCACGACACCGGAAGGCGCGTGGATCGCACCCCCGGAGCGCGCGGTATGGATACCCGGCGGCACGCCACACTCGGTGCGCATGGTCGGCATGGTGAGTACGCGCAGCGTCTATATCGAGCGCACGGCCAGCGACGCGCTCGGTGACCACTGTCGTGTGCTCGCCGTGACACCGTTGCTGCGCGCCTTGCTGGTCGCCGCGGTGGACGTACCCCGTGAATACGATCAGGACGGACGCGACGGCCTGTTGATGTCCCTGGTGGTCGAGGAAATTGCCCGTGCGCCGACGATCCCACTGGCATTACCCTTGCCCACGTACGCGCCACTGGCCGCACGTTGCGCCGCGTTCCTCGAGCAGCCGCGCATGAGCGAGACCATCGACGACTGGGCCGCCGACCTCGGCATGCATCGGCGTCGTTTCACCCGGTTGTTCCGTCGTGAAACCGGCACGAGCTTCGCGCAATGGCGGCAACAGGCCTGCCTGCTCGTGGCCTTGCCGCGGCTTGCCGCCGGTGAAGCGGTGACCACTGTTGCCCTGGATCTTGGCTACGAAAGCCCGACGAGTTTCTCGACGATGTTCCGCCGTGTGCTCGGTAGATCGCCAAGCCATTACCGACCGTAAGGGGTCGGGCAATCCGTCCGGATGATGCACTCGATGGCCTCGGCCGGTGCTTGGCCTACATTCACGCGCAATGCCTCGTCCGTCGACGGCTCCTCGAGCGTCGCCAGCTGGCTGTCGAGGAGTTGGGGGTCGAAGAAATGCCCACTTCGATGCCCGAGCCTCTCGGCCAGCAATTCGCGCGACGCATGGAGATAGACGAAGCGCACATCGTCATGGCCACCACGCAAAAAATCGCGGTAACGCCGCTTCAGTGCCGAACACGCCAGCACCAGCGACTCGCCACGCTCACGGTGACGATCCATCTCCGCCACGATCGCTTCCAGCCAGGGCTGGCGGTCCGTGTCATCCAGTGGAATACCGTGCGCCATCTTTTCGCGGTTGGCCGCGGGATGCAGGCTATCGCCGTCGATGAAGGGCTGTCCCAGCCGGGCCGCCAGGCCTTCGCCGATTGTGCTCTTGCCACTGCCTGAAACGCCCATGACGATAGTGATCATGACGCCAAGCATGCCGTAGTCGGGGCTGAGGATTCGTGAAGTGTGGGAGCCCTTCAGCGGCGAATCGGGCAATGTGGGAGCCGCTTCAGCGGCGAAAAGCCAACGGAGCGGCGTAGCTGCAACCCCATCGCCGGCATAGCCGGTTCCCACATTGCCTGGCGTACTATCCGGTGCTGGTCCCCCAACGACATGCCCCCATGGAAACGATCGACCTGCGCAGCGACACCGTCACCCGGCCCACCGACGCCATGCGCGAAGCAATGCTGCGCGCCCCGGTCGGTGACGATGTCTACGGTGAAGATCCCACGGTCAACGCGCTGCAGGAGCGCCTCGCCGGCGAGCTGGGTTTCGCCGCTGCGTTGTTCGTACCCACGGGCACGCAAAGCAACCTGATCGCCCTGATGAGTCATTGCGAGCGCGGCGACGAGTACATCGTCGGCGCGGATGCGCACACCTATCGCTTCGAAGGGGGCGGCGCCGCCGTACTCGGCTCCATCCAGCCGCAGCCGATTCCGCAGGATGCCGACGGCAGCCTGCCACTGGACAAGGTGGAGGCCGCGATCAAGCCGGTCGATCCGCACTTCGCCCGGTCACGGCTGCTCGCGCTGGAGAACACCTGGCACGGGCGCACGCTGGAATTCGGCTACATGGCCCGGGCCCGGGACCTGGCGACCCGTCGTGGCCTGGGTCTGCACCTCGACGGTGCCCGTATCTACAACGCTGCCATCGCCTATGGCCGGCCGGCGCGCGAGGTCGCTGCGGGTTTCGACAGCGTCTCGGTCTGCCTCTCGAAAGGACTGGGTGCGCCGGTGGGCTCGGTCTTGCTCGGCGACGCCGCACTCATCGAACGCGCACGGCGCTGGAAGAAGGTCGCCGGCGGTGGCTGGCGCCAGGCCGGCATGCTTGCCGCCGCGGCGATGCATGCGCTGGATCATCACGTGGAGCGGCTTGCTGACGATCATGCGCGTGCGAGCCGACTCGCTGACGGCCTGCGTCGTATTGAGGGCCCCAACGTCACGGCCTGTCACACCAACATGGTGTTCCTCGATGTGCCGGCAGCACGCCTCAAGGACCTCGCTGCACACATGGCGAAAGCCGGCGTACGCCTGAGCATCGGCTACCTGCCGTCGATCCGGCTGGTGACGCATCTGGATATCGACGATGCCGCGGTCGAACGGACGATCGCCGCGTTCGCATCGTTCGACTACTGATCGATACGGCTGATCGGGCGAGCCCGGTCGGCAGCTACGGATGCGGCGCCATCAGCTTGCGTTGCAGTGAGTAAAGGATCGCCGCGTCGGTGGCGTCGAGCGTATCGGTTTCCATCGCGCGGTAATGCCGGTGGAAAGCGATGATCGCATTGCGCGGATTGCTCACGTCGTAACCCACCAGGCGCATCGCCGCGAGGCTGTCGAAGGTGGGTGGTGCGGGAATAAGCACCGCGTCAGGCCACAGGCCGAATCCGTAACGGGCCAGCGTGGCCCAGGGGAACTGCACGCTGGGATCATTCTTGCGTCCCGGTGCGATATCGCCATGACCGACGACCGCTTCGCGCGGAATGCCCAGTCGCGAAGTGAGGTCGGCCAGCAGGTTCACCAGTGCCTGGATCTGCGGTTGGGTGAACGGCGAGTTGCCATCGTTGTCGATCTCGATGCCGATGGATGAGGAATTGATGTCGGTCATTCCAGCCCAGCGCGAGGCGCCGGCGTGCCAGGCGCGTGCATTGTCATCCACGAGCTGGTCGATGCGACCGTCCGCTTCGACCAGGTAATGCGCGCTGACAGGACCTTCGCTGTTGCGTGTACTGAGCACGCGCAGCGCTGCCGCGGGATCACCGATGGACGTGTGGTGCAGCACGATCAACTGCGCCTTGCGCACGTTGAAGTTCGGCGACGGTGTCCAGTGCGCGAGCGCGCTGCGTTGCGGCGCGACCGCAGGCGTGGTGGCGCAACCCGCCAGTAGCAGCAGGAACAGGGCAACCGCCGCGAGGCGCAGTGGCCTGGCGACGGTGGCAGCCCTGTGTGTCATTCGACGCGGAAGTCGGCGCTGGTGATGACCCATTCGATTTCCTCGCCGACGTCACCGGTGTCATCCTTCGACGCGACGACGATCTGCAAGTCGACGCAGTCGTGTCCTTCGGACAGCCACTGGGTTTTCTCCAGCGCCATGCCGGCTTTCTTCAGGGCCGCACGCAGCTCAGGCAGGCTGGTGGCAACCAGTTCAATGCCTTCATGGACGAGGGTGCCGCCCATGACTTCGATGTCGCACAGCTTGTCGTCGAGGAAGCGCAGACGGATCCAGTCGTCGCCGGCGGGCGTGCTGTATTCGTCTTCGTCGTCCCACATATTTTCGCCGCCGGCCTTCCAGCCGAGCGCGTCGCGAAGTTTCTTGCGTGGCATGCCGAAGAAGATATCGGTGGTGTCGCGGCGGATGCCGCGACCGGGAACCAGTTCGCAATGTTCCATGGCTGTCCTCGTCAGGTGGCGCGGGAGACCCGCCCGTAAAGCATGAAGGTGGCGCACCGCGAGCGAACAGCCGTCCGCGTCCGCGCCGAATCAGGGTTTATGGTCACGGCCAAGGTAGTCCTCACTCTGCATCTCGATGAGACGAGATTCGGTGCGTCCGAACTCGGCGCGAACCTTGTTGCCATCGTACAGGTCGGTGATCGGCGCGGCGGCGGAAAGCACAAGCTTGACGTGACGATCGTAGAACTCGTCCACCAGCAGCACGAACCGTTTGGCCTCATTCTCGGAGTAGACGGTGAACTGCGGCACGTTGGAGACGATGACGGCGGGATACGTCCGTGCCAGCGCGATGTAATCGGCGACGGCACGTGGTCCTTCGCACAGGGCGGCGAAGTCGAACCAGGCGATGTTCTCGGCGCGCTTGCGCACAGGAATCTCGCGATTGTTCAGCATGATCGAGCCGCCATCCACGGCCTCGCCCTGGGCCTGGCCGGTGAAGATGCGGGCAAGCGAGCGCTCGGCTTCCGCACCCGGGGGCACCATGTATACCGAGGCCTGACTCAATGCGCGCAGGCGCCAGTCGCGGGGCGAGATCATTTCGTGCACTACGCACTGCGCTTCGATCGCGGCAATCGCCGGCAGGAAGCGGGCACGTTGCAGGCCGTCCTTGTACAGCCCGGACGGCGGCGTGTTGGACGTGGTGACCAGGGTCACGCCGCGCGCGAACAGGCCATCGAGCAGGCCGGCGAGGATCATCGCGTCGCCGATGTCGGAAACCAGGAACTCGTCCAGGCACAGCACGCGGCACTTTGCGGCGAGGCGTTCGGCCACTTCGTCGAGCGGGTTCTGCCGTTCGCCGAGCTCGCGCATCATGGCGTGAACCTCGAGCATGAAGCGATGGAAGTGGCGACGCAATGCCAGCCCCGGTGCGAGGCTGGATACGAACAGGTCCATCAGGAAGGTCTTGCCACGACCGACGCTGCCCCACAGGTAGAGGCCGCGCACGGTCTTGCGTGGCTCGTTGCCGAGGATGTTGCGCAGGCGCCCGAAAAGGCCACCGGCAGCGGGTTCCGGCGCGCAGAGCGCGGCGTGGAGGCGGTCGAATTCCGCGATGACGGGCAACTGCGCGGGATCGGATTCCCAACGGTGGCCTGCGATGCCGTCCCGGTAGCGCTCGCCGGGTGTCGATTCCGTACAGTTCATGTGGCGCGCGGTCCCGGCAGCCACCCCTTCACGGCGTTCTTGATCGCACCGCGCAGGTCCATCAGGCGGCGATGGAAGAAATGGCTGGTGTCTTCCATCCGGACCAGCTGCGGTCGCCGATCTTCCGGCAGGCTCTCGATCCAGTCGTAGACAGCCTTGGGCTCGACGATCTCGTCGGCGTCACCCATCACCACCAGCCACGGGCAGGTGGGTAGCTCCAGCGGACCGAAGTCCCAACCGCGACCCGCGGCGGGTGGGGCGATGCTGATGAGTGCGTCGGCGCGGAGGCTCACGGCGTTGCGCAGCGTCACGTAACTGCCGAACGAGAATCCGGCGAGCCACAGTGCCGCGTCGGGCCGCATTTTGCGGGCCCAGGCGACCACGGCGGCGAGATCGTCGCTTTCGCCATTACCACTGTCGAACTCGCCCTCGGATCCGCCCACGCTGCGAAAGTTGAAGATCACCGTGTCGACGCCGGTTTCGCGAAGCGAGCGTTCGATCATCGTCACCACCTTGTTGCGCATGCTGCCGCCGTCGGTCGACAGCGGATGGCAGATGACGGCGATGGCGTTACGGGCAACATCAGGGGCGGCGGCGTGGGCTTCGCATTCCAGCTTGCCCGCGGGGCCCGCGAGCGCGAAGCTGGCGGTCTCGTCCGGAAAGTGCTCCGGCGCTTCAGATAGATGTTCGCTCATGCCCTTCATGATACCCGGCCCGTGAACATCCTGGCCCACGCCATGCTGGCGGGCGACGACGCGGCCCTGCGGCTGGGTGGCGTGATGGGCGACTTCGTTCGTGGTACGCCGGACCTCGCCTTGCCAGCCCGGGTCCGCGACGGCATCTACCTTCACCGGGCCATCGATGTCTTCACCGACAGCCACGATGAGGTGCGCGCGGCTCGTGAGCGTCTGCCGGCTCCGTTCCGCCGCTATGCGGGCATCCTGCTGGACATGTGGTTCGACCATTGCCTGGCAAGGGATTTCGCCAACTGGTCTGCTCGTCCCCTGGCGGATTTCTCGGCCGGTTTGCGCGACGAGATGCACGCGGCGATGCCGATCCTCCCCGACACGCTCAAGCGCTTCCTCGGTTACATGGACGCCAACGACCTGCCCGCCGGCTACCTCCAGCCCGAGGCGATCGGCAAGGCCTTGCGTGGCATTTCCCAGCGCCTGTCGCGCGCCAATCCGGTGGCCGATGCCATGCCGTTGCTGTTGTCGGAGGACACCATGCTTCGTGGCACCTTTGAGAGGTTCTTCCCGCAATTGAGGGATTTCGCGCGCGACTGGGTCGTACAGCGCCAGCCCCCGCAATAGAAAGGCTCTTCGCGCATTTCCTGGGGCGGGCTCGCCTTCGGCCTCGCGTTTTGCTTGGCTCACGTTGCGTCGCAAGAGCCGGCGGGTGCCACCCTCGGGGCCACGACTGCGGCGACCCGCTTTGGAAGGGCCGCCCAACGCGGCCGTTTACTTAATTGCCCTACGGGCCGGGTCGGGCTTCGACTGGGGGTTTTCGACGCGACTCCTGT